>JAFXPE010000025.1 GCA_017528205.1 Alphaproteobacteria bacterium | reverse complement strand
TTCTGCTCTACCATTGAGCTACACCCGCTTAGGCTTAATATTGAAATTAAAAACCCCTTAAGAGAGATTTTAGTGGTGGAGGGGGATGGATTCGAACCATCGTAGACGAAAGTCGACGGATTTACAGTCCGTTGCATTTGACCGCTCTGCCACCCCTCCGTTATATTCTTTCTTCAGGGGTTTCGCAAGCCGACCGAAATCGGCCGCTCTCTGCTTATAATCATTATTTTTTATTAAATGTCAATCATTTTTTTATAGTTTGTTAAAATATCGGTGATAAAGTGGTTAACATATTGAAAAGAGGTGTGTTATGGCCGCAATTACTGAAAATATCAATCCCGACACAATAAATATAGATTTGCAAAACGGGGCAGAAATCGCTCGTTTGATAAATAACGAAGATAAAAAAGTCGCGTTGGCAGTGGAAAAGATTTTGCCCCAAATCGGCAAAGCAATAGATTTGATCGCCGACAGGCTCAGAACCGGCGGCAGAATGGCGTATTTCGGCAGCGGCACCAGCGGCCGCATCGGAATTTTGGATGCTTCGGAAATGCCTCCGACTTACGGAGTTACCGACGATATGATTCAAGGGTATATTTCCGGTGGTGCGCAAGCGGTGCGTTATGCCGTAGAAAACGCTGAAGACAGCGATGATTTTGCCCTAGAAGATATAACGGAGTTTAACCCTTCATTCAAAGATGTGGTGGTGGCAATATCGGCCAGCGGCAACCCGCATTATACGGTAAAAGTTTTGGAATTGGCTAAAGCCAAAGGAGCGCTGACGATTGCCGTTACCTCCAATCCCGAGGCGGCATTTAAGCCGTATGCCGACATTTTTCTTTGCACCGAAGTCGGGCCGGAAGCGGTTTCCGGCTCATCACGCATGAAATCGGGAACGGCGCAAAAAATGGTGGTCAATATGCTTTCTACCGGCGCCATGATTCGCATCGGCAAAACCTATTGCAATTATATGGTTGACTTGCAGATTCACAATCAAAAACTGCGACAGCGCGCCGTACGCTACGTTTGCGATATTGCCAAGGTCGATTCGGCAACCGCGGAGCAAACGCTGGAAATTGCCGACAATGTAAAAACGGCTTGCGTGATGCTGATAAAAAAGTGCGATAAAGCACAGGCTGAAGAAATGTTGCGGCAAAATGAAGGAATTTTGCGCCGGATAATTTAGTCTTCGGTGCGCGCCAAAGTTAAGGCATAAATTTTTGCGGCACCGGCACGATGCAAAACTTTGGCACATCCGTTTAAGGTGGAGCCGGTGGTCGACACATCATCAATCAAAACAATTTTGCGCCCTTTAATATTTTGCGGCTTTATCACCTCAAAGGCTTGCTTTAAATTATTGCGGCGCGCGCTACCCGAAAGTTGCACTTGCGGAACGGTGTTGCGGCAACGGATAAGCGAGTTGCAATCGGTTTGAATATTTACCTTGCGCGCCAAATAATCGGCCAACAGGGCAGACTGGTTATAACGCCGTTGCAACAGGCGCAAACGATGTATCGGCACGGGAATGAGCAAGTCCGGATTTTCTTTCCAAATATCAGCTCCGGCAGAATAAAGTAAACCGGCCAAAGTTTCTGCATATCCGGTTTTGTCACGGAATTTCAAATCTAAAATCAGGTCTTTCGATTCGTCATCATAAATAAACGCCGAGCGTTGTAACTCAAATAAAAAGCGTTTCTTTTGCAAGCATTCGCCGCAACATTGCACCACACCGAATTTGAGATTTTTGTCGCTTAAAAACGGTCGGCCGCACTTATAACACAGCGGCGCGCTGATGAAACGAATTTTAGCAAAACATTCCGGACATAAGCCGTTTTTTGCGGCCAAAATTTTTCCGCATTTAATGCAACGCGGCGGCAACAACAAATTGAGAATAGCGTTTAAGATTTTCATTATAACTTTAAATTCAGCAAAGATTCGTGAACCTGATTCATGCGGTCCACCACAATAATTCCGGCCTCGCGCATTATGCGCTTTTTATCGCTGACGGTAACGCGGCCGTGAGTGATAATATCCACGGCGTAACCCATGGTATGCCCAAACGGCAAAGCTTCACCGGCCACAAACGCCACAATCGGCTTTTTGTTTGTGAGCGAGGCGTAATATTCGGCAGCCAGTTGTTCATACATATTATCGGCCTTTCCGACCAACACCACGGCGCTGGTTTCGTCATCGTCCATAAACTTTTTAATCAGCTCGCGAAAGTCGGTACCGATAATCATATCATCACCCAACCCGATAACGGTAGATTGTCCAAGCTCGGCTTTGTTGGTTTGCAAAACCGCCTCATAAGTCAGAGTAGACGAGCGGGAAATGATGCCGATTTTGCCTTTTTTATGGATATTGTCCGGAAAAATTCCCAATCTCGCTTCCCCCGGAGTTATAATTCCCGGAGTGTTCGGGCCAATCATCAGCGTTTTAGAGCCTTTAAGCATACTGCGGATTTCGAGCATATCGTGAACCGGAACCCCGCTGGCGATGGAAACGATTAAGCCGATTTCGGCCTCAACGGCTTCGCGCACGGCGTTTTTGGTGGCCATTGCCGGCACAAACAGCACGCTGGCGTCAAAAGCAAAACGGCGCTGCGCCTCGCGAACATTGTTAAACACCGGTACGCCCAAATGTTCTTCTCCGCCGTGTCCCGGAGAGGTGCCGGCTATAATGTTGGTGCCGCCCTCCAAAGAACGCTTAACGTGAAACGTGGCCTGAGTGCCGGTAATTCCCTGAATCAAAACCCGCGAATTTTTATTTGCCAGAATAGCCATCAGTCGTTAATCTCCATTTTTGCCAACAGTTTATCTACGGCCTCATCGGCGTTTTCTGCAAAAATAATATGCAGATTCGATTGCTCTAAAATAGACATTGCTTCGTTTTTGTTGGTGCCCTCAAAGCGTACCACCAACGGCACCGTCAAGCCCACATCTTTCGAGGCTTCCAAAATGCCGTCGGCAATCAAATTGCAGCGCACAAAGCCGCCGATAATGTTGATGAAAACGCCCTCAATGCGCGGATTGCTCATAATTATTTTGATTCCGGCGGCGATTTTGTCTTTGTCAACTCCGCCCTTAACATTTAAGGAACAAGCCGTGAGATAGCCTTTGGATTTGATAATATCCATAGCCTCAAGCGCCAAGCCCTCGCCGTTAACAATACACCCGATGTTGCCGTCAAATTCGTGATATTGAAAGCCGCAGGTTTTGGCCTTGCGATAACGCGATTTTTCTTCAAAATCTTCGTGAATGCGTACAATATCCGGATGTCGGAACAGAGCATTGTCATCAAAATTTATTTTGGCGTCAAGCGCAATCAGTGTTTTATCCGGCAAAATACCGACCGGATTTATTTCTATCATCTGCGCGTCCAAGTTGATGAACGTAAACAGCAACTTGCCCAAAAAATCGTGAAAACTGCGCAAATAAACCTTATCCAGCGACAGAAAATCCAATATTTTATATATTTGCTCGTCGCTGATTCCTTGGTCGTATTGCAAATTCAAACGCAGGATTTTATCTTTTTGATGTTGCGCCAAATGCACGATATTTTCATTTGCCACGTCGGAAATCAAAAGGGTTATCGCCGGTATAATGTTATCGATAATCATACTGACGTAAAAAGAAGATTTGGTTTCTTCGTGAGTTTCAACATATACTTTGGTCACCAAACGGCCTTTTTCGTCGGTTTGATTGGTAACTAATGTATTGTTAAGCATTTGCGAGGTTTCGTACGGAATATTGGTAATTTGCGTAACCAGTCGGATTCCGCCTTTGCCGCCGGCGTCATGGTCGATAAAGTGTCCGGTGGCGCGCGCTCCGGCCTGAATTTGCGCCTTTAACATCCACGGACCGCGCGAAGAAAGCTTTTGCGCCACACGTTTGGCCTCGCTCGGAGTATAGGCAATCGCCCCTTTCGGAACGTTTATTCCGTATTGAGCTAAAATTTTTTTTGCCTGATATTCGTGGATATTCATGCGTTGTTCCTAAGTTTTTTCGGCGTATTCCCTGATTTTTGACACCATGGAAAGCATACCGTTGCGCCGGCTCGGGGTTAAGTTTTCTTCTAATCCGAGTTTAGCAAAAATTTTTGTAACATCAATACTTTTTATTTCTTCCGGCGTTTTATCGTTATAAATCATCAGCACAATGGCGATAATTCCGCGTACCAAAATCGCGTCACTATCGCCCTTAAAATGAATGCGACCGTCGGCAAATTGCGGCACCAGCCATACTTGCGATTGGCAACCTTTAACCTTCCATTCTTCGGTTTTAAACGAGTCATCAAGCGGTTCAAGTTTATGCCCCAAATCTATTACATACTGGTATTTTTCTTCCCAATTTTCAAAAAAAGAAAAGTTTTCAATCAGTTCCTCAATGTCCATTTATAAAAGCTCCAACATTTCTTTGGCTTCATCTTTCATTTTATCCGGAGTCCACGCCGGTTCCCAAACGAGTTTAACCTCGGTTTTGCCCACTCCGGCGAGTGTGGCCACGGCATCGGCCACCTGTTGCGGTAAAACACCGGCAATCGGGCAGGTAGGGGCGGTCAGCGTCATTTCAATATACACGTCGCCGCTTTCTTTTTGCTCGATTTTATAAATCAGCCCCATATCATAAACATTTATTGGAATTTCCGGATCGGACACGGTGCGAATTTGTTCGATAATGTCAAATTCACGAGCCTTTTGCACGTCTGCCGCCAAAGATTCTCCGGCATAAGCCACAAAATCCGGCAACGGTTCTTGCGGAATTGTTTCCGCCAAGGTGTCATCAATGCTCATAGCTTGCAACAGGCGGCTTTCGGTAGCCCCGATAATTTCTTCTTCGGTTTTTTTAATTTCTTCGTTCATTATTCTTCTCTGAAAAATTTTTCGGCCTTAAGCAGTGCCGCCACCAAATTATCAATGTCTTCTTTGGTTGAATATAAGCCGAGGGAGGCGCGCGCCAACGAGTTATATCCCATACGGTTAACAATCGGCTGAGCGCAATGATGCCCGATTCTGATAGCCACATTTTCTTTATTTAATACAAAAGCGATATCCTGCGGGTGAATGTTGCCAACCGCAAAGCTGAAAACTCCGCCTTTTTTCTTGGCCGTGCCGATGATTTTAAGTTGCGGAACTTCCAACAGGCGCTCGGTGGTATATTTGATTAGCTCCTCTTCATGCTTAATTATATCGGCAAATCCCAGCTTTTTGATGTATTTCAAGCCTTCTGCCATACCGATGGCCTGCACCGAGGCCGGAGTGCCGGCTTCAAAGCGGGCCGGAATATCGGCATAAGTTGTTTTTTCAAAAGTGACGTTTTCAATCATATCTCCGCCGAACTGATAAGGAGGCATTTTTTCCAAAATCTCGGCTTTGCCGTATAACACTCCGATTCCCGTCGGGCCGTAAGTTTTGTGTCCGGAAAATGCTAAAAAATCACAATCTATTTTTTGCACGTCAATCGGATAGTGTACCGCAAATTGGCAGGCATCTACCAACACTTTGGCGCCGACTTTATGAGCCGCGGCGGCAATTTCTTCAATCGGGAACATGGTGCCCAAAACATTGGACATGGCCGAAACGGCAACGATTTTGGTTTTTTCACCCAAACGCGCGTAAAATTCTTCGCGCATAAACTCGCCGTTGTCATCAACCGGAAACACCACCAGTTTAGCGCCGGTAACTTCGCATAAATGTTGCCACGGCACCAGATTGGCGTGGTGTTCAGCCTCTGAAATCAGCACTTCGTCGCCGGCTTTAACATTTTGCATTCCCCAAGTGGCGGCCACCAGATTGATGGATTCGGTGGCGTTGCGTGTAAACACTATTTCGCGGGTTTCACGAGCGTTGATAAATTCGCGCACGGTTTCTCGCGCCTGTTCAAAAGCCGAGGTGATGGCGTCGGCAAAATAATATGTGCCGCGATGCGGATTGGCATAAAACCGATGATAAACATTGCTCATGGCGTCAAATACGGCCTGCGGCTTTTGTGCCGATGCCGTGGTATCCAAATAAGTAACCGGTTTGCCGTTAACCAAAACGCCAAAAATCGGAAATTCTTTTCTTATTTCATAAACATCATACATTTAAGTATATTTCCTTGTAAATCCGTAACACATATTTAGCTTGCAAAAAAATATTTTTCAAGACTAAAATCATATGTCGGCGAATATAATAATAAAGAATCGCGCGATAAGGGCAAAAAAATTAAAAAATCGTTATTTTTATAGTTGACAGCGCAAAAAACTTATGTATATTACAAGCCATTGCTTTATGTTTAAATTAAAGGTGAAAGAATATGTACGCAGTAATTAAAACAGGCGGAAAACAATATAATGTCACAACTGGTGACGTTGTAAAGATTGAAAAAATCGCCGGTGAAGAAGGAAAAGAAGTTGTTTTCAACGAAGTTTTGGCGTTGGATTCTACTATCGGTACGCCGTTAGTAAAAGGTGCCAGCGTAAAGGCTTTGGTTGTTAAACAGGCAAAAGACGCGAAAGTTATTGTTTTCAAAAAGAAGAGAAGACAAAACTATCGTCGTAAGAATGGTCACAGACAAAATATCACGATTGTTAAAATCACGGATATTTTAGGTTAATTTTAGGGAGAAAGCGTTATGGCACATAAGAAATCTGGTGGTAGCTCCAATAACGGTCGTGATTCCGAAGGTCGTCGTTTGGGTGTTAAAAAATACGGTGGTGAAGCTGTAATCCCTGGCAACATCATCATTCGTCAACGTGGTACAAAGTATCATCCGGGACAGAATGTTGGTCTGGGTAAAGATCACACGATTTTTGCTACTTCTGAAGGTAAAGTTGAGTTCAAGACAAAAGCCGACAGCAAAGTTTATGTTTCTGTCGTTGCCGAATAGTTCTTGGCGCAAATCAATATAGGGGGCGTAATGCCCCTTTATTTGTACTTGGGAAAAAGTTTTTGGGGCAAAATCAATGAAGTTTTTGGATCAGGCAAAAATATATATCAAAGCCGGCGACGGCGGCAAAGGTTGTGTTGCTTTTCGCCGCGAAAAGTTTATCGAATTCGGCGGTCCGAACGGCGGCGACGGCGGTGACGGCGGCAGCGTTTATTTTGAGGCTGTCGAAAACCTCAATACGCTTATTGATTTTCGCTACCAACAACATTTTAAGGCTCAAAAAGGTCAGCAGGGCATGGGCTCGGAAATGACCGGCTATAAGGGCGAAGATTTAATCATTAAAGTGCCGGTAGGTACGGAAATTGTGGCCGATGACGGCGAAACGGTTTTAAAAGACATGGTGGTCGCCGGCGAAAGATTTTTGATTGCCAAAGGCGGCAAAGGTGGTTTGGGCAACACGCGTTTCAAAACCTCAACCAATCAGGCACCGCGTTATGCCGGCCCGGGAACACCGGGAGAAGAAATTTGGGTGTGGTTACGCTTAAAAATTATTGCCGATGTCGGTTTAATCGGCTTGCCGAACGCCGGAAAATCAACATTTTTATCGGCGGTAACCGCGGCACGTCCGAAAATTGCTTCTTATCCGTTTACTACTCTGCATCCGCATTTGGGCGTAGCTTGGAGCGGCGGCAAGGAAATGGTTTTGGCGGATATTCCGGGGCTGATTGAAGGCGCTCACGAAGGTGTCGGTTTGGGCGACAGATTTTTGAAACACGTTGAGCGTTGCTCGGTGTTTTTGCATTTGTTGGACGCCACGGCAGAAGATGTTGCGGCCGATTATAAAACGATTCGCAAGGAACTGGAGCTTTATAACGACAAGCTCAAACACAAGCCGGAAGTTGTTGCGCTTAACAAGTGCGATGCTTTATCCGACGAAGAAATAAAAGATAAGCTGAAGGCCCTGAAAAAAGTATGCAAAAATAAAATATTCGCCATTTCGGCGGTAGCGCACAACGGTTTAGACGAGTGTTTGCAAGCGGTTGATGCGCTGATTACGCGCGATAATCGCGGCAAAAATGCGGAAGAACCGGCAGAAGTTGTGATAGAAAAGAAACCATGGTCGCCGTTAGGATAAGAAGGAGAGAAAAGTGGCTGATAAAAAAGAAAATAATGCAATTTTGCAAATCATCACGGAAACTTTGGCGGATATGAAGGCCGAAGACGTGGTGGTAATAGATTTGGAAGGCAAAACCTCAATTGCCAGTTATATGGTGGTAGCCAGCGGTAATTCTAATCGTCATGTTGCTTCCATTGCGCAAAAAATAGAAGAAAATTTGAAGGCGGCCGGTCATCGCAGCACCTCAGAAGGCGAGCTGAAAGCTGATTGGGTGTTGATTGACGCCTTTGATGTAATTGTTCATATTTTCCGTCCGGAAGTCAGAGATTTTTACAATCTGGAAAAAATGTGGCAGTCGGCGGCAAACTTACGCGAGAAATAAAATCAATAATGAAAGCGACGATTCTGGCCATCGGAAAATGTAAAAAAAACGCACCGGAAGCGGCGATTATCGCCGAGTATGTCAAGCGTTCGGGCTGGGATATCGTAATTAAAGAACAAGACAATTCAACTCAAGAAGACGAGGCCAAATTTTTGCAAGGCTCGATTCCTCACGGCGCCAAAGTTGTAGTTTTAGACGAGCGCGGCGTCAATATCGGCAGTATGGAATTGGCGGAAAAAATCGAAAATTGGCTTAATAATGGTTGCTCCGAAATCTGCTTTTTAATCGGCGGCGCCGACGGCCATTTGCAATCAACCCGCGACAAGGCGGATTTAATTCTGTCGTTCGGCAAGCTGACTTTGCCGCATATTTTGATGCGTGCGGTTTTATGCGAACAGATTTATCGGGTGCAAACCATTATCAACCATCACCCGTATCATCGGGAATAACTTAACGGGGACTGAACTTGAATAATAGCAGAAAATTTGCGGCGGCGGAAAAAAAGCGCAAGGGAATATGCAACTGTGCGCAAGCGGTTGTTTGCACCTATTGCGACAAGGCCGGAATAGACGAACAAACCGCTCTTAATATGGGCAATGCCTTCGCCGCCGGTATGGGCAATATGGAAGGAACTTGCGGTGCCTTGGTCGGCGCCGGCATGGTGCTCGGTTTGAGTGGTAAAAGCAAAGCCGAGATAATTCAGGGTATGCGCCGAATTATGAACAATTTTCAGGAGCGCAACGGTGCCACTCAATGCAAATTGCTTAAAGGTATAGAAAGCGGCAAAGTTTTGCGTGAATGTCCCGATTGTGTGGCCGATGCTTGCGAATTTTTGGAAGAAGTTTTAGACGCCGAATAAGGCTTATTCTTCATCGGGAGAATAATTTAACACTTCACAAACCACATCATAATCAAAACCGGCGCGCACCAAAGTTCCCATATCTTTTTGCCGATATTCGCGGCGGCTTGCCGCATCGCGATACGGCCCGATTTTTTTGCGTTTAGCCAGTTTGAGCGCCATTTCCAGCGGATTATATTCTTTTTCGGATAACACCGCCTCAATTTGCGCTTCGTCAATCCCTTTGGCACGGAGTTTGTTTTGAATATAGCGCGCCGGTTTTCCGGCATTTAAATAACTCTGGACTTTGATTTCGGCAAAACGATTATCATCCAAATAATGCAAGCGCTCAAATTCGTTAAGAACCTCTTCAACCCATCCGTAAGCTTCTTGCTTGTTCCATTCCGGATTTTCCCGGGCATATGCGTCAATGCGTCGTCTCAGCACCGAACGCAGATTTTCCACCGACGATTCAAAACGCTTCAAATAATATAAACCGATATTTTTCAATCGTTGCGGCGTAATTTTTTTCTGTGGTTTGCGCCGCGGAGAGGTACATTGTAAAGCTGATTTTTCATCATTTACATCAAACACTTGAAAATTCTCCGAAAATAAATTAAATATCATCATAAGTTGATGAAATATTAGCGCAAAGAGGTTTTTAAATAATGAACGATACTTGTATTTCTTTTAATTTGGACAATAACTTGTTTCGCGGTCGCATTGTGCGTCTGGATAAGGTGTTGAGCGAAATTTTTACACACACGAAATATCCGGATAATGTGGCGGCGGCGGTGGCAGAAACCACGGCTTTGGGCGTAATAATAGCCAGTTTGATGAAGTTCGACGGCATATTTACCTTACAGATACAAGGTAGCGGGCCGATTTCGGTGTTGGTGGCCGATGTAACTTCCGCCGGCAAAGTGCGCGCAACCGCAAAATTTGACGCCAAAGCCATAGAAGACGCACAAGCTTTGCGCAAAACCGAAGGCGAAATCGAGCCGACACCGCATTGGTTGGAACACGGAAATTTGATTTTTACCATCGATCAGGGCAAAAATACCGAGCTTTATCAGGGTGTTGTCGATTTGCAGGGCAAAACCTTGGAAGAATGCGCCATGCGCTATTTCAAAAATTCCGAGCAGATTGATACCTATTTGCACCTGTATTTGCGCAAAAAAGATGAAATATGGCAGTCTGCCGGTATCCTGATTCAAAAAATGCCGACGGCAGGCGGTAAAGACGGCGAGGCGGAAGAAGATTTGCCGGAGTTGTGGAACGAGAACAAAATTCTGCTCGACAGCTTAACTGCGGATGAAATCTTTACGTTGGATTTGCCGGAAGTTTTGTTCCGTCTGTTTCACGAGCACCAAGTTCGTGTCAACAAAGAAAGCGAATATACTTTCGGCTGTCGTTGCAACCGCGAAAAATTACAGCACACTCTAAGCTCAATGCGGCCCGAAGATATCGAAGATATGGTTGAAAACGGCAAAATCACCGCCACTTGCAATTTTTGCGGACAAGTTTATTCTTTTGACAAGGGAGAATTGCTCAAGCATTAAGCATATCTTAAACTTTGCCCTATATTCTGAACAAAATATGTTCAATTTTTGGGATAAAAACGATGAGAAAATGGTTTAAGATGTTGGGTTTAGGCGCGCTTGCCTTGGTTTTGAACGCTTGCACGACCATGAACAACAATACGGCAATGCCGGAGCGTTTCAGCGATTTGCATTTTGATAACAAGGCGCCGATTCCGTTAACGGTAAAAACGGTGGAAATAAAGTCTGAATTTACCCCGTCTTTCACTCGTCCGAATGTGGAGCACTTATTGCCGGTATCTATCGAGAAAACAGCCAAAACTTGGGCTAAAGAGCGTTTGGAGGCCGCTGATTTTTCGTCTGATCGGGTGGCCGAGTTTATCATTCAAGACGCTTCGGTAACCGAAACGGAAGAAAAATCCGGACAGCTCTTAATGAAAGACCGCCTCAAATATCACGCCAATCTCAAGGTATTGTTGCGCGTTGTTGAAAAACAAACTTCCGCCGCCACCGAAGTCGGCGTTTGGCGCGACTTGACCATGGCCGTGGATACGGGCATCGAAGATAAAGAACAACATTGGAATGAAATGGTTATCAAGCTTTTCAAAGTGTTTGATGAAAATATGGAAAAGAACATCAATCAGTCTTTGAACATGTATGTCAAAGATAACCAAACCATCACTAATTACTGATTAATGCAGCGATACTTTGCTTAAGCGCGGATTCGCGTTGCTTAGTTGCATCAGCGGAATATCAATTTCAAACAACGTTCCGTCGGCTTTGCGCGCGTGGCAACAGCCGTAAATAACGGCGGCCTTGCCGTCAATAACGGTAGTATCTTCAAATTCAAAACATTCTCCCGGTTCCAAATCCGGCAGTTCGCCGTTAAATCCTTCGCTCAAATCATAATGATTTTGCCCGAAACTGTCGGTAATGCAAAAATCGCGGCGCAAAAGGCGAATGCGCTGATTCGAATTATTTTCAATCCGCAGACAATAGGCCCACAGCTCGCGCCGCTCGTCGTCATAATCCAGTTGTTCCGGATAGGCGGAAACCATAATGTCTCCGGTTTGAATAACGCTGAAATCATAATTGTCCGAATCAGACATAACTAAACCCTTTCTCAATGCTGATTAAGGATTCATTAACCTTTAAAAAAGTTCAAGTTGATTCTTAAGTTATGCAGAAAGTTATGCACAGATAAAAAGTTTATTGTGCCCGACCGTATTTATCTTCAAAGCGCACAATATCGTTCTCATCAAGGTTTTGGCCGATTTGCACTTCGATAAATTCCAGCGGTTCCGCGGCGTCATTTTGAATACGGTGTTTGGTTTCTGTCGGAATATAAACCGATTCTCCGGCTTTTTTCGGCATCTGCATTTCGCCCAAAGTTACGGTTGCAACGCCTTTTACCATAATCCAATGTTCGGCGCGATAATGGTGCAGTTGCAGCGATAAAATACCGCCGGAATTAACGACTATCCGCTTAACGCAAAATCCTTCGCCGCAATCAATTACTTCCCAAGTTCCCCACGGGCGTGTGTCGTGTTGTCCGCGTGCATAAGTGTTGCTCATTTTTATCCCCTTTTTTTAGTTTACATAACATAAAAAATAGTATAAACAATAAGAACAATGTTGCAACAATAAATTTGAGGAAAATCTGATGCAGACTTCTACGGCGGTTAGTGAAGCATTGGCGGTTCAGCGCCTTATCAGCTCTGAATTGCTCAAGCAAAAAACAATGCCGGAAAAACTCAAAAAAATACTCAAGGCTTTTGTGGAATTAACTGCCTCAAAGTCGGCTTTGCTTTATGTTACCGCCGATGAAAACTATTTGGAATTGATTGGAGAATGGCAGGCCGAAAATTATAAATCGAATATTCGCTATAATGAAGATTGCATCGGGCGCAGTGCCGCCAGCAAAAGAGTTACGGCCGAAACTGACGAGGCGCAAAACGTTACCGTTTTAAGTATTCCGGTCACGCGTTTAAGTGTGGTTATCGGTGCTTTGGTGCTGCTGAAAAAAGGCAATGACGCTTTTTCCGAAGCTGAGGCGGAAAAGGCCGAAACTTTAGCGTTGGCTTTGCCGGATTTATTTTCCAACGAAGAATTTATCGAACACCGCAATCAAATGATCAGAGAAAAAGGTATTGTGGTGCGAGAAGTTTTGCACGGTTCAAGCTTAAACAAGGGATACGGCGTCGGCAAAGCGGTGTTGCATCATCGGCATCGCGAGCTGGTAAATATTTTTGCCGACAATATCGATTTGGAAAAATCAAAGTTGGAAGAAGGGCGGCAACGTATGATTGCCTATTTTGACGCCAAAATCGAGCAGGCCGGAAACTACATCGGTAACACCACCGAAATAATGGAAACCTATCGAATGTTTGCCTCGGATAAAGGGTGGTATAAAAAAATCAATGCCGATATTGAAAAAGGTTATACGGCCGAGGCAGCGGTGGAGCACGTTTATGAAGATATGTGGAACAAACTTTCCGCCACCAACGATGCTTATTTGAAAGAGCGTTTGTACGATTTGCGCGATGTTTCCGACCGCCTGCGGGCGTTTATTTCCGGCGACAACGACGAGATAGCGGGAGTGTCATCGGACGACGATATTGTAATTATTGCCCAAACTATGGGACCGTCGGATTTAATGGATTATAAATACGAAAATATCCGCGGTTTGATAATCGAAGATTGCACGCCGACCATGCATGTGGTGATTGTAGCCAAGGCTCTTAATATTCCTGTGGTGGCCAAAATTCACGGTATTTTGAAAGAAATCAAAGTCGGTGAAACCATTGCCGTAGACGGTGTCGATGCGGTTGTGCATACTCACCCTTCCGAAAAACTGATTGCCGAATATCAAAAGAAATCGGTGCGTTTGCACAAAGTATTTGCCGAGCTTGAAAAGCTCAAAAAAGCGCCGACCGTAACCTTGGACAATGTGCGCATCAATTTGGCGATGAATTACGGGTTGGATTTGGATTATGAATACATCAAGCCGACCAATTGCGACGGCATTGGCCTGTATCGTACCGAAATAACTTTTATGTCGTCGGATAAAATGCCGGATGTTGAAAGTCAGGTGCGGCAATATAAAAAGCTGTTTGATATTATGGGCAGCAAAAAAATCATTTTCCGCTGTTTAGACGTGGGTTCCGACAAGTTTTTGCCGTATTGGGGCGAGATGAAGGAAGAAAATCCGGCGCTTGGCTGGCGCTCGATTCGCATTACTTTGGACCGGCGCGCTTTACTTCGTCAGCAAATAAGAGCCATGTTGCGCGCGGCGGCCGGAAAAGAGCTGCACGTTATGTTTCCAATGGTGTCGTCTTTGCAAGAATTTTTGGAGGCCAAAGAAACTTTGATGCTGGAATACGAACATGAAAAACAGCGGCAAAAACCGACGGCACGCGATGTGAAAGTAGGCATAATGATTGAGGTGCCGTCTATTTTGTTCCAGCTTGACGAGCTTTTGCAAGAGGTGGATTTTGTTTCGGTCGGCACCAATGACCTGTATCAGTTTGTGTTTGCCTGCGACCGAAGCAATCCGCGGCTGACCAATCGCTACGACGTTCTGTCAGCGCCGTTTTTGAAACTGATGAAAAAGATAGTCGATAAGTCATCGCAATATAAAGTTCATTGTTCGGTTTGCGGCGAAATGTCGAGCAATCCGTTGGAAGCAATGGCCCTAATCGGGTTGGGATATCGCAACTTGTCGGTATCGGGTGCGCAATACGCCGCCATCAAAAAAATGATTCGCTCCATGAAGGTGGAAGATGTTGAGGATTACGTCAAAACCCTGCTGAAATCACCGAAAACGAGCATTCGTCCGCAATTAATGGCGTATGCTTATGATCACACTATTGCAATTGATTAATTTTTATGTTATAAGCCGCAAAACAGGAGAATTAAAGTGGAAGAAGAAGTAAATCAACAGGAAGAAACACAAACCGTTGGCACGATTTTACGCAATGCGCGTTTGAAAAAAGGCAAAACGGTGGCTGATGTGGCCGATGAGTTGTGCATTCGCAAAACTTATATCAACGCTATTGAAAATATGGATTATACCAACATTCCGCCGTTGCCTTACGGAATCGGCTTTATTCGCTCGTATGCCAATTATCTGGGCTTGAACAGCGACCGGGTTGTCGCTTCTTATCGCCAGTCATTTTTGGCCAAGAGCGAAGATCATCAAAGCGAAGAAACCGGCAATGTAGAAACTTCGACTCCACACTTTAAACATGTCTTTTTCGGGCTTTGCGGCTTGGCGGCTTTGTTTATTGCTTGGTCGGTGTTGCCGATGAGCGAACCGGTGGAAGAATATCGCGATGACAGCACGAGCTTTGTGCCTGAGCCGGTTATTGTGGAAGATGACGTCGATGAAGTGTCCCGTGCCGAAATCAGAGCCGAAGATGAAAAAGACGGCGTGACGCAAGATGAAACAACAGACGGCGAGGAGAGCGAAACTTCTGCCGAAGCTGCTGAACAAAGTGCGGAAAATGCGGCGGAAACGACCGAAGACAGCGCCGCAAAAAACACCGACGATTCGGAAAATGCTGAAGCCAAGTCTGATGAGCAGGCCGCGGTTATCGAAGCTCCGCGGATGAAACTGGTGGTCAGCGGACCGTCGTGGATTGAATTAAAGCAAGGCGACAACGTTTTAATTCGGGGCGATATTTACAATAAGGGATACGAATACGAAATCCCTAACGAAACCGGCATGAAAATCACGGTCGGACGCCCGCGTAATGTTTCGTTTTATTTGGACGGCAAGCCGATTAAGGTGGTTTCGGTAATGAAGCGAACAAAAGTCAGTTTAGATGAATTTCTGCAAAAGCAAAATTAGGTGATTTTATGGAAAAAGTACAATGCGTGCGCGGCACCTACGACTTATACGGTGCGGCAAAAAGAAAAATGAAAAAAGTGGTGAGCGTCGGCTCATCGGTGGTGGAAAAATACGGCTTTGAAGAAATTGAAACGCCGATTTTCGAGTTTACGGAAGTTTTTGCCCGCAATTTGGGCGACACCTCGGATATTGTCACCAAAGAAATGTATTGCTTCAACGATAAGGGCGGCGAAAGCCTGACTTTGCGGCCGGAAGGTACGGCCGGCGTGGTGCGCGCGTTTGTTTCTAACGGTATGCAACAAAATTTGCCGGTAAAGTTTTATTATACCGGACCGATGTTTCGCTATGAACGTCCGCAAAAGGGACGTCAGCGCCAGTTTACGCAATTCGGTGTGGAGTTGCTGGGAGTGGAAACTCCGCAAGCGGATATCGAAGTTATTGCCATGGCGTATGAATTTTTGGAAAAGCTCGGCTTGAGCGGACAGGTAACGGTAGAAATCAATTCGCTCGGCGATGCCGAAAGCCGCGATGCTTATCGTGAAAAACTGGTGGCTTATTTAAAACAGCATTATGCCGAACTTTCGGAAGACAGCAAAAATCGCTTAGAAAAAAATCCTTTGCGGGTTTTGGATTCTAAGGAAGAATGCGACAAAGCGGTGGTAGAAAATGCGCCGCTGTATGCCGACAGCTTAAACGAAACGTCGCAAAAGTTTTTTGCTGACGTGTTGCGCGGTTTGGATTTGCTGGGAATTAAGTATCGCGTGAACAATCGTTTAGTGCGCGGTTTGGACTATTATTCGCACACGGTTTTCGAGCTGACAACCGACAAGCTGGGGGCTCAAGGCACGGTTTTGGCCGGCGGTCGTTATAACGGTTTGGTCGGGCAGATGGGCGGCGGCGACGTTGCCGGCATCGGCTGGGCTTGCGGCGTGGAACGTTTGGCTATGCTTTCGGATGAAGATGCTTCTTTGCCGCGTCCGATTGCGGTAATACCGGTGGGCGAAGATACTTTCGACGCCGCGCTCAAAATTGCCTATGATTTACGTTGCGCCGGATTTTCGGTGGAGCAAAGTTACAGCGGCAACATGAAAAAACGCATGATTAAGGCCAATAAAGTTAACGCTTGCAAAGCGGTGATTATCGGCTCGGACGAATTGGCTCGCCAGTCGGTGACCGTAAAAGATTTGGATAGCGGAGAGCAAAAAATTGTGGCTTTGGCAGATTTGGCAGAGGAATTAAGTTAATGAATTTAGATGAAAAATTAGCAAATGTTGTCAATCGCTACGAAGAAGTGCAGGCGCTTTTGGCTTCTGATGTTTCCACCGACGATTTGGTCAAACTCAATAAGGAATTATCGACGCTTGAGCCGGTGGTTGAGGTTATTCATAAATATCAGCATCATCAGCAAATGATGGCTGACGACAAGGCGATGATGGAAGATGCGTCGCTCGATAAAGAAATGCGTGAGATGGCTGAGGCCGAGTATTATGAAGCCAAAGAGCAATTGCCGATTCTGGAAAAAGAAATCAGAGTTATGTTGTTGCCGAAAGACAGTGATGACGAGAAAAACGCTATTTTGGAAGTGCGTGCCGGCACCGGCGGCGACGAGGCGGCTTTGTTTGCGACTGTGTTGTTTGAAATGTATCAACGCTATGCGCAAAAGCAGGGTTGGCAGTTTGAGATTTTGGATTCGAATGAAAACGGCATCGGCGGCTATAAAGAAGCCTCTGCCCGCATTACCGGCAAAGACGTGTTCGCCAAGCTCAAATTCGAATCCGGTGCGCATCGCGTGCAACGTGTTCCGGTAACCGAATCTCAGGGCCGCGTGCATACTTCGGCGGCCACCGTGGCGGTGTTGCCGGAAATTGAGGAAGTTGATTTATACATCAATCCGGCAGATTTGAAAATTGATGTTTATCGCGCTTCGGGTGCCGGCGGTCAGCACGTTAACCGTACGGAGTCGGCGGTGCGAATTACGCACATTCCGACCGGTGTGGTGGTACAATGTCAAGACGACCGTTCGCAGTTTAAAAACAAAGAAAAGGCGATGAACCACTTGCGCGCCAAATTATATGACGAGCAAAAGGCCAAAATTGACGCCAATTATTCGGAAAAGCGCAAGTTGCAAGTGGGGAGCGGCGACCGCAGCGAGCGGATTCGCACTTATAACTATCCGCAAGGGCGGGTTACCGATCACCGCATCAATTTGACTTTGTATAAACTTGAAGAAGTGGTTTCCGGCGAGGCGCTGGGCGAAATCATCGACGCTCTGATTGCCGAAGATCAGGCCGCACGTTTGGCAGAAATGGATTAGCTTTTAAGCCGATTTTTCAATCGGTGATATCTTTACCCGATTTGCGCGAAATAACCGACAAGCCGGTGAATAGGGTGTTTCTTTCGCCCAAATGCTTGGCAATATAATCGTTCGGATTGTTGGAAATTTGCAACGCTCTTTTGAAGTCGGTACGCAAAATATCTTTCAGCGTTTTCTGCCGGCGAATAGAGGTCAGCGTTTGCATAAATTCTCTTTTTTCCGCCGGATTCTCGGTTGCCTGATAAATGTCCAACATATTTTTCAGCGCCGGAATTTTCAACTCCGGATATTTTTTGCAGATTTCATAAGATTGCTCAAACAAATCGCGCTTTTCGCTAAAAGAAAGTTTTTGCAGTTTTTCAAACGAAGAGCCGAGCGGCGTAACCAAATCGGTCGGCTTTTCTGCCTGTCGCAGCAAAAATTTACAATCCGGAATGGCGCCGTTTTGCAATAAAATACAAGAAGTTTCCAAATCCGGACTCCACTTGAAAATATTTCCGGCCGTACTGTCAAGAATATTTAATTCGACATCGGTGTTCATAATTTGCTTGAAAAGCTCTTTGTCACGAAATTTCATTGCCAGAACAATCGGGGCGTCAATTCCTCTTTCGGAAACATCTTCTTTGAGCGCAACACCTTTGTTTACCAAGTATTTTATCACGTTCATATTGCGATATTGCGAAGCTGTTTCCAACAATTTTTCCGGCTCGGGGTGTTCCAAATTGTATTTTTCAATAAAATTAATCAGCGTGTCGATGGTTTTGTCGGCGGCGCAAATTTCTCCCTGATAATCCAGCCGTGAGCGAACTCCCATACATTCTTCCAAAGCGGCAAAGACCTTGTTTTCTTCTATTTTTGCCCCTTTTTCAACCAAAACCTCCATGGCCTTAAACACACCCGGCTCAAAACTTCCGTGGCCATACATCGAACACGTTACGCCGTCGACGGCGGCGGCAAAAGGAGAGCATCCCAAACCTTTAATGGTGTCAACGCCGCACTTATCGGCTAAATAGGCCACACAATCGTCCTTACCGTATAATGCCGCAATGTTGAGCGCATGGTTATGACCACTATCTATAACGCGTAAGCTTTCCGGATATTTCTCGGCAATTTTTTGCACCAAAGGCAATTTGCCCAAACTTGCGGCCACAATCAGGGCGTTTTTGCCGGAGCTGTCGGTCAAACTTAAGTCCGCACCGCAATCAATCATTTTTGCCGACAATTCATCTTCTGCAAAACCGATAACTTCGTTAAGCAGCGGCTTGCCGCTTCTGGAAAGAGCATTCGGATTGGCGCCGTTTTCAAAGGCCTTAGACAACACCTCGGCCATTCCGATAACTTTGTCGCCATAACGATAATATGTGGATTCTTCAACCAAATACCACAAGTCTTCTGCGGATAAATCTTTCGGCGGCGTACTTTTCAGCTTATCGATTTTATTTTTGCGTTCTTCATATTTTTGACGTTCATATTCGGCATGCAGTCGGCGTTGTTCTTTTTCTTGAGCCTCCTTTTTTTCTTGCTCTTCCTTTCTCCGCCGTCTTGCTTCTTCTTCTCTTTGATTACGCAAATCATCTCTTTCATTTTCAAGTTCACGCATTTGGCGATCAAACTCGCGGCGTTCTTCTTCCATTTTTTGCAACATCATTAATGCTAAAATCATGCCGACCTCCGTAATAATTTATGTCTTAAGTCTATCACAAGATTTTGTGAACGACAATATTTTTCGCCGTTGTCGTGTTTAAAAAACGAAAAGGCTCGGAGCAAAGTGCAGACCGGGCCTTAAAGTTTGTGATTTTTACAACAACGATTCAAATGCAACCGAGCTCGTGTGCAATCCAGATGATTGTGCAGACAAACCAGAAACACAGTGACGTTGTCCATAAGCTACTCACCCAATGCGGCAATTTGCGTTCGTCGATGAATATTGGTATAATCACCAGCGTCAATTCGGTAATACTGAGAACGATAGCGTAGGGGTTGCCCTGAATCGCTCGTCCCAGCAACGCAACGGCAAAAATAGCCAATAACGCGACGAACAGAAAGCCGAGAAACAAATGAATAATCTTTTTCATTGGCGTAATTGTTGTAAGTCGTGAATATAGTAATTTGTAAATAGTCTGGTAAGTAATCAGAATATAATCGAAAAACGAAATTTTGTCAACATTTTTCTCTAAAATATAAAATAACTTGACAAGCTGAAGCAATAATTCGATAAATAAACCCTAAATCAGGTGAGATGTAAACATGGGATTTTTAGAACTTTTAATTTTGGCTGTCGGGTTGGCGATGGATTCTTTTGCAGTATCGATATGTAAAGGATTGGCGCTCAAAAACGCCGGTTTGAAACAAATGTGTACCGCCGGAATTTGGTTTGGCGGTTTTCAGGCTCTGATGCCGTGTATCGGCTATTTCGGCAGCATTAGTTTTGCCACATATTTTCAAAATTACGCACATTTTATAGCGTTTGTTTTGCTGTTTTTCATTGGTGCGAAAATGATTTATGAGGCAAGGAAAAGCGAATGCGATACCAGTCGGAACATGGATGTGAAGACAATGTTTGTTTTGGCGGTGGCCACCAGTATTGATGCTTTGGCGGTAGGTGTTTCTTTTGCGGTATTGGATATCAATTTGTGGCAATCGGTAGCAATCATCGGGATTGTCACCTTTGGACTGTCTTGCATCGGCATCAAAATCGGCACAATTTTCGGCTCGCGTTGGCACACGCTTTCCGAAACAATAGGCGGAGTTATATTGATTCTTCTCGGTCTTAAAATATTGTCGGAAAAAATAATCTAATGTCTCTTAAATATCCAGATTGTCTACAAACTTGGCTCGTTCGATAATAAAACGGAAGCGCGGTTCCGGATCTTTACCCATTAAGCGCTCGACTTGGCGGCGGGTTTCAAAATCTTCCGCTCGACCTTCCTCAGTATCGGTACTCGGAATCATCACCCGCAAGAGCACACGGTTTTCCTTATCCATAGTGGTTTCTTTAAGCTGTGTAGGGCTCATTTCTCCCAAACCCTTAAAGCGGCTGATATCCGGCTTTATATTACCTTTTACCACTTTTTTGAGGATTTTATCTTTTTCTTCATCATCCAACGCATAATAGTTTTTGCCGCCGGCCACAATTTTATACAGCGGCGGAGTGGCAATAAACAAGTGTCCGTTTTCGATAAGCTTCGGCATATGCTGATAGAAAAACGTCATCAACAGCGAAGTAATGTGCGCACCGTCAACATCGGCATCGGTCATGATGATGATTTTTTCATAACGCAGATTGTCTTCGTTATAATTATCTTTTACGCCGCAGCCGAGGGCCTCAATCATATCTTTGATTTCTTGATTTTGTGCAATTCTTTCCACCGAAGCGCTGGCCACGTTCAGTATTTTACCGCGCAATGGCAAAATTGCCTGCGTAACCCGATCGCGTCCCTGTTTGGCTGATCCGCCGGCGGAATCACCCTCAACGATGAATATTTCCGTATTTTCTGCTGCCGCTTGCGAACAATCCGCTAATTTTCCCGGAAGTCTCAATTTTTTGGTTGGGGCTTTGCGGGCTTGTGCTTTTTCTTCTTTCTTTTTGCGGCGAGCTTCGGCTCGTTCCAAAACGTATTCTATCAGAGCTTTGGCGTTTTCAACATCGGACGACAGCCAATGGTCAAAAGAATCTTTTACCGCGGTTTCCACCAAGTGAATGGCTTTGGTCGAAGTCAGTTTATCCTTGGTTTGGCCCTGAAATTGCGGGTCGGTAATAAACACCGAAAGCATCAAACAGGCGTCGCTTAATAAGTCATCAGCGGTCATGGCGGAAATTTTTTTGTAGTTAGCCATATCGCCATACTCTTTCAAGCCGCGGGTTAAGGCTGAGCGAAAACCGGTTTCGTGCGTGCCGCCGTCGGGGGTGATGACCGTATTGCAATAAGAATATGAAAAGCCTTTTTCATCGAGCGGCCAGGTGATAGCCCACTCAACCCGTCCCTCATTATTGGCCAACTCGGATTCTCCGGTAAATGCTTCGCGATTAACCGTCGGACGATCCCCGATTTGAATATTCAAAAAGTCCGACAATCCGTTCGGATAATGCAATTCGGCATCAATTGGAGTGGTATCTCCCTCGGTAATAAGCTCCGGCGCGCATTTCCAGTTAATCAGCACACCTTTGAACAAAAAAGCTTTGGATCGAGCCATACGATATACACGATTGGCAATAAAAGCATTGTTGCCCTCAAAAATTTCGGCGTCCGGCTTAAATGTTATGGAGGTGCCGCGCCGATTTGGACAATTGCCGACCAAAGTTAACGGAGTCAGCGGTTTGCCGCGCGAATATTCCTGCCGATAAAGTTTTTTGTCGCGCGCCACTTCAACCACCAAAGTTTCCGAAAGGGCATTCACCACCGAAAGCCCCACACCGTGCAAACCGCCGGAAACTTTATAAGCTCCGCCGCCGAATTTGCCACCGGAATGGAGGGTGGTTAAAATCACCTCAAGGGCCGATACTCCCGGATATTTCGGGTGTTCATCAACCGGAATGCCGCGGCCGTTATCGGTAATGGTAACCGTGCCGTCAGCGTTCATGGTCACATCAATATGGTTGGCAAAACCGGCGACTGCCTCGTCCATGGAGTTGTCCAAAATTTCTGCCACCAAATGATGCATAGCCTGAATATCCGTGCCGCCGATATACATTCCCGGACGGTGTCTGACCGGCTCCAAGCCTTCCAAAACTTCGATATCGGTTGCCGTATATTCGGCTTTGCTTTGCGTTGATGATGTGTTTGTTTCAAATAAATCGGCCATCTCTATCCTCAAATACTCTGAAATTAAAAAGAAATTAGCCGATAACTGCGGAAAATACAAGCAAAAAGGCGAATTAATAAACAACAAAACAGCAAATATTTTGCCGATAATCAAAAAAAATGTTGCGAAACAAATAATTTTTTTTATGATGAAAAACAGAGAAAATCCAAATTTTAGGGAGTATGATATTATGAAGAAAGTTATTTTTTGCGGATTATTTTTGGCCGCGTTACAAATCGGCGGCAACAACGCTTGGTCCGAAAACACCGATGCTGAGTTGCTGGCAAAAATGCTGTCCGAAACTTACGGCGCCGAAGTTAAGGCGGAAATAAGCGAAGATACCTGCAAAATCACTTATCCGCAGGTGGCGGTGGAAAGTTTGATGCAACAGGTGATGGCCGCCGACGTAAAAGACGGCGATGCCGAACCGAAAATTGAAAAAGAAGTTTCCTACATTGCCGAAACCGAAGCAACTTGCGCCAAAATTGAAGATTTTGACGGCCATGCACAATACAAAATCACCGACATTAAGGCCGATAAATTTTTGGCTCAGTTATATAACTTGTTCCCGTTTGCTTTCATTAAAGATTTCGAAATTAAAGATTTTAGCGAAGAAACCGTGGTAGTTCCGGCTTTGGGTTTGATAAGCCAAGATACGCTCTCGGCAAAAAATATTGCCTATACTTCAAAAGATTCTACCACCGGATTAAAAAAGGAAATGGGCAATTTGAACGCGCTTTCGGTTAACCGCAAAGTAACCAAAGAGGGCGAAATCCTCACTTATAATTACGGCTCCGATTTGGACAATTTGAACTTTGCTTTTCCGATATTCTCGATGCGGATAAATTCCGGCAATCACAACGCCGAATTGAAATTCAAATTGCCGGAGGACGCTCAGTTTGACTATTCTAATCCGGCGCAGAATATAGAATATCTCATTTTTTCGCAGTCGCATGCCACGGATAAGGGAATTTCCGTCGGGGTTGATATGTTTGACGTTCACATCTCGTTTGACTCCGAGGTTAAAAATTATAACACTTGGAAACCGACGGAAACTTTTGATTGCGTCGGCGTAATGAACTTAAGCAATATTTCCGTTAAAGGCAGTATGATTGAGGCAATGTTGGGTACGGCGAAAAAGTTGCAATCGATGGAGCTGAAGTTTGCCCTAAATGATGTGGATTCCGCCAGCTTTAAGAAAATGAGCAAATTGCAACAGGAAAAGGCCGAAACCGGTGTCGATAATGACCGCGAAATGGCCAAAGTTATGGATACGATTGTCGACAAGGCGGAAATGCTCGCGGGCCTGAAATTGGTGTTTGCCGACGCGGAAATTTCCGGCAAGTTTAATTTTCATAAAAAGAACGGATTTTTGGACGGCGTAGGCCGGATAGACGTTAAAAACCTGTATAATATCTTTCCGGAACAAAAACAATGTTTGAAAAATCCGCACGCCGCGACGATTCCGGCTTGCGGTGAGGGAACTCCGTTTGCCGAGCTGAAAAAATACATTGATGTCAGCAAAGACGATTCTACCACCGTTATCAAGTTTACCGACAAAGGCATATTCCGCGATAATAAGAAAATCGGCGAGCCGGTAAAGCTGAACTTCCAAAAAATGCAGATGGAAAAAGAAATGAAAGACAAAGAAAAGGCGGAAAGAATCAAAAAACTGATGGAAGAGCGGAAAAAACTAGGAAAATAAATATTATATAATATCTTAAATGCCCGACACGTTCGGGCATTTTTGATAAAATTTTATCTAAAAAAGTTGACAAAAAAGTATAATTGGTTTACCATAAAAGAAAATTAAGGAGAAGAAAATGGTAAAACCTAATCAAGAATATTTGGAACTCGCCGAAAAAATGCGTGAAAACTCACAACGCAAAAACGTGTTGATGGAGTGGCTACGCACTTCTGGTTTGGCGAAAGCCGGCGTGGCTGTTGCTGCAGTCGCTGCCAGTTTGGGCGTCGGCGGTATGGTTAAAAGTGTGGCGGAAAATGAAAAGAAGTCACAGCCGACGGAAACACTTACTAAAATTTCGCCGGAAGTGTCTTTTGTTGATGCCGAACCGATTGCCGAGCCGGCTGTTGTTCAAGAAGAGCCTCAATTGGAGGATTTTGAACGTGATGCAATTGCCGCCGAGCAAGAATACCAACGGATTATTGAGGGTAAACACACCCTCGGTGATGCCGGAACCGGATGGGTTGATGATATGACGCCGGGAGACGGGGCACCGCAATTAACGGAAGACGATGCGCAAAAAATGTACGAAGCCAAAAGTCAGGTCGGTACCGGTATGTCAATGGAAGAAATGGACGAACTGGGCGAAAACTTGCGTCAGCGCGCCGGATTGAATCAAGAAGAATATAACAGGCTGAAAGAAAAGATTCAAGAAAGAGTTGATAACACGGAAGCGGCAAAAAGTGCCACACGGATGGCCACCGGAAAAGGTGCGATAAGTTGGCAAGATGCGGTTGCAAAATCCGGCTATCAAAAATAAAGAAGGAGCAAAAACATGGCAGAAGAAATCGACGAAACAGAGAGATGGAAAGACCTTGAACGTAAGCCGAGAAACTACGGCAAACTGTTCAAAGCCTTTATGATTGCCGGCGGGATTGCGGTTTTGGGCGGCGGCGCGTATGAGACAGCTAAATTTATAGAAAAGAAAAATGCCGAAAAACAAAAAAATGAATGGTATGCGATAAATCCTGATGCCGAAAAAATATCGGCTGACGTTGAAAATGGCAAATTTTATGCCATGAAAAAAGTTGATGCCAAAAAAATGGCGGAACTTAACGCTGAAAAAGCCAAATTCGAAGCTCAGAAAAAAGCTATTATCGATGAAGCAAATAAGGAGTTTAACAAGGCTTTGCAAGCTCGAGATGTTGAAGGAATGAAAGCGGCAGTAGCAAACGGAGCCAACAATATCAATACCCCGAATGATAAAGGTCAAACTCCGTTGATGCAACTGGTAAAAGAAGCGGAATCTGCCAAGGCTTATCAAGGGGCGCTTTATTTAATAAGCATTAATGTTGACGTCAACGTTAAAGACAAAGACGGAGCAACAGCCGGGGATTATGCTGCTATGATGCATACATTGAAAGGGCAGACTCTGCAACGCGAAATTTCCGAAAAGAAAAATGCCAAAGTTAATCACGGCGGTAATTCGCAAAAATTGCGTGAACTTAACAATATTTTAGCCAAAGCCGATGAACGTATTTTGGAAGAAGAGACTAAGGGATATGAAGTAAAAGCAGATAAAGACGGTTGGGAACACAGCAGTGCCGGAGTTTATACAGAAGGTGACAAGTACTTTATTGAAACGGTCGGACTTGATAGGGAAAGAACTAAGATAGAAACAGCCAAAATTGCTCAAACCGACAAGTTTTTTGAGAAGCACTTAAGATAATCCGAGCTTTATCTTAAAAAATCTCTCGCTTGAACAAAGGAGAGATTTTTTTTGCTTTAAACATTAAAAAATGCTTGAAAAATAATAATAATGTGTTAAAAATAGCCCGAAGTCGCAATGGTGCGGCTTTATAACAACACACACGCAGACAGGCGGAAGGGCCAAAGCCTTATTCGCTCCGGTGCTGTCAAAAGCCAAGAGTCTGCGGAGGTTTAACCGGAAAAAAGGATATATATAAAATGACAATTCCTACATTTACATTGCGTCAGATGGTTGAAGCTGGCGTACACTTCGGACACCACGCTCGTCGTTGGAATCCGCAAATGGCACCGTATATTTACGGCAAAAAAGATAATGTTCACATTATTGACTTACAAAAATCTTATCCGATGCTTTACAACGCATTGAACGCAACTCGCGATGTTGTGGCTCAGGGCGGTAAGGTTTTGTTTGTTGCCACCAAAAGACAAGCTCAGGAAATCGTTAAGGAAAGCGCAGAAAGATGCGGCCAATATTATGTTAATTATCGCTGGCTCGGCGGTATGTTGACAAACTGGAAGACCGTGTATAAATCCATTACGCGTTTGAACAAACTTAACGAAATGGAAGAAAAGAACGCTTACGAAGGCTATACCAAAAAAGAAGTCTTGAACCTGAAAAAAGAACGCGAAAAATTGGCGGAAGTTTTGAACGGTATTAAAGATATGGGCGGACAGCCGGATTTGTTGTTCGTAATCGACACACCGAAAGAAGCTTTGGCGGTTAAAGAAGCTAAAAAACTGGGTATTCCGGTAGTCGGCATTGTTGATACCAATGCTAACCCGAACGAAGTAGATTATCCGGTTCCGGGTAACGATGATGCAATCAGAGCCATTCAGTTCTATTGCGACTTGGTATCCGGCGCGATTTTGGACGGCGTTTCTGCCGAAATAGCTGCGAAAGGTTTGGAAATTTCTGATGCCGAAGCTCCGGCAGAAGAAAAAGCTCCGGCCAAGAAAAGAGCGCCGCGTAAGGCTAAAACAGCTGAATAATCAGTCTGACAAAGTATGAATTGGCAAGGCGCGGTGGTCAACCGATTGCCGCGCTTTGCAGAGAAGAATTAAAATTTTTTATAAGGAATAAAAAAGATGGCAGATATTACAGCCGCTATGGTAAAAGAATTGAGAGAAAGCACCGGCGCCGGTATGCTTGATTGCAAAAAAGCTTTGGTTGAGGCCAACGGAAATATGGAAACAGCCGTTGACTGGTTGCGTAAAAAAGGTTTGGCGTCAGCTGCGAAAAAATCCAGCCGTATCGCTGCTGAAGGTTTGGTAGCAGTTTATGTTGAAGGCAACAAAGGTGCTGCGGTTGAAGTTAACTCCGAAACCGACTTCGTGGCCAAAAACGATATTTTCCAAGCTTATGTTGAAGACGCCGCCAAAGTTGCTTTGGCCAACAACGGCGATGTTGAAGCAATGAAAAATGCTCAAGATGCCGGTGGCAAAACCTTTGGTGAACGCTTGACCGACATGATTGCCCGTATCGGTGAAAATATGAATTTGCGTCGCGCCAAAGTTGTTAGCGTAAACAACGGTTTGGTTTGCTCATATGTTCATAACGCATTGCGTGCCGGACTGGGCAAAATCGGCGTTTTGGTTGCTTTGGAATCTGCGGCCGACAAAGCCAAATTGGCTGACTTGGGTAAACATATTGCAATGCACGTTGCGGCGGCTCAGCCGATTGCTTTGAATATTGCAAATGTTGATCCGGCTGCGGTTGAACATGAAAAATCTATTTTTGCCGAACAAGCTGCGGCTTCCGGCAAACCGGCCAACATCATTGAAAAAATGGTTGAAGGCCGTATCCGTAAGTTCTATGAAGAAGTTGTTTTGGAAGAACAAAACTACATCATGGATCCGGATAAAAAAGTTAAAGACATTATTGCCGAAGCGGCTAAAGAATGCGGTGCCGACATTAAGTTGACCGACTATGTATTCTTTAAGCTGGGCGATGGTTTGCAGAAGAAAGAAGAAGATTTTGCGGCCGAAGTTCAGGCTCAGTTGGCAAAATAATTTAATGAAACAAGGCACTTTCTGTTTTTGGAAAGTGCCTCCTTTGTTAAAACAAGGAGACGGATATGACGGAAAATATGTCTGAAATACAAATACAGCCTAGATTTCAGTCTTTTGAAAAAAAGAGTATTTTTACTTGCTGGAGTGCGGCTATTCATCGCTTTTTTGAATTAAAAGGGCGGACTTCTCGTTATGAATTTTGGGCCTTCAATTCCGTCAGTCTGGTTATTTTCTTGCTTTCGGTGTTGGCGGGTTGGCTTTTGGACGAGCCGAAAATGGTGTTGAATATTTTTGCCGTTTATTTCTTGTTGCCGGCAATTTCCACCAGCGTACGCCGCTTGCACGATTTGGGTATGTCCGGTTGGTGGACCGCACCGGCGGCGATATTGACCATCGCTTTGTTGATATGTTGGGATTTGGAAATTCCGTATTCTAACAATTTGCTGCCTTTCTTTGCCTTAACCTACGGCACTTTCTTGTATTGGGTTTTGAGCTGCAACGGCGAGCCTCGTTTCAACAAATACGGATTTGAGGTTAAAGAACCTGCCGTATATAACTTGGACAGCAGGGCGTTTATCTGCTTTATGGGCACATTCCTGCTGGGATTATGGGTTATTTTCTTTTCTTACATTTGGTAGTCTTGAGTTAGAGTTGCAAAGCCAACGCCAGATACTGTTCCGGCGTTAAGTTTTCGGCGCGCGCTGTTAACGGCACGTCGGCATTGGCGCAAATTTCCGCCAGATTCGGAATATTTTTCAGGCTTTGCCTTAACATTTTGCGACGCTGTCCGAAAGCTGCTTCGGTCAGTTTTTCTACCTTTTGCAAAGTTTCCGGAGCCGGAATTTCTTTTAGGGGCTGAAACAACAGCACGGTCGACCATATTTTCGGCGCCGGCACAAAACAGTTGGGATTCAAATTAAACAACACTTTTATTTTGCAAGTCAGTTGCGCCATAACCGAAATTCGGCCGTAAATTTTGCTGTTCGGCTCGGCGGTAATTCTGTCAGCGACTTCCTTTTGAAACATCAGTGTCAGACTGCTGTAATCGGCTATATTTTTGAGCCACATCATTAGCAGCGGCACCGAAATATTATAGGGTAGGTTGCTGACAATATTTTTTATGCCGTCTTGCTTAAACTCATATTTCAGCGCATCGCCCTCAACAATTTGCAACTGTTCGCCGACCACGGACTTTATGTCCTGCATAATTTGAATACAGCGCGAGTCCATTTCAATTACGGTAAGTTGTCGCGGTTTGGCCTTCAAAATTGCCCGCGTCAACCCTCCCGGACCGGGGCCGACTTCAAACACATATTCGCCGGAAAAATCTGGCTTATTCTGCGCTTCCAAAGAAGTGCGGATAATCTTGTCCGTAATATTCATATCCAGCAAAAAATTCTGCCCCAGAGCTTTTTTGGCCAAAAGCTCATATTTTGTGACCGTATCTTTTAAGCTCGGCAACTGTTCCATTAAATCTTCTTTTCAATCAAAGCCTTGTTACGCAAATCTTTCATATATTTTATGGAATATTCTTCCAATTTTTTGTTTTGCAAATAAGCGCGGACTTCGTTTTTGCCCGGCAAAGATTTGGCATCTCTTTCCGGATTGAATATTTTTTCCAGTTTCAAAATGTAATAATCGTTACCGTAAGCAATTGGGGAAGATACGCCGCCTTCTTTCATATTGGCCAGCGCTTTTTCCAACACATCCGGCAATTGGCCTTTGGTTACCCAGCCGAGATGACCGCCGTTTGCCGCGCTCGGGCTTTGCGAAAATTGCATGGCGTATAACTCAAAACGCGGATCGTTGCGCAAAACTTCGGCCAACTGGTTCAAATCTTTGGCATCTTTCTTCGGAATAACGATTTCCGAAACCAATTTTTTGGCCGTGGACATATCTTTTTTGATATCGTCATAAGCGCGGCTGATATCGGCTTCGCTGACCGAAACGCGCCCCATTACCTTGTTGGAAATAAGCTTTTTCCACGCAATATCGGATTCCAACTGCGAGGTCCACACATTCATACGCACATTGCCTTCGGCCAAAACCTGACGCAACTGTCCCGGTTGCATGCCGTTAGCCTTTTCAAAGTCTTGCACGGCCTTTTTAATTTCGTGTTGCGTAACGCGAATATTATTCTTTTTGGCTTCCTGAATTTTCAACTTTTCATCAATTGCACCTTGCAAAACGCGGCTGGTAATCATGGATTTGGTTTTGGCATTATACGGAATTCCGGTAGTCAAAATAAAGGCATTGATGCGGCTTTGCATATCGCTGCTGGTAATAACTTCGCCGTTTACCAAAGCATATATCTTGAGCTTATTGCCAAAGAGCGTAATCGGCTTAAGTTCTTCGGCGCGCTGTCTGGCGGCCTCTTCCTCGGCACGTTTACGAGCCTCCATTTCCGCAACATAGCGCTCATATTCGGCTCTTTTGCGTTCATATTCCTCAGCTTGTTTGCGGGCTTCTTCTCTTTGTCTCTCTATTTCTGCTTTTTGTTCGTTGCTCAACATTCTGTATTGTTCGGCATTGCGGCGAAACATCAGCGAATTGGTGTTCGGTTGCGAGCGGGTTTCCGAATCTATTTCATGAACATCAACGTCTTGTGCCCAAACGTTTGGGGTTAATAACAAAAATGTCGTAATCAATAATGTTGTTTTTTTCATTTTATCTCCTTTAGGCTAAGAACCAAAACCGCCAATTGTTTTCAAATAAAAAGTTAAACTGAATTCGTAATCGTTATCCAAGTTAGGATTGTTGGTGTTATATTTTCTGAACATCAAATCCCACTTGAAGCATTCGTCTTCGTACGCAACTTTTCCGCCGTGTTCCAAACGCCCGCGATACTTTTTTGTCAGGTCTTTCAAGTTAAACAGCGAAGCGTACCAGTGTTCGGAAATTTGCGAACTGATGGAAGTATATATTTCTTTTCGCTCCGAGTAAAGATTATTATAATGAGTATTGCCTTCCAAGAAAATATACGAAACATTAAAGCGCAAAAACGCCGGACCGATGCTGGTGCTGAGCTCACTGTATTTAGCATCTAAAGTATCTTTGTCAAGACGAAAACGATAATTTAAATTCAAGTATTCGTTCGGTGTGGCATTGATACGGCCGACCAAATCGCTGAATTGAGTGGCATGACGGTTATCCAATCCCTGAACAAAGCTGGCTTCTTTGTTGCGCTCGAAACTTTGGGCAATAAAGGCGGAAGTGCGACCGAAGAAATTGCCGTAAGAATTCCAGCGAAAACCATAGCTGACGCGGCTTCCGGTATCGTTACGATCATAGCCGGCGTAGCGGTCTAAATCGAGCACGTTGGTATCGTCGAGATAAACATCTTCGCTGTCATTATTCGGTATTTTATCTTTTTTATTGCCGCCGTCCGGAGCCGCAACTGCCACCACAACCGGCTCAATAATTTGGCGCGACGAGCTGGTGGCGCGAACAAACGGCAAATGCCACTCCATACCCACTTGCGGAAATACGCGCGCCGTGGTTCCGGTATAAGTGTTGCTATCGGAATATTGATAACGATTTACATAATAAACATCAGACTTGAGCGATGCCGTAAAGCGATATTTTTCGCCATACTTGGTGGTCAGCGGCAATTCCCAAGCGTTGATTGAAGTTACGCGCTGATTTTGCGAGCCGTTTTGATGATATATGGAAGCCGTACTGAAGTTGTTTTTCAAATAAGAGCCCCAAATCAGCGGTTTAGAATAAAATTCCGCCTCCGTCAACGGTGCAACAATCGGTTTGTTTTTATCCAGCATTTCAAACTGGCGAATATTGCGGCTATGCAGGTTATAACTTAAAATCTTGTAATAATACGCCTCAATCGAAACATAGTCTCGTCCCGAAAAACGTTCGAATTTAATGTCCGAAGTCAGCCAAGCGTCGGAATTGTTCGGCAAATTCAAGTCTTTCAAATAAATATAATCTGAGACATATTTCAAATTATATTTCATGCGCCAGTTATCGTTAATATCGTATCTGCCGGAAGCAAACAAGTGTCCGCGGTGGCTCGGGCGATTTTTGAATTTGTCTCGGTTATCCGGATAATCTTTCATGTAGGAACCGGTGATTTCGGTGTAGGCATTATAAAAATAATGCGAATATTCGCCGTTCCAAATAAAATCTTTCTTGGTCGAATATATCGGCGAAAACAAAACGTTGGTTTGGTCGTTTACCGCCCAAAAATAACGCGGTTGAATAAAAGCATCCAAATAGCTGGAACTGCCGATGGTCGGTGCCAACAAACCGGAACGGCGCTTAACCATTGGGTCCGGATGGGTTAAAAACGGCGTATAAAATACCGGAACACCCTTAATATGCACAATCGCGTTGTTATAATAAACGTTTTGATCCGTTTCATTATGTTGAACTTTTTTGGCGCTGATATGCCACAACGGGAACTTGCCTTCGCACAAATCGCAAGCCGTGTATTTGGCGTGGCGCATAACTTTGGTGTGATTGTTTTTCTTTCTGAAATAGCGGGCTTTAACGTGAGATTTATCTTTGAGCAAAACTTTAATGTGCTCCATTTCTCCGACGCTCATATTATCGGAAAGCATAACCTTGTCGCCGTCAATAATCGAGCCGTCGGCGGTATAAATCTTTACATTGCCGACAGCGGTCAACGTATCGGCGTTTTCGTCATAAATAATTTTATCCGTGGTCAGTCGCATACCGTTATACAAAACTTCCACGTTGCCGGATGCGGTAACGATTTTGTTTTTATCGTCGTTGGTCATTTCATCGGCGGAAAAATCTATGGCTTCATCGTTTTGCTCGGCTTCCGGAGTTGCTTTTTTCGCCACATTGGTAATATCGGTTATGTTGTTGGCAACATAAAAAGTGGTTTCCGGACTTTTCGGCTCTTCTTCGCGTATAAGCTCTCCGGCTTCCCTGACAGCCGAGGCCGGATGCGCAACAACGGCGCTGAGCGCAAAGCTAAAGATGACGAATTTTAAACGGTCATTTTTCATATCTTAAGTCCTCTGATTTATGATGATGCCAATAAAACGGATTGTAAAACAAAAGCAAATATAAGCAAAGCAAAAGCGGAACCAAACAGTTGGCATACAGCATCGGCAAAAAATACAACGAGCGGCCGGCCAAGTTGGTCAAAGCCAGGTCGTTGCCGCTGACGACAATCATGCAAATAACTTCCGCGGCAATGATTTTTGTTTGTCCGCGGCGGTTGAAATTGCAAATCAGCAAGCCGGTACAAGCCAACAAGGCCAATACCAAATTGAAAAAAGGATACAATATGCGTCGATGTCCCTCAACCGTAAATTTACGCACGTCTTGCGCGGACAAAGACTTGTCTTTGGACGCATTTATCAATTCCAAAAAAGTTTTTTCTCTGACGGTTTGCTCTTTTCTTTTGGCGCCGGCACCGGAATTAAATTCCGCCGAATAGCGCGAAAACGAAAGCATATTGAATTTATTGGTTTTCTTATTCAATTCTTGTCTGACACCGTTGATAAACAAGATTCGTGGCCCTTTCGGGGTTTGAACGATTCTGCCTTTTTCCGCGGTTAAAGTAACCTTCAATTCCGGTTTGCTTTCGTCGCTGACAAAAATTCCCGAAACCGAGCCGTCGCCTTCGTGTTTATCGATAAACACGGTTACACCGTTTCTTAAGGTTGTGAATTCGCCCTCGCGGAACACGGATTGCGTGAGATTATTGCGTACCCGCCATTCCAACTCGCGAAATTTTTGTTCGGCCTGCGGAATGGTGAAATTTATGACATAAACCCCGAAAATCGACAGCAAAATGCCGACAAATATCGCCGCCTGAGCATTTCTCCACGGGCTTATGCCGGCCGATTGCATTACCACCAACTCGCGGTCGGCAATCAGACGGTTATACACAAACAAAACCGCCACAAACAGGGCAATCGGCGATAAAATGTTGAATATTCGCGGCATCAAAAGCGAAGTCATTTGCACAAATAAATAAACCGGCAAACCCTGTCTGGTAACCATTTCCACAAACTTAAGCGATTGTGTCAGCCACAGCATTGCCAACAGCGAAAAAGAAATCAGCAAAAAACCGACAATAATCTGCTTTGCGATATATCTGTTCAATATTCTCATAGGCGCAAGTATAGCCGTATATTTTGCGGAATAAAACAAATATTTGCAAGATATACAACAAAAAATAAGTCCGACAACACCGTCGGACTCTGAAATAAAACTTTTTTATGCCGAAGCGGGGAAAACTACTTTTTTCCGCCCTTGGTAACCACCACAATTGCCTCGCGCAAAATACGGTCGTTAATCAAATAAGCCGATTGCAGTTCGGCAACCACAGTGCCCGCCGGCTTTGAAGGGTCGTCAACTTCTTGCACCACCTGTTCGAAATTAGGGTCGAAAACCTTATCCAAACTGTCAATTTTTTTGATGCCGAATTTTTCAAAAACCTTGGTGAGTTCTTTTTGTGTCATCACCACACCTTGCAATAAAGATTCGCATTCTTTGCAGTCGGTTTTTTTAACGGAAGTTACGGCGCGATGCAAATTATCCGCCACGCTCAAAAGCTCTTTGGCAAAAGAGGAAAGGGCAAATTTGGAATTTTTTTCAATTTCCTGCATACATCTTTTTTTGGTATTTTCGGTTTCGGCGCAGGCGCGTAAATAAGCATCTTTAAGTTTGGCATTTTCTTCTTTAAGTGCGGTCAATTCATCGACTTCTGGTGCTTCAGATGCTTCGTTGTCGGCTGTTTTTTCAATGTTTTCGGTCATTTCGCAATCTTGCTCTTCTTGGTGTAAATTTTTTTTATCAGACATTTTATTCCTCTTCATAATAAAACATTCATAGCTCTAATATCAAACTTAGTGTTTAATATTTCATAAGTCAAGAGGCGTTTTTTTGTTGAACGTTACAAATAAAAGGTATATATTGATCGTCGCAGTTCATAATTTTTAGCAAAGAGGTCGAATATGTGTGCAGTTGTAATCGGTGCCGGACATAAAGTGTTTGAATTTTTACCGACCAGCTTTAACAAAAAAAAGTTTATTGTGAACTACGGAGTTCCGGCAAACGAGATTATTGCAGAAATTCAAAACACGGCAAAACGCCAATGCCTTAACGGCGGACAATGGCCGCAAATAGATAAAGTTGATGCCTGGATGATAAGCGCGGAAACCGCAACCTTTATGAAATGCGGCGGCTTGGGCATGGTGGCTTCCGAATTGCCGGAAAATTTTAATGCGCTTTTTAATAAAGACGGCCACGGCATCAAAATCATAACCCCGATGTATTTGGGCGATACCGGCAAGAAAAAAGCCGAATTAAAAGACGATGTTTACATCGGCGCCGAAAGTCGTAGCGTTAAAGTCAAAAAAATTAAAACCGTTAAGTTAATGTTTGCCGGCAAGTTAAAGTTGCGCGAATTTGCTGCCGATATTTATGAGGGCGAATTTAACGGTGTAACTTATTACTTTTTGCGGTGCGACCACTTTTTCGGCATTGATCCGGCAGAAAAAAATCCTTCCGGCCAAACCGGATGCTACGTTCTCAACAAAAACGGCGTGGACGAGGTGGAACGCTTTGCGTTCTTCTCCAAAGTTGTGTATCAAATTTTGGAGATTTTGGCGACAAAGCAAGAAACGTTTATGCAATTGCCTAACATTTTAATCGCCAATGATTGGCACAGCGGCGCGCTGTCCGGATTGACCAAATATTTGACCTTGGCTAAGGCTCGAGTAGGGCGTATTTCTCTGGAAAATGCCCGAAAAATCAAGAATATTCCGGTAATTCACATTGCTCACCACATGGGGTATCAGGGTTGGGATTACAACAACACCTCGCGCATTTTAAACTCGCTTTACGAAGATTTGGCAACCTTGGTATTTAAAAACGCCAAAGCGGTAAAAAACAGCAATCCGCGCACTCAAAACACCTTGATTGTCAGCGATACTTACAATCAGGCCGCCAGCAATATGCACTTGGCCGACCGGATTATCACCGTTTCCAAAAATTATATGGAGGAGGTTTCTTCCGACAAAAGTTTCGGATTTGATTTTCGTGATATTTTGAAAATTCGCAAAAACTATCGTAACTTTTTTGGTATAGTTAACGGTTACGAAAAGCGTTTGATTTCGCCGAATGCTAAAAAAATCAAAGAAATAAACGAATATTTCAAAGTTACGGATTTTAAGTTTTATGATGAAAACAGTTTGAACATTAAATTGCACAACAAGCGCGAATGTCTGAAATTGCTTTCAAGATTGGCTACCGACGAAAAATATAAAGAACAGATGATTCCGTTGATTGATTTGTATAAGTTTGATGACATTGCCTCGCTTGCTACCGAAATCGATAAAATTCCGGTAATTTGCATGACCAGCCGGATGGTAGAGCAAAAAGGCTATGATATGGCGATTCACGCCATTTTGCACATTATCGACCGCTATAAAAATGCGCCGGATAATTTCCCGATTTTCATTTTGGGCGGTGCCGGAAACAAAGATTTGTACAGCGATTTGATGATGCTGAAAGATAATGCCAAGCAAATGTTTCGTGATTTTGCCAAGCGCATTTTCGTGTTTCGGGGTTACAAAGATGAGTTTGCGTATTCCGTACAACTGGCGGCCGATTTTTATATGATGCCGTCGTATTTTGAGCCGTGCGGTTTAACGCAAATGGAGGCCATGGCCAAGGGTGCGCTGCCGATAGCAACTTCTACCGGTGGTTTGGTTGACACTATCGAAGACGGAGTTGACGGCTTCAGAACCGAGGCTTTCTTTGCCGGCGGAGAGCGAATTTATGGCTCTAATGCCATGGCGCAAAAATTGCAAAACAATCTTAATGCTTATGAAGCGGCGTTAGAAAAGGCGATTCGCTGTTTTTATGTGGCGCCGGATATAATGCACAAAATGCAACAAAAAGCTATGCAAGATGACTTCAGTTGGTCGTCGGCCGACGGTTCGGTTTATAAATATTTTAAATTGTTCAAAACCGGTTTGATTTAATATTGTACCAAAGAATAAACTTCGGCAACAGGCTCCAATTTAGCACGTCCGTCGAGTTCGAGCAGCTCAATAACAAAAGCAAATGCCACAATTTCGGCACCGAGTTTTTGCACCAATTTTGCAGCAGCTTCAGCAGTTCCGCCGATGGCGATTAAATCATCAACAATAAGCACTCTGTCACCCTTTTGCAAAGCATCTTGATGAATTTCCAACTTATCCGTGCCGTATTCCAAGGCATACTCTTCGGCAATAGTTTTCGCCGGCAATTTTCCCGGTTTGCGCACCGGCACAAAACCGCAACCGAGCTTATAAGCAAGAGCTGCCCCAAAAATAAATCCGCGTGCCTCAATTCCCACCACATAATCAATTTTTGCTTCGGCAAAATGCGCTGCCAGCATATCAATAATTTCACGCATAACATTCGGCTGTTTCATCGCCGTGGTAATATCTTTGAATTGAATCCCCGGTTTCGGGTGATTCGGAATATTGCGAATAGAATTTTTTATGTCGGACAAACTCATTTTTAACCTCTGTATGATAAAACCGAAACATACCTTTTATAGTCAAAAGTATAATGAATTTCAAGCAAATATTTTGCGTGAAAAAAAACATATAAAAATAAGAGAAAATACTTGCATTTATTAAAAAATAGTGGTAAATTTGACAAAAAGGATGGCGAGAGTAAAATGAAAAATATCTATGGTACATTTATCGCGTTAACTTTGGCAACGGCGGCTACGTTTAAGGCAAAGGCGCAGACTTCGGTTTTGGAAAAAAAGGATAATTTTATGGAGACCATATATGGTAATGATGCGGTTGCTAAATCAACAACCGCAACCGAAGAAAAAACCATAACCTTTGAAGAAGCCCAAAAACAGCAAAAACCCGAACTTTATTTTGCCACAGAGGAAGAAGATACGTTCGGTATTACCAGCGCGTGGGTGGAACACCCGGCATTTGAAGAAGACTCAACCGATAAGGATCCGTTTGTTGTGGTGGATGTTATTGCACCCGAAGTTAAAGCTGCTGATAACGACACACCGTGGGAAACAACTACGGAAGGAGCGGATATGGTGCAAACTTGGCAACGTATTCAGCGTGAAAACGGCAATCATAATGCGCTGACACCCGAAGATATTGCCAATTTGCAAAAAATACATTTAACCAGTCATCGGGTTTGCGCGTTGGAAGCCGGTTTGAAAAATTATGTGATGGATGCTGAAGATATGTTGCGCGCCAAAACCGACAGTATGGGTGTGGAGTTGGAACGTTCGGCCGTAAAGGAGGCTAACGGTCCGGGCGGACAGTGTTACAGCTGGGTAAAGCACATTTTGATGGGGACAAAGCCGATTGCCTATATGGAAGGAACTTTCGCCTGTGAAGGTGCGGAATGGTTGCGTAAATGCCCGAATGTTGTTGAACTTACAACCACATTTGATAATATGGATAAAGTTATTCCTGGTGCGGTTACCGTTTTCGGCAGAGGGCCGGGAGCGTACGCCGGTCATATTTTTATTACCGGCTCCGGCAATCGCAATTTGCTTAAGGAATATGAAGCGCCCAGTGGCAAAAAATATTGGTACAGTCCGGCGCGTGATGTTTCGGATAAGAATCGAAATGCGAATATTACCGGAAATCGCGGTAGCAAAGGTCATTATGCCGCCAAGCCGCAAGTGTTTTTCACCAAAAATTCCACGCTTGCCTCTACCACCGTTTTGAAAATCGGTTACCAATATACCAGAGAAAACAGCTCGCATGTGTTTTTGACCACGCAAGATGTTTATAATTCAATTTTAAATATAAATATGAAATCGGCGGAACTGGCGGCAGGCAAAATTATGGAAGCACAGGGCAACGTAGACGGATTCGTCAGAGCCGAAAATCAAACGGCATATCATCAATATCCGAATCCGCGGGTAAATAATCCGCGTTCAAAGGGCAAAATATCTAAGAAAAAGGGACAAACAAAACGCTATGCTCAACAAACAACAATCAGAGGACGTATAGGCAGAACTTAATTATATAGGGAAAAACGGTGAATTTCGGATATAAAACATTTATTGCATTAACGTTGGCAACGGCGGCTTGTTTCAGAAGCAAGGCGCAAGGTGCCGATTCGCAAAAGTCCGATAATCTCATCGAAGCCGTGGCTCCTCGCACTCCGCCGATGCACACGGATTCCGCAACATTTGAAAATACTCTGCCGCCGACCGAAGGCGAAGCGCAAGCGGTGGAAGAAAACGATACCATTTATCAATCGGTTTTGGATATTGAGCACGACGCGGTGCGCTTGATTGCCCATTTTGAAAGCATAAAAATGAATGCTTATTGGGATAAGGTGGCCAAAAAGTGGACCATCGGCTTCGGCAACATAACGCATCCGGACGGTCGTCCAATCAGAAGGGGTGATAAAATTAAAGACGAGGCCGAGTTGATGCACTATTTCCGCTCGTATTTCCGCGAAAAAGTTGCTCCCGCCATTAAAAAATATTTGCCGACATGGGATCAATTTGCTAAAAATGAAAAGTTAGCGCTTTTGGATTTGTTTTGGAACGCCGGCAGCGGGCAGGGGGTTTTGTTTACCAAAAAAGAAAATGATGCCGGTTGGCAAAGACTTCCGGAAAAACTTAAAGAAGATATTGCGCGTCACCTGCTGGAGAAAAACGAAAAAGTCAGCGTTGACGGAATATCTTGTTCACTTGCCGATGTGCCGGAATGGCGCAATTTAGACCGCGGCGAAAAGGATATTTTCGGCAATATGTATTTCAATAACAACATCGTTAAAGGCGATGAATTTAACCGCGGCTACAATGAAAAGTTGCGCTTTTTGGACGGAGAACGCCGTACCGAAATCAGCGATTTGCTTAAACAGCAACGGGATTTGAAGTTGAAAGCCGATATGAGTGCCAAAGCTTTTTTGGCGCTGACCAAGACCGATTTTGCCGCAATCGCGCCCAAGCCGCTTCCGCTGAAAATGCCTTCCTCGCAATATCGCGAAGTAAATGACAGCACCATCAGTTATATGGGGTTTGTCGCCAGTGAAAATTACACTTATTCCGATTTGCCGCAATGGTATAAGTTGGATGACCGCACCCGTAAAGAGGTTTGCAAACGGTTGGCCGATGCTAACCTGAGCATTATCTGCAAAGGAGTGGGAATATTTGATGTCAGTAACGTTCCGGCGTGGTATTTGCTGAATAACGGCGATAAAATAGCGATGGAAGAAGCGTTTGAAGAAAATCCGGAAGTGTTACACCGAACTGCGCTTGAGCCGGCCAATTCACCGGTGTTAACCGATTTGGGGTGCGAGCTTAACGCTTATGCGCTCAATCATAATGCGGATATGCGTGATCGCGCCGCATTGCGTATTGCTTCGTTTATTCGTTCGCGCGGCAAGGTTGTTCCGGCTTTGCAAAAAAGAGCCAATATTCGCGCCAAAATCTTTTCCGGAGAAATCCAACTCGGCGGAGAAGGGGATAATTCCATAGATTTGGATAAAGTATCAATCGGCGCAAGCTATTCTTTGAGCGTTAACGATTTGAACGACACAAAACTCATTTGCGACAGTATAAATAATTGCAAATACGGTAAAAATTTTGCCGACACAATGGAGTACCAATTAACTCACGCAGCTAAAACACCTGTCAAGAACAACACTCGTGTTCGCAATAAAAACATTAAGCGTTTGCAACCGCGGCTTTTGGCGCGAGCCGGCGCCCGCGGGCATTAAAATCCTTGAAAAATTAAAGCAAAATATTATATTTCTGTTGTGTTTAATAACAGAAAGGAAAAGCTATGAAAAGAGCGTATGTTAATCCGGACTTGTGTATCGGTTGCGGTTTATGCGTCAGCATGGCACCGGAAGTATTTCGCTTAAACGAACAAGGCCTGTCCGAGGCTTATGCCGAAACACCGGAAGACGAACTTGATGCGGTGGTAGAAGCGGTGGATTCTTGTCCGGTTAAAGCCATTTCGATTGTTGAGGAAGATTTCGACACAGAAAACTAAAAAAATGCTTGCATTTGCCGTAATTTCGTGTATATTTCCCCTTGTCCCTTGCCGGATGCGTTGACATTCGGCTATACATTAACCGGTCGGTAATGGGCTTAAAACAGCGTATTGTCGGCCATTTGTTGAGTAATCCATAAGGAGATATTAAAAAATGGCAAATTACGAAAGCGTGCTGATTGCACGTCAAGATCTCGGTGCCTCTCAAGTTAATTCTTTGGTCTCTGATTTGAGCGAAGTAATTAAAAAAGAAGGCGGTGAGGTTGTAAAAGTCGATAACTGGGGTTTGAAAAACTTGGCTTATCGCATTAAAAAGAACCGCAAAGGTCATTATGTTTTGTTAAACATTGTTGCCCCTGCAAAAGCAATCTTTGAATATGAAAGACTTATCCGCTTAAACGAAGATGTTATTCGTTATATGACGGTTAAAGTTGAAGAATTCAACAACGAGACAGCATCTTCCGATGAAGATTCTGCAGTAGAAGCATAAGGAGCGAAAACAATGTCAAAACAAACATTCTTTAAAAGAAAATCTTGTCCGTTTTCTGGCGAAAATGCGCTGAAAATTGACTATAAAGACGTAAAATTACTTTCTCGTTATGTTTCGGAAAAAGGTAAGATTATTCCGTCTCGTATCACTTCTGTTTCGGCCAAAAAGCAAAGAGAATTGGCTCGCGCCATCAAACGCGCTCGCTACATCGCTTTGTTGCCGTATGTTGCTATGTAGGAGGGTGCCATGGAAGTTATTTTACTCGAACACATAGAAAAATTAGGCAAAATGGGTGATAAAGTGACCGTAAAGAACGGTTATGCCCGTAACTATTTGTTGCCGCAAAAGAAAGCTTTGCGCGCTACCGATGCAAATATTGCTTATTTTGAAGCTCAGAAAGCCGCTTGGGAATTGCACAATCAGGAATTGTTGGGCAAAGCTTCCGAATTGGCTGCTTCTTTGAACGGATTTAGCGCTGTTCTGATTCGTCAGGCTGCTGAAACCGGTCAATTGTACGGTTCCGTGACCATCCGCGATATTTCTTCCGCTATTAAGGAAGCCGGATATAACGTTGAACGTCGTTACATTTATTTGGAAAAGCCTATCAAAGATTTGGGTATTTACCAAATAAAACTGAACTTGCATCCGGAAGTATCTCAGACCATTTTGGTTAATGTGGCCAGAAGTTCTGAAGAAGCTAAAAAGCAAGCTAAGGCTTACAATCAAGAATAAGTCATTCTTGACAGAACAGCTTTAGATAAAAATATTAAAATAAGCCTGATACCCAACGTGTCGGGCTTATTTTATTTTGCGGTTATAGACAGAAAATTATCATCTGTAGATGATAATTTTTTTTGCAATTTGGGTGGGTTTGACAATCATTTTTATTTGTGTTATAAGATTCTCAACAGCAAATATTCGGAATTTAATTCCCTAGATTTACCTATGAATCCGAAAACCGTGTTTTTCGGAAAAGGGCATTTTTATCTGAATTTCGGTGTTTGCCTGCGTAAATTCAACATTATAAAGGAGAAAACGAAGATGAATAACGTAATTGATTTTGAAACTCAAAAGAACAAAACCGCGGACCACGGGGGATTAAATTTCGGCTTGAAATTTATCAGTATGCCGAGCCGGTTGAAGGATAATTTGGCCAAAAGTTATCAGGATTTGGCAATTAAATTGCAGACCATCATCGATTTGTTGTCCGACGGTAAACAGCTTTCAACGCAAGACAGAACAATTTTAGAAAATTTGAAAAATGAAGTCAAAACGATGGAAGATACCGATAAGCATTATCGCAGCATTTTAGAGGCGGCAAAAAAGGCCGGATATTATAGCGATTAGCTGATATAAAATAGCAACGTAAGTAAGATTATGGAGGGAATAATGAAAATTACAATGCTTGAACAAATTATAAATGCTATGAACGCATTAGGAGGACATTGTTACTATAAAGATTTGTACCAACAAATATTAACGATGTATCCATATTCTAGCAATTCATATGCAAGTAGGGATGGATGGCAATGTGCTGTCAGAACGCAAATTATGCGCAATTCAAGCGATTCTCAGGCTTATAAAGACGGAAAGGCTGATATTTTTTATTTAGTTGATTTTAAGGGAAATGGGCATTGGGGATTGCGGAATCCGATTATTACGGAAGATAGTGTTGACATTACAAATGATGACGAGGGTTTTGTCGAGGGAAAAGAAATATTAAAAAAACACGTTTTAAGAGAGCGAAATCATTCCTTAAAGGTTTCAGCTGTAAAGCAATTTAAAAATATGCATAAAGGTCGAGTGTATTGCGAAATCTGCGGTTTTGATTTCTCTGAAAAATATGGCGATTTAGGTAGGGATTTTATAGAAATACACCATACCAAACCTGTATCTGAAATGAAAAATGGTGAACGAACAAGAATAGAGGATACGGTTTTACTATGTTCTAATTGTCATAGTATGATACATAGGAAACGTCCTTGGTTGAGTAAAGAGCGTATAAAGGAGTTGATTAAATAACATAATATTAATGTTGCTACTAATATAATAATTACTATTGCCGGCAACGACCGGCAATCTCACTCGGCGCTATGCGGCCTTGGGAGCAATAAAAAAGAGTCACCCCTCCGAGCTTTAGCGAGGTCAAGGGGCCTACCGATTCATTAAAAATCAGCGCTACGCAAAGATAAGATCCCTTGATGCGGTGATGCACCGCACACCGCAAGGGATGACGCTTTGTATATAGCGGGCGAAAAAAAAAGAGATTCCCGCACACCGCAAGGGATGACGCTTTGTATATAGCAGGCGAAAAAAATACTGTCATACCCGACCTGATCGGGTATCTCGTGAGAAAAAGATGTTTTTCGCCAGATCCTCGCCTGCGCAAGGATGACAGGCGAAAAAAAAGAGATTCCCGCACACCGCAAGGGATGACACTTTATCATGTAATGGTCATATAATTATTCCCTAAAAACAGTTAAATGAGAAATGTTACACTTTTGTTAAATTTTCGCGACTCAACTAAAAATTTATAGACTCTTAACCGAATCTGTGGTAACCTGAGAACAGGATTGATATATTGGGGTAACGCAATGTATATATGGATTTTATTGGCAACAATTATGGTAGCGTTGAGCTTTTTCAACGTGTCGCCGCGTGCCGATAAGGAACACGCTTTGAATGATATTAAGGCCGCAACGGTAGTCAACCGCTTTAAGGCGGAACACGAGGCTATGCTGAAGAATTTTAACTGTGAAATATTGTTCAGAATGAACACCGCCGATCAGTCCAGCGTAAAGTGGGATGGTACCTCTGATGATCAGAACTATCGCACCAGTGCAACCGGTGCCGTAGATATTTCTGCTTTTAACCCTGCAGCCGTAGATTCCGGTGCAGTTAGAAAACTCTGGTACACGGATTTTAAAGACCATTTGCCGCTGGGATATCTTATTGGTAGCAGATCTGCCGGCTATTCTATGGATAAAAACCAAATTCATCATATGGTGGTTTGTCTGAAAAAAGATGCCACGGAAGCAACCAGCGACAGCGATTTTATTGCTTGCAATTCAACAGATACAACGTACAGTAAGTTGGCATATCATCGCTATTTAGTGTCGTTTGCTCGCATTAAAGATCGTTGGATAACCCATGATGAAACGCCGACACCGTTGCCGACTTTGGTAAATTTACTATCCAAAACTCCGGGAAGTACGGCCGTTTTCGGGTGGACCGATTGTGCTACCAGCTCCCAAGGATGTCTTTTGCGTGGTCAGGAAGCGTTTACCAATGCTTCCGAAATGGTTTATACCGATGAAACATATGTAGATCAGAAAACCGGCACTACGCAGAAAGTGCAAAAGCCGGTGCCGATTATTTTACCGTCAAATGCCATATTCTGGAAAAACTCGGTATTTAAGCAAACTTGCACCGCAAGCAATCCGTGCTTATTTGCCTATGAGGTATTCCCGTTTGTGGATACCGCGTGCCATTGTTGGAATATGGTACATCCGGATAACAAAAAATATGGTGATGAATGCCATACGGAAAGATTGGAACCGTACGGTCACTAATTATTATTGAAAGTTTATTTATAAAGGAGAACGCCGATGAAAAACTTTAACAACAGAAAATCCATTATGGAACAAGGTGGTTTAATGATTGAAGCCTTGGCCATGCTTGGTTTGATTGCGGTGGTAACACCGACAATGTATAAAAAGTCTGCTGAACGCACGATGGAAGTTGAAGATATCAATACTTCGACCACCATTCGTACCTTGATGAATGCGGCAGAATCTTATGTGGCGGCAAATTACATTCAGTTGCTTAATGATCCGGCATTAAAATTGCCGGAAGACCAAACACAAGAACAGATGGCCAAAAAAGAGATTACCATAGTCGATGATCCGACCACTGATAATGTAAACGAAAATGAATTGGCCCCGTATTTGCCATATAAATACGAAACAAAGGGGGCTTTGTACAATTATGGTACTCCTAAGATGACGGTAGTTCGTTCCGGTGACAGTATTTCGGCGTTTATGCTGTTTCCGGCAAAGGGCTCTGAGGCTGAAGGAATCGGGCAAGAGCGCACGGTGCGTATTGCTTCTTTAATCGGCTCAAACGGCGGTTATGTATCTGAAAAAGGAAAACAGGCACACGGCGTTGGTGGTGTATGGAGTTTGGATGATACCCATTATTCTAAGATTTTCCCAAGCGATAATTCAGAGAAATATTCCATTGTTACGGCATCTACCAATGTTTCTAACAGCAGTACGGCCGGAGCAGAGCCGGATATGACCAAATATCTGCAACGTACCAGAGAAAACAATGCCGATGACGGAAAAGAGTTGTGGCGCAATGCAATGCGTACGGATTTATACATGGGCTTGGTAAACAATGCTGATGATAGCTGGACGGCCGGAAACAAAACACTTTATAGTATTCAAAATATCAATAAGTTGATTGTCGGTGGTCACGATGAAGCAAACAAATATAGTGAGGGTGAATTAAAAATTACAGATGTTGACGACAGTTACGGTTTGTATATTGCCGGCAGTGGTGCTGATGCTAAAGGAAAGAATGGAAAGGGTATCGGTAATGCCTTTGTTAACGGTTCAATTGAAGCCTTGTCAACAGGCAATACTCCGGCTACGTCATTGTTTAAATTAAGATTTAACGAAATAGATGCCAAAACAAACGGACATTTGACATTTGACGGAACCCACTTTGAGTTAGGTAAAACAAAGATGGGTAGTACGGATACTTACGCCATTCAGGCTAATACCGAGGGTAATGTAAACACCATGAATATATATGATACCACAGTGGCAATTGATGCTAAAGATGGTAGTCCACGTAAAATTGATATTTTGGCAGCTGACGCCACTACTGATAAATCGCTTCATATTCATGAGGCTAAAGATGCCGGTACTTACGGCAACAAAAAAGCTCTTGTGTCGGTAAATACAAGCGGCGACGCCTTGCCTAGTGGCGTTAACAAATTAAAGGCTGAGGATTATGCTGCCATTCCGGATTTTGGGGTTGATATTGATGGTAATGAGGTTGTTCAAGGCTTATTGACCGCCGGACAGCTTGATACGCCAAAAGTAAGAGCTTCTAAATTATCTGTAGGTTCAAAACAAATTGATCAGGCGTTTAAGTGGATGGATGTTGATGAAAACGGTGTTCACATTCATGAGCCTAATGCTCAATATTCCAACGCAAAGCCGGGAACGCAAGTCGAAATTAAGACTAATTTGGTTGCGTTGCGTGCCGGTGATGCCGCCAATAAAGATGACAAATCCATTACCACCCACCCGTCTCAAATTGTAATGAGCGAGGATGGCATTGTCGAAAAGGTCCAAAACAATAAATATTTGGATTTGGCGACAGATGAAATTGTTATGAATATGAAAGATAACATAATTAACATCGGCAACATCAAAGATGGTAAAGATCGTGATTTTGATATAAATGAGGAAACGCAATATCAGGTTAATTACGGCAAAGGAGCAAACATAAATATTCACAAAGGCAACTTCAGAATTTCCGGTATTGCTAAAGATGCAAACGGCCAAGATACAACGGCTCCGCTCTTTACCGTTCGCGGAAACAATGCAACAGAACCGAGTGGAAATATAGTTGACTCTCCGGCATCTGTTCCGGCAGCTGGAACGAACGATAAAGCTGAAAATTATCAAATTGCCGGTCATGGCGCCACAGTCTTTTCCGATGTTGGGGATAACGTTCGTTATTTGGCTATGGGGCCGGAAGATACTGATGCGTCCGTTAATATTGTGAGAGGTAAAACTGCGTCCAATGATACGGATGAGGTTAAAGGATTGTTATACATTGATTTGGAACCGGGGAACACTGCGGCATATACCAAAGAACCGGGTAATAAAACAACTTACTATAACACAACCGCAGAAAGTGGTGAAACCTCGCGCAACATTAGGCCGGGTAGTATTTATGTTCGCAGAGGTTTGATTGATATTGCTCCGGATAAGGCGCAAGTTGGTACTGAAGGCCAGCATAAAACTTTCACGGCCGATGAAGGCCGCGGCGTTGTCAGAGCCAGCCGTTTTGTGGCTAACAACGTTGACGGAAGCGGTAACCGTGTACAAGTTCCGGATATGTTCAAAGGGAAGTTTAAGAATTCTGCCGGCGGTACTTCAAGCAAGTCTGTTTACGAAGTATTCAACGGCTCAGAGGGCGCAAATCGCTATGATACCTACATGGTAAATCCGGCGTACACTTCCGTGATGAACGACATTAAGTTGGTGTCGCGAAGCGGTGCCCGTTTGAGCGATATTTTGCCAGACTTTATCACCAAGGCCATTTATACCGCCACCAACACTTGGACGGAAGATATGTTTGACGGCTTAGGACGCGATCCGAGTAAATATAAACTTAAGTGCTCAGGTCACTCATGTGATATTAACGGCAGAAAAGACAATGTCAGCGGTGATCCTACGGCAAAACCGGCTTCGGCAGTAATCGGATTGGTGCCGGTTCCGCAATGTCCTCCGGGATATCAGAAGGTGATTCAGGTAACTCCGGCAAGTATTTCCATGGCACAGGCCGGTCAGTTGGCTGAAAGTGATTATCCGGGAAAAGCCAAAAACAGCAGCGGGCATACGGTAGATGTGGCGGATATGTTTAATCTTAAAGAGGGTGAAACCATTCCTGGCGGAGTGCATGCCAATGATTCAAACACGGCATTAACTCATTTAGGCAAAATTAAAGCTGCGTTCGACAAGGTAATCAGTCAAAGACCAAGCCAAAACGAGGCTAACCCGACATATCAACGCAACTTTGTAATCGGCGGCGAAAAATGTAAGAGTTGGCAAACCGTGAATGGAACCAAAATCTGCAAAGAGTATGAATCGTATGATGACGTAAGAACCACGCTTTCGCCTGCGGTTAGCGGTGCCAGCACGGACAATCGTTATAACACTGCCAATAAGGTTGACGGAGTTGATGTTGATTACGACGATACATACTATATCGGAACAGTTAAGTATGAGCCATCGAGAACCGGAAAAACCAAGGATATCAAGCTCTCTGATGAAACATTGGTCGGAAAAGTCGAAAAAGTTTCTTTAAGAAGCACGGTTATTGATGATGATTTGACTGACTGGTATGAGGGTGGCAGCATTCGCGATACCGGCACACGTTATATCTTGACTTCAACCGGAGATGCTTTGGAGCCTATGGTCTTCCAAAAGAACACTCGTATGTACACACAAGCCTTCCCACTTGATGATGGCAAGAATGAGGCTGATTCGGGAGCTCCTTATACCCGCGCCTGGGCGCTTATGATGGGCTTTATCTATCCGGAAGCTACATACAGCAAGTTGTTGAGCAATACAAATCAATTGATGAGAATGGATGAAAATAATCTTCTGTGGAACGTCTTCCCGGTACAATACACCTCGTTGGAGGCCTTTGTTACCACCTATTGTTATTGGGATAGTGCTAACCGCTTAGGCGATATTGCCACAGATATATACAACACCACCGGTCAATTGCCGCAAGTTGAAAACTACTATCCGGATTCTTACAAACCGGATGCCGACGGTACTTTGAACTTCCGCAAGAAGTTGAACGACCCGTCAATGAAGTACGACGAATTGTGGTAAGATGTTGATATAGTCTGAAAAATGCTCCTGAAATTTCGGGAGCATTTTTTGTGTCCGTAGGGTGAAAAAGAGACTGTCATTGCCGGCAACGACCGGCAATCTCATTCGTTGCTCTGCGGCCTTGGGGGTTTAATGAAGTAGCCATATAATTGACTAATACTGTTGCACGGCGAGAGCAGAGATTCTTCGGTCGTTAAACTCCCTCAGAATGACGAGTTATTGTCATTCTGAGCGCAAGCGAAGAATCTCATTCGTTGCTTTGCGGCCTTGGGGGTTTAATGAATTAGTCATATAATTGACTAATACTGTCGCACGGCGAGAGCAGAGATTCTTCGGTCGTTAAACTCCCTCAGAATGACGAGTTATTGTCATTCTGAGCGCAAGCGAAGAATCTCATTCGTTGCTCTGCGGCTTTGGGGGTTTAATGAAGTAGCCATATAATTGACTAATACTGTTGCACGGCGAGAGCAGAGATTCTTCGGTCGTTAAACTCCCTCAGAATGACGAGTTATTGTCATTCTTTTTTGTCAAAATAAAGCGACTCGGAGGAAAATGCGGAAAGGCGCGGAAAAGCGTCATTATTATACATACCGATTTATACATTTTTGTTGATAAGACGGTATAAATATAACTTTAGTAATATGACTAATTTCATAAACTCCCGATTCTGTCAAGGATTTATAGTGATTCATCAGGTAATAGTCAGGTAAAATTCAATAAAATTAGAGTAAACACTAGATGAAAGCTGTAAAAACAGCGCAAAATAAGCAAAAATCAGCACAAATTAACCAAAAATTTAGGTTTTGCAATTAAGTTTTCGTTAAGAAAAATCGCCTGAAATCGCAGATAACTTGTTGAAAATGCGCAATAAATTTTTTGTTTGTGGATAACTTGACTTGCTCGCGAATTTTCGTTAGAATATCGTGCAAGTGTAGGTGGGATTCTGCCTACGGGATATTAATTTTATGCACCATTGAAGGGAACCAGACCATGTTAAAATATACTCGCACCGCAATCGGATTACTCACCAGACAATATCGGAGTGTCCTAAAGAAATGTTGGATGATAAACGTTGGACTATTCGCCCTAGGCGCGGCGGCCATAATGGCGCCGAGCGAGGCAGAAGCATCGCCGACGGCTGAGCAAATCACGTCGGTAGCAGAAAGTGGCGTGCATGTTGTTGGTGATATTTTCACAATTAAGGCCGGTACAGAGAGCGATTATTCGTTTATTGATGAAAATGGAAAATACTGGAAAATTACGCTCGATCCAAAATACATGACCTCCGACTCAAGTAAAATCTCTTGGGCGAAAAATACGACCATTACCGACAGTGATTATGATGCATTAAGTGCGGAGGAAAAGGCAAAGTATGTACGGATTAAGCGCAAAACCAATAGCGGTGCAGAAGTTTATGATTATTACATGGCTACAGTCAGTTCAACTTCAGATGCGCAAAATACCGCTTTGAATGAGAGTATTATCGGCGGATTTTACCAAGGTTTGAGCGGAAGCGATCCTGTATTGAAAGTAACCAATGGTGCAAATGTCGGGGTTATTAAGGCTGATGTTGTCGGTAATAAAGTGACAGGGGGTAATGGTGTTTTAACTGTTGGGTATAATGCGACGGTTGGTAGTATAATTGGCAATTTTAGCGGTAATATGAAGGGAAGTAATAACATCCCAGCTATACAGAATAGTGGAATTACCGGAAGTATTACTGGTAATTTTATCGGGAATAGCGTTAATGGAATATATAATGGAGGTGACGCTAAAATTGGTTCAATCAACGCTGAGTTTATCGATAATGGTCGTAATGCCATAGAAAACATTGGCGAAATTGGCAGTATTACAGGTAGTTTCAGAGGTCATACGGGAAGCGGTACCGCTGCCGGGACAATTTATAATTATTTTAGTGGTGTAATTGGAGATATTAAAGGTGATTTTACCAATAATAAAGTAGTTAGAGATACTGGAGGTAATGGAGCGGCACTATATAATGAGGGAACAGTAGGTGATATTACAGGAGACTTTGTAGAAAACGAAGGTACTGTTAATATATAATAACGGCATCTCATATGCCAACAAAGTCACAAGTATTAAAAATATTGTAGGAAATTTTATTAATAACGATGGAGTAGCAGTTAGTAATAATAGTACTGCGAGTATCAAAAGTATTACTGGTGACTTTATAAACAATAAAGAAGGGGTGAATAATAGCGGAACGATAGGGAAGATTACTGGTGATTTTATTGATAATAAGGGGTCTGAAGAAGGCGGGGCAATTAGAAACACCGGCAGCATAACAGCGGTTGGTGATTTTATCGGGAATACTGCGTCATCAAGCCTGAAAGCATATGGTGGAGCAATTTATACATCCAAGGAACTGAATGTACGTGATGCCCTTTTTGCTAATAACAAAGTTGTTGCCTCTAGTGTAGGAGGCGGTGGTGCGATTCAACAAATATGGGGGAGTGGTAGTCGATACGTTGATATCACGGCGATGGATACAAATGTGGTGTTTCAGGGAAATACCGTTACATCTGGTGGTGTAAAAACATATAATGATATAACGCAAGGTAATCCTTATAGTACTGATGGTTCATCTTCGATTAACTTGAATGCGTTAAGAGGGCAATCAATTAATTTCGGAGGTACGATTGTTGGTAAAAATAACCTTAACGATCATAGCATTTTAAACCTTAATCAGGATGAAGTTGTATATGGCGGTGAATATAATTTCAACAATAGTGTTAAGTATCATACAATTAATATAGGTACGGATACGAACAAAGCCAGTGGCGCAACGATTAATTTAGGTAAGTTTGTTCAAGATGACGGTTCGGTAACGTATGGTTCGTTTTATCTTGATACAATAGTTAACAATGCGCTCTCCCATATTAATATGCAGAATAATCATGTTGGTGCAGATGAAGATAATATCTTGTCTAATTTGACGTTGAATAAAGATTTGGGCATAGGGATTGATGTGAAGCTCGGGTTAAGTGGTTCTACGCAACAGAATTATGCCGATACATTGAAATTAGAAGGTAAATCAAGTGCGATTAGCGGTGATGGACGGATTGTTATTGATTCAATTAATATGACCAATACGAAATATTCGGATTCAGGCAAAACCGCAACGGTACAGATTACGGATACAACTAATGCGAACAATAAGGCAAAGTATGTATTGGCTGACGATATTCAAAATAATATTACCGGAAATAACTACTTTACAAAGGTTGAATACGATGGTAACGGCAACCTCGTGTTTAGCGACAAGCTGGTGAATGAAAGTGCGTTGAATGAGACTTTGGCAAGTAATTATTACACCAAGGCGCAGATTGATGAGCAGATTCCGAGCGTTTTGGAACCGGCGAGAGGGGCGAGTGCGGCTGTTAAGTATGTGGAAAGTAACGCCAGCGATACCAGTGCGTTCAAATTGACAGATCCGAGCGGCGATGTGCGCTATTATAAAGCCATCGGCCTCAGAGAGAGCGATGCTACAAGCACGACGAATATTTCAGCAGATGTAACCGATGGTTATTATGAAGGAATAAGCGGTGCGGCACTGAAAGTTGCTGAGAATTCAACCATCAGCACAATTAATGCGGATTTCAAAGGTGGTCAAAGAGGTGTGGAAAATTCTGCAGGTTCGACGATTACAAACTTAACCGGCGACTTCAATAATATGAGTGGCAATGCAGTTTATAACAACGGGACTGGTGCAAAAATTACCAATATTAAAAGCAACATCTATAAATCAAGTACTGGTGTTAACAATTCTTCAGGTGCTGAAATAGGAACTATTGACGGCACTTTTGCAAATAACACTTCGGCATCAATATATAATTCGGGTGATGCCTCTAAGATTAATACTATTACCGGTAAGTTTGACAGTAACGTAAGTGGTACCGTTTTGAGCAATATCAGTGGTACTATCACAACCATAGATGCAGAGTTTACAAATAATGATATGACTGGGAGCGGTAAGGTTGTAAGTAATACTAATAAGAGTACTATTACAAATTTGAAAGGGCGTTTCGAGAATAATAAATATGGAGATGCAACTGTTTATTTACTGGGTAGCAATAGTGATAATAAGTCTGTAATTACAAATATAATTGCTGATTTTGTTAAAAATGAATCAAAGACTGGAAATGGATATGGCGCGATTTATCTTGATGACTATTCTTATGTTGATAAAATTCAGGGTGATTTTACTGAGAACAAAGCACGGTATGCCGGTGCAATATATCTAGACAACCCAGGCACATCTGTTGGAACCATTGCCGGTAAATTTATAGGAAATAAGTCGACGGGACAGGACCAAAATGCAGCCGGTGCAATTACAAATTATTTCGGTTCAATTACATCAATCAGCGGTGAATTTACCGATAATAGTGCAAGTGGGGGAGCAGGTGCGATTGGTAATTATGGAACAATCGGGACAATTACGGCGGATTTCACCAATAATAAAAAAACAGTTGACTCATGGAATGGAGGTGCTCTTACCAATACCGGTTCAATTACAACATTGACCGGTAACTTTACCGGCAATAGCTCTAATTTTTATGCTGGTGCTATACGTAATACTAAAACCATCGAAACAATTAACGGTGACTTTACAGAAAATGTGGCCAGTGATAATGGCGGTGCGATTTATAATAATGGAGCTAATGCGGTTATCAGCACAATGACCGGTGATTTTGTAGGTAATCGAAGCGGTTATAGAGGTGGTGCTATTTATAATGAAAGTGGTAGCAGCATTACTAAAATTACCGGCGATTTTCGTGATAACAAGGCTACTAGCTCTGGTGGCGCTATTTATAATAAAGACGGAACCATCGGCTTGTTGGCAAAATCGGATAGTATCACTTTTTATAACAATAAAGCCGGTGGCGCTTATAATGATATTGCGAACACAGCGAGCACTTCTTCGGCAACATCAACTATTAATATGAATGCGGCAAGCGGAAAGAGCATAAGCTTTGGCGGTACCATCGATAAAGATAATTCTACTTACAGCTATTCTAATGGTACGATTAATATCAATAACAGTACCGACCAAACGGAACGTGGTGGTCAGTATGTGTTCAACAATACCGTATCTAACCAAACAATTAATTTGTATAATAGTGCCGATGTTAAACTTGGTTCAATTAAACAAGCTGACGGCACAACAGCATATGGTAAGTTAAGCAGTACGTTGAACAATATAAGTGGTACCGCGATGATTGATATGCGAAACGAACGTATTGGGACTGATTTGAGTGCTTCTGCAATGACGTTAGGTACGAATTCGGCAAAGGCAGATTTGAAGGTGGCGCTTGATGTGAGCATGAACGAAGGTTCAACCGAAATCACCAATAAAACCAAAACCGGTTTGGGGGACACGATTACCGCCGGTTCGGCAACATTTAATAAGGGAAGTAGTTTGATTATTGATGCGATTAATCTTAATTCAAGCTATTATAAGAATGGGGTTGATACTGTCAAGGTTAATTTGACCAGTTCAACAGCTTTGAAGAATACAAATGTTAAAGTTTCGGAAGATATTTTGAACAACGTTACCGGTGCGGCGAACTATTATACTGACATAAAGTATGATGATGTGACCGGCGAACTCGTGTTTACGGATAAGCTGGTAAATATGTCAACATTGAACGCAAAATTATCAGAAATGATGCCGAGCGTTTTGGAACCGGCGAGAGGGGCGAGTGCGGCTGTTAGATATGCGGAAAGTAACGCCAGCGATACCAGTGCGTTCAAATTGACAGATCCGAGCGGCGATGTGCGCTATTATAAAGCCATCGGCCTCAGAGAGAGCGACGCTACAAGCACAACGAATATTTCGGCAAATGTAACCGACGGTTACTATGAAGGAATAACCAGCGGTGCGGCACTGAAAGTTGCTGAGGGTTCAAACATCAGCACAATTAATGTTGATGTTAAAGATGGTAAAGTCGGTGTGGAAAATACTGCGGGTTCGACGATTACCAACTTAACCGGCGACTTCAATAATATAAATACCGGTAATAATTCTTCTTCTTATGCAGTTTATAATCATGGAACTAATGCACAAATTACCAATATTAAAGGTAACTTCTATAAATCATCTACGGGTATTCAAAATGAAAGTGGTGGTAAAATAGAAACTATTGACGGCACTTTTGCAAATAGCACATATAGAGCAATAAGCAATATTTTAGGCGAAATTGGAACAATTACCGGTAAGTTTGACAGTAACAAAGGTAGTGAAGCTGTTTTGACGAATATGAGTAGTACTATCACTACCATAGATGCAGAGTTTACAAATAATGATATGACCGGGAACCGTAATGTTGTAAGTAATACTAATAAGAGTACTATTACAAATTTGAAAGGGCGTTTCGAGAATAATAAATATGGAAATGCAACTGTTTATTTACAGGGTAACAGTAGTGATAATAAGTCTGTAATTACAAATATTATTGCTGATTTTGTGCAAAATGAGGTAAATGGAGAAAGTGGAGCAGAAGGATATGGCGCGATTTATCTTTATCAGTATGCTGATGTTACTAATATTCAAAGTGATTTTACTGAGAATAAAGGAAAGCGTGCCGGTGCGATATATTTGAATTCAGATCATAATTCTATCGGAACAATTACCGGTAAATTTATAGGAAATGAATCGACGAATAGTAGTGGTAATATGTCTGCCGGTGCAATTTATAATAATGTATCCACAATTACATCAATCAGCGGTGAATTTACCGATAACAGTACAACTGCGGGCGCGGGTGCACTTGGGAATAGTGGTACAATCGGGACAATTACGGCGGATTTCACCAACAATAAAAAAACAAGTGGCTCAGGTGGCTCATCGAGTGCAGGTGCTCTTGACAATAGCGGTTCAATTACAACAATAACCGGTGACTTTACCGGCAATAGCTCTAATAGTCATGCAGGTGCCATATATAATGTTAAAACAATTGAAACAATTAACGGTGACTTTGCAGAAAATGTGGCCGGTGATAATGGCGGGGCGATTTATAATAAGGGAACGAATGCGGTTATCAGCACAATAATCGGTGATTTTGTGGATAATGAATCGAGAAATTCTGGTAGTGCGATTTATAATGAAACTGGTAGCATTACCAGTATTACCGGCGATTTTCGTGATAACAATGTTACTAGCTCTGGTGGCGCTATTTATAATAAAGACGGAACCATCGGGTTGTTGGCAAAATCGGATAGTATCACTTTTTATAACAATAAAGCCGGTAGCGTTTATAATGATATTACAAACATAGCCAGCACTTCTTCGGCAACATCAACTATTAATATGAATGCGGCAAGCGGAAAGAACATAAGCTTTGGTGGTACCATTAACAGTGGAACTTCTGGCTCTAACGGTACAATTAATATCAATAACAGTACCGACTCAACAGAACGTGGTGGTCAGTATGTATTCAATAATACCGTATCTTACCAAACAATTAATTTGAATAATAGTGCCGATGTTAAACTTGGTTCAATTAAACAAGCTAACGGCACAACAACATATGGTTCGTTTAACTATGTAACGCTGAACAATATGAGTGGTACCGGTATGCTTGATTTGCGAAACGACCACATTGATACCAACTATGCTTCTGCAATGACGTTAGGTACGAATTCGGCAAAGGCAGATTTGAAGGTGGCACTTGATGTGAGCATGAACGAAGGTTCAACCGAAATCA
>JAFXPE010000024.1 GCA_017528205.1 Alphaproteobacteria bacterium | reverse complement strand
TGGCGCTGCATACCTGCTCGCGCTCTGTCGCGGTCCATGTTTTACAACTTTCCGATTGAATGGTTATTTTGCTTTTACACTCGCCGGACGGCAAAAAGCAGATGTCCGCTTCCGCCCGCGTTATTCCTTGCATACAGACCACAGTTGCAAGCAAGATGCCTTTTATCAGCGCACTTCTGATATTTAGCAAGATATTTCTTATAAACATAGTTACCCCCAAATTAAACTTACCCTATGCATAGTGTAACACACTTTGCACCTTTTTTATATGAATTTTTTGTTAAATTTTTGTTACAATTTGCAATATTTTCCACTATTTCGGCGTAATTTTCAAATTACTAAATTACCGCGTTTTCCAATATTGCAAATGAGCCTTTTTCGGCATCTATTTCGGCCTTTGCGCCATACGGCAACAAAAACATCGGGTCCGTATGTCCGAAATCCATCTGCGAAATAAGCGGAATATCAAGATGACACTCTTTTTGCACCACCTGCATAAACGCTTTGTCATATCTGTCTTGTTCATTTTCCGGCAAATTGGCGCCGCGCCCGACAATAATACCGTTTACCCGTTCCAACACGCCAGAAGCCGCATAATTGCGCAACACCCGCACCACATAATCGGCAGACGGAGCCTCTTCGGAAGTTTCCAAAAACAGAATCGCACCTTCAAAAAATTCTTTATCCGGCCACACCGGCGTACCTTTCAGCATTTCCAACACTTCGACACAACCGCCGAACAAATGCCCGCAAACTTTGCCTTTTCCCTGCAAAACCCTGTTTCCGGTTGATTTTTTCAATTTTCTTTTCAGCAATTGATTTTTCGGCTCTCGCCACGATAATTCCTCATCGGTCCAACCGCTCAAATTCGGCTCGATTTTACCGATAATATCGTTTGAAAACAGCGTTTTCCGGACCGAGTTTTTAAAATAGTCGAACATTCCGCCGTTTTCGGCAAATCCGCCGGCCATAATTGCCGGACCGTATATTGAGCTGACTCCGGCGTGTAAAAAGGCCAAATGCAACACCGTTATATCGGAATATCCCAGCAAAATTTTCGGATTTTCCCTAATCGCCGTATAGTCCAAATAAGGCAAAATCCGCACCGCATCATCGCCGCCGATAACCGGAATAATGGCCTTAATTTCCTTATTTTTGACTGCCCAGTTGATGTCTTGCGCCCGTTTTTGCGGATTGTCGGCATTTTCTTCGGCATCAATCATGGAATTCGGCGCTTCCACGGCAACCAAACCAAACTCCTCTTCCAACTGCTTTATTCCGGCCTTATAGCGTTGCGGAAACACGCTGGCACCGGCCCACGAAGGCGAAACAATCGCCACCTTATCTCCGGCCACTAACTTTTGCGGTTTAATCAAATTGGTAACAGACATTTACAATCTCCCGAATTAATTAATTTCTATCCGATAACGTTTACATTTTTGTGTGCTATCAATAATTTGAATAAGCTCAAATCGCGAGCCTTCAGCAAAAACAAGTTCCAGCCTTTGAGCGCATACCCCATTTCTGTATTTCAGCTTAAATCTCAGCACCAGAGTTTCCGTTATTCAAACGATTGTAGTCAAACTTTATGGTTTCGTGATCTCCGGAAGATTGATATGTTGACAATACTTTTTTGCTGATAACATCCTTATCATTATCATGTGCCATACTCTCTCCGGATGCAGAAACGATTACCGTATCTTTTTCTGTCATGCGATCTCGGAGCTTTTTCGTCCGTTCCACAACATAGGTTTTATCAATAACCTCCATATTATGTTGTATTTCTTTAACTCCAATGGTTCTCGGATCATATTGCTCGATTGTTCCCTCATCTGATTTAAAATGCTTAGATACATATTTCGGATTAAAAAACTTTCCATTGAACTTTTCAACTTGAGAGATAACCAAACCTTTTTTTTCTGCTGCAATACCATCTCTTTTCAACATTTCTTTAATTTGTTCTCTGGCATCAATAGTATGGTCATCCTTAGGATCAAACCCTCGTTCAAAAGCCTTTTTCCTATCAAACGGATTGTTAAATCCACCTTTTTCGGACACAGTAACACGCATAGAATTTTTGAAATAACTGTTTTCCACATAACCGTATCCAAAGCCTTCTCTTTCAATATTCTCGTTATTTTGAGATTTGAAACCGCAAGAACTTAAAAGCATTGTAAATGCCGTTATTGCAAAAGTCTTAATTTTATCCTTTAACCTCATGATATTTCTCCGCAAATCATCCATGAATCCACTAAGTATATGATTACACAGCAAACTTATTCTGTCAAGTTTTAACTCGCAAACATTATGTTTGCATTTAAGATATATTCTCTTTTATTTCTTTTGGCAAATATAGAGCAAATGCGAGCTGTATCCCTGTTGGTCGAGCCGTTCGCAAGTCATAAAGTGCCAATTTAAAAACGCCTGATAATCCTTTTTGGTCAGTTGTTCCAGCCATTCCCGCATAACGTACGACACTCCGTCAGTTGCCACATTCGTAATATATTTGGTGTCGGTTCGCTTAAACAACTTTTTGAAGTCCTCAATGTAAAAACAAGTAAACACCTCTTCCGGAGTATCCTTAATTCGGCCGGTATCATCCATCGCCGCGCACAAATGTTCGACGCATTGATGGCGCAAACCGTAGCCGGTAATAAAAGACGCGCACGGCAAATAAGCAAACATACAAATTCCGTTTTGGGCGGCAACCCGTAGTGTTTCCTTAATCGCGCGGTTTTTATCTTTTTTGTTAAACAAGTGATACATCGGCCCGAAGTTCAGCACCACATCGAATGAATTATCTTCAAATTGGCTTAAATCCAAGGCATCAGCGACCATACACTTAAAATTTTTCAACCGACGAGTTTTAGATTTCATTATTTCCACATGTTTCGGCACCAAATCAACGGCCGTAACCTCATAGCCCATCTTGGCCAATGCAATGGAATAACGCCCGGTAGCCGCCCCGATTTCCAATATTTTATCGCCGGGTTTCAAAAACTTTTGAATGTAGCGCATGGTGGTTAAATATTCCACATTATGCCCTCTGTCGCTGATTAAGCGCGCATCTTCGTCATATTCCGTATACTTATCGATAATCACGTTTTTATACTCATTTACAACCATTCCCCGCCCTTTTTTACTGTTTTATTTTACAAAAAATATAGAACGATAAAAAAATAAAGTAAATAAAAAAACGCACCCCAACCAAGCGAATGTTGTTGAGACAAAACCCGACATAATATCAGTCGAGCTTTAAATCATTATACAGTCCTTGTAAATCTTCATTTGAACAATCTGATAAAAGCTTTGCAATTTGTTTATTGCGCACATCTAAACGATTCATGATGTTTTCATAAAATGTCCACCATTGCTTATCTGTTTTGGGTAAAATATTATCTGTTGCTAGCCATTCTTTTGTCGGTAATGGCCCTTTACCATCTTCGCTTAATAAGTCATTAACAGTCGTGTAATTTTCATTGACCCAATCATCCAAACAAAAGAATCTGATGTAATTTTCAAAACTTCCGAACATTCTGAAAAATTCTTTATCTTCGCTAGAGATTCCTAATAGAGGATTTATTTCTTCATTATCAAAAATATTTTCTTGGTATGCTCTTCTAATACATTCCAATGTCAAGTCAAATCTATCACGTATTTTTGAATTACACCCGCGCATAGAGTTTAT
>JAFXPE010000023.1 GCA_017528205.1 Alphaproteobacteria bacterium | reverse complement strand
TCATTTTAAAACCTCCTTTATATTATTTTGTTATTCAGTGGTCAGACTGTATAACTAACTATATAAAGGAGGTTTTACGATGTAAAGCTGTAAGCTTTCCGGAACCCCCAGACTATCTGGGGGTTTTCTTATTACAAAAAATGCCCGAACAAGTCGGGCATTTTAAAGTTATGGTTAGGTGCGTTACATGCCTTTGCTGCGCTGGTTTGCCACAAAACTCCGTGCCACATCCGGCGAAACTTCTCTTGCCGGTTGAGCAGCCTCTTTGGCATTGGCATCTTCCGCCGGTTGCTGCGGAGCCGCATTTTCTTGTTCTTCTTCCGGCTTCGATTTTTGTTTTTTCTCCGGCGAAGCGTTCTTGGCTCCGGCTCTTGCGGTATTACGCCCACCCTCGTTGGCATTTCCGGAATTGCCGCTGTTATTGCGTGCCGGTGCAGAATTTTGCTGTTTCGGATGCGCTCTTTCATAAGCCGGCAAATCAACATTGATAAAGCGTTCGAAGTCCAAACGAACATCGGATATCTTGATAATTTCAATCTTTTCAATACCCAGCGCCGCCAAGTCGTCGTTAATGCTGTCGCATCTGCCGCGCGCCGTGTTGAGTTCCTTATTCAAAACATTTTGGAAGGTTGCTTTGGCACCGCGTTTGGAAACATCATTAAACACTTGCTTGAACAATTGATCACATAACAGTTTATCTGCTTCTTTGCGTTGACGTATGTACAAAACATCATACAACGCATTCATCTGCTGTGCGTTGAGCTTTTCGGCCGAACCGTTAGCAAACTGGCCAACCAAACGCTTTTCTTCCGGCGTCAGTTTATTCGAGCTCAAAATGTTGCCGCCGTTTTCAAGCGCCGATTTGTAAACTTCAAACACTTGTAATAACGTACGATATGCCGCCACCTTATCAATAGCACCCTCTTGCGGATTATCCGAACGCAAAATCTTTTTAATCTTGCTCTTATATACCAGAGAATAAGCATCGGTAAACGCCGCATATTTGTGCGTGTTAAACAAACCGTCGATAAAGATTTGTTCAGACTCGTCAACCGGCTTACCTTTTTGGTCGTTATTCTCTTTCATTTGCTTAGCCAAACGATATTGGAAATCGTTATAAGCTTCGGTGCTCAATTTTTCTTTGGCGGCCTTGAGCATGCCCTCGGCCTTGGATTTATTCAAACCCATACCGATTGGCACAATGCCGTTTTCGGCCATCAGTTTACGCCACATGCCTTTTTCTTCATCTTTCGGTCTTCCCGGCGGGAAGCTGATGTATTTGTAGCCTAAATCTTTCAGCTGGCCGATAATTCCGCCGATAGCCGTTTCATCCATTTTGCGACGATTCGGCGTGCGATAAGCGAAGTTGACGTTGCCGTCCTTATCCACTTTGATAAACAACTTAAACGAATAAGTGTATTTAACGCTGCCGTCTTTGGTTTTAACGCCGTCTTTCTTCTGGTTATCCGGATCTTCGTTATCATACACCACATACTCGGTCCAACCGCTGCCAAACCAGCCGGTGTGTTGCTTAAAGTAAGACGAGTCCTTCTTTTTGGCTAAGCCTTCTTCCAAGAATTTTTCAAACTTTTTCTCAACTTCTTTTTGCTTGGTGTTTTGCGAAGCAGTTGCCGGTTGCGGCTGTCCTTGCGGCGCCGAAGCTTGAGGCGTTTGGGCCTGAGGTTGAGGTTGCGGCTGGGTTTGAGTTTGCGCTTGTGTCTGCATTGTGCCGTTTTGCGGCGCCGGAACAGACAGCGACACACTTTCCGCCTCGGTTACCTTTTCGGCTGCCTCAGCGCTGGCCGGAGCTTGTCCCGCAATTTCTTCTGCCGGTTTATCGGTCGGTGTCTTTGTTGCTTCCGTTTGTTCCGCATTTTGAACAACAGCTAATTCGGCACCCGATTTTTGTTCAGCTGCCTTAGGATTTTCCGCAGAAGCTGATTTGGTCGGTGCCGTTGCCGGCTCGGAAACTTCCGCCGTTACGGTTTGCGGGCGATTTTCCGCGGCATTGGTCGAAAGATGCTCTGCAACAGTTTTGGTTTGCTCTATCGGCACAACTTCGATTCCGTCCGGAACTTTATTTTCCGGAATGGCGGCCGTAGCAACACCGTCGGCGATTTTATGAATATTTTTCTGCGCCCGCACACCCTCTGCCAAGGTATTTTCCGCCGGAATTTCCACAACATTGCCGTTCGGCAACATTTGCAAAGTCGGTTTCTTATCGTTCGGAGCGGCGGCGATTATCGTATCTTCAAAAGGCAAATCATACGAAATATCCACCAGCATTTCCTCAACCGGCAAATCTCCGCCGCGCGCGGTTTGCATATTTACTAATTCCGCTTCCAATTCCTTGCGGCGTTCTAGCTGTTGCGCGGCCTCTTTGGCGTTTTCTTCGGCAATTTCGGCTTCTTTTTCTTTTTTGATTTTTTCCAAGCCTTTCTTTATGCGTTCCTGAATTTCATCTTCGGCCAAAGTTCCGTCAAAGCGGCGGATTTCCATATCCATGGTTGACAATCCGTGACTTTCGCAGAAGTTTAAAATGGCCTTGAGTTTGCCCTCTTCCAACTTATCAATGGTTTCATCATCAAAAGAGAGTTGCATTTTGGTTTGCGGCGGTGTATTCGGCTGATTATATTCCATCATACCCACGTTGAATTCCAAATCTTCTTCTTCGTCTTCAACGTGCAAAGCCAGCTGTCTGACGCGTCCTTCCGGGTCGGCACGCATCTTAAAATACTGATCCTGTGTCAGCATATCGCCGTTGTCGGTGATATCCACTTCAACAAACGACATTTCTTCGGCATTTCCGAATTTTTCGTTGTTATCTTTAATGCGATACAGTTGGGCAAACGTTGTGCCGTATTCTTCCAGCAATTCGGCGTTGATGCGGGCTTCGTTATATTTACGTTGCAACGGCTTTTGGTCGCGATACAAAGACAGATATTCGGCCTGCAATTCCTGCTGCGAATAAATTTTATCGGCATCCGGATCTTGCCAATCGGTTGTGGCATTTATTTCATCCAATTCGGCCTTGAACGAGTTATATTCTTCCAACTCCTCGCGCAAGCTTTCCATTGTGCCGGCAAATTTCTTTTGCAAAGCCTCTTCGGTATAGTCTTGCGGTAATTGTTCAAGCACATTGTTTTCAACGTATGTTCTAGACATTTAAGCCCCCTCTTTTTTATATCTGCCAAGAATGTAACATATTTTTTAGCAAATAGCAACTGTTTTTGACAAAAAAGTCAGTTTTTTCTTAAGAACAGCACCCGTGCCAATCCGTAAACCCGCTCATCAAGCAATTCCAAGCCTTGCGGCAACGGCCAACGCTCGTCTTTACGCACTTCCACAATGCAAATTGCCCGTTCATTCAGCCAATTTTGCCGCAACAGCTGTTGCAAGGCAATTTCACTCAGTCCCAAAGCGTACGGAGCGTCCATAAACACAAGGTCATACAAACGGCGCGGTTTAGACAAACGCGTGGCGTCATTTTGCAAAATATCAAAACGCTCTTTTTCGGCGGCAAACAACTTGGCGTTTTTTTGAATTAAGGTCGTGTCTTTATCCACAAAGGTAACGTGTTTAAAACCGCGTGACAAAGCCTCAAACCCAAAGGCTCCGGTGCCGCAGAATATATCCAGCAAATTCAGCGCGCCATAATCTCCGCCGAGTTTGGAATATAAAATGTTGAATATGGCCTCACGCGCCCGTTCCGAAGTCGGACGCACATCGCGTCCCTCCGGTGTTTGCAACTTTTTTCCGCGATATTTTCCGCCGACAATTCTCATAATTTATTTCCCAGTTGTTCTTTTAAGACTTTTTGCGGCACTTCTCGCACCTCGCCTTTTTTCAGACTGCCCAGTTGAAACGGTCCGTAAGACAAGCGAATCAAGCGTGCAACTTCCAAGCCGATGGAATTCATCAGCTTGCGAATCTCACGATTTTTCCCTTCGTTTAAGGTTATTTGCAGCCAACTGTTGGTTCCGTTTTGGCTTTCAAGCTCGATTTTTACCGCGCCGTATTGCACGCCGTCAACCGTTGTGCCCTTTTCCAATTCTTCCAGTTTGCGTTTATCAACGCGGCCGTGAACTCTGACTTTATAGCGACGGCTCCAACCGTTTTCCGGCAATTCCAATTTGCGAGAAAGCTCGCCGTTATTGGTCAGCAAAAGCAATCCCTCGGAATTCAAATCCAAACGGCCGACGCTGATAACTCTCGGCATATCCGGCGGCAAAGTATCAAACACAGTTGGGCGATTGTGTGTGTCTTTATGGGTAGTCAACAGCCCCACCGGCTTATGATACAGCCACAAGCGAGTGGTTTGCATCTGCGGCAGTTTTTCGCCGTCAAGCAAAATCGCTTCCGTACCCTCAACATTAAAGGCCGGACTTTCTATCAACACACCGTTAACCGTCACCCTCTTTTGTTTTATCAGTTCCTCGGCCTGACGGCGTGAACACACACCGCTCCGCGCCATAAATTTTGCAATTCGCTCCGTCATTTTACTTCCTTTTTTGCTAAATTTAGAATATAGTAACAGGCAAGTATAAAAAAAGAGTGAATCATGACCAAAGAAGAATATATGCAAATTGCCGTTGATTTGGCTAAACAAGCGGCCGCAAAAGACGAAGTGCCGATTGCGGCGCTGATTGTCAATCCGCAAACCGGAGAAATTGTCGCGCAAGCCGCCAACCAAAGCGCACACGGCGGAAACGCCACCGACCATGCCGAAATGTTAGCCATTCGCCAAGCTTGCGATAAACTCGGCAGTACCCGCCTTTGGGATATGGATATGTATGTAACGCTGGAGCCGTGCACCATGTGTGCAGCGGCAATTTCTTTTGCTCGTATTCGCAATTTATATATCGGCGCGGTTGATGAAAAAGGCGGCGCCGTAGTCAGCGGAGTTAAGTTTTACGAATCGCCGACCTGTCACCATCGGCCGCAAATTGAATGCGGCATTTGTGCCGAACAATGCTCGGCTTTACTCAAAGACTTCTTCAAGCAAAAACGCTAAAAAAAGAAATCCCCGAAGCGGCAAATTGCGGCTATCGGGGTATTCTTCAGTCTTTCTTCTGATGATAGAAATCATACATGGCAACAATTTCCGGCGCTGCCTGTTCGCGGAATTTCGGCTCGACATCACGGAAGAAACGTCTCTTGTTCTTCACGTATATCTGTAAATCTTCCGCATTTTGCGGCTTGAGAAGCTCCAATTCAGCCTCACGGACATGAAATTCCGTTTGGTTGATATAGAAACGTCTGTATTCACGCATACCCTCGCCCCATAACAACATCTCGTTGTCGTGGTCCGCGAAATTGTGAAATTCTATGTATTTCATCAAATAACGCGCACGGAACTCCGGTTCAAACAGTTTGGCCTCGTAAATTGAGCCTAAAACCCAATTTTCGATAAAGAAAAGCAGAACTTTCTCATTTTCGGGCACAAACAGCAGCCATTGATTTGCCTCATGCAAAGAGTGGTGTCGTAAATATTCAAACAGCGCCTTTTCATAGCCCGGTTTGAACAAATACTTTTCATCATCGGGATGCACCATGTTACGGGCATCGCGCAGAAGTTGATACAATTCTTCAACTTTTGTTACATCCTCGAAAAAATAAGGATTAACGTCATTCGGATACCATTGTTGTTGTTCCATAAAGTAAAATGTATAATTGATTTGTAACTAATTCTTTTTCGGAGGCTGATTATAACATTTTTTTGATTTTTGTCAAATCAAAAAAAGCAGAGTGAAACGCATTTTATAAAAAGGCTTGGTTAAACGACTTGGTTGGTTTTAAATTCGCAGTCATTTTGAGGGGTTGAGCGTAGCGAAATCCCCGTAAAAATCTCTTAAGTTTTGAACAACCTTAAAAGTATATCCTTTAGCCCAGACACGATAACCTGAGATCTTTACGCCCGTAAAGGGCTCAAGATGACATTGCTTTATTATTACTTTGCGGCGATTGCACAACGAGAAATAGATAACAGAAAAGCTACGCCTCAGAATAACGCTAGCCATTTTAACAACATTTTTGTTTAGATTTAAAAATGAAAAAAGCCCTTTGCGGGGCCGTTTTTCATTTGAGTGTCATCATTCGTTTTTCGAACAACGGCACTCCTTTTTTTTGAGTGTCATCATTCTTTTTTCGAACAACGGCACTCTTTCTTTTAGATGGCTTTATTTTCGATAACCTATTCAAGCCGTGCACTGCTCAAATAATCCGAAAAAGGGAACGCCACCCCCCAAGCAAGCCCCTACGTCTTGCATGTGCGGTTTTCATCTCATAATGCATAGCATATAGAGAAGGACAGCCGCCAACCCATGGACTCCACAACCAGATGACAGGGCGATAAAATCGCAGAGAAGTCAAGCCTTATAGGTATCAAATGCGCATCATAAAACGCATCGACCGTGCTAAAACTACTCTCTGTGTATTTCCTCACTCCGGCAGAATTACTGTCGGAAAAAATACACAGACCCAATTGGGCGTCCGCTAAATAAGTTAGAAAAATATATAAATATAAAATGGTAAGTTTAATATACCACCGTTTATAATTTTGTCAAGTTTTTTCTATATATTTTCGTGATTTTTTGCCGATTTGCCATTATCCGCCGTTTTAGGCGCCGCTAACATTCTGATTCGGCGATAATAATCCGAATCTGCCCGAAACGTGCCGAGTTGCAAATCTGCCGGAAATTTCTTGCAATGCGATGCCGCCTGATAAGCGTGTCGCAATGCCAAAAATTCGTACAACGCTCTGGCGTGCGACATTTTGTGCGCTTCTTCGCTGACATAGTTGTTCGGCTTATAATTCGGACTTTCCGGATTAAATTCATCGGCCGAGCGCGAGCAATATTCCGCCCAAATTCCCGGCTCAAAATTTTTATACATTTCCAGCGGCAAACCGTCTTCGTTTTGGCCGATTTTGGCCCATTTCAAATCGTCAACAATTTTGCGCGAAACGTGAAAATCACGCAAATCCGCCAACTGCAAAGCCCCGTGTATGTGCGAATATAAACCGCTACGATTCAACAGCTGTTCCACCGCGCGCACACACAACAACCGGTTCAGCGGTTTATCCGGCTCGGCGAAAGTTTGCTCCGCCACCTGCCGCCAGTCTTCAAAAGAATTTTCCATACTCATTTTGGAGCGCATCAAATAAAAAGACGCATTCACATTCAGCGGATTAGTGTCAAACAGATAGGCCAATGTGCACTCTTTGTTGGGAGAATTGGTTTGCGCCTGAATTTCCGCAATACTAATCAGCGCCTTCATATTATCATACATTTTCTTGCGCCCCGCTATGCCTTTCAAATCTCGGTCATTAAAAGACAAGCCGAACATATTTTTGGCGTATTCCTGCGGAATGTGGTCTTTTTCCATTTGGAGAAAATATGCATGACAGGCCAAGAACTTTTCGGCAAACAGCGACGGACTGTTTAAATCATTAGGCTTAATCTCGGCAAACAGCTCTTTCAAATTTTTGACATGCGCCGCGGCCGGATTATATCCTTCGGTCATTTCAATCCGGTCATAACTTTTCTCGGCCCTGTTCTGTGCCATATAGGCCGGAATATGTGAGTTTACACCCAGTTTATCGCAAATATAAATCATATCGGCGGACAAAGTCATTTTATCCAGACCGTGAGTTTTCAGTTTGTTTATCTCTTTACGGAACTTCAGCAGCTCGTCCCAAAAATGCTTTTGCTGCTTTAATATTTTATTGCGTTCTTTGCCAATTTTCTGCCCGTTGTGGTCATATTTTTCGAGCAACTTGGCAATATGCTCCGAAGGTTTCCAATAACAAAAACAATCCATCACCGCCGTTTGTTTTTTCATTACTGCGTCAGTATATAACGCGTGCAACACCTTAAGATGCTTGCCGATATGATTTTTTTCGCGCGCCAACTCCTCCATCGACATTTGGGTAATCCACGCCAACCCCTCAATATAAAGCTCGCCTTCCTGATATACCTTGTTAATTCTGCGACATGCCCTAACGCTGTCATAGCCGTCGAACGAGCTGATTTTTTGCGCATCAATCATCATAATCGCCGCATGATGAATTTTTTGGGCGCTGAAATTTTCATTGCGCATATAAAGCTCATTCAACTTCAAATCCGAATTATGCACGGCCTCGTGCAACAGCGTATTGTCGGGGAACATATCCGCCACCATTAAAATTGCCGGTTTACCCATAACTCGGGTAGACATTCCGCCGTATGTTCCGCTTTTGCCGTTGCCGCCGGAAGATGACCAAAGGCTTTCAATAAAAATCCGACAGCCGCTTTGTGCCAAAGCCTGCAAATGTATCCGCTCCGTCGGGTCTTCAAGCATACGCCGATATTGTTTTTTAAACTCCCAAAGGCTGTTATATGCCCAAGTAAATTCGCCCAGTTCGGAATACGGCACATCATCACCGTATGGATTTACTTCAAGCTTATACAAATCATCGTCCAACACATTGCCGTCCATTTCATGCACTTTGCGCAAAATAACCTGCGGACGATAGATATCGCTTCCGTCGTAAGAATCTAAAATTTTTCGGTTTTCTTCTCTGGCAGAATTATCGTCGGACATACCCTCTCCTTTTTTATAAACATAGAGGGATAATAGCATATTCTGTCATATTTGGCAATATTTAAAATCAAAAGAGCCGAACTATGTCGACTCTTTTGTTATTTTGCTGTTTAAGGTCAGAAACTGTATTTCAGTTTCAGCATTCCGGTATGCTCCTGATACTTCTCTTTGTAAGCCCCCATATAGCTAACGCCTATTTCCACATTATCCGCAACCGTGGCGCTTATGCCGGCATTAAGTTCGTAACCCAAGCGCGGCATCCGTTTTCCTTCAACCGTATAACCGGTACCGTTTGTCAAGTTAACCAACGTGTTATTTTTATTAGTCATTACATCGTAGGTCAAACCGAGATAAACGTCAGGACGGAATGAGCCGAAAGAGCGAACAAAACGTACACCGGCAACAGCACGCAACAGCTCGGCTTTATTTTTGGCCACATTTTGCATTGCTCCGTCAGTATATTCGTCTTGCTTAATATGATAATAGCGCATTCCTACTTCCGGCGTCAGATAATCAAACTGATATCCGCTCACAGCGGCAGCCGAAGCTGATTTGACACCATAATTTGCCATATATTCGGAACCGAATGCATATTTCTTCTCATCATAGTCCGATTGTCCGTAATAGGCTGTTGCGTTGATAAACCAGCGATTTGGTTTATATTCGCCATAAACAAAGCCGACCGTGGTGTCAATATCCACATCACGGCGATAAGCATCAGCATCGGTTTCATCATATTGCACACCGAAGCCGACTTTGAATGCCGGAGTTATTTTCTTTTCCAAACCGGCAATTATTCCGTGGCTGTCCGACTTTACTCCCGGTATGTTTGTGCGATTTTCAACTTTGGCTTTTCCGATATACGGTTTAGCCCAAATACTCACGTTTTCAAAAGGATTTATATGGTTTCTGCCATATCTGTCGCCAGATGAAATTCCCAAAACATCTCGCTCTTCACGAAGATAATTATCCACGGTTTTAAACAATCTGTCGGCATTTTCCATAACCTGAGCTTGAACGACCGCTGTTTCGGTCGGAGCCAACGCTTTGATTTCCGAAATCAAAGATTCAACATCATTTTGCGCCAAATCCGCAAATTTATCGGAAATTTTGGCCGCTACCGTCCCTTTACCGAAGCCGGCAATATCAATGTAATCTTTTGCCGCGATGGCAACCCAGTTTTGACCGCCTTCTTCTCTAACCACATCTTCAGCGGTTTTGGCCAAAGTTATGCGATAAAGTCCGCTTTTATCAACCTTTTCAAAATTATACATTTTGTTGTCAAAATTGTCGCTGAAGTTGTTGAAATTTACGTTATTCGCATTTAAAAGTCGCAACAACACAGGTTTTCCGGCCGAAACAATTCCCGGTGACAAGGTTGCTTTCATCTGAGCTCCTTGCGCCACGGTAATGTTGTCCGCCGTTAAATTTCCGTAATCGGAAACACTGCGAATGGCTAAACTTAAAACTGAATTGGCATCAAAGTTTGCTGACTTCAGTTTTACGGATTGATTATCCAAAACTATGCCGGCGCCAACGGCATTCAAACTCACATCGGATTGCAAGTTGTTTAAGCCGCTCAAGGTTGCATTATTAACATTCACCGTGTTGCCGCTGATGGTATTTTTCAGTTCAGCATCGGTATTGATATTGGCGATTCCGTTTCCGGTAATTTCGCCAAAATCGGCACCGTCGTTCAAATTCAACACTCCGGAGTTATCGATTTTACCGGCAATTTTGCCGCGAGTTAAATCTGTTTTACCGGAGTTTTTGAGGTTGCCGTTAAGCGTACTGTCAGTCAAGACAAATTTTCCCGAGTTATCAATATTGCCGTCAATTGTGCTGGCGGTTGCATTCAAATCTCCGCCCGAATTATTGATAACGTTATCCGCTTTTCCGACCAATCGAACATCGTTAAGATTCAAAATCGCGCCTTCACCGACTTCAAAACCCTGATGATTGCCCAAGTCAACCGTTTCTTCCGCACCGCCGGCAACGCCGTTAATCGACAATGTGCCTTTGGTGGCGCCCATATCCGCATTTGCAGTGTATTCTGCTCCGTCTGCCGGCGCCGTAAAGGTCTTAACCTCATTGCTCTCATCTTGATTAACCAGCGATAAGGTATCCGGATATACCGTCTTGGTATCTACGGCTTCGGTTTTCGTAATCTCAACGCAAATTGCATCTTTGGCGTCATTCAAATCTATGACTTTGGTTTCCGTTTCCGCACTCACGTCATGATGATAATATTGCTCATTCCACGCGGTATCGGCTTTTATCGCGTCATCATAACTATATGCCGGCGTAATTACCTTATCTACATAGCCGGCATTGCGCAATTCTTCCGCCAATGCCTCGCTCAATGCCAGTTGCAACGCAGAATCCTCATGGCCGTTATTTAAGATTTGCAACTTAAATCCGTTTTGAGTATCATCCCAAGTGGCTTCTCCCAACAAATTCAATTTTTCCAACGTGATTGTGCCGCTGGATAATTCGCTTGTGTTTATTGTATCTACAGAGCCGCTACCATTCAAGTCGGCATCTATCGACATTCTCCCGTTGCCTTCAATTGCAACAATATTATGGGTTGTGATTTCGTTTTCGGATATCGTAACTTGGCCGTCATTCAAATCCAAGGTGCCGGAAATATTCGCATTTTCTTGCAAATTAAGCGAATTATTAACTGTGGTCGTACCTACACCGGCAATGGTTTTCGACAAGTTTCCGGAAAGAAGCAAGCCGGCATTGTTGGTAACCGAATTTGCTTCGGCTATGTTTTCTCCCTCGGTGGTTAAAGTACCCGACCTTATCGTAATGTTTGCCTTTTCCGCCGTGCCGTTTAAGGTGGTAGAACCATCCGAATTTATGCTGTATGTCGTATCGGCCGCCATATTTCCGTTTATGGTGGCACCGTTGAAGTTAATTGACGCATTGCCGTTGGTAACCGTGGCAATATCATTCTCGCCGTTTATCGTTACGTTATTGAAGTTTAAGGCAACCGCGCCATCCCCGACTTCAAACCCCTGATGATTGCCCAAATCAACCGTTTCTTCCGCACCGCCGGCAACTCCGTTAATCGACAATGTGCCTTTGGTGGCGCCCATATTGGCATTTGCGCTGTATTCTGCTCCGTCTGCCGGCGCCGTAAAGGTCTTAACCTCATTGCTTTCATCTTGATTAACCAACATCAGCGTATCGCCCATAGATACGTCTTCTGTACCGCCACCGCTACGACTACTCTCTGCTATACTGATAGAGTCGTTTTCGGTATCCGTTGTATCAAGTTGCAATTTACCGTAAACAAACTCGTCGGCAGTAATATGGCTATAATAAACTTTATCCCAAGAAGTATCGGCTTCAATATCATCATTAACCGTAGTACCGCCGATGGTATCGATTAAATATTCCGTATCCCAAAAGCTTTGCGCTGATTTTGCCAACTGCAAATCTGAATTTTGGGTTTTCAGAATCTGCACTTTGAAATCTTTATCAATTTCCGTCGGACTACCGATTAAATTAAGGGTATAAAGCAACACCGTGCCGGCAGAAGCGTTGGCGGTTTCTATTGTATCCGCCGCCGAATTAGCCGTGTCAATGTCTATTTGCCAATTAACGCTGTTATCGGTGGTCAGTGTGTTGAATGTATAATTGTGTAAAATGTCGTTAGCAGTATTGATATCAACTTTTTCAATCGAAACATCAGATTTTTTTATGTCATTATACAGATTGACGGTACCGGTAGAATCACCGGTGATTACCGTATCGTAGCCGACAGAACCGCTGATATAGTCATACAAATTAATCGTGCCGCCGTTTTTGGCCTCCAAGGTCAGTGTATTAGCGGCACTCCCCATATAGATGGCTTCATACTTTTTCTCGCCACCGGCAATCTGATAATAGTTACCCTTAAAGGTAGAAATACCATCGCCGATGGAGCCGTCAGCAGTAATATTCAAGCTTTTTGTAGTATAAATTGCGACACCTGCTGCATCGGTGTCGGATAAAGCTATGTTATCTAAAAACTTAGCATTAACGATACCGTTGGTGATGGTGCTGAGATTGGTTATGCCGGCACCAATCGCCGTTGCACTACCATTGGCAACATTGTTTTGAAAAGTAGAACCCACGATTTGATTTATCGTTCCACCACTATTAAAAATACCGCCGTATACGATATTTCCTTGGTAAGTATTATTTATGAAATTACCGCTTATAACGCCTATTTGTGATGTCCGATTATAGATTCCGTAGACTGTTTTTTCACCGGTAAGTTCATTACCTTCAAAATTGCCGCTTATATTGCCGATTTGTGATGACTGATTATAGATTCCGTATACTGTTTTACCGGTAAGTTTATTACCTTTAAAATTGCCGCTGATATCGCCGATTGTGGAGGATGTATTAAAAATGAAGCCGCCAAGCACATCATTTGTTGTAGTAACGACATTATTTGTAAAATCACCGGTGACGTTCCCCATTATGCCCCCATAGTTAGAAACAAGACCGCCATACATGAAAATTGTTGATCCCAAAACCTCATTATGCTCGAAATTACCGGTTAAATCTCCCATGCTTGCAGAGCCAGACCGGCCTCCCATTGACGCATAAGTAGCTCCGTTATAGAGTAATCCTCCCAAAACGGCTGAATTATTGTAATTTCCATAATCTACTTTGTTATATAAGAAATTACCGCTGATTTTCTCTATCCATCCATTAGCACCATGATTATTAATTAAGCCACCCATTACTCCGCCTGATTGATTGCCTTGTTGAATGGAGTTACCGATAAAATCAGCTGATATCTCATCGATGGTTGATGAGGAATTGTGAATCAAACCGCCGACGAGCGGTTGAGACGGACCGGCTTTTACTTCGTTACCGATAAAGGATGCAGATATATTCTTGATGGCAGAGTCGCGGCTATTACCGTATTCATTCAGGATAATTCCGCCGGAAGTTTGCCCGTTGCCTAAAATATCATTACCGATAAAATCAGCCGTAATATTCCCCATAGAGGCATTACCGTTAAAAATAACACCACCACTAATACCGCCGCCTGAAGTGGTTTCGGTAACAGAGTTATCAATAAATACACCTCTAACATCGCCCAATTTGCTACTGTTATAAATAGCGTTTGCAATATGATCGATTGTCGTATCCGAATCAGATTTGTTATGCAAAAAGTCCGAAGTAATATTGATGTTGCCGTTATCGACACTGTTATAGATTGCGCCGCCTTTTTCACCGGTAAAGCCGGCAAACACTTTATCGGTTACCGCATCTTGGGTGATATTTGCATCGGTTAGACGCTCCGAAGCGGCAGTATAATCGCTCGGCTGAGTATAGGTATATTTATAAAATTTATCGCCGATTTGCACCGTATTTTCACCGGCGGCCGTTGCATCTTCCCAAACAACGCGGTCGTTAAACTGTGTTACGCTGTTCAAATATTCTGCCGTAATCTCCGTTTCGGCACTCGCCGTTCCCATATAGGCGAAAATACCCAAGTTAATCAGCAGACATTTTTTCAAAATACTTCTGTACTGATTGGTTAATAAACCGATTGCCGTTCTTGTATAACGCATTACTTATAACTCCTTGCTTTTGTAACTGATAAAATACTAGCGATTATCTTAGCTTATTTCACGTAGTTTGCAAGTAAAACAACGAGTTATAAAGTTTTCTGTGAATAAAAACAACGGGATGAAAAATTTTCAGAACATTCCTTTTTTGCGGAAGTAGAAAATAACTATCAAAGTGGCTAACAATGAGAGTGCTATTACCACTCCGAATCCTACGGTTTCATTCAAAAACGGCACGCCGACGTTCATTCCCCAAAACGTGCCGAGCATGGTCGGAATTGAAAGCACAATCGTAATGGCGGCCAAAAATTTCATGATTTGGTTCAAGTTATTGTTGATAATAGAGGCAAAACCATCCATCATCCCCTCTAAAATCGAGCGGTGCATATCCACCATTTCAATAGCCTGCTTGTTTTCAACGATAACGTCCTCCAGCAAATCGGTATCGTCTTCGGTAAAGGCCAAGAGCTTCGAGCTGGCCGGAGATTTGGTCATGCGCAGAATTTTTTCGAGCACCAACTGATTATCGCGCAAAGCGGTTGTAAAGTACACGAGTGATTTTTGAATTTCCATCAGCTGAAACAGCTCTTCGTTGTGCGTGGTTTGTTTTAAGGCATCTTCAATATGCTCGGTCTTGCGGTTGATAATCGCCAAATAGCGCAAATAAAACTGGGTAATTTTATACAAAATAGAGAGCATAAACTTGGTGCGTTCGCGTGTATCAAACGACTTGGCCGTGTTTTTGTTAAACGAGCTGATAATGCGGTTATCTTTGGAACAAATGGTCAAAAAGTTTTCACCGCTGAAAACCAAACCGCACGGCAAGGTATCAAAATTGCCCTCCTCGTCCAACAGCGGCAAGTTAACAATGGTAGAAAAAATCCCCTCGTCCAGCTCAACCCGCGAACGTTCATCGGCATCCAAAGAGTTGCGCAAAATATCCGAATCGACCTTCAACAGCGACGAAACCTTACTGATTTCGGCACTTGTCGGATTTATCAAACTAAACCAAGATTGCGCTACCCTGCTGAATTTTTTGAGCTTAACCAGTTTTCCGCCGTCTTCTGTTTTGTAAATGCGCAGCATATTAAGCTCTCCGATAGGGTTACATTTTGCTAAAACCTGACACCCGAGCCAATCGGGCAAAAAAATTAAAACCTGTTTGGTGCGGCCAAGAAGACTTGAACTTCCACGAGCTTAGCTCATAACGACCTCAACGTTACGCGTCTACCAATTCCGCCATGGCCGCATTCAAAACAACATACAATTAGTATAATATTTTTAACAAATCAAGTCTTTTTTGCAACAACGGCATTTTTTTACACAAATTTTTATTTTATTATTGACAAAATTTTCAAAATAAGCTACTTTGGTCGTTGCTTAGAGTGATTATTCCTATTAGTGTGCGTTATTCATAGTTTTTCACAAATCAAAAATCAAAGCTTATGAAACAGAAATTATTTTTCGGTGTATTGTTTGCAGCTCTGTTTGTTGCAGCAATGAGTGTGTTCACTTCGTGTGACCAGAAAAAGGAAGCGCAGAAGATCGGCGATTACGAGTTATCGGAACAGAATGGCAAGTTTGGCCTCAAGGAAGGTACCCACGCCATTTTAGCTCCGGAGTATGACAAGATTGAAGCGGCTTCCGAGTATGATGCCATTTTGGCCGTGAAGGACAACGAGACTACCGTGGTGGCGAAGGGCTATGCCGCGTTCAGCGCAATCATCGACTCCATCGCTCCGGCAGAGGGTGACTTCTTCTACGTCTACAGCCCCGGCAAGGTACGCCTGTGGCAGAAGGGAACCTCGAACGTTGTCGGCCCATTTACCGATGTGAGACTTTTTGGCGATATCGTCTTCCTCAATGATGATGGGAAATGGGGTGCCGCCACAACCGCTCACAACGGATTGGCTCCGCGCAAATTCGACAAGATCTTCATCGTCAAGAACGGCGACAAGCTGGCCGTGTTGGTGAAAGATAAGTCCGGCTGGGCCATGTATGACAAAGACGGCGTTACCGACGGACAACGCTACAATACCTCGAGCAAAGCCCTGGAAAAGCAGATTAAGGCGCTGAAGCTCACCGGTGACGTTGGCGTTGTTGAGGTGAAGTGGCAACTCTGATTTTAACCCGAAGGCGCTTTCCCTAAAGAGGGAAAGTGCCTTTCAAGTGAAAATACACAACCAATTATATGAAAAGAGCAATAGAACCCCAAAAGAAGCATCCGTTGCCGGATACTGATGATTTTCTAGGTAAAAATCGTACGCGACGCAAGAATGGTGTTGCCGATAATGACCCGTTTGCAGACCAAAATCCGCCGCGTAAACGTACTGAAGATTTGGGCGACAGCCTGTAACTTTTCAAGCGCCTTCGAACATTTTGTTCGGAGGTGTTTTTTTATGAACGTTTTTTTAACATAATTCGCGTATAATATTGCCGATGAGGTTGATATGCTTAAATACGAAACAGATATATTGGGAGCAACCCCTCGTAATTTGGTGATTTTTTTACACGGCTACAACGGAACCGTGGCCGATCATCAATATGCCTTGGACTGGTTCAAAAAATATCTGCGCAACGCCATTTTTATTGTGCCTCACGCGCCGGAAACAAGCGATAAAAATCCGCAAAAACTACAATGGTTCGGTATGATGAAATATGATCCGGACAACATTCGCGCCTTGCCGCAAACAACGCCCGAAGAAATTTTCGCCATTTATAACAAAACCGGTGCTGATATTGACCTTTGCGCACAATTGATAAATTTTTTCATTAACGAAATGCAAGAAAAATATGAAGTTGATGATGCGCATACTTTTTTGTGTGGTTTTTCACAAGGGGCAATGCTGACCGTTTATGCGGCGCTTTCCCGCTATGCAACTTTGGGAGGAGCCTTCGTGTTTTCCGGATTGGTAGCGGGTGCCGATATGCTGGCAGCAAAAATAAATTCACGGCCGCAAATGTATTTATTTCACGGCAAAGACGATTTGAAAGTACAGTTCAAAACCCTGCCTTTCAGCGCGGATTGGCTTGTTAAACAAAAAGTTCCGGTCGGAGTAAAAATTTATCCCGGCTTAGCCCACAAAATGAATGAAGAAGAAATCCGCACCGCGTCCGAAATAATAAATTTAGCCGCCGCGCTTTAATCCATAGCGATAAGCGCAAGCCTTTAAAATCGACAGATATTCGTCCGGCAAAACAAAATCGGGCGGAAAAACATTTTCTTCCAAACTTTTTATATCGGCAATCTCAGAAACGGCCTGCGGCACAAAATGCCGACAAAACGCATAGCTTGCCGCCGCTAGATTATTTGTGTCATAACCGATGCGTTGCAACAGCGTTGGCACGTCATTTTCCGCAACTTTTGCGGCATCGCTCAAATCATACCAAAGTCCTACTCCTTTGGTAGCCAAATATTGCCACGGAAAGCTTTTGCCGGGATCGGGTTTGCGCGTTGGTGCAATATCGGAATGAGCCACCACATTGGTTACCGGAATTTGATAATGGCGAATAATCTGCCGGCTCAGTTTAAGCAAGGTTCTGATTTGCTTTGCGGCATAATCGCTCTGCCCCATATCCGGCGAGCTCAGCTCAATGCCCACCGAATATTGATTGAGCATATGCATTCCGCGCCACCAGCTTTGTCCGGCGTGCCAAGCGCGTTTTTTTTCGGGAACCAGCTGATATATTTTGCCCTCGGTATCAATAATATAATGCGAGCTCAATTCCCGCTCCTCTAAAACTTTTATCATATCCGGCGCCGAATATGCGCTGCAATGCAACACCAAGGCTTTAATTTCTTGCGGTTGTTGCGGACGCTCATCAAAATACGGTAAAAATTGTCGAATAATTATGCTCATATTTTTTCCTAAAGTTGAATACACGAATATTGGGTGGGATAATCTTTCGGCACGGAAATCAAATTCAGATGCGTGTTGCGGCGATAGCTGAAATAGCCGTTTTCCGGCGGATAAGTATCTATCCGGCTGTTGGTGATATTTTCAATTCCGATGCGGCGCAATCTGTCTTCGACATAACCGCTTAAATCAAAATAAAAATGCACTCCGTCGGTGCCGCTTTCAAAAAACTTGGCATTATCCTCGGAAACTTGTAACAATTCCTGCCGCATATCGTTTTGCACCGCAAACGACGGTTGTTGCATACACGGTCCGATGGCGGCGGCAATATTTTCTTTTTGCGCCCCGTGTTCCAGCATTATGGCCACAACATTATCGACAATTCCTTTATAAGCCCCGCGCCAACCGGCATGAGCCGCGCCGATTACGCCGTGTTTATAATCAGCCAGCAAAACCGGTGCGCAATCCGCCGTTTTTATTCCGAGCAACAAAGATTTATCCGTGGTAACCGCACCGTCGGCCGCAATTTGAAACCAAGTGGGACCGTCGGCATATATCGCTTTATCCGTAACACTTTGCCGAACAGTCACCATATCGGTTGTTTTTTTACCGAATCGTGCGGCAATTATCTCAAAATTACGCCGTATTGCCTCCGGATTATCCCGACTGCTCAAATTGGTGTTCAGCGACATGTATTTGCCGCCGGAAACTCCCCCCGCGGCATCAAAAAAACAATGCTTATGCGCATCTAAATTGGCGGCAATGTATACCATTATGCTTCACCGAATAAACCTCAAACTTTTGCATATTTTACTCGCAACTATTTAAAATTTAATAAATGAATCCTCAATTGTATAATAAAATTATTATAATAAATAAGAAAATTCTTGACATTTGGTACCCGATGTGCTACAAAAAATATCAGAGTGGATTCGTGGGAACGAATTTACTTTTTGTAGCAGAACGCGGTTTATAACGACCGACGTTCTTTTTTTATATTAACCGTAGAAAACCGTGCGTTTTTCAGCGTGCGGTTTTCGCATTTTTAAAAGGAACAAAGAAATGTTTTTTAACGAAAAAAACGAAGATGAAGACAAGAAAAATGAAACCTTACGCCAAACTTTGGAACGCGTTATGCGCGAAAAAGGGATGAGTAAGGAGCCGCAGGTTATGCATACCGAAATCGGTGATTTTACCTATTATAACGATAATAAAACCGATAATTCTGGTAGCACTGCTCCGGCCGGCACTACGCCAACCGGCCTAAATCAGCCGACAAACCTCAGCGGAACAAACACCGCCTCCGGAGTATCTCCGTATACTGAGCAAAATACCAACCCATTTTCGCCAACGAATGGTATTTCTACGCTGAATAATTTCATGGACTATCCTGCAACTGCACCCGCAGCGCAGAATACTTTTGATTATCAACAGACGGCAATGACTAAGGCTATTGCTAACATTGCACCAAGCGCAACCGAGCAATATACTCAACCTGATTTGTTTAAGGATAATCCGCGACGTACCGTGTATCAAAGTTTAACCGGTTTTGCAGAGAATAATCAAAAATGGCATGAAAACAACCCTCAAAAAGACAGCTATAATTATGTTCAGGATGAATATGAAACTAATCCATTGATGAATGACTGTCTTAAAAGTGATAGATATAACACATTCGTCAATAACATAAAACAGCCTAATCGAGAAGGTTTTGGTTTTCATGTTTCCGATCAACCGACAAATTCGGGTATATCCCAAGGTTGGTATGATAAATTTCGCGAAAGAAATTCGATAATTGCTGGAAACTATCCTCAATCTGTCGAAAACCTAACCCAAGACCAAGTGGATAACCTCTATTGTCAGGGATTTTATAAACCAGCCAGAATAGAAGCTATCAACAACACGCCATTTGCTGAACATATTTTCGATTCATATATAAATCCAGGTAGTGGTTCCGGTCCCAGATTATTACAGGAAAGTGTCAACGATATTACTGGATGGAATATTGGAACAGAAGGTGGAATCGGAACAGAAACAGTGAGTGCAATAAATAATTTAACCGACAGACAATTACAAATGGTCAATAATCGTCTTGTTGATAAACGAAAAAAATATTATCAAACACGTAGCAAAAATAAATTCAAAAGAGGATTATTAAATAGGGCTGATCAATTTCGCTGGTAATCGATAAAAAGGCGTCGGATATTTTATTATCCGGCGCTTTTTAACTTTCAGATTATAGGCATATTATCAAAAGTTGAATAAAAAATATCCCAGTATAAATTATAAGTTCTTCTAAGAGCCTCGTATAAACGTTCATCGCTCATCTCTGATTTAATAAATAACCGTTCGGTATTATCAAGTAACTGTTTTACGGAATATTCTGCATCTTTTTTATATTTCGGTATTGTATTATTTATTACTATATCTTCTATTTTTTGTTTCATACACTGTGTAATGCCGCTACATTGTTCTATAAGATAATGTCCAGTTTTAAGTGGAATAAATAAATTTTTTTTCTGATAAATAAGGTTGTAAAAAAATATAACCATATTTAATTTTGCCGATTTTAGATTTTCTACATACTTTTCTTTTTTCATATTTTTTCCAGCACAGAAACTATCCATAGTTTCACTTATATCCTCACCTATTTGTTCAAATATTTCAAATTGTTCATCACTAAATCTTTGCACAAACGTATGGATATAACAATCAAATCCGACATCCTTATTATTCTGAGAAGCAAATATCTCTGCATTGAAGGGTTTTTCTATAATTTCCTGACATTGTCTATCTATTTGGGGAATAACCTCATGACTCGTATAATAACGGCTTATTCTATCCTCTGAAATATGCGATTTTAGCGTTAAATTATTCGCAAATCCCATATGTATTGTGACGCATAAAAAAAACGAAAAAATAATAAATATAAATTTGTATTTCATTAGAACCCTCTTGATATAAAAATTTCCCCGTTTAATTTTCTAGTCCAAAGCTTGATTATGTCAAGATAAAAAATCAAATATTGCAATTTATGCGCGAAAAAAATTTTCAAGCAAGGAATAAATTCTGTTGCTGACAAAGCCAAAAATATGTTTTATAAGAAAGATGATGAAGACGAGGAAGAATACTACTAATAAAACATGACAAAAGGAACAGAACATGGAAAAAAAGGCAACAAACAACATTATAAACACATTTTTTTTCAAATGTGTTGATTTTGTAATAAGTGTATTACTGGCATTTAGCATTGTTGCGTTAATTGAGTTACACTTTATAGTGCCTTTTTTTCCCGTTCTATTTTTATTAGATTTATGTATTATTTTTGGATATCCGTTGTTTTTACGGTATGTGTTAAAACGAAAATGGTTTGAATGTTGCAAAGATAAAATTATGCATATAAAATATATCCTATTACCTATATTGCTTATGCTAGTATTCGCAATGACTGTGATAATATTATGCTACCCTGATGAAATACTGCAAGCTTCATAAGAATCAAACAATAGGAACAGAATATGGAAGAAGCTGTAATTATTCTTAAATTCAAAAAAGATACCTGAGCGATATCGAAAGAAGAAAAGATATTGGTAAAAGAAAAACGGTATCGTATGTTCGATACCGTTTTCTCTTTCTTTAGGCTGGGCTTAAGTAAACCGGAAATAAATGCGGTTGAGCACAGGCTCGGATTTTATTTGCGGATTTCCTTGGCCAAAACTTCAAGCTCGCTTAGTTCTTCTTCTAAGCGGCGCATGCCGTCTTGCCAGAATGTCGGGCTCGAAGCATCTATACCGAAACGCTGCAACGCCAGACGATAATTCTCGATACCGCTGCATTGAAGCATCTCCATGTATTTGGCGGCAAAATCATTCACCCTTCCCGACTTATAGACTTCGTACAAAGTATTCACAACGCAACATGAGAAGCAGTAAGAATACACATAGAAATCATATTCGAAGAAATGGTGAATTCCCGCCCACACATACTCAACACCGATTGTGTCGACACTCGGCCCGAGGTAGTTATCCATCACTTCCTTGAAAGCGGCAGACAGCTGCTCGGCAGATGCCTCACCCTCGTCTCGCATTTGATGCGCTTTCAGCTCGAAGCGGTGAAACGCAATCTGACGATGCATGGTGGCGATGGTTTCCTCAATGTGTTTGGCCAGCAAAATAAAGCGGCGCTCCGGCTTGGTTTCAGCCTTCAGCAGAGCATCAAACACCAGTTGCTCGGCAAAAATCGAGGCGGTTTCGGCTTGTGCACAAGACTTTTCACGTCCCAACTCGCCGTACTTCTTGCTCAAATGCTCGTGAATGGCGTGTCCCAATTCGTGGGCCAGAGTGTCCACATCTTCAACATAGCCGTTAAAGTTGACGAACACTCGCGGCAAAACACCTACCGGCATCTCCATACAATACGCTCCGTCGGCCTTGCCTTGGCGCGGATAGAAGTCGATGCAATCGTGGTCAAAGAACATCTCGGCAACTTCGGCAAACTGCGGCGAAAATTCGGTAAACGTACGCAAAATCAGCTCTTTTGCCTCCTCCAGCGTATATCTTGTCCCTTCTTGTTCAAAAGGATAAGGGGCCAGACGGTCCTGATACGGAATCCGCTCAACGCCCAACATCTGTGCCTTCAGGGCATGATAGCGATGAGCCAGCTTGCGAGCAGCGGCATCTTGTCCGGATACGGTTTCCACCAAATTCTCCAGGTCGTCGACATCAATATCGTTGCTCAGCACGGAAGCGTGAACATCATTTTCGTAATGACGCCATTGACAAGCGATTTTACGACTGCACAAGAGCGCGTTGTAAATCAGGGCAAACAGGTCCTGCCGGTCTTCATACCACTTGGTGCGTGCGGCCTCTGCCTCGGCACGAAGCGCCGCATCTTGCGAGTTGTAAAGCTGCATAAGCTCACCCTCGTTGTATTCCTTGCCGCGAATCGTGATTGCAAACTTGGCGCGCTCTTCGTTATACAAACGCACCCAATAATCAGCCACCATCTGCTGTTCGGTAAACAACTGCTCAAGCTCGGTAGAAAGCGTGTAAGGCTTGAACTTCAGGCACTTTTTCAGCCATGCGCGTCGGCCTCGATCTTCGCTAGTGTCGGGCAAAATCACGTTGGCATAATTGAGTTCCTTGCAAATTTCAACCTCAAAAAACGCCAGTTCCTTGCCGCATTTTTTGATTACGTCCTGCATATTCTGATAAAAGGCGCAAATCTTCTTGTCGGTCAGGTTTGTTGACCATACCAAATAGGCATAGCTGTCCAACCGACACAATTTTGCGCGAACAACAGAATACTCGGCCAAGCAATCGTGGAAATACATCGGCTTCAAAGCCGCTATCTTTCCCTCGTAACATTTTCTGAATACTTGGCAAATCTTAAGCAGGCCCTTACTTTCGACAACCGCATCATCTAATGAAGCAAAGATGTCTGTCAAATTCCATTTTTCAGCCATTGTTCCAAATTTTTAAGTTAATAATTGAGAAATTTCAAGTTAGGATAAAATATTTGTCGTCTTTTGTCAATCAAATTCATTTGCCACCCGACAATAAAATTGTCAGACCAATGTCAAACCGGAATAAATTAAATGTTATTATTTAAAAAGTTTCCGTTAATACAATTTGATACGTTTTCAAATTTAAGTAATTTATCAACTATCTCTTTTACCTTTTCTGCCGTATAGCGACGATACGCAAAATCCATGCGGAAACAGTCGGGAGCAAGGTCTTGAGCCGCCTCTGCAATGCAATACGGCTTTTCATCAAACACCATCATCTGGCAATCTTTGGAAAGAGCCTTAAATCTTTGCCCACGCCGCTCTAAATCAAACCACAGCGGCTGAGCCGAACAATGCCGGCAATCGTTGTCGCGAATACAACCGACGCTGATAAACAGCGGAATATCCTGATAGATAATCAGAGAGGTTTTTAGCGGTGACTTTTCTATTAAATTACAAATATTTACCTTTGTATCTTCAACCGAAAGAGTGATTTGATTTGCTTTCATCTCCGCGGCCATGGCTATGGCTTGCGTGTTCAGCATATAAAGCGAGGAATCAAAGCTGATATCAAGCTTTTCCGTCGGCAAGGCTTCCAGCGCCCAATAATTTGCCGCTTCCCATTTGTTGTAACCGCCGTCAAGCAAGCGTTTGACAATATCGGCATACAACTCCGGACGGCGACAAACCGCCGGCAAAGCAATACGCAGCTTATTTTTCGGCAACTGAGCTAATTTGCCGATGTCGCTATGCGGACTCAGCTGATAAATTATTTCCGAAAAAGCGTTTAAATCAAGCAAATTCAAATAGTTAACATTATCAACTTTAATTGTAAAACTGCTCTTGCGCTTCGTAGACCGAGCCGGAGGAACAGCCGGCAACTCGCCCTGATAATTTTCTATTTGAATTTGCGCATACAAATTGCGCCGCAACTCATTGAGCAGCGATTTAGGAGTGAACAATTTTTGCGGATTTTCAATAACTAAGTTGTTTAACTTGAACTTTGTTCCGCCGGTTTTGGCAAAGGCTTCACGAATGGCATCCTCGCTTTTTTGCGCATCGTTCGCCGGCGTAAACGTGCCGTTTAAGGTTGCCGCATAATTGCCGCTTTTGGCGCTGATAGTGCCGTTTTCGACTTTCACGGTAACATCTATCTCATTGTTATTGCTATATAAATCAGGTTTTGGTTTATTATAGTGATAAGCTCCTTTAACCGCGCCGGACGAAGCCAAATACACCCTATCGCCTTTTTTAAGCTGCGGATAGCCTTTCGGCAACTCTATTTCCACCGTTTCGCCGGCGTGAGCCTCAAACACGCTTTTGTGATTTACAAACAGTTTTTGCACTGAAAAACCGAACGGCTTTTCATCGCCGGCAGCATCGATTTGCAAACCGTCGTGCCGCGAAACGGTATGTTGCGTCACAAAGCGCAATTTGCCGTGCGCAACGCTATCCACCGCGCCGACCGGCAAACCGCGGTGACCGACAAAATCACGGTCGATTACCGCCTTATCTTTGCCGTTAAAGTGAAATTTACACCACGGGCGCGAGAAAATTTGCTTAATATTCTCCTCTTTTTGCGCATCAGCGCCCTTGCCGTCCAAAATCCCGCGATAATAGTCCGTAACCGCCGCCACATACAGAGCAGACTTTTTACGGCCCTCAATTTTCAGCGAATCAACCGGCATTTCGGCCACATCTGCCCGCAAGGCCATGTCTTTCATCGAAAACAGATGGCTCTCTTTGCCGTTACACTTAAAGGCGGCGCGACACGGATACACGCATTTGCCGCGATTGGCGCTACGCCCGTATTCCAAAGCGGAAAACTGGCACAAGCCGCTGTATGAATAGCACAGAGCGCCGTGAATAAAGGCTTCGGTTTCCAGATTGGGAATAGCCGCAATTTCCTTAATTTCAGCCAAAGTTAGTTCGCGTGCCAACACCACACGTTTAAAGCCGAGTTTTTGCAAATACAGCGCACCTTCTTTGTTGTGAACCGCCATTTGCGTGCTGGCGTGCATTTCAAGCCACGGATATTTTTCGCGAATAACCCTGGCCACGCCCAAGTCTTGGATAATTATGCCGTCAACTTTGCAACGGGTACACACATCCAAACTCTGAATTAAATCAGGCAATTCCGCCTCTTGCAACACCGTGTTAATTGCTACATATACTTTGCGTTTGAGGCTGTGAGCATAAGCCGTAAACTCATCAAGAGTGTCGGCGTCAAAATTGGTGGCGGTCGCGCGGGCCGAAAATTTTGACAGCCCCAAATAAACCGCATCTGCGCCGTAATAAAGCGCTGCGTATCCTGCCTCGACATCGCCTGCCGGCGCCAACAATTCTCTCTTTTTCATCAAAAAAATCCTCAAACGTTTAATTTGAGGACAAGGTATGGTAAATTGCGCACGATGTCAAGGGCTAAAGTTACCGGCAGGCGGCCTATTTCTCATCGTGTGGCCGCGAACGTTTGAAAGCCTCGGGCGAAGTTTTAGCGGTTTCTTTTTGAATTTGTGCCACACGCTTAGCGGTTGCAGATACCGAATTATCTGCGGTATTGCCGGTTTTCCCCATATTTTCATCTAAGTGATTATAGCGCAAATATTTGCGTATGCGTTCAAGTTTATATTGCAAATAGTCTTGGTTATGCGTTTTATTATAAAGGCGCTTATCCGCACGTTTTTGGGTTTCTGTGTCCTTATACTCAAACATTCCGGTGCGGTCGTTATAAACCATTTCCGGAGCTTTTTCATCGGGCAGATATTTGCGGCGCAAATCATTATCGACCTTGCCGTCGGCATTAAAAACGTCGTGCACCTTCAACTTTTCGGCACCCACATATTTGAGCGCCACCCCGTGACACTCCAGCGCTTCCAGCAAAAGCCGGTCGTATTCTTGGCGATAAGCGGCGGAATGTGCGCACATATAATCGTTCAACGTTTGTTCACAGCCGGAAAGTTGTACATTTCCTTCATATAATGCCGTCCTTAAATTTGGTGTGGCATTTGGCGAAACCAGCACTCTGGCTCCATTTTTATTATGCACAATTCCCAACAGAGAAAAGCCCTCCGGCGCATTTTGCATATCCGCAGCCAAATTCGGACACTCGGCCTGATATTTTTCCAGCATATCCGCCATTTTTTGGCGCAAAGCGTTATGCTTAACATATCCGGTATCATCAAGAACACCGAGAGATTCATAATCAAACTGCCAATCGGGATATTTTATTTGCTTTAGCGGAGTCTGTATCTGGCAGATAACGCCGTTTTGAGCCAAACGACAAAAACCCAGATATTCTGCGGTTTTGGCCACATTATTCCAAACATAAAAGCCGCTTTTTTGCCCACCGGCGCCCGTGCCGCGACAGCTTGTCGGAATATTGCCGTCCACAATTTGCACGTCGGCGTCGTTTCTGAAACCATGATACAAAAAAGTATGCTCCGGCATATCTCCTCCTTTGCCTAAAATATAGCACCGTTCATTGTTTGCTGTCAAGGTATTTGCCCACAAAAAAGCCCGCCGGCATTTAATTCGGCGAGCTTTATAATAATCATCTCTTGTTTTTAATATCCGACGGAGCTGTTCAAACTGCGGATAATCATATTTTGCTTGGTCTCGTCGGCCGGCGTAATGATTTTGCCGCAAGTATCATTGTACTTTTGCAAATCGGCTTCCAGAGCCGTAGAGTAATACATATCTGCCTGAGTTGCAATTTCGTTAAAACGGCGCTCCGGTATTGAGGAAGCCGCGGCATAAAATCCGGCCGCGCGTTTCATATTTTGGTTTTCGCCATTGCCGAGAAAGACCAGACAATAGACAATTTCCTCATCTCCGGCATAAATTTTCGGATTTAAGGCCGACGGCTTTTTAGCCGCTTGTTCCGCCGCTTTCTTTAAGGCTTCGGCCTTAGCTTTAGCCTCTTTGGCGGCCTTTTCCTTAGCTTCTTTGGCAGCTTTTTCTTTGGCGGCTTTTTCGGCTTTGGCCTTAGCCTCTTTTTCAGCCTTTTCTTTGGCCTCTTTAGCTTCTTTAGTTGCTTTCAAAGCCTTTTCTTCTGCCGCTTTAGCCGCTTTTTCCTGTGAGGTTACGCGTTCTTGCAAAGTTTTGTTTTGCTCGCGCAACTTTTTTATTTCGGTTTCTAATTCTTTGTTGGCGGTTTCGGCCTTGTTTTGCGCCTCTCTGGCACTTATTACGGCTTGTTTAGCCTCCTCTATGGCGTGTTTATAAACGGCGATTTCATCGGCTGGTATTTCCACCTTTTCTTCCTTAGTCGATTTGGCCGGTGTCGGTTCAGGTTTAGCCGGCGCCGCTTTAACTTCCGGTTTTACCGGTTCCGGCTTAGGAGCCTCGGCTTTTACCGGTTCCGGTTTTGCCTGTTCTGCGACTTGCAACAAGTTCGGCACACCGCTCACAACTTCCTTAGCCTCTTTTACCGCCTCTTTGGCCTGTTCAACCGCCTGTTCGGCCTGTTCGACTTTAGCTTCGGCTTTTTGGTTTGCCACCATGGCGTTCTGCAAAACCTCGGTCACATGCGGAACCTTTTTCTGTTCGGCGATTTTCAACGGCGACCAGCCCTTGGCGTTTTCGATATTCATATCGGCGCCGGAAGCCAGCAAAACCCCTGCCATTTCGGCATTATCCATAGCCACGGCATAATGCAACGCCGTGTTGCCGTCTTTATCGGTGGCGTTAACATTTTCCCCCTTTTTCAGCAAATTCTGCACCGCGGAAATATCCCGATGTTTAACACCGTCAACCAATTCCGCAATTGTTGCGTTTGCTTGGGTGGCAAAAAGCGCAAAAGCCGCAATCAACCAACATTTTTTCATTTTTTTCTCCTTTAATCACACCTAAAAATTATTTTTTGATGATAATTCATTTTCACTAATTTGCAAGAATTTTAAAAGGCCGATGGTGAACATCGACCTTTTGGGTTTATAATTTCAATCTGATATGCAGTTCTTCCAGCTGTTCGTCCGTGGCCGTATTCGGCGCCTGCATCATCAAATCCTGAGCCTTGCCGTTCAGCGGGAACACGATAACATCGCGGATAATCGGTTCGTCAAGCAATATCATAATCGTACGGTCAACCCCCGGAGCACAGCCGGCGTGCGGCGGAGCGCCGAACTTAAAGGCGCTAATCATACCGCCAAAACGATTATCTACCACACTGCGGTCATAACCGGCAATTTCAAACGCCCGATACATAATTTCCGGAACGTGGTTGCGTACCGCACCCGAAGCCAACTCAACGCCGTTGCATACCAAGTCAAACTGATATGCCAAGATATCCAGCGGATTTTTGGTATTTAAGGCTTCCAAACCGCCTTGCGGCATAGAGAACGGGTTGTGCGAAAACTCAACGGCTCCGGTTTCGTCATTTTCTTCATAAAACGGAAAATCAACCACCCAACAAAGCTTGATGGCATTTTTCTCAAACAAATCCAAGGCCTCGCCGAGCTTATTGCGTACCACGCCGGCAAACTTGTTGATAAGTTTTTTGGCACCGCCCATAAACAGCACGGCATCGCCTTCTTTAGCGCCAAATGTTTGTTTCAGTTCGGCAATTTTTTCTTCGCTGAAAAACTTGGCTATGCCCTTGGCACCGCCGTCAGCAAAGGCAATATAGGCCATTCCGCCCATACCCTGCTCTTTAGCAAAAGCATCAAACTTATCAAAGAACGAACGCGGCTTATTTCCGGCGTTTGGAGCCAAAATCGCCCGAATTTGTTCGCCGTTTGCCGCCTTGTCGTCATAAACGCCAAAGCCCGAATGATTGAAAAACGGTGTGGCGTCGGCAATTGTCAGCGGATTGCGCAAATCCGGCTTATCGCTACCATATTTAAGCATTGCCTCGCGGAACGGAATGTGAATAAACGGAGCTTGTGTAACAGTTTTGCCGTTGGCAAACTTGTTGAAAATCGAACCCATGGTGTGCTCAATTACTTTGAACACGTCCTCTTGGGTGGCAAAAGACATTTCCATATCAAGCTGATAAAACTCGCCCGGAGAACGGTCGGCACGCGGATCTTCATCGCGGAAGCACGGCGCAATTTGGAAATAGCGGTCAAAGCCGGAAACCATCAGCAACTGCTTAAATTGTTGCGGTGCTTGCGGCAAAGCATAAAACTTGCCCGGATTAAGCCTTGACGGCACCAAAAAGTCACGCGCACCTTCCGGAGAAGATGCCGTCAGAATCGGGGTTTGAAACTCCGTAAAACCCTGCTCCATCATCAAACGGCGCATTTCGGCAATAACCTTGGAACGCAACATAATGTTGTTGTGAATTCTGTCGCGGCGCAAATCCAAAAAGCGATATTTAAGGCGCAATTCTTCCGGCTCGTTACATTCGCCCACCACCTGTACCGGCAGCACATCGGCTTCGGAATAAACCATAACCTCCGTCACCTTAATTTCGATATCGCCGGTCGGCATATTTTTGTTCACGCTCTCGCGCGCCACCACGTCGCCGACAAAGCCGACCACGCTTTCAACTCTGATATCTTTGATTTTTTCGAACAAATCCGACGAACTGTCGAACACACATTGCGTCACGCCGTAGTGATCTCGCAAATCGATAAAGCACAGGTTGCCCAAGTTTCGTTTGCGTTGTATCCAGCCGGCGAGTTTAACCCGCTGACCGATGTGTTCTGCCCGCAGTTCTCCGCAGGTATGAGTCCGATATTCGTTCATTTTTTCCTCTATTATTTGTTAAAGTTATATCTTGTTCTAAAGCCAATTTATTATAAAATCAACCCCAAATTACAAATAATGAGATGAATCTTGTTGCTTTACTGTTGACTACTTCAACCGCACATTGCCTCCTGAGATGTCAGAAGAAAGAGGCTGTCATTATGAGGAGGTTGCTTGCAACCGACGTGATAATCTCGTTAGGCGCCTTGCATCCTTGGGCGTTTAATAAAGTTGCTATATTATTGATTGCTACCATCGCACGGCGAAAAAAGAGATTCTTCGGCTACGCCTCAGAATGACGGTGTTTTGTTCTTTACGAGATGCCCGAACAGGTCGGGCAGGACGGAACATGAGAAAATGAAGGTCATTTACCCTTTTTATCAATCCGGCGCATAGCGGCAAAAAGCTTCTTTTTATTAACTTTACACGATTTTTCATAAACAACCACTCGTTTTTGCGTAACGCGGCCGATATACCTTGCTACTTTATCCAATTCTATATCATTCAGGCGGTATAAGGCCTGTTCTATATCATAAATCCGCTTAGGCACACTGCGATATCCGGTGACGGTTATCGGAACGCGTACATTGCCGAAAAAGTCTAAAGAATCTTCAGTCATCTAAAATCTTCCCATAAAAAAACTACCTTGATGAGAGGTAGCAGGAAGTTGAAACCTATTGTAGCCATAGTATGACTTATTTGATGTTACCAACGATAACGTCTTATTCGTCATCTTCCTGCCATTGTGCAGGAAATTTGCATCTTGTCATTAAAAAACAAGATGGCCACATTGAGGGTTTCAAACCTCACGCAAGTTATCATCTTGCGCACTTTCAGCCTAAATAAATCCGCAACGCTTGTCAATTAAAAATTTCAGAAAATTTAACCGATTAAAAAAATATTAAACACTCTTTGCTATTCTGCCGGTGGAGGAATGACTATGCTTTTGATTGATAACACCGAAAAACTCGCCGAATTTTGCCAAGTTTTGCAAAAACAGCCTTTTATTACCGTTGATTCGGAATTTATACGCGAACACTCGTATTATCCCAAATTATGCCTGTTGCAGGTAGCTTATGACGGAGATTCCGCCATAATCGACCCGCTGTCTTCGGTTGATTTGTCGCCGTTTTTTGAAATTTTGCAAAATCCCGACATTGTCAAAGTCTTTCACTCCGGCAAACAGGATATTGAAATATTCTACAACTTAAGCGGTAAGGTGCCGCAAAACGTTTTTGATACGCAAATTGCCGCCATGGTCTGCGGATTTTCCGAAAATATCGGCTACGGCAACTTGGTGCACGATATAACCCATGTCGATTTAGATAAATCACGCCGGCTGACAGATTGGAGCTTGCGTCCGTTGGATCAGGCTCAGCTGGAATATGCCATCTGCGACGTTACTTATCTGGTGGACTGCTACAAATACCTCAAAGACTATATGATAAAGCATCAGCGCGAAGATTGGGCCGATGAGGAAATGGCCGCGCTGTGCGACGAAAGTGCTTATTGCATCAAGCCGGAAGATGCTTGGCTGAGAGTAAAGCACAACGCACATTCGCAAAACTTTTTGTCGGCGCTGAAATATTTGGCCGAATGGCGTGAGCGTCGGGCGCAAAAGTTTAACACTCCGCGCTCCGGAATTTTAAGAGACGAAGTTTTGCTCAACATCGCCAGCAGTTTTCCAAAAACCGTTGAAGATTTGAAACAGGTGCGCAATCTCAAAAGTGAGATTATTAACGGCAAACTGGGGGCCGAAATTATTGAGGCTATGGAAAAAGCTCGCCAAAATCCGGTTTCAGCCGAAATTTGCCGCGCCGACCGCAAGCAAGCGTCCTACATTCCGAATCACGAGCAAAGTCTGGCCGAAATTTTGAAACTTTTGTTAAAAATCAAAAGCCAAGAATCCGGCGTTATTGCCCGGTTGATTGCTGATGACGAAGATTTGCGCCACATCATCTTGAATCAGCCGGATAAAACCCACACTCTGCACGGTTGGCGTTACGAGATTTTCGGGAAATTCGCCGAACAACTCTGCCGCGGAAAGCTGACAATTTCTTATAACCCGAAAAATAAGAGCATCGAATTTAAATAATTATATACAAGCCCGTTAAAATTTATCAAAAATACTTGCAAAAACGCAGATTGCTTGTATGAATCATAATAATTGTTTATTGTTTGGAACCTGAAGATGCCTTTGTTTGTGTTTTTTTGCGGATTTATGCTTTTTTCGTCGGCTAATTGGATTATCCGTAAATACGGGCCGGTGAGCTATGAGCAAATCATTTTCCACTTAAATATGCCTTTTACTTCGGAAATTCGGCTGATTTTGAGCTATTGGCAAAATACCGCCATGACCGGTTTGATTATCACGCTGGTTTTATGGATTTTCTTTTCCCGCAAATATCAAATAAAATTTTCCGCCCTCGAAAAGGTGCGGCTTTGGGTGTATAATCACCGCTGGCTGCTGAGCCTGTTGTGGCTTGCGTTTTGCGTGGTTTACTTCTTCCTTAAGATGAATGTTTGGACCATGATTGTGCATCGAAATTATAAGCGGCAATATTCCGACTTTTATGAAAAACACTATGTGATTCCGCAACAAACGAATATCAGCTTTCCGAAAAATCCGCGCAACCTCGTCATTATTTTTATGGAAAGCATTGAGGCCGATTTTGCAAAAACCCCGTTGCACGATTATTGGAACGCCGATTTAATTCCGGAGTTGCACGCATTGGCCGACGAAAACATTAACTTCAGCGATAATCCGTATTTGGGCGGTGCCCACCCGATTGACGGCACGCAATGGACACAGGCCGGTTTATTTGCTAAAACCTGCGGTGCACCGATACAATTGCCGATGCGGGAAGCCAATTTCTTTCAGCCGAAGAACGACTTTTATCCGAATGCGTGGTGCATATACGATATTTTGCGCCAACAGAACTATAACGAGAGTTTTATGATTGGCTCCAACGGAGAATTCGGCGGCATGGACCGGTTTGTAAAAACTCACGGTCAGCAACACTTTATGGATACGCTCTACTTTACCCGTTCAATGAGCAGACTTTCTTACAAAAAACGGCGCAAAAATATGCCTGATGAACAATTGTTTATTTATGCAAAAGACGAGCTCAACCGCTTGTCGGCGCAGGATAAACCGTTTGTATTTACGTTAATGACACTTGATACCCATTTTGGCACTCAGGAATTTTCTGACAATTTGTGTCAGCGAAAATACGGTGAAGAACAGAATCTGCAAAATGTGGTTTCGTGCGCCAGCCTGCAAATCGGCAACTTTGTACAATGGCTGCAAGAACAGCCTTTTTATAGCAACACGACCGTAGTTTTGCTCGGCGATCATTTGATGATGAATGATGCCTTTACGCCGGAAATGGATCGCAAGCCGCTTAATATTTTTATTAACTCCGCTATACCGGCTGCCAAAACCCAAAATCGGATATTTACGCCGTTTGACATTTATCCGACCATTGTGGAAAGTATGGGAGCGCAAATCGACGGGCATCGGCTCGGTTTCGGCACATCGCTGTTTTCCGATGAGCCGACTTTGACCGAGAGCGAAATTTCCGTAGAGCAAATGAACATTGAAGTTCGCAAGTCGTCAAAACTTTACGAATGGATGCTTTACGGCAAACAACTCGAAGATTGAGTTTTATTTGCGGTATTCGTGCGCCGGATAACAGCCCAAAATCTGATATTCTTCCGAAAAGAACTTCAGCTCGGAAAGCGCGTATTGCAAAGCGCGCGAGTGAACGTGCTGTTCAACCTCGATATAAAACTGCGCCGAAAAGAACTTGCCGTTGATTAAATAACTTTCCAGCTTGGATATATTTATGCCGTTGGTGGCAAATCCGCCCAAAACTTTATACAACGCCGCCGGAATATGCTTGGTGACAAATACAATAGAAGTGATAAACCTACCGCCGTCATTTACCGGAAATTCCTCATCTTTTTGCATAATCAAAAAGCGGGTGGTATTGTTGTTGGCGTTTTCAATGTTGGCCGCCAAAATATCCAATCCGTAAATCTCGGCCGCCAGCCTGGAAGCGATTGCCGCCTTGGTTTTATCTTGTTCCATCACAATTTTTTCGCAAGATTTGGCCGTGTCGATGCGCGAAACCGCACGAATGCTGTGTTTTTTCAAAAACTCCGAGCATTGTGCCAAAGCCTGCGGATGCGAAGCCGCACTTTGGATATCTTCCAACTTGGCGCCTTTAATGGCCAAAAGCTGATGTTCTATGCGCATAAAGTGCTCACCGACAATGTGCAAACCGGCTTCCGGCAACAAAAAATGCACGTCGCTTACCCGACCGGCGTTGGAATTTTCAACCGGTATCACTGCCTTGTCAACATCGCCGTTTTTAACCAATTCCATGGCAATTTCAAAGGTATCGCACGGAATATACTCCTGCTCGGGAAACAACGAAGTGCACGCAATATGAGAATAAGCCCCCGGAACACCCTGATACGCAATTTTCATCATTTTTAAAATCCTTTCCATAAATCTGTATCAACATAGCGGAAATATTATGATTGTCAAGCGCCGTGCGTTTTTTTTATTGCATATATCTCATAAACAAAGAAAGTGCCTACCATTCGAGATAAGCACTTTCAAAAGCCCTAAACAGGCTGTTCCAGATGCGCATTGACGGCCTCCAGATACTTTCGAACCGTCAGTCCGACGCCGGTACCGAAATCTTCTTCCACATAGTCGTCGATATACACATCGTAATCGGTTTCAAACATACAGGTTATTTCCCACACATCAAGAGAATCCAACCCCAAATCGGCAAACAGTTTAGCCTCTGAGAGTTGCTCATCCGAATACTGTTCCAAGGCATTGAGAGTTTCCATATACCCCTCGTCTTCTTGGGTTGGAAAGCGCAATCGGTCGCCTCTGATAATTTGAGACAAAACACTGCGAAAATCAGCAATACTAAGCTCTTTCATACGCATAAATAATTAAGTTATCTATATCTGAACAATTCCTTTTTATACGCCGATTATATTGTCTTATTGCCGACTGTCAAGCAATTTAAACTCGTCTGAAGCAAATTATATCTCTTGACTTTTTCGATACTTATGCTAGAATTTAGACAAATTTATACAATTATACAACATCAAAATTATTGGGATATGGATGAGAAAAAGAAAAAAAGCGCAATTCTCGACATTTTGCGCCAGATGCATTTTAACGGCATCTCCATTGAGGATTTGAGGGAAGAAATGTCTCGCAATCCGGAGTTTTTACCCATGAAATTCGACCTTTTGTGCTTAGTCAACGGCGTTCCGCGTCGGCTGGCTTATGACAAGGGTAAGAATTTGGAGCCTATCGGGATTTTCCCCTTTAAGGGCAACTGGTATCTGGAACTGTTTCAGTCGGAAGGACAACTTCGCGCCGACGCCGATGAAAACCGTCTTCCCGACAGAGATCTCTGGCTTGAGGTTTACAAAATTCGCGACGATTTGAACGCACAGCTCAAAATCATGAAGCAGCCCCTGCTCAAAGGCTCTTATTTTGCACGCGGCGGCAAGCTCAACTGGGTTGTAAAGTTTAACGGTGCCGATGAAGCCATGCCGGAAAACTACTACGATGATGACACCACGGCGATTATTCGCTACGGCGGTTCTCTTGATGACCTAACGGTGATCTGATTTTATGCAATTAACTCTAACCCTGCCTCTTCGGAGGCAGTTTTTTTATGCAATCAGCTTTATAAAAAATTGCCGTTTTCAAGATAGGCAAACATTTCTTCGGCCAACAGCTGATGACCTTGAGCATTGGGGTGAGTTGCATCTTGATACAATGTCTGCAAATCGCGCTTTATCCACTCGTTATAGCGTTCATAAAAGGCAACGCCTTTTTCTTGGCAAGCCGACTTAATCAGCTCGTTATAGCGTGCAACGTCGCGGTTATACCGTATAAGCGAGGCATCTTCCGTATATTTGCTTTCAACCACCGGCAACAAATCGGTTACCACAATTTTGGCGCCTTTTTTCTGCAACAATTCCAGCAATTTTTCCCAATACATCAGCCGCGCTCCTTCTGAAAAATCAAGCTGCAAATCGCTGTTTTTGCGGCGCCGCAAATCGTTGATGCCGACATTGACGATAATTAAATCAAACCACCGCGAGCCCACCTCGCCGATGGCACGATTATAGGCATCGGCAATATTATCGCCGGCCTGCGACATATTGTTGAACGTATATTCGCCGCGGTGTGTGCGCAAAATCATTTTGCCCAAACGCGCCACCCAGCCCAAATCTTCGGCATCATAAAACCCATGGGCGATGCTGTCACCGATAATACCGATATTCTTAATCATTTTGCCTCTTACTCTTTAATTTTTCGTGTTTAAGATATTCCACCACGCCCTGCAACTTTTTCGGGCTAACCTCATCCGAGCCCATAATAACCTTGGCCTCATCATCGAAACTGTGTGTTGTTTCTTTGATGGCCTGCAGATTGTCTTCTTTGTTTTGCGAGTTGCCGTGAAAAGCTACTTCGGCCGAGAGCAATCCCTTATGCGCCAAGCGTTTGCGCAAAGTCAGAACATTATACATGATTGTACCGTCAACCCGCGAAGCATCTTCCCAACCGTAAGCATTGTGCTGAACGGCGCGCAAGAGCTTCATCATTGTCCCGACCTTAATATCGGTGCCGGCCAACTCATTAGCCACATTCGGATAAGAATATACCAGCGACAGCGGCAACAGCGGCTTAAATTCATCCGGATATGCGCCGAGTTTAGAATCGAACCTACCGCCGGCAGAAACCCGATACGGATGTGCCAAACAGTTGCCGATGATAATATCTTGAGCAATGCCGTCCAGATTATCGTATGACAGATAGCGATATTTGGCGTTTTGCTCCGGTTTTACCACCGGCATAATAAAGTTTGTCGGCGCCACCTTTCCCTCATCGGCCATTTTTTGAAACTGAAAAGCAAATTCGGATGCAATGCGCTTTTGATACGCCGGATAACCGAACATCACAAAGTTGGCATCTTTATCAGCGGCAAAATATTTGTTGCGAATCTCGGCCAACAGCGAGGTATTTTCTTCGGTTGAAGTATCATTCGGTGTTACCAAACATTCTTTGATAATTTCTTCCGAAATTCCTACCTCGCGACAATAGCGCACATACATTTCCACTTCGCTGCCGGTGTTGAATTTCAAACCGTCGCGGCTGAAATCCGTGTTTCCCTGATTGTCATACAGCCCGAGGAAAATCAACTTTTTAGCCTTACCGGTGCGCTTATAGTCGGCAAACCAAGCCTCAATCGCCGGCTCGGCCGACCCCGGATGTCCGGAAAAAATCACCAAAGCGTCGGCTTTATCCGGCAAATTCAGATAATCGTGCGCCTCTATTTTGCGGGCATAGCCGTCGTATTCAACCGTCTCGCCATCTTGAAACATCCCCTTTTGCTCGGCGGCCAAAACAATTTTCTTCTCGGCCTCGGTTAAGGAGAATTTCAGCACGTCTTCTTTTTTTGAGGGATGCTGTTTTTTAGCGATATCGGCGGCGGCGCGCAAATTAAAATCCGGCTTATCCATCAGCTCTTTGATAAAGCGCATATCTTCGACATAAGCATCAAAATAGCGTTTATCCGCCCAACCGCGCTCAGCAAGCTCGGCTTGATAATTTTCATACTTTAATTCTTTACCGTCTAAAAAATCCGTAGCAATCTGTTCGTAAACCGTAGGCTTATATGCCGGCATAACCCCCTCCTTTGTTGTTTATTGCCGATTTTATAGCACATTTTGCGACATAATTCAATAAAAAAAGGCCGCCGTAGCGACCTTTGAAATTGTTTTTGCAAACACAAGATTAACGTTTGCTGAATTGGTAAGAACGACGAGCCTTAGCCTTACCGTATTTCTTACGTTCAACCACACGATCATCACGAGTTAAGAAGCCTGCGCTCTTCAAGGTGGTGCGCAATTCCGGCTCATACTCGTTCAAAGCCTTGGAAATACCGTGCTTAATAGCACCGGCCTGACCGGACAAACCACCGCCTTTAACCGTGCAAACAACGTCAAATTCATTTTCACGATTGGTGATGGCAAACGGTTGATTGATAACCATTTTCAAAACCGGACGAGCAAAATATTCATCAATGGACTTGCCGTTGATGCTGATGTTGCCTTTACCCGGCATAATCCAAACGCGAGCAACCGCGTCTTTTCTTTTACCGGTAGCATAAGAACGACCTTGCTTATCTTTAACGGCCTTGCGTGTTGTTTTGGTTTCGGAAGCAGAAGATGTAGCTGCCTTCAATTCTTGCAATTCAATAGTTTTCTTAGCCATTATAAAGCACTCCTTTTATTTTTAGAGTTTTGAGAAGCAAAATCCCAAACAATCGGGTTTTGAGCCGTATGCGGATGTTCAGAACCGGCATATACCTTCAGCTTGGTCATCATCTGACGGCCCAGCGGGTTGCGCGAAATCATGCGCTCAACAGCCTTTTGAATTACGCGTTCCGGAAAACGACCGCTCAAAATCTTGCCGGCTGTGGTATCTTTAACGCTACCAATGTAGCCGGTGTGTTGATAATAGTGCTTGTTAGCCAACTTTTTGCCGGTTAAGCGAACTTTGTCGGCATTAATTACGACAACATAGTCACCGCAATCCAAATTCGGAGTGAAATAAGGCTTGTTCTTGCCGCGCAAAATCTTGGCGATTTCGGCAGAAAGACGACCTAAAATAACACCTTCGGCATCGACAACGTACCATTTTCTTTCGATGTCTGCCGGTTTTGTTGTATGTGTAGAAATCATTTTAATCTCTTTCATAAGTTAAATTGTTAATTCGTTGCTAATATACATAAACTTTTTCACTTGTCAACACAAAAAATGCATATTTTTTCAATATTTTAACACTATGGTATAATAATACCACACTATTAATTGTTTGTTTTTGAAAAATATTTGATATTTCGTGCTGTTTAGCTTTTTTTATTCGGAAGAACTTTATGCAATGCTTGACACCCCGTTCAAAACATAATAATTCTTAATTAAGTTGTGTAGAAGTGATTTTGAAAGGAAATAACGGGAAAAATGCCGAAAATAAGTGTTATTGTCGCAACCAAAAACTGCTTTGATAAAATAGATACGATTATGCTCAGCCTGTTCAGACAGGAAGAACAGGATATCGAGATTATCTGCGTTGATGACTGCTCTGATGATGGTACTCTCAATTTGTTGCAGCACTACGCCGAGTTTGATAAGCGCGTCAAAATTATTGCGCAGCCGAAGCCGATTGGAACTTTGCCGTGTTGCAAAGTCGGACTGGAGAGCGCTACGGCGCCTTATGCGTTGTTTTTGAACGGCAATCACCATATTTTGCTCGTACAAATGTTTTTGCGCCGGCTTTTGAACAATGCCCTACGCAACCGCAGCGATGTTGTTTATACCCCGGTTATATTTATTGATGCGCTTTTGTTTACGGCACACCAACTCTACGTTATTCCGAAAAAAACTGCCGAGGCTATGGCGCAAATTCCATGCGTTATCAGTAAAACGCTTAATCCGCAGATTCTGTTTTTGCTTTATTTAAGCCCGTATATCAAGCTGTATCGCACGGAATTTGTAAAAAATATGGATTTTTCTGCTTTTGATGAACCGTTTTTCCTGAATGTGTTGATGAAGGCCGAGCGCTTGTCTTATGATTTGGACTTTTTATGCTATCGGCAGATTTGGCCTCAGGATTTTGATCGTCCGCAGATATTTGAAGAATACGCGCAAATGGAAGAAGTTTTACGGCAAAACGGGGTGTATGAAACGCATAAACACGCCTTTATCTGTCGCAAGATGCAATCGTTATGGACGGCCGTTGCCAAGGCCTTGTCGCAAAACCAAAAGCAGATGTTCGAACAGCTAAAAAAAGAATTTGCCGACGAGGATTTCAGCCAATATGACGCCAATCTGTTGAAACAACATATCCATTATAACAGCTACATGAATTTATCAACCATGAGCTATGATGATTTTTTAACCATTGCGGCGGATGAAAAGAATGAATAAAGACAACATTAAAATATCCGTGGTTATTCCGATATACAACGTGGCCGACTATTTGCCGAAGTGTTTGGATTCCATTTTGTTGCAAACCTACGGCAACTGGGAGATTATCGCGGTAAATGACGGCTCCACCGATAACAGTCTGGAAGTTTTGCAAAATTACGCCAAACGCGATAAACGCATCAAAATCATCAGCCAAAAGAATCAGGGCGTTTCCGCGGCACGCAATACCGGATTGGATGCGGCCACCGGCGACTATATTTCCATGCCGGATCCCGATGATTTTCTCGGCTTAGGGTGTTATGAAAAGTTTATCAACACCCTCAAAAGAGAAAGTCGCCTTATTGATATTTATGCCTTTAACGGAATTACGATGTTTGTGCAAGAAACCATGCATAAGAATATGATGAGCAAGCTCTCCAGCGCTCAGGATTGGGGCGGTTTTGCCACGTCGCATTTTAAGGATTGGCGGCAACACCGCGGCTTAATCGGCAGCGATATGTCAATTTGCGATAAAATCTTTCGCCGCGCTTTCATCGAAAAGCACCATCTGCGTTTTCCGGTGGGAATGATTTGCGAAGACCGCTTTTTTGGCGCTCAAGCACAGCTGCTGACCAAAAATATTTATGTGGTTGAGGACTATATGTATTTTTGCCAGCAACGCCTGAGTTCGCTGTGGCATACCCTGCAACGCAATGTGTTTGACTATTTGATTATTTCTGATCAGGTGGAAGAATTGTATAAAAAACATCATTTTTATAAAGAAGCCGTGGCGCGCCATTTTCAATATTTGGCTCACGAGACTTATCGTTTGATATATCGTGTGGCGCCGGAATTATCCGAAGAGTTTATTCAAAATGTTCGCCCGCGCCTCATCCGGCTGTATAATGAAATCGAAGATAAGTCGCAGATAAATCCAAAGCATTTGCAGGCTTATGAAGATATTTTGAACCTTGACGCCAAGGCCTTCAAACAAAAGTACGCGAATATATTATGGTAAGGAAAAATGGATAAAAATAATCTCAAAATTTCGGTTATTATGCCTGTTTACAATGTTGAAAAATACTTGCGACAGTCGCTTAATTCCATTGTTTTGCAAACTTATCAAAATTTAGAAATCATCTGCGTTAACGATGGTTCAACCGATGGCTCGGCGCAAATTTTGCAAGAATACGCCGCGCGCGACAAACGCATTAAGATATTAGAGCAAAAAAATCAAGGTTTGAGCACGGCTCGCAATACCGGATACGACGCGGCCACCGGCGACTATGTTTATTTTATCGATACCGATGACTACGCCGCCCTCGGCTTATTTGAAAAGTTCGTCAAGATGGTGCAAAAAGAAAAGCGCACTATCGATATTTTTATGTTTAACGGCCTGTTTTATTACGAATACCCTATTTCCTTCGGGCACCTTATGGGCAAAACCGGCTCGATTCAAGATTGGGGAAATTTTGCGCAGTCGCATTATAAAGATTGGCGCAATCACCGCAATTCGCTTGATATGGAAATGGCCATGTGGACCAAGATTTATCGCAAGTCCTTTTTGGATAAGCACCACATTCGCTCGGCAGACGGACGCGTTTTTCAAGATAAGCTGTTCAATGCCGAGGCTTATTTGGCGGCCAAAACTTTGTACTTGGTTGAAGATTATATGTATGTATATCGCAAGCAGCCGGATTCTATTTTGCATACCTTGAAAAAGAATGTTTTTGACTGCTACGCCATCGCCGACGGTTTGGAAAAAGTTTATAAAAAATATCATTTTTTTGAGCAGGCCAAATACACTTTTTTTGAACATATAGCGCGTGCAATGTATTATCATGTAAACTACGTTCCACGCGAGTTGGAAGATAAATTTTGGGCAGAAGGGCGGCAACGGCTTGAGCGTATATATCCGCAACTTGAAAATGCGGCGCAAAATGCCCCCAGAGGTTATGCCGTTTACCTTGATATAATGCGTTTGAGTCCTGAAAATTTCCGGCAGAAATACCGCGAAACAATATGGTAACATTTGCCAAAAGTTACCGTTTTTCAAGCAAAAATCTCTCATAAATTCGTTGACAGGAGCCGTTTTATAAGTTAGGTTAGCTCCAACTGACCAATTATGAAGATATTTTAATTCTAAATATTATGCCTATGAAAAAAGTTATGACGGTTTTGCTGCTTTTGTTGGCGGCACTTTTGCTTGTTGGTTGTTCTTGGTTTGAGAGTGCGCCGGTAAAGCCCAAAATTTTGGGTGTGGAGCACATTGTTAAGGAGCGCGGTTTGATCTATGTGCAAATTGATTCCGTTCGTTATTCCGTTACCTCGGTGTGGAGCGGCGAAAAAAGCAAGTACGAAGGCCAAATTTACATCAAGCCGGTTGACGGAATGCTGATTACGATTGCCGAACTTACCGGCGATGACAGAGGATTGCAAGGTTTGCATTATTTCCTCGGAGAATGGGACGAAGAAGAGATTGAAGCGTATTTCCACCGCGACTACACCCTTATGGTGTGTGCTTTAACCGCCATTTTGTTGTGTGTGTTGGGAATGGGCTTTTTCGGCTACCTTGTCGACAAGAAGCGCGTAGAAAAGTTTTCCGCCCCGCAACAAAAAGAAACAACTTTGACTGACAAAATCTGTTGATGAACAAATTCCCTCACGCTTTGAATGCCGTGAGGGTTTTGTTTTGGCTCAAACATTAACACCCCGACGGATTGTACCATCGGGGTGCTGATGTTTTAATCAGACAATATTCGGACTGTTACTTCAATTCGCGCCATTTTTGCTTAGGCGGGAATTGCCGGTGCCAAAACTCACCGTACTGAGGATCGATTTTCGGCAAATCTATTGCGATTTCTTCAAAAGTGCCGTCTTTGCGTTTCCAGCGAAAAACGTCGACTGTCGGCCGAAAATGATGTCCGCAATCGTAATGGCAGTCAAGATATTGCTCAAACTTCATCTGCGGATACGGAACAACGTTGCCGTCTTTATCGGCCTTGTTACCACGCCCCTGCGCCTTACATTCCATTAAGTCGTTCACCACCAGCATCAAAATCTTTTCCGGCACGGATTCCGGTATTACATAGCCGGTTGTTTCGCTGAAATGCTTCAAAAGATAACAATTGCCGTGAACACTGCTGGACTTAAAATAATGAAATCCGGATCCGGCACCGCACGGAAATTTTCGATACATAGTCTCGCTTTTTAAGCGCGTTAAAAAGTTTCCGCGAATAACCGCATCAACCTCTTTGTACGAAAAGTCGTATTTCAGCATCGTCTCATGATGAGTTCGCTCCACTATGCCGCCGACCAAACTCCGCACTACCTCTAAAAAGAGGCACCAGCCGTAAAGGGAGATATTGCCACCGAAAGCGCTTTCCTGCTTGATGATAACATTGCCCAAACCGAGCCATTTCACAAAATGGTCGGCGCGATACTGAAACCAATCGGAAAACCTGTTGAGTTTGTCAGACTTGGCCATTCCGTCATGTTCCCATTTGCCCTTTTCCCATTCTTTTTCCATTGCCTCGAGCCACGGATTGTTCGGAAAGAGATTTTTGAGATTATCCAAAGAGAAGTCCATCAGCCAAATCGGTCCCCCATATTCGGAAGTTCCCCAACTGCCGGACGTTACAACCGCACGAAACATTGCCCACAATGTATCATATTCGCCGAATATGCTGCATTGATCGTCCTGCCACATTTGCATTTCTCTCAAAACTTGGTCTTGAGAAATTTCATTGTCCTTTTTCATAATTATATGTATTAAATTGTATATAAGTAACTCTAAAAACAGGCGCAGTTTAATAACTTTTGCTCAAGGAGTCAATAAAATACGTTTATTGCCCCGAAAGCCGAGCTTTTGTTTGCACTTTCGCTTTTTGCAGCGTACATTTTTATATTTTTGTTGTACTCCGCAACGGGGTTTGCTATATTAAGGCTGTGATTAACCCCATTGGAGAGAAATTATGCTTAAATATATTGTTGGAATTTTGTGTTTATACGCCGCATCTGCTGCGGCCGAGCCGCCTAAAGTCATCAACATTGTTTCGCCGGAGCAACCGCAATGGGGTACTGTTCCGGCCAGTCAGGTTATGAATGACGAGGCGTTAATCGACTTAGACCGTATGGCGGCCCAAAGCGGCGACGACCACGCCATGGGCACATTGGCTTTTGTGTGCTTAAATCGCGGCGACTATACTTGCGCTTATCAATGGGCGGGAACGGCTTTGCGCGGCTCTTATTGGCGCCATGAGGGAATGGAAGACAAAATAAAGCAAATCAAGACCGAGGCCAAAAAGCACCTTTCCGCCGAGCAAATTACCGAATTGGACGTGAAAATCAAAGAATTCCGCCCACACTAAGAAGCTTTTGGTCGCAATAACCGTTTGTTTATACAACATATTTCAACGGCAGAGATAAAAATATGAGAATTTGCAAAAAAGTTCTTGCAATATTGATTTTTTTGCCGTATAAGCAATTTTGTTGAAGGTTAAAGCCTGCCACAAGTTATGGTTTGGATATTTTCCGCTTAGGGGTGGTTATATCCGGTTACAATTGGGGCGTCGCCAAGTGGTAAGGCATCGGCTTTTGGTGCCGACATTCGTTGGTTCGAATCCAGCCGCCCCAGCCAGAGTGAACACGGGTTGCAATTTTGATTGTAACCCGTTGTTTTTACAGCATAAAATGCGGTTCCCAGTAAATAAATTTTCAGACATTAAATTTTGCCCAAAATTGGCTTGTAAGCCTTTATTTTCCGATGGTTCGCAAGATTGGCCATTTTCGCCGTTATTTGAACCCTGACTGGACTCCGAACTTTCCATATAACAGAATGGCGCGTTTAATTCATAACCGACATTGCCTTCCTTTAATTTCAATTCCTTAAATATAAAATGCAATAAAAGCTGTTTATTTTCGATGCTTTTGCCTAAACGATATGTGTCGCCGATATGACAAACCAAATCGAGCAAATCCAGCACAACTTCATTAAATCCATCATCCGCGACTCCGTGTGCTTTTATTTCGCTTTCTAAGCGCGATTTTTTTAAATTCATTTCATCGCGTTTATCTTCATATGTTTGCTTGTCGATTTCATCATCCAGGCGCATATTAAACAATTTTTCGAGCCGTGCATCAATTTTTGTGACTTCCGCTTTCAAATGGCTTAATTCTTGGTTGCGGAACTCGATTTCAGCCTGTTTGGCATCTCTTATGTGTTCCCTAAAATGTTCAACCATACTTTCAGGCACCGCAATTTTATTCAAAATCGAAACAATCTGATTGTCAATTTCGCGTTCCGGTATATATAAACGCGTGCCGTTTTCTTTATAACAAACCACATAAACAAACTGTTTTTTCTTTATTTCGCATGGGCAAACGATATTTTTGTAATAATCCGTGAAAATTCCGCGATATAAAAACGGAATATCGCCGTGTTTGAACGGCTTTGAACCCTGCATAATCTTTTGATCTTGGCATTTATCCCATAAAGCCTTCGAGATTAACGGCGTGTAAATATGGCGATGCAATTTTCCTTTGGCCAACATTTCGCCGTAATAAAACGGATTGCCTAAAATATGGAAAATTGATGTTGTTGTTAATTTTCGGCCACTGTATGAGCGCAAACCCCATGTGTCGGCATATCGTGCAAGCTGATGCGCTGAAGTGCCGCCTATTGAATATAATTCAAACAACCGGCGAACATACGTTGCATCCGGTTCTTTTGGCCGAATTGAGTGCTTGCCGGTTTCATCAATAAAATTTTCATAGCCACACGGCGCAGATCCGGCGCGTTCGCCGTTTTTCAGCTTATAATCAAGCGAGCGCCTGACATTTTCGGATAATTGCAAAACATACGCTTTGGCGCCCATGACGGAAAAATCCCACCGCATTATATCGGTGGATGATGAATTTTTGCCGATAATCATGCCTTCGCGATAAAAATGCAACTCGATTTTTTCTTGCCGAATTAAATCGTCAAGCATAACGCTTTCTTTGAATGAGCGTTGCACACGATCCACCGCATCGGCAATTATGGCGATGGTTTCCGTTTGAGATTTGCAGAATTCAATCATCTGCATAAATTCTTTACGCTTCCCGCGCGTTGAACTCTCTATGATCTGAAATGATTTGATGACTGTCAGGCCTTTGCGTTTCGCATAGTCTAAAAGGCGTGTATTTTGAGCCGGAAGGCTGTGTCCCTCTTCCTGTTCTTTCGTTGATACTCTCGTTAATATGACGGCTTTCATTCCGTGCTTCCATCAAACAAACCGTTAAACATTTCATTGCACCGATAAATATGCGCGACATTTCGGCCAATTCGTCATGCTCAATTGGTTTGCCGATTAATGTCTGTATGTCTTTATCTAATGCATTCATCGTTTTAGCGTATTTTTTATTTTAGTTCAAGTTTAAAGTTTCTTATTTGTTAAAATTATCTATGCGCTTGCCGAGTTCGATATCCCAATAATCCCAAACATCGGGCAAATGTGGGCATCTGCCATCTTTTTTTGCGATTGATTTGACTTCAAATGCCATTTTTTCGGCATTTTTGACATATCCGCGTTGGAACGTGATTGTGTCATAATGTTTGCCTTCTAAACGATTTGCCCAATAAATCGAGCGTTCGCGATATTCATGCGTTTTTCGGCCTGATTTTATTTCATCAAACCAATGATAAGTTAAAATTACCGATAAATTACTCATTACCATCAACTCCAATATGTTTATAACCTTTAAAACAATTTCCATAAACAAGCCCATGCATAGCAAGATAAATGACGGCTTGTATTTTATGCCGGTATTCTTTAACCTTTTCGCCGTTAAGCCATACTTCAAACATTTTTAACTATCCTTTTTCGTTATATGGCCATATACCAAAAAATCTAATGAAACGCCCAAAACAAGAGCCAATCGACAAGCAACTTCTAACGTTGGCCGGTTGTCGCAATTTTCATATTTCCATATCGTTAATTTGGTGCTATTTATTTGCTGAGCCAATTTATTAAGTGATAAACCTTTTTGCATGCGTAAAGCTTTCAGGTTTTCGGCAAATCGAATTGTATGCTTTTCATCATAACTATAACCATTAAAACTAAAGCTCCACATTTCTGGCATTTTGTATGTCATCTTGTTATATCCCTTTTAAAATAGACAATAGTAGTTCCGGAGTTATTTCCTTTTTGCGGATTGCCTGTTGTAGGATTGATAAACGCGATGCGTCCTGACAAAGTTTCATAAAAGAATTGCTTTTTGATATATTGCTGGAAAGCGCGGCAGTCCTGGCAATTTGCGGGCAATACCATGACAACAATGGGACAATTGCCGTTGATGACTTCATTATATGCTTTTTCGATAAATTCAGCCTTTTTGCTGAATGGTGGATTACAAAATACACGTTCCCCCCCCCCATGATGTTTGCAGAGCATCAATGCCCTTATCGTAATATAAACCGCGTGGCGCTTTGCAATTTTCTGACGTGCAAGCGGCATCAAGTGTGAAATTAAAAATCCGGTCAAGCTGATCATAAAGTGCCTGAGGATTCCGAAAATTGTCATTGCCTTTGACATTCATCTTCATTTCAGCACCTCATCGATTTTGATTAAAAGTTTTTTAGCTTCGTCTTTATCTGCCTTTGATACAGCCCTATCATCATAATCTTCAGTATCAATTTTAACGTAGATGCGAGATTGTTTAAGAAGTTCTTTAAGCTTCGCATTTTCTTTTCTAAGCGGTAATACTTTGGTTTGAAATTCTGTAAATGTCATTTTAGAACCTCATAAATTTCGTTAATAAGATCCTGGCTAAAATATTCAGCAAGCCCAAGCGAAACATCATCGTTCGGATCGACAAGTTCATCGATCATATATTCGATAATTTTCTTAAAATCGTCATTTTTGGCTTTGAGTTGCTTTATTTGCCGTGCGGCATCAAGATCAACCACATCTTTGGCCTTTTCAGCCTTAATTTGCAAATTTTGATTATCCACAAACTGCCGCGCTTGCGTTTTGCTTAGGTGTTGGATTGTTTTATTAAGTTCGGCATTGGCATTTTGTGTATCTTTCAAACGCTGTTTTAGTTCGGCATTTTCGGCTTTCAAATCGCGATTTTCGACTGATAACCGGATATTTTGCAAATTAAGCTGTTTCAAATCTTCTGCCGGTGTTAATCTTCTCTTATAATCTGCCATTGTTTTAAATCCTTAATATTTGCTGTGCCAATTCTTTTCAAAAGCCGTGTTAAATTCCGGCGTTTGGCGAATGAAATTAACCATCATATCGATACGGCCTAACAGCTTTTGCAAATTGTCGGCATCCTTATGATAATATTCGACATAAACATCTTTGCCGGTGGATATGACATACTTAAAATGTTCTAAGCCTGAGCATTCCATATATAAAAGATGTTGGATTGATTGTTCGTATTTCGGGCAATCGTAGCTGTTGACGCGCTTAATATCATAAATTGTGTCGGCACGGATAACATCGGCTTTGCCGTAAAGAACATAATTGCCAACGGTTTTGCAAAGTTTTTCTTGCCAAATGCCATGGCCGACAATATCGGCCACATCTTTGGCATTTTCCATTGGCTCAACATCTAAGCCGTTGCAAATATCATTAACGGAATTTTCAAAATCAATGCCGCGTTGCAAAATTTCATTTGTTGTATAAACCTTATTTAAGGTATTCAAAAAATCTTGCTTAGCTTTGGCTTCGATTTCGGCCGCCTTTTCGCCGTATAATTCGAAGTCGCCTTCGGCATAATAAATATATGCGTTATACAGCGTTGGCGTGATTAAATATTTTTCGGTGTTATTTGGCATTGGCAACCTCAAATTTTTTAGTTTCTTTGTTGAAAACAGCGTTTAAGGTTTTGGCCGTGTCGGAAATGCAATGCTTGCAATATATAGCGCTATCCCATACAACTTCCAAATTCTTAAGTTCTTCATAAACGGCATTTAAGGTGTCGGCATCTTTGATGCATTCAATTTTGGCATCGATAACAGTTTTTAATCCGTTATATTTTTCCAAAAGTTCAGCATCATGCTGTTTGCGACTTGCAACCGCTGTCATGATTTGATCTTTGAAAAATGTGTTGCCGTTGGCCGTGTCCGGAATTTCAATTACTGCCGGTAAGCCAAGCGAATTTTTTGCATAATATTTTTCGGTTGGTGTGAATGAAACAGTGCGTTTGCTTCCTTTCATTTCAACATATCCCATTAAATCCAATTCCTTAACGATATCTTTGCCGGATGAACCGGAAACGTCAGGGCGCACAAAACGCGTGTCGCCGTCTTTGTCCTCTTTTTCGTGAGCCACAAAAATAACGGATTTATTCATATTTAAGATTGTTTTGCTCAGTGTTTGGAATTGAACTTTAATCGCGCCCCATGCTTTCATTGACAGTGTGCCATCGCCCTGTTTGAATTTTGGATTTTGAAGCGCAACATAATCGCCCATGCGGTCAATCAATTTGCCGAGTGTATCAATAACAATGGTATTAAACGGTGCCAATTCGTCAGAATTGATTAAATCTAAAATTTGTTGATAACTTTCCACTTGCAATGATGGGCATTGGAAGCGTTTTTCTACACGATGCAAGCCGCGATCAAGATCGATCAGAACCGGTTTATCGGCCGACAAAGCAAGCGTTGTTTTTCCGGCACCTGGTTGGCCATAAATCATGCATGAAATTGGTTGATTGCAAGTTAAATCTGCAGGTTGAATTAATAAAGACATTTTATTTCCTTTCTATTTATTAATAAGTTGGTTGTAAGTTTGTTGATTTTGTTCCAGTGTTGCGATTTCACGCTCAAGATTGCCGATCGCGATGTAGCAATCAATGACACTGTAAACAGCATAAATGGTTGAGAGTATGCATAACGGTAAAAGTATTTTCATTTTTTCTGCCTTTCCTTTGGTTTGTTTTCGTTATGTCATATTATTATAATAATTTGTAATAAATGTCAATAAAAAAATTACAAAAAATTATAAAATATTTCATAATATTACAAAATATTTATAAAATCAAAGGCTTAAAATGTGGAAAAATTTTTTAAAAACAAAAAAATCCCGCCGAAGCGGGAAAATAAAAAACTTAATAAAAAATCAGTCTTTATGCTTAAATCCGTCATATATCCATTGAATGGCACACGCTATTATAAATGGCGTATAAAAGGCAATTAAAATATTTTTTATATCATCAAACATATGCCGAAAAGCAAAATTTGAAGCCGGCATTAAAGCCAACAGCACGCCTAATATAAAACAAAGGCGGCGGACTCCTTTATTTTTAAGGTATGAAACAAATGCAATAGATAAAATATGCTTTTTCATTAACCAACCCTTTTTGCTTCGAGTGTATAAATAACTTTGCCGATGATACGAATTTCGCCCATTTTGGCGGTTATATCCTTATAATTGGGATTATCGGAATGAACCGTTATATCATTTAAACCGCCCTGTAAGCGCTTGACAGCCAAACCGGTTGTGAGCCATAAGACAAATAAACCATCGGAGTCCGGCGTGTTGCGCGTAATATCAACCAATACCCAATCGCCGCCCTTAAGCGTTGGTTCCATGGAGTCCCCATAAACTTGGATCATTTTAACATTTTCAGCGCCGGTGTTGGTAATATTCTTAAATGTTTCAATTGGCATACTCCAAGAGCCGATGACATTTTCGGAAATAACATCATTGCCGGTGCCGCAACAAGCTTTAACATCAAGCATTTCGATACGCGCAAGATCATTAACCGGCTGATTTTCGGTTAGTTTGAATAAATCATCCAACGTCACATTTAAGATGCTGGCTATTTCATCTTGCATTTTTGGTGTAATTTCACGGCCGCCATTTTCTATAAGGGATAATAAAGATTGACTTATCCCCAAGCTTTTTGCCATGTCTGGCTGTGTTAATCCTCTTTTTTTTCTTAAAAATCTTATGCGATTTGGTGTCATTTTATCCCCCTTTATCAATATTATATTACAAAAAATTATAATTTTCAAGCCTTTTTGCGCCGGATTTATTATAATATTTTGTAATTTTCTATTGACATTTATTACAAAATATTATAAACAATATTACAAAAAGGAGAATTTTATGACGTTAAAAGAGTATCTAATTCGCGAAAAAAAGAAAATTTATGTTTTCGCTCAAGAAGTAGGCGTTTCACAGCCTACATGCAGTTTATGGGTTTCGGGTGTGAGAGTTCCAAAACCGAAACACATGCAAAAAATTGTGCAATGCACAAATGGCGAAGTTACGCCGAACGATTTTTACCATCAAAACAAGCAAAATTAAGGAGTTCCTCATGGTTAAGATAATTGATGCAAAAACAATTACCGAAAAAAAGAAAAAAACAACAAAAAGTGATAACAAAGCAACTGTTGTAGATGACACAAAGCCACGCATGATGACATATGATGAAGCATGCAAGCGCATAATGGAATTTGAAGCGGAAAATAAAGCCCTAAAAGATGAATGCGAAAAATTAACCGCCGGTTGCCAAGATTTGAGCGATGCCAATCAGCGCTTAAACAAGCAATGCAATGAAATTTTAGCCGAAAAAGCCAACATTAAAAATGATCTTGAAGCCCTGAAGCAACAAAATTTTAAGTTATCGGAAACAATTAAAGAGCAAACCCATCAATTGTCGGATAAAGAAAAAAGATCAGATGAAAACAAAAAACTTTTTGATGCGTGCTTGGATATTGCCGCATGTTATCAAAAACAAAGAAAATATTTCAGAAGATGCTTTGTTGTAGCCGTTTTTGCCTTAATTATTGAAAACGTTTATATTTTTTACCCTTATTTTCAAGCCTGGATTGAAAACCTGAGATGATAGCGGATTTAATGGATAAAATCATCAACGCTGATTGTCTGACAGTTTTAAAACAACTGCCGGATAAAAGCATTGATTTGATTTTAACCGATCCGCCGTATGGGATTAATGTCAGTAAATCTGTTTATAATGTGGAAGCCGGCCAAAAACGCAGTCACAATGCCAAAGCGGTGGCCGGCACCTATAAACATGCCGATTGGGACTCCGCTATTCCGGCAAAAGAATATTTTGACGAAATGGAGCGCGTGGCTAAGCATCGGATTATTTTTGGCGGCAATTATTTCACGGAATATTTGAAGCCGTCATCCGGTTGGATTTTTTGGGATAAAAACAACGGTAGCAATGATTTTGGCGATGGCGAATTGGCATGGACTGATTTTAATAAAGCAATCCGCAAATATCAATACACATGGAACGGCATGTTGCAACAGGATATGAAAAACAAAGAAGTCCGCATTCATCCGACACAAAAACCGGTTGGCTTGTTGATGCAAATTTTGCGCGATTATAGCGATGCCGGTTGGTTGGTCATGGATCCGTTCAGCGGTAGCGGCTCAACGGCCATTGCTTGCGAACGTTGGGGCTTGCCTTTTATCTGTGTTGAACGCGATATTGATTATTATAAAGCCAGTGTTGAGCGCTTAAATGATGAGCGCAAGCAACTTAATTTGTTTAATGGGAGATATTGATGGTTAAAATGATGTCGAGCAGAGATATTTTTCAAAGAATGTCAGCCGTTCAATATCGGATGGAAAAAGGCCTTCAATATTTGCAATATGTAAATGGCCGTGCCGTTAATAATGAAGATGATTTGTGCAAATCGTTTGTGACATGGTGGGATCGGATTTTTCCCGATCGGAAATTTGATTTAATCCATATTCCGAATGAAGGCAAACGATCGGCCATATATGGCAAAAGATTAAAAGATATGGGCTTGCGTGCCGGTTCGCCGGATTATGCCGTTTTTAATAAAGGGCAATTTATTGGTTGGATAGAAGTCAAATTCGGCAAAAATGATTTGTCGCTTGATCAAAAACTATTCTGCCAATATTGCAAAAACAACGGCATCAGATATGCAAAAGTTTATACGTTTAAGGAATTTACAGACACATTGCAAGCATGGGGCATTTATGATCCTAATCGCGATAAAGTGCCTATTTTTAAGAGTTTGAACGGCTGTCAAATCAGCAGAGCTGAAGCCGAAAAGTTGTTCAAAAAGCCAGGACTTAATATTAACAATGGGAGTGCCGAGCCTAGTCCAGCCCAAAAGGCGCTCCCACCTTTAAAGGACACAAAGGATGCATAAAGACAGTTTTATGTTCTTTCGTAATATGCGCGACATTATAAAAACAGTGCCGCGAGAATTACAGCTTGAATTGCGCGAAGCGATTGAAGATTATGTTTTTGATGGTATTGAGCCGACAGATTGGGCTTTTAAGGCAATTATCCAATCAATAAAGCCAAGTTTGGAATATGTCGGCCGCGGTGCGCCAAAAGGCAATCAAAACGCTAAAAAAGAAGCGGAAAATTTATCATCAAATACATCTGATGATGAAGTAAACAATGACAATTTTTGTTTATCTGAAAACAATTCAAAACAAAAAAATCAAAAAAATCAATTAAGCGAATTTAATTCAAATGAAACAAAAAAACAAGAAGCAGAAGCGAAAGCAGAAGCAGAAGATATATATCCCCCTGATATGTTAAATAACATATCTTCCCCCGTTGATCGAAAAAAAGAATTTCAACAGCAATTCGAAGAATTTTGGAAGCTTTATGTGCCGGTTTCAAGCACAAGCGGAAAAATGGTGGCTAAGGGCTCAAAGTCTGAAGCCGAAAAAAAGTTTATACGAATTTTAGAAAATGGAGAAAATTATGAAAACATTAGAAACGGCTTGCAAAAATATCTTGACTTCTGCAGAAGAAACGACCAAATCACATGCGGCGTTGCCGTGTTCCTCAACCAAAAACGCTGGCTTGATGGTTATGACAGCATCTCAGTTAGTGCAGAAAACGCCGGAGGAAAACGACAAGAACCTGTTTCATTACTTAACACATACGCTGAACTTGCCGATCAATATCGTAACGGAGAGCCGGTATTCTGAATATGGTTGGTATCCGGTGCAAAGGATCCAAATCGAGCATATGACACATGCCGAAAAGATGCTTGCATTACAGGCCATCAAAGATTTTAACGTGCCTTTAGCGGCAGAAGAGATTTTAAAACTGATGTATCGCCTGGAATTGGTAACAAACAGCGGCAAAGAAAAAAGCGATATTGATAAAAAAGCGCGGGCGGCTGTTTGGGTGGAAGAGTTAAGCAAATATCCGGCTGATATTGTAACAAAAGCTATGAAAGCAAAATATAAATGGTTTCCCTCTTTGGCTGAGGTTATGGAACGTTGCGATAATGAAATGGCTTATCGCGAATTGTTGCGCCAGGGCATAAGATGTTATTATTCCGAAGCGGAAGATGGATCTGTAAATTAAGGGGTTGCAATGTATGAGATTAAGGAAACATCGGAAATAGAAACGACAAAGGATGTTGAAAATCGCATTTATCATGCATTTTCGGTTTTCAGACATTTGCCGGCAATTAAGCCAAAAGGATATTTTAACCTTTGGGCAAATATTATGGAAGGTTCCGAAACGGCTCCGGATCCTAGCCCTAAAAAAGATGTTTTCATTCCGCATGATATAGAGTTGGCCGAAGAGGTTTGCGATGTTTGGTGGCTAATTTTGTTGAAACATTGCTCAGTCGAAACACGCGAACTGATAAAATATCGATGCGGTGCGCCAATCATTAAAGATGGCAAATTACGCTATAAGTGGACAGGAGTCCGAACTTGGTATGATGTAGCACAAGAATTTTATATCCATCAAAATACTGCACATAATTGGTGGAACGGTGCCATGAAATTATTGCTTGAAAAGCTTGATAAATAAAGATCGTTGTTTTAAATTGTGGTGTTTTGTGCAAAATTGTGCTATTTTGTGCTGTGCTTTTTTCAAAAAATGTGATATATGTTTTGATAAGATGGGAAAACTGGAACCAAAAAAACGGCTTTTCTTTTCTTGATTTACTCAAAAAACTCCTTTCTACTGAAAGTTAAGGCTGAAACAAAAAGACATTGGGTTCCGCAATCGCGAGCGGAGCCCATAGTTTTTGAGTTGGGGTAAATATGTCATTATAATTTATTCATATTTGAATAAAATCCTTTTTAAAAGATGTAATTCACGCCCCTGCATCGCCATAATGCGGGGGCAATTTTTTTATTTTATGAAAGCTACAAAATGAGCGGAAAAATATTGGAAAACGGCATAATAATTCGACAGGGCGACAGTTTTAATATAAATGTAAATATAAGTTGCGCATGCGATTGCAAACCGATAGACATGACAAATAGTGAACTTATAATGCAAGTTCGCGACAGCAACGGAAATTTAGTGTTTTCTGTTGTCGGAAGCGTTGTCGATGCCCAAAAAGGCAAAATGTTGATTGCTTTAACGCCGGAACACACAAATATTCCGGTTGGCGATTATCAAACAGATATCCAATTAAGGACTGACGATGGATCTGTTAATACCATTTATCCTGGGGATCTTAGGAAAGTTGCTTTTTTCAGAATTACAGAACAGGTTACACAATGAAAACAATTGAAATAAAAAAAGGAAACAGGACAGTTTTTAAGATAGTGCCGGATGGCTATGTTGAACAGCCGCCGAAACTTGAGCAAAAAGATTTAACGACATCGGGGCGCCGTTCAATCGGTTTTTCTGATATCAGCGCCGATGAATGGAATAGGATTTTTAAGCATGGAAAAACTAACGGAAAAACAGAAAAGGTTTGTTCGGGCTTATAAAACCAACGGTAATAATGCCACAAAAGCCGCTGTTACGGCCGGTTATTCAAAAAAAACGGCTTATTCTCAGGGGCAAAGGTTGTTGAAAAATGTTGAAATTAAAAAAGCTTTAGGCTTGGAAGATGAAAAGCTTCAAAAAAAATATGAATATACCCTCGAAAAATTGGTTGAGGAGTTAGAGATTGCTCAAAAATCAGCAATAGAATTGGGCAATTTAACCGCTTATTTGAAAGCGATTGAATTAAAAGGCAAAGCCTTTGGCTTATTTACCGACACGGTGCGCGGCAATATTGAATTAACGCAAGCGTTGGTTCGTTATGTGCCGACTAAAAAAGAAACGGAAAAGCAAAACGATGAAACAAGTTGAAGTTCAAATACCGGAAATATTTAATCCGTTATTGCAAACCAAAATACGCTATAAATTGTTTTATGGCGGCCGCGGTGGCGGTAAATCATACGCCTTTGCTGATAGTTTATTATTGAAAGCACGAGAAAATAATATTTATGTGCTTTGCATTCGTGAGGTTCAAGACTCCATAAAAGAGTCCGTTTATAAATTACTGGGCGACAGGATAAAGCATTATAATTTTACTGATTTTAGGGTTAAGGCCGACAGCATCGAAAATATGGTTACCGGCTCAAAGTTTGTGTTTAAGGGTATGCAAGACACAAACAATATGAATATTAAATCTTTTGAGGGTGTCGATATTTGTTGGATTGAGGAAGCGCAAAAATTATCCGCAAAAAGCTGGGAAATTTTGGATCCGACAATCAGAAAAGAGGGTTCGGAAATATGGATCAGCATGAACCGCGAGGAAGAACGCGATCCGATTTGGAAAGCAATCGCGGTTAATCCTGATGACAGAACGTTTATTTGCCGTGTTAATTATACCGACAATCCGTTTTGCCCTGATGAATTGAAATATCAGGCCGAAAAATGTCAAAAAGAAAATTATGACGATTATTGTCATATTTGGCTTGGCGAACCGCGAATTTTGGGCAATAAGCGTTTAATCAGCACTGTTGATGTGCATCGAGCGCAAGAGCCGAAAATCGATAAATCGGACAGCCCTTTGGTGGTTGGTGTGGATATTGCCCGCGAAGGCGATGATAAAACGGCAATTTGTTTCAGACGTGGGCGCTGGCAATATCGGTTGGATAAATACACAAAATTGGACACGGTAGAAGTGGCCAATATTTTAACCAATATCATTAAAGAGCATAAACCGGCACGCATTTTTTTGGATGCCGGCTTAAATGGTTATGGTGTTTATGATATTTTGAGCGCCAGAGGTTATGGCAATGTTGCCAAAGCGATTAACTTTGGCGGGCAAGCCATCAATAAAGACAGATACGCCAATAAACGCGCCGAAATGTGGGGCGAGTTGCGCGATTGGTTACATCAAGAAGCGCCGGTGCAAATTGTCAGTGATGATGATTTGGCCGAAGATTTGGTTTCGGTTGAAATAAAGCACGATAAAGACGGCCGATTGTTATTGGAAAAAAAAGAGGATGTTAAAAAGCGCATTAAACGTTCGCCGGATAGCGGCGATGCATTAGCGTTGACATTTGCGGAGCCGGTGTATGAAAACAGAAAAGAAAATGTTTCAACATTCGGCAATGGTAATGTGTCGCTTGAGCAATTATACCGCGATGAAATGATGACAAATTCAAACACTTGGTAAGGAGTAATAATGAAAATACAAGCAATTATGGATCGGGTTATTATCCGATTGGATAAAGCACAAGAAAAATCAGAAGGCGGCATTATTTTGGCCGATGACATAAAAGAAAATGTGCGGAATATCGGCGTTGTTGAAAGCATCGGTTCCGATGTTAAAAGTGTGAAAGTCGGCGATCGGGTTGTTTTTCATGCCTTTGATGAATTACCGACATTAAACAATGATCCTGATTTGGTTGTTTTGCGTGAACGTGGGCTTATGGGAGTGATATGTGATGACTGAAAAAATACAAGAATTAGTTGAAAGCTGGATTGATAAGATTGATACGGCTGAAAATAAATGGAAAGATCATCATGAACATGTAAAAGAAGTTCGGAATTATTACCGGAATGAAAACAAAAAAAGCCGGCAAAATATTTTTTGGTCATCTATTGAAACATTAAAGCCGTTTTTGTATTTCAAACAGCCAATGCCATATATTGATCGCAAAAATAAAAATCTTAATCCGGTTGAGAGTGCGGCATCACAGATTTTGGAAAAAACGCTTGAATGGGATCTTGAACAATTTGATTTTGATAGCGTTATTAAATACGCCCGTAACGATTATTTGTTATCAGGCCTGGGGTTGGCTTATGAGAGATATAAACCGACATTTAAGCCTGTTTTGATTGTTAATGAACTTGGCGAAACGGTTACAAGTGAAATTATTGACAGCGAAAAAGTTGTTACCGAATATATTGATCCGGTTGATTTTATAGCGGACTCCGAAAAAGTCGGTATTTGGGAAGATTGCCAATGGTGGGCGCGTGTTATTCATATGACACGCAAAGAGGTTGTTAAACAATTCGGCCAAGATGTTAAAGAATTGTTAATCCATGACGAAAAAGAGGACTACAAAAAAGCAACCAATGTTTATGAAATATATGATCGCGAAAGCAACAAGATTTATTATGTTTCAAAAGATATTAAAGTTCGGTTTTTGAAAGTTGTTGACGATATAACCAAAATCACTGGTTTTTTCCCTATGCCGAAGCCGATTTTTACAACACAAACAAACAACACTTTGGTTCCGGTGTCTGATTATTCGGAAATTAAAGCAATGCTTGATGAATTAGACGGCTTGACTGAGCGTATGCGCCTAGTTATGCAAGCATTAAAGGTTACCGGATGTTATGACAACAGCTTCCCTGAGTTGGCCAATATATTAAATAAAAATATATCACTGGTTTCGCTGAATGATTTTGAAAAGCTAAAAGAAGCCGGCGGCATTAAATCCATTATGGATTTTGTGGATATTTCGCCGTATGTTGATGCTTTAACAGCTATGGCACAGCGCAAAGCGGAAATTGTGCAAAGCATCTATGAAATTACCGGCGTTAGTGATATTATGCGCGGCAATAGCAATCCGAATGAAACAGCGACAGCAGTCAATCAAAAAACAAATTTCGGCACACTCAGAAATCAAGATCGGCAAAATGACATGCAACGCTTTATTACCGATTTATTGAAAATTAAGGCTGAAATTATATGCGAATGTTTTGCACCTGAAACATTAATGCAATTCAAAGGCGATGTTGATGATGAAACGGCCACACAAGCTATTGCACTATTGAAAACAAACAAATTGCGTGGCTTAATTCTAGGCATTGAAACAGATACAACATTTAATCAATCGCAATCGATTGAGCAAACGCAAACAGCAATCAAAGCCATTAATGAAACAATGAATATTGCTTTTAATGCTGTTACGGAACAGCCGCTTTTATTGCCTTTATATAAGCAAATGATTGGTTCGATTATTTCGCAACTGCCGAATGCACGCCAATTTGAAAGCACAATTGACGATGTATTCAACAAGATAGCCAAAGATTTGCAAGAATCCGAAATTGAAGAACAGCAAACGCCGCCTGATCCGCGCATGATTGCAGTTCAAAATCAGGCTCAAAAGAATGCGCAAGATTTTGAAATCAAAAAAGAACAAAACCGTCTTAAAGCCGATGAATTGGCTATGAGAAAAGATATTGAAAACCAAAAAGTTGCGCAAGAAAACATCGAAGCCAATATGCAATTTGCTTTGAAAAGACAGCAACAGGCCAATGGCGAAGCGGTGTCGGCCAATATTACAACCGGCCGAGTGCCTGAATTTTAGGAGATAACAATGTTCAAAGAGTTTCAACTGCCGGATGGTAAGATTGCCACCTGTGCGGCCGATGTGGATGCATACTTAAAGCGATCGGGCGATGTTCCGGCAAGTGATTATAGCGACACTTATAGAAAAAGTTGTCGCTTTTTTTCTGAGCGGCAACAGGAAAAAGAAAATTTTGCCGAATTTTTAAAACAATACAAAAAAAGGATATGGAATGAGTGATATCACTGAAATTGAAAACGAGTTGAACGCGGCCATTGCCGAAAGGGATGCGCAAGTTACAGCTCAACAAAACCAAACAAACGAAAATGCCAACGAAGAGCAGAACGGCGGTGCCACTGCAGGCGCACCTGAGGTTCTGTCCGCTCCTGAAGCATATACAAAAGAGTTTAAGGATGCTTTTAATTCCCTCGCGCCCAATTGGCAAAAATATTTGATCCAACGGGAAGAGGAACAGCAAAAAGGCATTTCAAAACTGCAAGGCAAATTAGGAACATACAAATACATCGATGATGCTTTTAATGCGAATAAGGATTATTTGCTTGCTAACGGTATTAATTCGCCGAAAGAGTATAACGACTTAATGCATAACACATTTACTTCGTTAATCAATAATCCTGAACAGACATTAAAAAGCTTGGTCAATTCGTATGGTTATGATTTGCAACCAATAACAAACAACCGCAATGCGAACAATCCTTATGAAAACGAATTTGCACAGATCAAGCAAGAACTACAAGATCTTAAAAATTATCGCTTTACGCGAGAACGGGCAATTCAGGCCGAAAATCGGCAAAAAGCCGATCAGATGGTTGCTGATTTTGCCACAGCTAAAGATGAAAACGGCAATCCGAAACATCCTTATTTTGAAGATGTGCGTCAGGATATGTTTAATATCGTCAAAAGCGGACTTGAGAGTGATTTAGATAAAGCGTATGAGCGGGCAATTTGGGCAAATACTGACATTCGCGCAAAAATTATCGCATCGCAACAGCAAGACAACATTAATTCTAAAGTTGCCAAAGCTATGGAAGCAAAAGATGCGGCATTTAAGCCGACATCAAAATCCACGCCGAGTGATAAAGATTTGAGCGTTGAAGAGGAATTACGCCAGCGGTTCAAAGAAAAAGGCTTAATATAACATTTTAGGAGATAATTACGATGGCAGGAAATGCTAATTACGATGATATTTTTACCTCTACACTTGAAAGTCGTAGCGGTAAATTGGCCGATAACGTTACCAAAGGCAATATTTTGTTAAAAACGTTGTCGGAAAAAGATAAAATCCGCACTTTTCCGGGCGGCTCTAAAATTTTGGAAGAGTTGGAATACGGCGAAGGCGATATGGTATGGTATTCGGGATATGATGCCATTACTTATAGTCCGAAGCAGTTATTCACATCGGCTGAATATGCAATGAAACAATGTGCGGTGCCGGTGGCTATTTCGGGCGAAGATGAGTTGAAAAACAGCGGGGCTGAAGCCATGATTAAGCTTTATGCAAAGCGCATTGATAATGCTCAGAAAACGCTTAAAAACCAAATCGGTGCGGCAATTTATGGCGATGGCACAGCTTCAAGCGGTAAATCTATTACAGGCTTAAAAGCTTTGGTTGCTGATGATCCAACAGCCGGAACCGTTGGCAACATTAACCGTGCGACAACCGGCAATGAATGGTGGCGCAATAAAACACTGAGTGCAAACTTGACAGTAAGCAACTTAATGGAAAAAATGAATACGCTTTATATGAATTGCACACGCGGAAGCGATCATCCGGACATTATTGTTTCCGGTGGCACCATTTTTGGCTTGTATGAAACATATTGCCAAAGCAAAATGCAATTCACTGATCCGAAATTGGCAGACGCTGGATTTAACGCTTTGCGCTATAAAGGAACGTTTGTCGTATGCGATAACGGCAATTGCCCTGATAAAAAGATGTATATGTTAAACACAGATTACATTTATTTCAGACCACATAAAGATCGCAACTTCCGTGTAATCGGTGGCGATAGAATGGCTGTTAATCAGGATGCCAAATACAAACTGATTGGCTGGGCTGGTAACATGACAATGAGCAATGCCGCTTTGCAGGGTGTGTTGATTGATACAACCGCATAGAAATTGCTTATACAATCTTAACGGGGGGAGTTTTTCTCCCCTCAATTTTTCTAATTTTAACAAATAAGAGGTTTATACAATGAGTAACGAAGAAAATGTTTTTGCCCGTTTTTATGATAGAGTAATCAAAACAGATAAAGTTCAAGAAAACGACATGCCTGTTTTCGAAGAGCGTGTATATGTTGAAATCCGCATCAAAGATGACAATGATGTTGTTAATCGTTTGGCTGAAGAAGCCGATAAAGTCAGATTTGCTGATGCATACGCACGTTACCAAAATGCTAAAGAGAAAAAGCAAGACGGGACTCCGCTTAATCAGTTTTCATTTTTAACTGCAATTCAGTTGGAAAGTTGCAAATTTCGCGGTGTTGAAACAGTAGAAGCTTTGGCTGATTTATCGGATGAACAAGCAAATGCGCTTGGCTTAATCGATGAAAGATTGGCAGCTAAGACATTTTTAGATAATGCAAAAAGTTTTTCGGAAAAAGAAAATAAATTCAAAGGAGAAATTGAAGAACTTAAAGCAGAAAATGAAAAACTAAAATCGGAAATTGAAGCTTTAAAAAGCGCCAAAGGGGCAGAAAAAGCTTCTAACAAATAGGAGCCAAAATGGATAATATCTTAACTATATGTCAGGAAGTGGCAGATTTGGCCGCGGTTCAAAAGCCAAATGATTTATTTGATGATAACAATCAAAATGATCGTATTTTTAAGTCAATGGCCATAGACACGCTAGAAGAGTTGATGCGCTATGGCGATTGGCAAGAATTGACGTCAGAAGCGCAAATTTATACGGTTTGCGGCGTGTCATCATACAGAATTGAGGAAGTCGCGTCAAATTTTTACTGCATTTTGAATAATACAATCTATATCAAAGATCATCAAGATAAAGTCGTTGGTTCTATTACGCCGCAACAGTGGGCAAAGGAAAAAATGTATAATTGCCCTAGCCTGGATATAAAATTCAAGATACAGAACAACTGCATCAAATTCTTAAAGGCACCGCCAGGAAATTTAAAAATTGTTTTTACTTATCGCAGTAATACAATTTGTTGGGATGCAACCACATATGAAGAAAAATCAAAGATAACCAAAAATTCGGATATTCCGATTTTTGATAAATATTTGGTTAAATTGGGCATTACATGGCGTTGTTTTTGCCGCAATGGTTTGGATTATGCTGAAACATATAATCAATATCAGCGCGAATTAAAGAAAAGATTTGGCACCGGTGCGGCAACTGAAGATATTAACTTGGCCGGCGTTGATGAATGCAACGGCCTAACATCGGGAGTGATTGTTTATGCGGAAAATGAATGTCAATCGTGCGGCTAAAAGCCGTGATTTTATTTTATCTGCACCAATAAACGGATTAAATGCCCGCGATAGTATTGACGCGATGGATCCGCTGTATGCAATTACAATGGATAATTATATCCCGCTTGATAGCAAAATTCAGTTGCGGCCTGGTTATTCAAAACATGCAAATTTTTCTGAAATTGGCGATATTTACGGCTTGGCGGCATATAGAAAACCGAATAATAACCGTTTTATCGCCATAAGCAACGGAAAAGCTTATAATATTACAAGCGGCGCAACTATTACAGAATTAGGATCAATAAGCGGCAATGTTGATTGTCAAAATGTGCAATACAAAGATCGATTGTTTTTTGTGAACGGATCCGACACGCCAAAAGTGTTTTATATTGATGATAACACTCAAGAGCATTTTGGCGATTGGGGCTTTTCAAGCGAAAATTTAACCGCAAGCAAAATCATCAATGCGGCAGTAAGCAAAGAATTTTTATGGTTTGTTGAGCGCGGAAGCCTAAAAGCCTGGTATTCGGCACAGGCCGGATATGTCAGCGGCACATTAAATAGTTTTGATTTGTCGCAAATCAGTAAATATGGCGGCGAATTAATTGCAATTGCCGATTGGACTGTTGATGGTGGTCAGGGTATTGATGATTTGACGGTGTTTGTAACATCTGAAGGCGAAATTTTTGTTTATAGCGGTTCTAATCCAAACAGTGCATCAAGCTGGGAATTAAAAGGATCGTATAAAATGAGTAAGCCGATCGGATATAATTGTTTGATGCCATATCAGGGCGATATCGTAATTATCAGTGAAGATGGATATATTCCGCTCAGCCGTGCATTGTCGCTAGGTGCAAGCGGTCAATCAAATTATGCCTTTTCTGATAATATTCGCGGTTTGGTGCTTGATAGAACATCAAAAAATAAACGAAAAACAGGTTGGCAGGGTATAATTTATACAAAACGCGGTTATGGCATTTTTAATGTGCCTGTTGATAATAGGTTTGAACAGCATGTTATAAATGTTAATACCGGCGCATGGTGCAGATTTACCGGCATTAATTCGCGGTGTTGGTGTGAATATGAAGGCAATCTTTATTTTGCCGCCCCTAACTATGTTTATAAGTTTGATGACAGCTTGTCTGATGATGGCTTGGATATTACGGGGCATATTGAGCAAGCATATAATAATTTGGGAACCAACGCCTTAAAGCGTATTCCTTTGCTTAATCCGAAAACAAAATGCAGTAATGATTATAATTTGGTTATTTATACCAATATGGACTATGAAAACCAAAAAGTCGATTATTACACAAGCATAAGCGTTGAGAGCGGCACAAAATGGAATATAGCAAAATGGGATTTGGCCAAATGGTCATGCTCAAAAGCAAACATTATTCGTTCGCAATGGATCGAAAATTCAGCCATTGGATATAAAGCAAGCATTGTTTTCAAAACAAAAACCAAAGGCCGCTTGATTGAATGGTATAATACGGGGATTAGGTATGAAGTCGGATCGGGTATTTTGTAAGCCGGATGAAACAAAACAAACATTGTTATATGTTGCTGATGGTTTAGGCGATAATCCAAATGACTATTGGCCATGCTTAGCCTTAAATATATCACTTAACGGCAAAACAATCGCCGGAGTCCTCTTAAATGATTTGCGCCCTGGCCGCGATGTTTGGATGACAATTTATTCATCGGATAAGCGGTGGGCAACAAAAAGCGTCATTAAATATGTTTTCGGTATTGTATTTAATTTAATGAAGTGCAAGCGAGCATCGGTATTTGTTACGGTTGATAATTTTCAAAGTTTGAAAATGTGTGAAAGGTTAGGTTTCAAAAAAGAAGGTTGCCTTCGTCAATTTCGGGATGATGGCAAAGATTGTTTTGTTATGGGAATGTTAAAACAGGAGTGCAAGTGGCTATGAGCAAAAAGAAAAAAGTTAGTTATGATTATACTCCATATAATAACTATATGGATTATCTCAAAAATTATGACACATCAAATGTGGATAATACTTTAAGCAGTTTAACAAATTATGCCAGCAATGCGGCGGCTCAAAATTTGGGCAACATGGGCAATTATACCTTTAGCGTTGACGGATCCGATGCGGCACGGCAACGGGCTGAGGATGCAACATATAATGCCTATGTTGAAAAGTTACAACCGCAATTTGAGCAAAGGCGTGCCGATTTGGCCACAGCTTTGCAAAATAAAGGCTTGCCGGTTGGATCTGAAGCATACGAACGCGCCATGAATGATCTTGAAAAAGAACAAAATGACGCCTTAAATCAAGCGGCTTATGCATCGGTTCTGAATGGGCAAAATGCGTTTTCGCAAAGTTTGGGCAATGAAGTCACATCCGGTCAATTTTCAAATGCGGCACAGCAAGCGTTTATTAATCAGTTATTGACTGCATTGTCAGGTTCGGCCAGCGGATATGAAAATCAGCAAAATATTTATGCTGTCGGAACCGGTAAATCTGATTTGAAATATGCACAAGACAAAGCCAATGCAAATAGCGGCTGGGCTGGTGCATTAGCCGGCGCATTACAGGGTGCCGCTTCGGGATTTGCAACAACAGGCAGTCCGTGGGGTGCACTTGGCGGCGGTGCAATGGGTGCTTATAGCGGATATCAAAAAAATCCATATATCTAAGGAGTAAAATAATATGTTAAATCAAAATTACGCTTTAAGTTCGGCGGGCATCCATCGATCTAATCGGCCGGATATTGTGCCGGCTAAAGAGGTTGATTTTATTGATGCTATGCGCAAAGCCGGTCAAGATTATGAAAAGGCACAACAAAAAGCCAAATTAGACGCTTTGGCTGTTGCCTTAAAAAATAAAGATCAAGATCAGATTGACAATGCATTTGCCGATGTTGATCCATACGGCCGCGCCGGTTGGCTTTATGATCGTAATGCCAAAGTTGAAGATCGCGATGCCGGTTTTCAGCATGCATATAATATGGCCGATAAACAATTACAAAACAGCATTGCATTAAGTGATCATAATTTGGGTAACAGTAAAAATTTGGCGCAATTCAATGCATCATTAAAGCAACAGGAAGCCGAAAGAGAAAAAGCGGCGACACAGGCAGAATTGCAAAAGCGGCTTGATATGATCGAAGATATGCATCAATCCGGCACAATATCTGATTTGCAATATATTGGGGCAAGATCTAAGTTGTTAAATCTTGGTTTGGAAATGCCAAAACAAACATCAATCAAAGATTTTGCCGCGGCCACAAAAGATTTGGCCAGTGCCAATGTTGATGTTGACGCGCTTAATCAATATGCGGCCGATAATGGTTTTGGCGGCTTAAAATTCAATCCGGCGGAGAAAAAATACGGCAATGGCGATGTCGGATTGGTGCAAATGATGGTTGATGAAGGCGTTCCGCTTATGGATGCCATGTCACGCGTTGGCAAAATGTCGGCTGATGAAAAGCTGGATTATGAAACGAAAAAAGCGCAAAATACCGGTGCAATTAAGTTCGGTTTTGATAGTGCTTTGGAAAGTCAAAAACAAGCTGGTCAATTGGATTTGGCGAACTTAAATTCTCAAAACTCTCTAAACAATAGTATTGTTATGGAAAGTATAAAAAATGAGAATGCCGAAAACGGTAGATTGCAACAATTCAATCTTGAAATGCAGAAAATGCAAGCGCAAAACGAATTAAACAAAGATTTTGAAACGTTTAAATCGGAATTGCCAACGGAAACAATCAGAAATGCACAACAAATGTCTGCATTATCGGGCGAACCATTGCAAAATTTGCTGTTGCAAGATTATAATCAGCATCAAATCGAATGGCGTCAAAAATTGGCTGATATTGATTATAAACAGGCTCAAACAGCTAAAATTCAGCGTGAAAACAATCAACCGTATGTTTCTCCGATTGATGAATATCGTCAAAAAGCTGAAATTGATGCGGAAATTAAGCAACGCAATGAAGATCGTAAATCTCAGCTTGAAAAAGAGGAGTCCGCAAAGCAAAACGAGGTTATGCGCCCGCGTGTTATTCAAGCGATTTCACGTGCAGAGAGTGCATTAAAGGATGGAACCGGATTAGGCCAATTCGGCGGTTGGGGTTGGACTAGCGAAAATGGTGGTAAAAATAGAGCCGCAATTCAATCTGCACAGGCTCAAATTAATACAGTAATGCGCGGAATGTTAAAGGAAATGGGCGTTGGCTCAACAGAATTGAACTCCGCCGCTGAAGCCGCCGCGTATCGCTACACAATCAGTCCGAATATGCCAATCAGTCAGATCGAGCAAATCATTGAAAACTTTAAACAAGATTATCTTGATGGCACTTTACAAAATGAGGTTGCCGCAGTTGCCAGTCAATATGGCGGAACTTCTGCTCCGGCAATTGGCACAATTGAAGATGGATATCGTTTTAAGGGTGGAAATCCGGCTGATAAACGAAATTGGGAGGAAATTAAATGAAGCCATGGGAAAAATACGACAATAAATTCGATCCTGAGGCCTTAGCCAAGATAAAAGCCAACAATGAAGCTTATGCTAAACGCCAAGAAAAAAATCGGCCGTGGTTAGATAAAAATCCGGTTGGCAGAATGGCTGTCGCCGCTATGCAAGGAATTTCGAACTCCATGCTTAATCCGGCCGGTTATATTGCAAGAGCGGCCGGAATAGATACAAAACCATTTAAGCCGGAAACAGTCGGCGAACGCATTGCTGAATTAGGCGGGCAATATGGTTTTGATGGTGCAGTTTTAGCGGCAACTGGCGCGGGGTTGGCTGATGCCGGAATGTTAGGTTCCGGCACCACCACCGCCAGCAAAATTGCGCAATCGGTTCTTAATCCAGGTATGACGCCGACACTTGCCGGCACAACCGGAAGTGCCATTTTGACAGGCACACTAGATCCACGCAATCCGCTTGAACGTTTTGCAACTGATTTATTCGGCGGTGTTGCCGGTGGTGGTGTTTTAGGCAAAGCATATCAGTTAATCAATCCAAAAGCAATAAGCGCAAAAGACATCAAAGCAATTAAAGCTTTGCGCAAAGCTGTTGGCGATAATGTTTTGGATGATACGCTTGCCGAAGCCCAAAGAACTGGCCGCAGTATGGTTGAAGTCGGCGATGATGCTATTATACAAACAGCACAGCAAGCCCGTCAACAAACGCCGCAAGCGCGGAAAATTCTTGAAGATCGCATGGTTTCTGTCGCTGAGGAACAGCCAAAAAGAATGCGCGATTTTATTGATAATACCTTAGGCACACGCACACGCGGCGCAACCGTTGAGGAAGTCGAGCAGTTGGCCGCACGCGAAGCCGAACCTTATTATAACAGCTTAAAGGGTAAAGATCTTGAACGCATTGAGATTAAAAACAATCTCGATAAAATTAAGCCTGAAAGATATCAACCCATTGATCCTGTTACCGGTATGACGGATAAAGAATATTTGCAAATGGTTGTGGATCAAGCCAGTCAAGCCGGATTAGATATCGCCAAAGGCAACCCGAATAAAATCAATAGTGGGGCGCGACATATGGTGGTTGATGAAAAAGGTCAAATCAGCCATAGAGCGCCATTTATTCAGACATTAAAAGAAACGGTTGCCAATCCTGATATAAGGTTCAATAAAGCCGGCGATGAAAATTTAATGCGGGCGATTAGGGATAATTCTAACGGCCGAAAATATTTTGATAATGTTGTTTTGCGAAATGGGGAACTTTATACAAAATATCCCGCAAAAACCAATCAGGTTGCGGGGAAATTAAAGAACCCAATTGACAACTTATCCATCAACGGGGATCTTCGCAATGATATGGGGATAAGTCCCTCATTGGAAGATAATATTAATATATCACCTTTTGGAGAATATGTCAATAAAAATCGCTTTATCCAAAACGAAATATCTAAGGTTCGCAAAGATTTAACATTGCCTGAAGATGTATTAAACGCTCCGGACACATCTTTTGATGTATTGGATAACGTTAAGAAAAATATCGATGACGCAATTCGTGTTGCCAGAAGAACCGGCGAAACAGAAAAAGCGGCACGATTAGTCGGGCAAAAAGTCGCTTTATTGGATAAAATGGATGAAATTGTTCCGGCCTATAAAACCGCAAGACAAATTTATTCTGACAGTTATAAATTTAAGGATGCGGCCGAAATGGGGCAAGCAATTTTTGATAATAAACAAAGCATCGATGACTTCAAACGTGCTATTAGAGATATGAGCGCAAGAGAAAAAGACGCTTTAGCAATCGGAGTCCGTGATGATCTTTTAACAAAAATCGGTGCCAGAGAAAATGAAGCTCTAGGTTTTAAGGCTTTATTATCGCGTAATGCACAAGAAAAGATCCGCGCCGCACTCGGCAAACAGCGTGGCGATAAAATTATTAATGAAGCAAAGGATGAAATTCGTTTTAATCGCAATTTTAATAAGCTGATGCGCGGTTCTCAAACATCGGAAAAACAAAATTTGCGTGATCAGGCCAATATGTGGATTAAGATTTTCAAAAATCCAACCGGTATAATTGGCGAAATTCTTAATCCGATTAATGAAAGCATTGTTAATCGTAATAACACGGCTATTGCAAAATATTTGGCTAATCCTGATATTAACGGCGTTGCAAAAAACGTTCAGGCATTCCGTGAAATAAACAGATTGGCGCAACCTGAAACAAAAGCGGCAACATCAACTTTGCTAAGGTCTTTACTAGAGTATAACAATGATAATAAATAATAACGGGAGCTTCGGCTCCCTTTTTTTATAAGGAGATAAAATATGCCTTTTGACGGTGCGGGAAAATTTTACAGGGTGCATAATTGGGAAGAAGATCGGCAAAACGATTTAAATATTGTGAGTGATCGACATGATGAAAAAGATGATAATTTTGCCGATGGTTTAAGTCAGTGTTTGTTAAAAAATGGCGTTGTTCCGATGACTGGCGATTTGAAAATGGGTTCTTTTCAAATCAAAAATCTTGCCAATGGAACTGCCACTAACGATGCAATCAATAAATCACAATTAGACGCATTGGATACGACATTAAGAAATTTAATCACAACAAATATAAACAACACATTGTCAAGTTTATATCCTGTTGGCTCAGTTTATATCGGCACGCAATCAACGTGTCCACTTGCAAGCCTTATTAGCGGTTCAACATGGCAACTGGTGGCAACAGATCGTGCATTGTGGGGCGGTAATGGTTCAAATGGTAACAGCACAATTGATGCTGGTTTACCGAATATTACCGGTAATTTTGGAAGTGGCTGTTTAATGAACTGGCAAGGTTCTGCAACGGGAGGAGCTTTATATAGAGGTTCAAGCGGTGGCGGACAAAACGCTGGTGGAACTGATGGTGGCACGGATGCTTCAATAAACTTTGACGCATCACGTTCAAATGCAATTTATGGTAAATCATCAACGGTTCAACCGCCGGCATACCGCGTTAATATATGGCGCAGAACGGCATAATGAAAGGAAAACAAATGGATTGGTTGCAATTTTTGGAAATAATATGCGTTCCGGCATTTGTTTGGCTGATTTATGATTTGTCAGGTGTCAAAAAGGATTTGGCTGATTTTAAACTCAAAGTCGCAGAAGATGCCGTTAAATATGCCACAAATGAATCCATTTTACGCATGGAAAGCAAAATTGACGATCTTCGCGATTTGATTATTGATGAACTCAAAACAAAAAAGGCAAACAGAAAATGACAGCTTTAATATGGGAAAAAGCCTTTAATATCGTTATCGGTATTGAAGCAGAATATCAGTGCAACCCGAAAGATCGGGGCAACTGGACTGGCGGCAAACGAGGTGTTGGCGAATTAAAAGGCACAAAATACGGAATTTCGGCCATGTCATATCCGCATTTGGATATTAAGAATTTGACGCTTGAGCAAGCAAAAGAGATTTATAAGCGCGACTATTGGCACAAATACAAATGCGATTATCTGCCGGATGCATTAAGCCTGGCCGTTTTTGATTATGCGGTCAATAGCGGCAAACAGGCGGCATATGATTTGCAACGCAGTTTGAATGTGACTGTTGATGGCGTTATCGGCAATCAAACAATCGGTGCGGCCAATAGCAAACCATTAAAAGAAGTTTATCAAGATTATTTGTTTCGCCGGCTTCATTTTATGATCACAAAATGCGACTGGCAAACAAACGGCAAAGGATGGGGAACGCGTATTGATACAATTAATTTGGAATGTGAAAGGTTAATATAATGGGGATATTTTTTTCGCTTTGGCGGCGCATTTTTGGCGGCTATGACTGCAAATTTGATTTATTCGATAAACGCGGCGTGCAAATGATTTTATGCATTGTAGCGGTGTTTTTGTGGGAATGGCTATATAAAGGCCTGATTTGGTATATTGCCGCGATTGTGGCAGTTTTGGTTTATATTTTTTGGTGTAAAGGCCATTTTTATTATTTCCAATGCGGCACGGAGTCAGATCAATATATTGATGATGAATTGGCAAAAGGCCGCAAACCGGCAATGAATTGGATTGTCGCACCGGTCAATAAATGGATTGGATTTGCTGAGCGTTCAAAACAATATTGCTTTATCGGTTTAATGATCCGTTATTTTTTATGGTCATTGCCGGTATCAGTATTTGTGGGATGGCAATTTTCGGCATGTGCCTTTGCCATACCGTTTATTTATAATGCCATGTTTTGGGTTGAATTACCTAAAACCAAAATGGCGGGATCGCCGACAAATTGGGCTGAAATTTTTAGCGGCTTAATTATCGGCTGGGCTTTATTTTAACAGGAGTAAAAAATATGATTGATTTATTTTTTAATATTGTCAATGCAGTAATGCCATATTCGGCGGCTTATGGCGCATTTGTGGCATTTTGCACGATATTGGTCAAAACAACATCAACCAAAAAAGATGATGCTGTTTGGGAAAAGGTTATTAAAGTGCTGGACTTCTTTTCAACGGCTTTTCGTAAGCTTGATCTTGAAAAGATGAAAAAAGGCGAAGAAAAACTGGCTGAAGAAGCAAAAAAAGCCAAATAATCAATTTTTTTGCATATATAAAGCAAAAAATCGTTTGATTATGTGATTTTTTCACAAAATAAGCGATTTTTATCGGCTTTTTTATAAAACAATTAACGATGACACACGCAAAGTATTGATTTTTCATGCTTTGCGTGTCTTTTTTTTGTCTTTAGCGGGAGAAAATGACACAAAATGAAAGAGCAAAGATTAAGTTTTAGCGATTATTCGGCGGCCGAACAGGAAGCGGATGTCAAAAAACATCTTGCCGAAGCCAGTAAAACGATAAGACATGCTTATTTAATGAAAATTGATGGCGAATGGGCGCATTTTATCGTAGCTAAAAAGCCGGATATAGATTTTTATGATGATCTTAATTTATCGCAAGTTTATAGCAAGCTTAAACAAAAAAAGCCTGATTACATGCCGCGGATAATACGCAACGAGGGCTTAGAAAACTATTTGCGCGATAAACGAGCGGAATTTAAGAGAAACAAAGCAAAACAACTGACAATTAATTTCAACGAAAGGTTTAATAATGAGCGCTAATATTGAATTAAAAGACGAAGAACGTCAAGTGTGCGAAATATGGACACGCGTCATGGGCTACCATCGCCCAGTCAGCGAATTTAATCGCGGCAAAAAATCTGAATATTATAGCAGATTATGTTTTTCTGAGAAAAAAATCACGCCGCAACTTTCTGACGCACAAAATCTAACTGGTCTTTAATGGCCATAACCTCGGCACGATGGGCGCGAAGTCTTGATATTATGCAGTTCGAAGATTGTCCAGCCGGGGCAGCCAAGAAATTTGATAAATCGCTGTTTTTACAGCGATTTTTTTGTTTAAAAGACCCCTAAATAACGATTTTTCGGTATTTTCACATAAGTGAGACAGTGGGGTGAGACAGTTTGGCTTTACGATATAACCATTTAGAACGCAGAAAACATACCTTTTACTTTAGGTATTGGATACCTTTATGGGTGAGACAGTTTTTTGAAAAAGAGTATATTAGGTATTCTTTAAACACTAACGATTATAATATCGCCGTACACTTGGTAAAACGGGAAAGTTTCAAGTATGATACGCTTCTCAATGACATAAGGTGGCTGGTGATGGAAATTAGGAACGGAAAACTGCATTTATCGCAAGATGATATTGAGAATATCATCTCTAACCGAATCAAGGAAATCCAAGATAAACTGGACGATTCGTATTACAAGATTAAAAATGGCGAAATGTCCCCTCGTGCTCCTGAAATCACAATGCTTGACGAGAAAAACTATGCTAAATCTGACTTTATGGGTTCTTATGAAGAATTTAAGGATGAGCAAATTATCAGTTTTGTGAAGAAATACGTGCAGGCAATGAAAAATAACAAACGTATTCCTCCATCGGTATTTGATTTCTTGAAGCGAACAGTAAAGAAAAATGCCATTGAACCAGATGAAGCCCGTCCAGATTGGCTTGATAAGTTGGAAAACGGTATGAAAATGGCGGATGAATATGCTCAAAACCGTGCTGATGCCATTGTTACCGATAACCGCAACTTCTATATTCCTGCCGTGATTGAGCGCTGTTTGAGTTATATTGAAGAAGAACGTGCCGCTAATACGGTTCGTGCACCACAGGTCAAAACCAACTGGCAAACCCTATTTAAGAAGTTTAAAGAATACAAACAGCAGATTAAAGGCACTGGTGACCTTACATTACAGAAAGACTATACTTGCCTTGAAGCCATTTTTGATTTGATAGACAAGAAGTATGTTGAAAATCTGACCGCAAAGGACTGTGATTTTATCTCGCAGAAGATTTATTATATTCCGAAGAACTGGAAAAAGACCGACCTTTATAAGAAAAAGAAACTCAAAAACTGCCTGACGGAAGACATAACGGAAAAGAACATTTCTACGACCACGGTTAAGAAATATTTACGTTCTTTCAAAGAGTTTTTAACGTATGCTCAACGAAAAGGTTATGTAAGTTTAGCCCTTAATGTACAGTTAGAAATACCGAGCCGAGAAACTCGTGAGAGTTATGACCCGTTCACCAAAGCCGAGTTAAAGAGAATTTTCAATCCAGAGACCTACCCTTACAGACAAGACGAACAATTTGCTTTCCGCTACTTTATTCCGCTGATGGCGTTATTCTCTGGTGCCCGTCTAAACGAATTGTGCCAACTTTACCTTGATGACATCAAGAAAGAAGGCAACATTTATTATATGTTATTCACGGATGAACGCAAAGACCAACATATCAAAAACAAATCTTCCAAGAGAATTGTGCCTATACATCCGAAAGTAATGGAAATGGGATTTGAAGAATACTATATGTCGGTTCGGGCAAAACGCAAAGAAAGACTATTCTATCAACTCTCCTATTCGGATGCTAATCACTATACCGATAAAATGTCCAAGTGGTTCGGTAGATATTTGGATGAACTCGGTATCAAGAGCAAACGGAAAGTCTTTCATAGTTTCAGGCATCTAGTGAAGCCAGAATTACGTGATGCAGGTGTCGGTCAAGAATACCAAAATGCGATTTGTGGTTGGGAAGGACAAGATACAGGTGAGCGCACTTATGGTTCAAACTTTAAGATAAATGTGCTCTATAACGAACTCTGCAAATTGAAATATCCTTTCTTGGATGAAAACTTGAAGAAAATCAGAGAGCGGCAAATCACTCCTCGCCTTGCGCTGCAATATCGTCTCTATCCAAATACAGATAGAACTCTGGACTTCGCCAAGAAAAAGAAAGAAAAGAAATAGAAAATTGCCCCCGAAAAAATTCGGGGGTTAAATTTGCTCAAATTCAAAAATGTTAAAGAATACTCATTTTTTAACATTTTCTCGGAAAAGCCCGAAAATACTATAGTTTTGAAAATGGCTAAAATACCTCAAACCAAAAAATGTTAAACTTTGTGCGGATTTGCAGGAAAGTTTAACATTTTAGTGAAAATTACTTCTTTTGCCATTGCATTAAAAATTCTTTTTCATTGGTAGCGTCATCTAATTGCTCACGGATGACCTCAAACCCATTTTGCTTATAAAATTTGTTGGCAAGTTCATTTTTTTGATAAACCGATAATCTCAAACTATGATTCAATGATTTTGCATAATTCAGTAATTGCTTTCCAATTCCTTGCGCTCTGGCATCTCTTTGCACAAAGACACCTGCGATAAATTCATCTTGCAAGCCTATAAAGCCCTTTATTTGGTTGGATTTTTCATCTTCATAAACATAAACCTTGCTTTGCGGCAGCATTTGCTTAACAAAATCATAGTTTCGCTTCCAATATTCCGCTGCAATAAAATGATGCGCTTGCAGATTACCATCAAGCCATATCTGCATCACCGTGTCTAAATCTGTTATTTTCAGCGGTCGTATCATTTTTTCTCCATTTTAAGGAGGATATTAAGGCAATTTTGGTTAAAAAAGGCATAAATTGGCTGTAAAATTTTATAGTTTTGATTTTCGCAAATTGCGAAAAATCAATTTTACTTCTTCTGTTGGAACATATTTTTTTTCATCATTCCATAAAAATCTGTGACGGAAAACTTTTCCACGGTAAATGTAAGCGATATTTGTGGAACTATCACCGTGCGAAATTCTATAATGAATTAGCGGAAACCCCTTATAAATAAAGCCTTTGTCCCATAGGTCTATTAAATCTCCGAGTGAAATTTTATCAATTTTATATGCGTAATATGGACAAGCAAATGAATTTATTACAAATCCCGTAACGATGAAATTTGCGCACGGTCTGGTCTTAATTTTGCTCCGATTGGCAAAAATCCACTCAAAATGGCTCAAAATCCATAGTCTGTTTATGTTATATTTTGGCATTTTCTGCAGCATTTACAAGCATTTGCTCATTATAATTAAAATATCTTTGAGTTGTTGAAATTTGACTATGATTTGCGAGCCGCTGCACAAGGCAAATATTCACCCCAGAATTGACCAGTTTTGAAACAAACAAATGCCTTCCTAAATGGCTTGCGCCCTTAATTCCGAACTTGTTATAAATGGAACTGAACAGCCGACTAATGCTTACTCGGTTATAGGGTTTATTTAATTTCTGTGAAGTGAATAGATATGTTTCAGGTGTCAAACCATCTCCCCATTTGCCCTGCAAATACTTCAAATAGTCAGAAAGTTCCTTCTTCATCTGACTGTTCATAAAGTATGAGCATTTATGCTTTCCCTTGTTTTTATCATAGTCCAGATTGATAACATCCTTCGGCTTGAGGTCAGAATTGTAACAGTCTTTGACCTGCAAATATGCAAAGTTTATGGAGCGAAGTCCATTAAGGCTGCAAAGAAACATCATCCGAATTTGCTCGGCGTGCTTCATAGAACGGATATAGGTCAGAATGTCTTTAATCTTCTTATCATCAACAAATTCACTATTAGTCATAGTCGGTCTCCTATGAAAGGCTACAAGTGAAAGGAATTAAGTCTTGCAGCCTTTCTCACTAAAATGTTATTTTTCTTTCGGCTTTACTTTTTTAATCATTGCTTGGTAAAAAACTGTATATCTTGGTTGGTGTGTCATAGTCGCTATTCCGCCGACAAGTTGCCAGCCTTTTTTGATTTTCTCATTGACCGCTTTTATCAGGTCATCCAAGAAGGTATCACATACTACATCATACTTTATCATCCTAATATTCCTCCGCATACATTATAGTCATCACTTTGTTTGTTACTCTTGGATTGCTCACATCTGGCGAGAGATATAGAAATTTGCGGTCATAGTAATCAATCTTCCAAAAAACCTTTTTACCTTTATAGTCAAAGGCACCGAAATCGTGCTCATTGTATGGGTCATTGTTTTCATCAAAAGTATCAAAGTTGCGCACTTTGGTTATAATTTCCTTGATGTCATCGGAGGTATTGCTCCGAATGCCTTGCGTTAATACCAACGTGCCTTGCGACAAATTTTTGCGAAAGGCATCATTACGGGCGGCAATGTTATTATTCATTGTTCCCTCCCATAGCATTTTGAAAAATCTCGTGCCAATCATCTTCGGTCAGGTCATCAACTGGCTTCAATATGAGCAAAAGTTTTTCGTCATCAAAGGCTTTGTTTTCCTTTGCGATGTCATAGGCGGTCTTGCCTTCTTTATTCTTGATAGAAGTGTCCGAGTTGTGCGCCAAACCATAAATTACATCTTTGCGCATCATTGCCTGCGGATGATGCACGGCGTTCATCAACGGTGTCCAACCGTCATTGTCTTGTGCATCCACATTGGCACCTTCAACGATAAGCAATTCCAGACAATCATAAGAACTGCGATGCTGCGCCATAATATGCAGTGGTGTTTCACCATCTTTGTTTTTGCTATTGATTTTGGCACCGTGTTTCAAAAACAATTCTATAATCTCTGTTTCATCAAACTCTCTGCAAGCCCGTAAGAAAGGCGTCCAGCCCTGATGATTATACGGCAGATTGCATTTAGCACCTTTTCTTAAAGATGCTTCTATGGCTAAAAAATCATAGTTAAAAACGGCTATTTTAAGTTCTTCAAGTAATTCGTGAGACGGACTCACCTTAATATCTGTATTCATTTTAGTCTCCTTTTAGTCCGCTTAAAGTGGGACAAGTTGGTTATAAATTCACTTTTCACCTATGATTTAAACATGCCAAGAATCGCTTGTCAAGCACTTTTTTAATAAAAAATGCACATAAGTCCATGATTCTACATGATTTTCTTTTAAATTCAATGGTTTGATTCGTAAAAAAATTTCCCATAAATATCTTTATAGAGCATAAGGAGCAGAAATGAAGGTATTGATTGAAACATTAAACAACCGCAAAGGCTATAAATTCTTTGAAAACCGTGAGGAAATGGATGCTTATTTGGGCAGACATTGCAAGGATATATCCAGTTATGAGGTTTTGCAGGAAGATGATACAGCATCCACAAATGACATTTTGCAAGGTTTAGCCGAAGAATGCGAAATAATCCATAACAAACTATTCTATCTCTTTAGACAACAAGAAAAGTTAAAAAAAGCAAAGCAATACGAGGCTTTGATATACGCCGCAGGCAGAATTTACGATGCCTGTGGTGCCATCAGAAGATGTATAAAATAAAAACCGCCACGTTTCCGCAGCGGATTAACAGGAAAGTTGTGTGAGATTTATTTTAATTGGTTGTCTTTTCTGTGTTCTCTTTGGTTGAATTGTCTTCAGTTTCTTTCTGTGCTGGTGGTCTTAAAATGTATCCGCCATTATCAATCAGAAGGCTTGCTACATCAAATTCCAAATGGTTTAATGCTGCCATCAATGGTGTTT
>JAFXPE010000022.1 GCA_017528205.1 Alphaproteobacteria bacterium | reverse complement strand
CCTGTCTTTTAAGCACCTGTATTTAAACGTTTTTTTCTTTACCGGTAAAAGGTTACAAGAGATTTTGCTAATTGTCAACCTGTTTTAAAATTATCCGTGGAGTCGTCAACTGTTTCTTGCTCACTCACTCGGCGCTCACTCGGATAATTGACTTATGTTCTGAAATGTATGCTTTTGTATTGGGTTTATTCAGAAAATATGCACAATATACAAAAATTTTTCTAAAATAATATTGACTTTAAAAAAACGATACTATATAAGCGTCTGCAGGTGCTATGCCAACATAGCTCAGTTGGTAGAGCTACTGATTTGTAATCAGTGGGTCGGGAGTTCGAGTCTCTCTGTTGGCACCATTTCAAAGCCTTGATTTATCAAGGTTTTTTCTTTTTTAAATCCTTTTCCAATCCGACAATTTTTCTTCCTGAGTGAGTGAATTTTTTTATAAATCTTCATAACTATATGATTTTACAATATTTATTTTTGATTTTAAGTGAGTGAAGAATTTCTATTTAAGGTAGTAGTTTTTGTGTAATCATATATTAAAAATCGTTTGTTAAAATGTAGGCCTTAACTTAATTTTCAAGAGAGGTTTTCATGACATTTCCGAGTAAAGAATACTTTTCTATTATCGAAGTGGCTTCTCGCTGGCATAGAAAAGTAAAGGACGTTGAATACTGTATTGAAAATGGCTTACTTAACGCTCACATTAAAGTTTGTGCAGTCAAATTATCCCCTGTCGCAAATAATAATGAGAATAATATATGCAAATTTACCGGTTGCGTAAAAGTATTACCGGAAGATTGCCATATAATGTTTCGCCATTACAAAAGGACTATCTCTGAACTACTAAGTACTACTGAATCTAAAAGAATGAGGCTTGTTCAACCGGAGCATATTATAATAACTAAAGTTGATTTGCTTATATTCCTTAAGGATTTACAAGATTTTGAGCAGAAGTATAAGCTGTCTTGCATACAGACAGAATTGCCTCTGTGGGATAATAGCAATCCAGAACCTATAAATAATCTAACCACACATAACGACAACGATATGCTGATGATTGGACACGATGTTTATACTTTCGGGCCATTACAGGCAAAAATTATCAAAGAATTGTATAAGGCAGCCTCAACAAATAATCCATGGGTATTAGGTAAAAATTTGTTGATGGACAGCGGAGCACGAACGCAACATTTGAGAGACTTGTTTCGCTCGCATCCGATATTGTCGCGTATAAAATATCGTTCAAAAGGCTATTATTGCCTGATGATAACATAATTTATACACAGCTAAATACAACTAAAGTATGATATAAGTCGGATGAGTGTCCGATTAACATTATTGATAAAAACAGCCTAAAGTATCTTTTTGTCGGCTGAATATCCGAGTATGTCCGATTTTTACTAAGACCTATCCGACTTTAATTCTGCGACTTAATTCCTCAAAGTTTGAATGTAATTTTCAATAACTTTATGAGGAAAAAATAATCATGGAAAATCAAAATTCAACTACGAACAGCTATTTAACTACGAAAGAGCTGTCTCAACGATGGAAAGTCAACCCTAATACAATCGAACATTGGCGTATATATGGTTTTGGGCCGGAATTTATCAAGATTGGGCGCAAGGTGCTTTATTCTCTCGATAGCATAATTGAGTTTGAAAATAAGAATAAAGCTCAAAACACGTTAGAGAACAAATTAGAGAATAACTAAGCGTTATCTGTGATTTGCAATGAGTGGCTGGATAAAAATTCATAGACGTATCACGGAATGGGAATGGTATAGCGATGCTAATACCTTTCGCTTGTTCATGCACTTGCTTTTAACGGCAAATTATGAGGACAAGCGGTGGCGTAATGTCAATGTCAAGCGCGGGCAACTCGTAACCGGCAGACAAGAATTAGCGCAAGCATTAAGACTCTCGGAACGCCAGATAAGAACATCTTTAGATAAACTCAAAATGTCCGGCGTAATAACCACGCAAACGACCAACCAATATTCGCTCATAACCATAGGAAAATATGACCTATTTCAAGAAAAGCCAGTTGAAAATGTCCAGCGAAAAGTCCAACCAACGACAAGCAAAATGTCCGACAAAAGTCCAACGAAAAGCCAGTCAAGAGTCCAAGCTGTAGCCACGACTCAAGAAAATAAGAATAGTTTAAAAAATAAAATATCCTCACTTCATTCGGATATTTTATCAAAAGACGAATCTCAAAAAAATGGCAGGAGCTTTGCGGAATTGCTTAAATCCAAAGGAATTGAGTAATGTCTGTAATGGATTATTTAAATCGCAAGCATAAAGTGATGAATTGTGTTTTTGAAATTTTATACGATTTATACGGTGAGCCGACATGGCTTAGAAAACCAAAAGACGGACAAGAACCTGAAAAAATCATCGAACAATGGATTGCTGAGCTTAGTAGTTATTCGGAAGTCCAGTTGCGCCAAGCGTGCTACAATCTTTTCAAATACAAAAAAGTCGCAACATTCCCTAAGCTGGCACACCTTTTGGCTGAGTTGAGCGACCAAGAAAAAGAATGTGAACAAATCCAAAAACAAAATAATGGAACGCCGCATTATTTCAGTATTGAACAGGAGCTAATGCAACGTGATATAGATAATAAATGTTGTATTCACATAATGCCTGTTTATCGTGATGCCGCAGAATATGTATTGTCAAAAATGCTTAAAGATGTAATGGGGGCGGAAGAATATGCCAATTTAGAACAAAAATATAAAAACGATTGGCCACTTATGCGAGGTAAAAAATATCGCAAAGCTATGGAACTCGGGCTTTTCAATAATTTTGATAAAATTTTAGATAAGATTTCTAAGGAGCGGAGTCATGGCTAAATTGTCACGACAAGACATTATGGAACGCTTTGAGGAAGCTGTATATGTTGCAAAACGATTACCACCGGTAATGCCAGCAGGATATAGAACCGCTTGGCCTGATTTCATTTTAACTGAGCTTGAAATATTGCAACAAGACAAAAAGCCGATAAGGCTCTTACCTACTCCGGAACAGCTCTCACGATTAGATGAAGTTTTAAATTGGATTGTTTTGCTTACGGAAATAGAGCGTAAATTGATATGGATGCGAGCAAATCGTAAACCGTGGCGCGAAGTATGCGGTACACTTGGTTTATGTCGTAGTGGT
>JAFXPE010000003.1 GCA_017528205.1 Alphaproteobacteria bacterium | reverse complement strand
TGCCGCGTTAAAAGTTTGTTTTTCGAGATTCTGTCGTTAATCAGCGCATAATCACAATCAACAGGACTATTGTCAAAAATAGTGGAAGTAAACAACGGAAAATCAAGAGTGTTCATTATCAACGCAAAACCGTCGTTGTTTTCCGTAATGCTCTGCGTCAAACTGATTATAAATTGCTCTACTTGTATGCATTCTCCTTGCACCGTCACCAAATCGCCGGCGTTGAGACCGCCTAAATCCGTATCAATAAAAGAAAATCCGGTTTTTATCATTTTAATTCCTCCGTACCGATTTGTTTAACTTTATCGCCGTGTTCGTTGAATAAATCGATTTTTCCAGCCGTGTCTGACTGAACGTAAACGTAGTCTTTATCGACTTTGACAATCGTTTTACCAACACCCCATGCCGGACAACGTATATTCCTTCCGCTATAAACAATCGCAATCATGCCTTCTAAAGTGTGCGGAAATTTATCAATCGGTCGGCTAAACTTTATCATATCCCGAATATATTCTATCATGCTTCTAGCTCCTCTATGCTGATTTCTTTAACTTTGACCATATTTTTATCAAGCAAGTCCACTTTGCCCTCTGTATCGGAAAGGACATAGATGTAATCTTTATCCGTTTTTATCACGAGACGACCGGTTCTGTTTCCTAAACGTTGTTTAAGCGAGCCGTCTTTCAGACCGTCTAAAATGGTTTTAGTCATATCGGTATTGGGATTTCTTGTAGAAATTGTTTGCAGTTGCTTAAGCAAGCTCTCTGCGCTTTGCAACTGTTCATTAATGCGGTTGAAGATATCTTTATCTTGCTCGCTGATGTTTAATGCCGCTACATAGGTTTTGATTTGCTCTATTATCGGCATAAAGTCATGATAAAAAGCCTTAATCATTGCGGTCATCTGGGTGTGCGTATCATTGTTTGTCATTGTCTTTCTCCGTGTTTGGGTTATTAAATTCTACAAGGACAATAAAACATAAACACACGCCAGATTCTGACGTTAATAGAACGAAAGTGCATAAATTAAAACAGCCTCTCTTGAAGAAAGGCTGTTTTGCTATAAAATGTGGTAATTCCTCAGAAAATCTTACTGATTAAGAAGTGCCAACAGGCTACCATTGCTGCAGGTCTATCTTCCATTCCGTGAATAATATAATCTCTTGCATTTCCTATTTCGCTGCCATTACCCTGACACCAACCATCACGAATGGTACTACCATCCACATTTCCAATAGCATTACCATTGCCTACACACCAACCGTCACGAATTACACCATTATCAACATTACCTAAAGCGTTACCATTTCCGATGCACCAACCATCACGAATTACGCCATTGTCAATATTTCCGATAGCATTACCATACTCTGAATCTTCGTGAATAACGCCATCTTTATAGTAGTATTCCATATTGTTTTCCTTTCATTAAATGTTACCCAAAAACATCTAAACATTACAATACGTCAAATTATGACGGATTTATTTTTGATTGTTAACATAAGCTATAAAATTATCTGTAATCTTTCGGATTTCTTTTGCAAAACATTCTTTATTTTCATCCCACTTTGCCAATATACCTTTAATATGTATGTGAAGTAGAGTTGCTTCATAATAGTTTTCTTTCTTTCCGAGTTTACAGTATTCATTTTCTCCGCAAGCCTTTTTTGCACATTCGTAATATATTTGGTATTCATTTGTATGTTTTCTACGTTCTTCATCGTTATCCTTGTCATACGGATTATAATAGCGAAGAGATAAATAAGGTCCTTTATTATCAGTATCTATTCGCCAAAATACCTTATAATCAGTTCCGTTTAGAATTTTTATCTCGGTCCATGGACGTCCACGGCTAGAACCGGAATATATCATATACAATTTACTTTTGTCATCTTTATTCCATTTTTCTTCCGGAAAAATTGTCCTCATTAGTTTATATTGAGCAATATATTCTTTTGCAACATTCCAATCCCAAAAGCTTTCGTTGTGGACATCATCAAATTTACCATGTGATTCGTACCATCCAATTAAATTATCCAAGTATTCTATATACATATCCAATGTGGCATCAATATTTTTATATTTTTGCAAAATTTTTTGGAAATCTTCTCCGTGAATAGATTTAAAACCGTCAAATTTATTATCTTTGTTATTTCGGCATTTATATTCCACTAATTTATCGTTATCATAGTAAAAACCGGTTTTGAAATAAACGACATATACTTTACATCCCTTATATTTGTCGTCATTTGATATTTTTTCTACATACTTTGCAATTTGTTCATCATGTTCACTCGTGTATGTCTTATCTTCAATGATTATAACCTTTTTCGTATTCGGAAAATGAATTAAAATATCGGTTTTATAAAACTGCTGTTGTATCTCGATTTTATTGTCTTCAGGGGACAGCTCTACAAAAGATGACAACAGGTCTTTAGCCAAGCTATATAATTTACTATCCTTATTATTATAAAAGCTCAATATCCAACAAATAACCGCATCTTGAGAAAGCTCACTGGTTGCGTACTTAAAAATATTATGTTCCATACTCATTTTTCCTCTCCTTTCGTTTATAGTTTTACGAAATCTTTGCATTCAGTTTATCCGACAGATGTTTAAAGTCAATCGAAATTCTGATTATTCATAAATCTTATACACGCCAGAATATGTCATATTTTGTTTGAAAATACACCATTTATTAAATTTTGTTATATATCGTATATACGACAATATTTGGCGGAGATTAATATGGCTAATTACGAGAAAATGTACGATTTATTTGATTTGGCTATGGCGATGCAAGAATCAAGTGAAGGTCTGTCCTTGGATGATATTCAGCAAAAATACAACGTTTCACGCAGGACTGCTGAGCGTATGCGAAATGCGCTGTTAAACTATTTTCCGCAAATGGAAGAAGTTGCTACCGGTGAGCGCACCAAGCGCTGGCGGATTACGCAACGCAGTTTGAACAGTTTTATTTCGTTTTCGGCCGAAGAGTTAGCCGTGTTTAAAACCGCCATCGATAACCTAAAACAAAGCAATTTGCAGGAGAAAGCGGACATTCTGGCCAGAATTGAAATCAAGTTGCGCAATCTCTTAAAGCCGGAGCAGAAGAATAAAATTGAAGTTGATGCCGATGAATTGATGAAATCCGAAGGTCTGGTCTTACACCCAGGACCACGGATTGAATTAAATAAAGATATTTTGAATACCTTGCGCCAAGCCATTTTATCTTGTCATCATATCAAAATGTCGTATCTGACCAGATATACCGGCAAAATACACGAATATAAACTTGTTCCATACGGTTTCTTATACGGTCAACGCGACCATTATTTGGTGGCCAAGCACAGCGACGGTTACGACAACGGCAAGGCGCATAATTTCTCGCTGCAACAGATTAAAAGCGTAGAGATATTGCCTGACATTTTTGACAGCTCGGAGTTTGATTTGAACGCCTACGCGTTGGAATCTTTCGGGGCATTTCACGAGGAGCCGTTTGAAGTAGAATGGTTGTTCAGTGCAGATGTAGCCGATGAAGCGGCAAAATATACCTTTCACCCGACGCAGAAAATAAGACGCAATAAAGACGGCACGCTAACGGTTAAATTCAAAGCCGGTGGGCACCGCGAAATGGATTGGTTCTTATACACTTGGGGCGACAGCGTAAAGGTTATCAAACCGAAAGATTTTTACAAACGCTAACGCCGCGCCAATTTTCTCAACAAAAAAGCCGTGCGCAAAGGCACGGCATAAAATGGGGCGGATGATCGGATTTGAACTGACGACATCTGGTACCACAAACCAGCGCTCTAACCAACTGAGCTACATCCGCCATAGGCAAATACTTTATTAGCTTGAAAAAAATATAAAGTCAAGCAAATAAAAACAAAAAATGCAAAATATTTGCACCGATTTTTACATAAAAAATAAAAAATATTGACAAAACCCAAAAGAAGACTTATATCAACCAGCTGAAAAACAATGATTAATTTTTTTTATAATTATGGTAGCACACTTAATCTTGGCAATTTTCTTGCTCTTGTTAACGGCCTTGTGCTGTTTTGGTGCCAAAAACACCGGTTTGGGTATTTACTATTTGGCCAAAGGTGCGGTAATTAAACCGCTTGAATACACCGCCTGTTTGGTGTTGGCTCTGATTCGCGTAAACTATTACGTTTGGATGAGTTGGTGTCTGTTGTTTGTTTTGGCAGAGTTGCTCTTGCCTGCGCAACAGTTTAAACTTGCCCTTTGGGTACTCTTTTCGGCTTACGGTTGGTTGCTTGTAATGTTGGTTTACCGCAACATCTGTGATGAAATGTTAAGAGACGATGTTCGAGTGGCTTTTGCCCGCATAGAACGCAAGCTCTGTTTCAACAATCAAAAGCTCACCCTTTATCCGGACGAGTGGAGTGATTGGACCTAGAATTTTGACCCTCGTGAATTAGCGTTCACGAGGCTTCATTTTTTATGCGCCGAAAAATAATAGCCTATATCGAACAAGTTTGCTTATTTATCCTATCCTCAGTCATTTTGAGGCGCGTAGTCGCCGTCAAAATCTAAGAGTTCCTGACGCCTTTTCAATAATTTTTTTTGAACTCGACTATGTACGCCCAGATCTTTACACCCACTCACAATGTTCGGGGTTCAAGATGACAGCAGATTTATTGTTTTTCAATAAAATCGTTTAACAGAGATAAATAATACTAAAATCCACATAAATCGCAGATTTAATCGGCAAAAATTTAGCTTTTGTTTACCATTGCTGATTTATACTCGCAGAAGTATTAGCGCATAGAGGAAAAAATGGTCAAAAAAATAATAGGTATTCTTGTATTTTTAGCAATAATTGTGGCAAGTAAAAATTCGTTTGCGGCAACCTCATCGATTATGGTGAACGCCGAAGACGGCAGCGTGATGTATGAGATGAACGCCGATGAGTTGCGTTATCCGGCGTCGCTGACCAAGCTGATGACGTTGTACATTACGTTCAATGCTTTGGAAAACGGGCGTTTGAAGTTGACCGACAAACTCAAGGTTTCGGCAACCGCGGCCAGTCGCTCGCCGTCTAAATTGGGAGTGCGCGCCGGTCAAACCATAACGGTTAAAGATGCCATTATGGCCGTAATCGTTAAGTCGGCCAATGATTGCGCTACCGTTTTGGCCGAACACTTTTCCAAAACCGAGGCCGATTTTGCGGTTTTGATGACACAAACTGCCAAAAAACTCAAGATGAATCACACCACATTCAAGAATGCTTCCGGCTTGCCGAATTCGCAGCAAAAAACCACGGCTCGCGACATGTCTAAATTGGCGATGGCGGTATATCACCACTTTCCGCAATATTACAAATGGTTCGCAACCAAAAGCTTCAAATACAAAGGACAGACCATCACCGGCCATAATCATTTGCTGAGTTCCTTTGCCGGCGCCGACGGTATGAAAACCGGTTACACCGCTGCTTCGGGCTATAATATTGTTACCTCGGCCAAGCGCAACAACAAGCGCGTAATCGCCGTAACCATGGGACACAAATACGTTAACGAGCGCGATAAAAAAGCCGCGGTAATGATGGATAAAGGTTTGAACGTTTTGAAAAAATCTTCCGAGGTTGATGTGGCGGCCCTAACTCGTTCCATTAACGGCAACACCACGCAATTGGCGTCGGTGAGATCAATCAATCAAAAGGCTTCGACAACCGCTCAATATTATCAGCCGGTGGCGGCCAAAAGACAAATCGCCAACAATGCCAAAGTTATGCCGGCTACCGCAACCAAGACCAAACAAACAGCGGCCGCAAACGGCGGATATGCCGTTCAGGTGGGCGCCTTTTCCGATTATGCTCGCGCCAAAAGTTATGCCAACAGCGTGAAAAACGACTTGGCTAAAAAGTATGCGGTATATCAGGTTAAAGTTGAAGAAACTCAGGTGGGTAGCGACAAAATGTATCGTTCCAAAGTTGTCGGCATGAATAAAAATATTGCGGATAACATTTGTAAAAATATGAAAAGTCAGAAAAAATCCTGTATGGTGGTTACAGAAAGCAGTTCTGTAAGTTTGGCACAAAAATAATGCAGGAAACACCGATAATAGTTATCAGCAGCGCAATACCAAACGTGGGCAAAACCACGTTGGCGTTAAATTTGGCAGCTGCACTTTGGTCCGATAATTACAAAGTAAAGCTGTTCGCACCGCATAACGCCAAAGTGCGATATTTTTTGGAACAGCGCGAAAATTTGCGCCGTCAGACCGGTGTTGAATTGCCGCTGCCGGAACTCATCGAACAAATAGAAAATAATGACGAACCGGCGGAAAAAACGGTGATTATTGCCGATATTCCGACATCCGAAAATGAAAAATACGCCGCGGTTTTTGCCAAGGCTCATACTTTGATAACGGTGGCTGGCAACGCTGCCGATTTGCATTGGCCGCTGACGCATCCGTATGTGAGTTTAATTTGGGAAGCTAAAAAAAATATTGCCGCACGCGGTATAAAATACCTGAATTGGATTGCCGTGCTGAATCAAATAAACGGCGAGGGTGCGGATAGCACGTCGCAATTGCAAGATGCCGTTAAGCGTTTCGGCTTTCGGGTGGCGGAACCTTTGCATTATCGTCAGGCTTTTCAATATATCGAAAATGGTTATTGCGCCGCGGATATGGCGAAGTTCCGCAAGCTGTTCAAAATGTCGATGTCCGACGTTTATGCCCGCCGCGAAATTTTGACCTTAACCGATTTTTTGTGGCAAAAATAAAAAAAATCTGCTTTTATTGCATAAAAATACTTGAAAAATAATATTTTTTGTGTATAAGAAAGGCAAGCTGTTCTTGAGGGTGCGCTTAAGAGTGGCTGTTGTTTAACTTCGCACAAGTCCGCTTTTATGAAAGTTGGCAATTTTTTGAAAACTAAATTTATATGACAAATACAGAATTTAAAATGCCGGAAATGACCGAAAATTTCGCAGATTTATTAAACGAACAATTCGGTGAAAACGGCATCTTGGGTACCGTTGTTAAAGGTACAATCGTTAAAATTTCCGATGATTATGTAACAGTTGATGTCGGCCTCAAATCTGAAGGCAATATTCCGGTTAGAGAATTCGGCACCAATCCGGAACTGAAAATCGGTGATGTTGTTGAAGTTTTGGTTGACAGATATGAAGACCGTGACGGCAACATTGTTCTTTCGCGTGAAAAAGCACGCCGTGAAGAAGTATGGGTTGACTTAGAGAAATCCATGAACGCCGGCGAACGCGTTAACGGTATCATTTTTGGCCGTGTTAAAGGCGGCTTTACGGTTGATTTGAACGGCGCCATCGCTTTCTTGCCTGGCTCGCAAATTGATATCCGTCCGATTAGAGACATTTCTCCGTTGATGGGTATTTCTCAACCGTTCCAAATTTTGAAAATGGATAAAGTTCGCGGCAACATCGTTGTTTCTCGCCGTGTTGTTCTGGAAGAAACCAGAGCTGAAGCTCGTGCCGAATTGATTGACGGCATTAAAGAGGGTGCAACCCTTGACGGTGTGGTTAAAAACATTACCGATTACGGTGCGTTTATTGACTTGGGCGGCGTAGACGGTTTGTTGCACGTTACCGACATTTCTTGGAAGCGTATTAACCATCCGGCAGAAGTTTTGACGGTTGGTCAAAACGTAAAAGTTCAGGTTATTCGTTTCAACGAAGATACACAACGCATCAGCTTGGGTATGAAACAACTTGAAAACGATCCGTGGCAGGCAGTTGCCGACAAATATAAAGTTGACCAAGTTTACAAAGGTAAGGTTACCAACATTACCGATTACGGTGCATTTGTTGAGCTTGAAGACGGTATCGAAGGTTTGGTACACGTTTCCGAAATGAGCTGGACCAGAAAGAATGTTCATCCGGGCAAAATCGTTTCTACTTCTGAAGAAGTTGAAGTTAAGGTTTTGGAAGTTGATGCAGACAAGCGTCGTATCAGCCTCGGCATTAAACAATGTCAACCGAACCCGTGGGCGGCTTATGTTGAAGAGCATCCGGTCGGCTCGGTTATTACCGGCAAAATTAAAAACATTACCGAATTCGGTTTGTTTATCGGCTTAACCGATGAAATCGACGGTATGATTCACCTTTCCGATATTTCTTGGGAAAAGGCCGGCGAAGAAGCTGTTAAAGACTATACCAAGGGACAAGAAATCGAAGCCAAAATCATTGACGTTGATGTTGAAAAAGAGCGCATCAGCTTGGGTATTAAGCAACTTTCCGAAGACAGCGTAAACCAAGCATTAGCCAGCTTGAAGAAGGGTGATACCGTTAAGGCTGTGGTTAAAGAAATCGACGACAAAGGTATTACCGTTGAAGTTGAAGGCTTGAGCGCAACCATTAAGAAGGCTGACTTGTCTAAGGATAAGACCTTGCAAAATCCGGCCAACTTCAAAGAAGGCGATATGGTTGAAGCCAAAGTTACTTCGGTTGACAAGAAAAACGTTAAAATCGGTTTGTCAATCAAGGCTCTTGAGGTTGAAGAAGAGAAGAAGGTTTTGGAAGAATATTCTAACACCGCTTCCGGTTCTTCGCTGGGAGAGGCTTTGGGTGAGGCCTTGAAAAAAGCCAACTAAAAATAAAACTCGTCTAACGGGTAACTACTAGGAAGTCTGTTTGCTTATGTACCTTTTGTTGTACACCGCGCAAACAGACTTCCGTCGTATTTACCGCGTTATCCGAGTTTTAGAGGAAAAGTATCGCAAGTTTTGCCTTGCGATACTTTTTTGTACATCGCGCAAAGCGCTCTTTTTCTATCGGAGCCATTCTGCGCAGTTTATGCTGTGCCATTTTTACACCGCGCAAAGGGACTTCCTTCGTATTTACCGCGTTATCCGAGTTTTTGCTAAACCAGTCATTCTGAATGAAGCGTCAGCGAAATGAAGAATCTCGTGCGACGCTGTGCGGCCTTGGGGCAAATAAAAATTCATTGTCATCCTTGCGAAAGCGAGGATCTTAATTTCTTGGCATTCGATTCTAAAGGTTGAAAAAAATTTTTTTCTGTGTTATAGAAAAGCATAACAAGGAGATAAATCAATATGGCAGTATCAAAAGAGCAGGTGGAAACCTTATTCAAATCGCAATACGGAAGAGATGTTATTTTTTCTAATTTCAGATTTATGCACACCGGCGGCATTTTTCGTCGTAAGCACTTTGCCGTAGCCGGTATTACCGAAACGGGAATAATGCCGGAAACCGATCAGAGTGATGCTCACGGTTTCAGTAAAGCCGAATATTTTGTGGTGCCGGTTAAGTCCAAAAAAATTATCGGCGATGGTATGCTGTTTGATTTGCATTCTTATGATGCTTACAATATGCGCTATGTTAATACGGAAGGCAAGAGCGAAGTTTGGCGTACTTGCGAAGTGTTTTTGAATATCACCAGCGGGGAGACCGAGTTGGCAAAAATTCGCTCCAGCGGCACCGGCGATACGCCTTATATCGACGCCACGGATAATATTCAGATTCAACGCTGGATAGAGCGTCGTCTGCCGGTGTATGACTTTGTTGTTTCTACCGGATTGAGCGAACAGGATGAGAAGTATTTGAACGATAACGACATCAGAAAACGCCGCTCATATATCTATAAATTTGCCCTTGAATTTTTCAACACTTTCATCATCACCAAAGAAGAAATAAAGGCCGAGCAAATTCGCTTGCTGAACTTGCAAAAAGAAGAAGAACGTCAAAGAAAACAAGAGCAGCAAAAAGCCCGCGAACAAGAGAAGGCCGAAAGAAAAGCTTGGATAGAAAGACGCGCAGACGCCAGAGTAAAAGTACATATGGACGACAGTAAATCTTTGCCTAAAAAGAACTTGATGAAGAGTTTCTTAGGTAAAGATATTTTTGAATAATTTGATTTTGCATTTTTATTAGAACAAAGAAAAATACCCGCTCGGGTACGAACGAGTATTTCCAGAAATATTGCACTTAAAAAAGATTATTTCTTGCTAGGTGTTTTCTTTGTGCTTGTAGAGCTCTTTGTTGAGCTGGAAGACTTAGAAGAACAGCTTTTTGTAGAATTGCAGCATTTGTTAGAACCATAGAGCTGATTGATAGCCATATTCCAGAAATATTCATCCTGACCATAAGGGCAACCAGCGTTTTTCCAGCAGTAATAAGCTGCTTCACGAATGTAATTCTCGTTATATTTTGTAGACATATTTAATACTCCATTATAATTTACTAATTGTTTGTACAACATAAGTCAGTATAATAACTTTTTTTTACTCGTCAATACCTTTTAATAAATAAAATGCACAAAATATGCAAAAAAAAATTTATGTCGCAAAATACTTAAACCCCGCTTTAAATGTCGGGTTCACGACTTATTTTAAATAATAACAATCACTTACGATAAACATTCTTTTAAAAGATAAATTCACTTGCAATTTTAGCGATAAGTTTATATAGATATAAGATAGAATTTTATAAGTCATAACGACTTAATATATAAGTCTTATCATTCAGGAGTTTATTATGGATAATATGTTGCCAAAAGAAGAAATCGAAGCCATCATCAACGGAGATCACGGAAATGTTTTTGCGGTTCTCGGTATTCATCGCGATAAGGGTTCCAAAAAAATTTTTATTCGTGCTTATCAGCCTTTTGCCTCGGCAATAGAAGTGATTGATGACCAAAAAAAATCGCTTGGTAAAATGCTTAAATTGGATGAGCGCGGTTTCTTTCAAATAAACTTGGATAAGACCGAATACTTCACTTACAAATTTAAAATCACCAACGACAAAGGCAACGTATATGAGGCCGAAGACGTTTATCGATTCCCTTCCGTCATCGGCGACATTGACGAGTATCTTTTTGCGCAGGGCAATCATCGTGAAATGTATAAAAAACTCGGAGCACACTTGGTTGAAATAAACGGTGTGAAAGGTGTGTCGTTTGCGGTTTGGGCACCTAACGCCAAACGTGTTTCCGTGGTTGGAAGTTTCAATAACTGGGACGGCAGAATAAGCGTCATGCGCAAGCATATCAGTTGCGGCCTTTGGGATATCTTTATTCCGAATTTGGTCGAGGGTGAGTATTATAAGTTTGAAATCAAAACTCAGGATAACCGAATTTTAAGCAAGGCCGATCCGATGGCAACGTTTTCTGAAGTTCGTCCGAAAACCGCTTCAATTGTGTTTGACCTTAATCATTATCATTGGAATGATGAAGGTTGGATGCGCCATCGCGGGGAATACAATATCTATGATAAGCCGATGTCAATATATGAAGTGCATTTAGGTTCGTGGCGTCGCAAAGGCGATAACGGCAGTGAGTTTTTGACCTATCGCGAGTTTGCCGACCGGTTGGTTCCGTACGTCAGCAACATGGGCTTTACACACGTTGAATTTATGCCGTTGTGCGAACACCCGTTGGACGCTTCTTGGGGCTATCAGATTACCGGATTGTTTGCTCCGACGTCGCGCTTCGGCAATCCGGATGACTTCCGTTATATGATAGATAAATTCCATCAGGCCGGTATCGGAGTGATTATGGATTGGGTGCCGGCACACTTCCCGAAAGACGGACACGGACTGACCGAATTTGACGGCACCTGCTTATATGAACATGCCGATCCGCGCAAGGGCGAACAAAAAGATTGGGGAACCAAAATTTATAATTTCGGCCGTACGGAAGTATGCAACTTTTTGTGCGTGAGCGCGCTTTATTGGCTCAAAGAATTTCATATCGACGGCTTGCGTGTCGATGCGGTGGCGTCAATGTTGTATCTTGATTATTCGCGCAAGTCCGGAGAGTGGATTCCGAATGTTTACGGCGGTAACGAAAACTTGGAGGCCATTGCCTTTTTGCGCAAGATGAATGAGTTGGTATATTCGCAAGCCGGCGGCGCATTTACCTGTGCCGAAGAATCAACCGCGTGGCCGATGGTGTCGCGTCCGGTTTCCGCCGGAGGCTTGGGATTCGGTTTTAAGTGGAACATGGGGTGGATGAACGACACCTTGCGTTACATCAGCCATGAGCCGGTACATCGCAAATATCACCACGGGCTTTTGACCTTCGGTTTGTTGTATGCCTTTAACGAGAATTTTATTTTGCCGATTTCGCATGACGAAGTGGTGCACGGCAAAAATTCCATGCTTTATAAAATGCCGGGAGACGAGTGGCAAAAGTTTGCCAGCCTGCGTGCTTATTACGGCTTTATGTGGACTCATCCGGGCAAAAAACTTTTGTTTATGGGCAATGAATTCGGACAAGATTGGGAGTGGAACAGCAACGAAAGTTTGCGTTGGCACTTGCTGGAATATCCGATGTATCAGGGAATGCAAAATTGCGTGCGCGACTTAAACCTTATGTATAAGGGCAACTCTCCGCTGTATGAAGAAGATTTCGATTCCCGCGGGTTTGAATGGATTGATTATGCCAACAGCGACGACAGCGTAATATCATATTATCGCAAAGGACACAATCCGGACGATTATTTGATTGTGATTTGTAACTTTACACCGGTGGTGCGTCACAACTTCCGCGTGGGTGTCAGAGAGGCGTGTGCGTATCAGGAAATATTCAACAGCGACGACAAACATTATTGGGGCAGCGGCGTGCGCAACGAAGGTCCGAAACAGGCCCAGAATTACGGCGTGAACAATCTGCCTTATTCTATTGAATTGATATTGCCGCCGCTCTCGACCATTGTGTTGAAACCGTTAAGATAGAGGTAAAATGAAAGAGCTGAAAGTTTCATCGGGACGTGCTTATCCGCTTGGCGCCACTTATGACGGCAAGGGAGTTAATTTTGCGCTGTTTTCCGCCAATGCGGAAAAGGTGGAACTTTGTCTGTTCAATTCAAACGGAACCAAAGAGGAAAAGCGTTTTGCTATTACGATAAACGATAACAATATTTGGCATATTTATCTTGAAGGAATCAAACCAGGACAGGCTTACGGCTATCGTGTTTACGGCCCGTATAAACCGCAAGAGGGAAAGCGCTTTAATCCGAACAAATTGTTGCTCGATCCGTATGCCAAAAAATTGGTCGGCAAATTGATATGGCACAAAGCTTTGTTTGGGTATGATATTGACAGCGCGGACAAAGATTTATCGTTCAGCACTCTGGACAGCGCACCGTATGTTCCGAAGTCGGTGGTGGTTGAAGATACCTTTGATTGGGAAGGCGATGAGCATCCGCAGATACCTTTTGCCGATACGGTAATTTACGAAACTCATGTGCGCGGCTATACTATGTTGCATCCGCAAGTGCCGTCATCTCAGCGAGGCAAATTTTTGGGATTGACCGACAACAGTGTCGTCAGCTATTTAGACTGGCTGGGTGTAACGGCGGTGGAGTTGTTGCCGGTGTTTGCCTTTTTCGGCGACAAAGACGGCATGTATATAGACAATTATTGGGGATATGAAACCCTGTCGTATTTTATTCCGGAAGCAAAATATTTGGTCGGTAACGACATCGATGAATTTAAGCAGATGGTTAAAACTCTGCACGCCGCCGACAAAGAAGTGATACTTGACGTGGTATATAATCATACCATAGAAGGCAACCAGATGGGACCGACGCTTTGTTATCGGGGAATAGATAACGAAAGCTATTATACCTTACAGGCGGAAAATAAACGTTTTTATTTTGATACCACCGGTTGCGGCGCATCGTTTAATTTGCAAAATCCGTATGTTTTGACTCTGGTTATGGATTCGCTGCGTTATTGGCATAACGTTATGCACGTTGACGGTTTCCGTTTGGATTTAGCCACCAGCCTCAGTCGGGTGCGCGGTAAGTTCACCCAAGACAGTGGGTTTTTACTGTCGGTGCGTCAGGACGAAAATTTGCGGCGTTGTAAAATGATAGCCGAACCGTGGGACGCCACAATGGACGGATATCAAATCGGTGCGTTTCCTCCGGGGTGGGCTGAATGGAACGACAGATACCGCGATGTGGTACGACGTTTTTGGCGCGGAGACGAAAGACAGGTGGGCGAGTTTGCCAGCCGCGTTTCCGGTTCCAGCGACATTTTCGGATACAGCAATCGCGATATTTGGAGCAGCGTCAATTTTATTACTTCGCACGACGGATTTAACTTAACCGATTTGGTCAGCTACAACGAAAAACATAATACGGTCAACGGCGAAAACAATCGCGACGGTAATGATGCCAACTGGAGTTATAATTCCGGCGAAGAAGGCAAAAGCCAAAATAAAGCCGTGTTGAAAAATCGTCTCTTACGCAAAAAAGCAATGTTGGCAACTTTACTTATGTCTTTCGGTACGCCGATGTTGGTGGCCGGTGATGAGCTGGGCAACACTCAGTTTGGCAACAACAATCCGTATTGTCAAGACAATGTGCTGACGTGGATTGTTTGGGAGGCGATTGATAAAGAAGACAGAGAGTTGACGCGCTATGTTAAAAAGCTGATTGACTTGCGCAAACGGATGGGAATTTTTTCGCGCCTGAAGTTTTTTGACGGCAAGACCATTGAAAAATATGCCCGCTACAAAATCAAAGATATGATGTGGCTGAAAAATGACGGTACGGAATTTGAAAACACCGATTGGTATTTAGATAATCGACGTAGTTTAGCCGCGTTTGTATATCAGGAAGACCGCTCATATATTATGATTTGTAATGCTAATGCCTCGGAAGATGTTTGGCGCTTGCCGGCATTTTGCAAAAATGCTGAGGTTGAAATTGTGCTTGATAGCACGGACACGCTCTCCGGAAATTACATAAAGCCCAATGAAGAATTGACGGTTCCGGCTTGGAGCGTAATTGTTTTGGAAATCAGAAAACCGGAGTAAAAAATTGCAGAACAGTTGGGACGAATTGTTGCAAAAAATAGGCATCGCCAAAACATTCAGCGATGCGGCGCAAAATCATAAAACATACACTGTTGATGATGAAACCTTGAAACAAATGATAAATTGTTTGGGTTTTCCGTTGAAAGATATTGCGGACAGCGAACAGCTTTTGCAAAAAATAGCAAACAAGCGTTGGCAATCTGCCTTAGAAGCGATTTATGTGGTTCGTACTCAGCATAAGGTGTTTGATGTTGTTTTAAAATCGGCAGAAGTTGAACAATTCAGTTTTAGTGTTACGGATGGCAATAATAAAAATATTGTGGTGCAATATACGCAGAGTGTGGCGGAAACAAAGCAAATCGGGCATAGCGAATATACGCGCTTGCAGTTGGAAATCATCTCCGATTTGGCGCCGCAGTATTATAATATTAAAGTGCAAATCGGGCAAAAAACATACAACGCGATTTTGGCCGTAACACCGGACAAATGTTATGAACCGGAAATTTTGCACAGTCAAAAATTGTGGGGTTTTGCCGTACAGTTATATTCGCTTAAAAGTGCACGCAACTGGGGTGTGGGTGACTTTACCGATTTGCAAAATTTTGCCGCCGTTTGCCAGCGTGTCGGTGCTGACGTTATCGGAGTAAATCCGCTGAATGTTTTGTTTCATGATTATCCGGAAAATGCCAGTCCGTATTCTTCTATCAGTCGCTTGTTTTTGAACCCGATTTATATTGATGTGGAAAAGGTTACCGGTTATAAAAAAGAATACGTTGATACCAAAATTTTGGAAGCGGTCAGAAACACAACCGATATTGATTATACCGCGGTATATAATTTAAAGATTGCGGTGCTGAAAAAAATCTTTGCCGAATTTGCCGCTGACAAAACGAGCCGTGAATATAAAAAGTTTGCGGCTTATTGTGCTAAGGCCGGTATTGATTTGGAAAATCTGGCCACATATCAGGCGCTTTATTCCGCGTTGCACGACAAGGTTTACGGCGGTTGGCGTGCTTGGCCGAAAGAGTTGCAAAATCCGTGTTCGGCAGCGGTCGGAGAATTTAAAAAAGCTCATCAGCCGGAAATTTTGTTCTTTAAATTTTTGCAATATGTTGCCGATATTCAATTGCAAAATGTTTATCAAAAAATTGAAAAATGTGGTTTAACTGTCGGGTTATATAGAGATTTGCCTGTGGGCCTTTGTAAAGACAGCGCCGAGCTGTGGAGCGGCAACGATTTGTTTATCAAAGATTGCGGCGCCGGTGCTCCGCCTGATGTGTTTTTCCCGAAAGGGCAGAAATGGTGTTTGGGCGCATTTAATCCGTATCGCTTAAAAGAAACCGGTTATCAGCCGTTCATCAAAATACTGCGTGCGGCCATGCAAGGTGCCGGAGCGTTGCGCATAGATCATGTAATGAGCTTGATGCGCTTATACATTATTCCGGATAAATCCGACGACGGCACTTATATTTATTATAACTTTGAGGACATGCTCGGCATTGTGACTTTGGAAAGTTATTTGAATAAATGTATGGTGGTCGGTGAAAGCATCGGCAATGTTCCGGACGGCTTTATCGAAAAAATTCATGAACGCGGTATTTATTCGCTGAGTGTTTTGTGGGCGGAACGCTGGAACGGCTGCGGCGATTTCAAAGCTCCGTATGATTTTCCGCAAAGTGCGTATTGTTCGGTTGGCACGCATGATATGGCACCTTTGAAAATGCGTTGGTTCGGTTACGATATTGAGATAATGTATCAGCTGAAAATGTTGGATGAGGCGGAACGTCAAGATCAGTATCGCGGGCGTGAGGATGAGCGCCGTCGGTTGCTGGGTGCGTTGGATTGGGCCGGAGTTTGGCCGCAAGATAAACCGCGACAGAGCGATTGTATATACGGCGAAGGGTATCCTGACGGAATTATGGAAGCGGTAGAGGCATACGCAGCCTCGTCGGCAAGCGCAGTTTATCTGGCACAATTGGAAGATATTTTCGGGGTTGAAGTTTTGCAAAATCTGCCGGGTACGGATAGAGATAAGCACCCGAATTGGCGTCGTAAATTGCCGATAAAAATTGAGAATTACGAACAAAACGAAGATTTTGCTCGCGCAGTTAAAATCATCAACGAAAAACGTAGCTAAACCTTAAATAAAAAAACATCGTCATTCTGAGGCGCAGCCGGAGAATCTCTTGCAGGATAAGACTCTGTCCTACCCGACCTGTTCGGGTATCTCATTCGGCGCTATGCATTCGCCACAAAGTGATAATATAGCAATGTCATCTTGAGCCCCGAACATCGTGAGCGGGCGTAAAGATCTCCGCATTAATGTAGAGGTTAAATAATCTATTCTTGAGGTTGTTCAATACTCATAGATTTTGACGGGGATTTCGCTGTGCTCAACCCCTCAAAATGACTTTTGCTACTTTATTATAATATCCGAGGTTTTCCGAAGAAAGATACCCTTCGCCGGCTTTTCAGATTCTCGCCTTCGCAAGAATGACAAAAAAGCGACGGTTCAGAATGACTCTCATTCTTTTATCTATCTTAAATCCAAAGGTTATATTGAAAGCTGACCGATACGGCATAAGTCATCATGCGTATAATATTTTAATCAAAAAGGAGAAAAGAGATGACTTATGGAGTTCGTTATCCGACTTTAGCGTTTATAACCGGCGGTGCAGGTGAGGCCAACGACGGTATTCCGCCACAGCCGTTTGAAACTTTTTGCTATGATTCGGCTTTGATGCAGGCCAGAATAGAGAACTTTAACGTGGTACCGTATACTTCGGTATTGCCTAAAGAAGTTTATGGCAATATTGTGCCGGTAGATCGTGTGGTTAACCAGTTCAAACACGGTGCGGTTCTGGAAGTCATTATGGCCGGCAACGGTGCTTGTCATGACGACCATAAGGCGATTGCCACCGGTGTAGGTGTTTGTTGGGGCAAGGATTCTCACGGCGAGTTAATCGGCGGTTGGGCGGCCGAATATGTGGAATATTTTGACACCCACATTGATGATGATATCGCGCGCGGCCACGCCGAGATGTGGCTCAATAAGTCGTTGCAACACGAGCTGGATATTCGCGGCGTGGAAAAACACAGCGAGTTCCAAATGTGGCACAACTACATCAACATTACTCAGCATTTCGGCTATTGTTTAACCGCCCTCGGCTTTTTGAATTTTGAAAATGCCGAACCGGCAAAGGCCTAAATAAAAGAGGAGGGGCGGTGCTTAAAACACCGCCTTTTTAACAATGAAAGGTATCAAGATGATTAAAAAAGAAAATCAAGTTGCCGCGCCGGCCAACACGCAAAACAATTACAACGCACAAGGTCTCGGCGTGTGGGCGCTGGCGGCAATTGTGGTCAGCTCGATGATCGGCGGCGGAATTTATAGTCTGCCGCAAAATATGGCCGCCGGAGCCTCTGCCGGCGCGGTGTTGTTGGCGTGGATAATCACCGGCATCGGCGTTTATTTTATTGCCAACACTTTCCGCATTTTGTCGGCGGCCAAACCGGACTTAACCGCCGGTATTTACATGTACAGCCGCGCCGGATTCGGTCCGTTTATCGGCTTTACCATCGGGTGGTCGTATTGGCTGTGTCAAATTTGCGGCAATGTAGGCTATGCCGTAATCACCATGGATGCACTCAATTACTTTTTTCCACCGTATTTTGCCGGCGGTAATAACTTAATTTCCATTATCGGCGGTTCGATTTTAATTTGGGGATTTAACTGGTTGGTACTGCGTGGCATCAAACAGGCTACAATCATCAACTTAATCGGCACCGTGGCCAAAATTGTACCGCTGTTGATTTTTATTGTCATTGTGGCGATTATGTTCCGTTTCAGTCGATTCGAATTTGATTTTTGGGGCGATAGTTCGTTCAGCGCCGCCAAACTCGGTAGCTTGTCAACCCAAATCAAAAGCACCATGCTGGTTACCTTGTGGGCGTTTATCGGTATTGAAGGCGCGGTGGTAATGTCTAAACACGCCAAATCTCCGAAAACCGTCGGTCGGGCAACGTTTTTGGGCTTTAGCGGTTGTTTGCTGATTTATGTTTTGCTTTCGCTTTTGCCATACGGAATAATGCGTCAGGAACAACTGGCCGCCATCGCCAATCCGTCAACTGCCGGAGTGTTGGAAGTTTTGGTCGGCCGCTGGGGTGCGTGGCTTATGAATATCGGTTTATTGATTTCTGTTTTAACCAGTTGGCTGGCGTGGACCATGGTAACGGCGCAAATTCCTCAGGCCGCGGCCGAAAACGGTACTTTCCCGCAGGCCTTTGCCAAAGAAAATGAACATCATGCGCCATCGGTTTCGCTTTGGGTTACCAGCAGTTTGATGCAAATTTTTATGCTGCTCGTATATTTTTCCAACAACGCGTGGAACACCATGTTGAGCATCACGGGCGTGATGGTTTTGCCGGCCTATTTTGCCAGTTGCGCTTATTTATGGAAAATCTGCGAAGACCACGAATATCCGACCGGATTCTATATTCGCCGTTCGCAAGCTCTGATTTCGGCAATTATCGGTGCGATTTATGCGTTGTGGCTGATATATGCCGCCGGTTTGCAATATTTGTTGTTGGCGGTTATTTTTATGGTGGTGGGGATTCCGGTTTATATCTGGGCCAAAAAGGAGCACGACAGAGAGCATTGCGCCTTTACGGTGGGCGAAATGATTGTCGCCGGCTTTATGATTGCGGTGGCGGTATTTGCCGTTTATGCCTTTATGACCGGAATCGTGAAAGTGTAATTTGCTTTATTTTTTTTGCTGGGAATAACCATCAAAAAAAAGCCGCTGTGAGATTTTATCACAGCGGCTTTTTATCATAGCAAATCAGAACGATTATTCTTTACCGTTATTGCCCTTGCTGTTGGTAATTACCTTAGACATACCGGCATTCTTTTCTGTATTGATGTTTCTGATAACCGGCAACAAATGCTTCGGCATTTCACCATTATAGTTTTTGGCCACATAATCTCTCAATTCTGCCTCTCTGGCCTTTGGATCTGCAGTCAACGGAAGCTTACCGATAATAACCGGATTACCGTCTTTATCTTTTCTTTGGGTATCAATCGGGTGCAAATCGCCACCGTTGTTGTTCAATACGATTTGTTTGCTGCCCCATTTACCGTCATCAGACATATCAAACGGCTTATCGGCATAAATAACCGTAATATAAGCATTCGGTCTGGTAACCTTTTGAGTTTCGTCCCAAACGGCATCAACCGTATCTTCCGGCTTTGCCAACATAGCAAATCTGTCATATTCTGGACCATCTTTCAGCTTACCGAAAGCAGATTCGCCAGGTTGAAGTTCATCCCAAGTTTTGCCGCCTTCAAACTCATATTTAGGACCTTTCTTGTTCTTGTATGTATCTTTGCTACCATCTTCATAAACACGTGTAATCAGAGATTCGCCTTCTTTAGCCTCACTCCATTCACCGGTATCGGTGCAAAGATATTTTTCGCCAGGCACGCATTTTGTAACCATTTCTCTAATCGGAAGTTTTGCAACCGCCATACAATCACGATTGCCCATAATTCCTTTAATGGTCTCTTCGGTCTGCTTAAAAGCTGTCATTATAATTCTCCTTAATATATTGTGTTAAATAGAACATTAAAATCAATGTCAATTTCCTTATAGCACACTTTTGTCTAATTTTCAATAATAAAATGCACTATAATATTAAAAATCGACATTTACATTTTCAGCAAAATCGGATTATTACTCGTCGGAGCTTGGTCGCCGATGTTAATTGCCTTGCGCAAAGCCGATTCGGCACGCATAAATTGCTCCTCGGTTTGATAATGTACCATGGCCAGCGGTTTACCTCCGTCAACATAATCGCCGATTTGTGCAAACTCGGAATATCCGGTTGCTAAGTCCAACTTTTGTGTCGGTACGATACGTCCGCCGCCCAGCTCGATAATGCTCAACCCCACGGCTCGGGCATTTACGCCGCAAACATATCCGCTATGCTCGGCATAAACCGGCTTTTGATGCGCCGACCGTGGCAGATAACGCTCGCTGTGTTCGACAAAGTCCGTCGGGCCGCCGAGCGAAGCCACCATTTGCGCAAATTTTTCCAAAGCATTGCCGGAACTTAAAGCGCTTTCCACCATAGCGGCCGCCGCGGCATACGAACCGGCTCGTCCACACAATTGCAACAACTCTATGCACAATTCACGGGTTACCGCATCAAGGCGCGGATTGATATTTTTGCCTTGCAAATATTCAAGCGCTTCTTTAACTTCTACGGCGTTGCCGGCGGTGCTACCCAAAACTTGATTCATGTCGGTTAAAACGGCGCAAGCTTTGGTGCCGGCACCGTTGGAAACTTCAATAATCGATTGAGCCAAAGCTTTGGCATCATCAAAATTGGCCATAAAAGCCCCGTTACCGCATTTCAAATCCATAATCAAATATTGCAATCCGGCCGCCAGTTTTTTGGAAAGTATCGAGGCCGTAATCAGCGGAATCGATTCCACCGTGCCGCACACATCGCGAATGGCATATATTTTTTTATCTGCCGGCGCCAAATTGCCGGTCTGCCCGATAATGGCACACCCTACTTTTTTTACCGTTTGCCGAAACAGATTGTTGTCGGCCTGAGTGTTATAATGCGGAATCGCCTCGAGCTTGTCGACGGTGCCGCCGGTATGCCCTAAGCCGCGACCGGCAATCATCGGCACATACACATCGCACGCCGCAAGCATCGGCGCCAGCATTAAACTGACCTTATCACCGACACCGCCGCTGGAGTGCTTGTCTACAATCGGCTTATCAAAATCTGCCCACTGCAGAACTTCGCCGGAGTCTCTCATAGCCAATGTTAAAGCCACCGTTTCTTCTCGATTTAGTCCGTTCAAAAAAATTGCCATTGTCATGGCCGCAACTTGCACGTCATCCACCGTATGATTGCCGATTCCGGCGATAAATTCACGAATTTCTTCCGGCGTTAAAACGTCTTTGTTGCGTTTGCGGCGTATAATTTCCTGAGGCAGCATTTTCTATTCCTTTTCCAAAAATCGGGTAATCAGCCTGCTGAGGCGCTTTGTGGCTTTTCCCACCTGCAACAGCACATCATTGTGATTCGGCTTGTTCATATCCATTCCTGTTGCCAAATTGGAAATAACCGAAATTCCCATTACCTTTAGGCCGAGCTGTGCCGCCGAAATAACTTCCGGAACCGTCGACATTCCCACGGCTTCAACGTTAAACATCTGCAACATTCTGACTTCGGCCGGAGTTTCGTAGTTCGGTCCGGTCAGCATCATATACACGCCTTGAAAAACCGGAACTCGCTCCTCGTCGGCAATTTGCATAAATTTGTTGCGCATTTCCAAATCATACGCTTGGCTCATATCCGGAAAATACGGCTCTTCGCAAACCCCGATTAACGGGTTGGTGCCGCTCATATTTATATGGTCGGCAATCAGCATAATGCTTCCGGCCGGCATGTGCATCCGGAGAGAGCCGGCGGCGTTGGTGATAATCAGTTGCTTAATTCCCAAAAGTTTCAGCATTCGGATTATTTCATAAATCATCCGCACGTCGATTCCTTCATAAAAATGAAAGCGTCCTTGCAAACACAGCACATTGTGCTTACCGATTTTTCCGGCGCAGAACTGCCCTTTATGGCCGCCAACCGTCGGAGTAGGGAAAAACGGAACGTTGGCATACGGAATAATCCGCGGATTTTCGATGGCCTCAACCACATCACCCAGGCCGGAACCTAAAATTATGGCTGTGTCGGGCACAAAATCGCCCAATTCCTGTTTCATATATTCATAAGATTTTTCAAGCATTTTTCACCTCTTTGGCGTTAAAGTTATGCGGTAAAAGTTGAGATAATGTATATGTGCGGATATTGCCGCTTAAATCTGCGCTGTGCACCAAAGTTTCGGCGTTGCCGAATTCAGCGATTTTTTGCAGACAATTACCGCACGGCACAATGTTGTCGGTGTCGGCCACAATTAGAATTTCTTCAATTTTGCGGCCGCCGTTTGCCACCATGGCGGATATTGCACCGGATTCGGCACAGTTTCCGCAAGGATAGGAAACATTTTCAACATTACAGCCGACATAAATTTCGCGGTTGCAAAGAACTGCCGCTCCGACCGCAAATTTTGAATAGGGGGCATAAGCCTTGAGCCGGCATTCAAGAGCACTTGCAAACAGTTTGTCTTTATAACTCATATTTTGCCTCCGCTTTGAAAAAAATGTGTTGATTTATTGTATGAATATTATACATTAAAAGTCAAGATTATCTTAAAATCAATGAGGAGAGATGCATTGAAAAAGAAAATAATTCTGATATCTTTAGCTGTTGTTATTTTGGCTGTGGCCGGTACCTGTTTTTACGTTTCGATAATTGACTGGAACCAGCACAAAGAAAGGATTGCTTCGCAAATTTCGGCGGCAATCGGCGAAAAGGTTGAACTTACCGGAGACTTGAAAGTTTCGCTGTTTCCGCATCCGAAAATGTCAGCCAAGTCAGTTAATATCATCAACCCGCAAAACAACGAAAAACTGGCCGCGATTCGCCGACTGGATACGGCAATTACCCTCACTTCATTGATTCACGGCGCGCCGGATATTCAATCTTTGACTTTAAACGGTGTTGAAGTTTGGATTAAATTTAAGTCGAGCGGAAAAAGCAATTGGCATAAAAACAACGATTCCGAAGGCTTCGGAGCCGAGAGTGAATTGCGCTTGCAGAGCTTTAATATTCAAAATTCAACCGTGCATCTCGAAAGCAAAAAATACGGAATTAAAGTTGAATTAGAAAATTTCAATGCGGAAATTCACGCCGATTCTTTGTATGGTCCGTATCGTCTTGACGGTAATTTTACCAAAGACGGTGACCGCTACGGCGTGGCGTTCAATCTCGATTCTTTGTCGCAAACCGAAGACGTGAATATGGCATTTGCGCTTGTGCATCCGGGCTCGGAGAGTAATTTGCGCTATGATGGTGCGTACAACTTTTCCGGCGATACTTTTAAGGGAATGTTCAGCGGAAGTTCTCAACACACTGCGGATTTTGTTAATGCACTCTTGAATAAAAAATTGCTGGAAGACAATTTCAATACTCCGCTTATTTTTTCGGTTGAAGCTAATGGCGGTGCCAAAAAAATCGACTTGACGCACTTTGCCGTTACTTATGATACATATTTTGAAGGTTCCGGCGATATTTCTCTGCCGCGCAGTGCCGAAGACAGCATTGAACAGCCGGCGGATATTAAATATCAACTGGTTAATTTGGATATTCGTCCGCTTATCGAGCTGATTGGCGCGCGCTTGCAACGCTATCGCGAAGGCCAAAACTATGAGCCGGATTTTCCGTATCATCTTAACTACGACGTGTCGGCCGTACGCATGATAATTAACGACCGCACCGACGGCGTGGTCGAAAATGTCAGCGCTAAAGGCTCGTATGCCGACGGCGTGTTCAGTTTGGACGATTTTTATGCCGGTTGCGCCGGAAACACGGTTTTGAGTATGTCCGGCAACGTCAGCGTGCAAAACGGAATGCCTTTTGCGGTGGCCAACATTGTGGCGGAAGGTTCTGATTTTAAAAACTTTGCCTCTTCTTTGGGTGTGGAATTGAGCGCGCCGACGCAGGCAGCTTATAAAAATGCCAAAATTTCCGCCAGCTTGAGCGCTACGCCGACCGAGATTAAGGTTGACGAGTTGCGCGCGGTTTTGGATAAGTCGGAAATAACCGCCACGGGACAATTTGCTCCAGAAACTCAAGACTATCAAATAAGTTTTAAGGCCGATACGCTCAACTTCGATAATTACGTGTTCCCGCTCAAAGAGGAAGAGCCTAAAGATATCATCTCCATTTTGAAGCACGATTTGGTACAAATATCCAAGCTGGGCGAAAAAAATATCAATTTAACGGCGGAAATCAATGCCGCAACTTTCCGCGGTATGAACCTGAAAAATTTGCAAACCGAAATTGATTATCGCAATAAAGAATTGGCGGTAAAATATGTGCAAATAGAAGATTTTTTGGATACGGCGGTCAGAAATGTTACCTTAATAATTAAAAGAACAGATGCGGAAATGCCGGAAATCAAGGCATTTACTTATGATTTGAAATCACAGGATTTTTCGGTTTTGGCGCAAAAATTCCAACTGCCGTTGCCGCAATGGGAAATTTTTAAGCAAAAAAATTTGGCAACGAGCGGAAGTTTTAACGGAGATTTCCGCAAGGTCAACATTCATTCCGAAACAACATTGGATGATAGTCTTTTCATCTATGAAGGCTCCATAGAAAAAAATGATAATTTGTGGCAATTTGACGGCAACGTCACCTTAAAATCATCACGTTTGGAAAATTTGCTGGATAAAATCGGCTTTGCAACTGTCGAAAATAAGTTTTATCGCGGCGTGTTTAACGGAACCGCTCATCTGGTCGGCAGTTCGAATGATTTGGAGATGGAAAACATCAATTGCAGTTTGGGTTCGGCTCAATATGAGGGCAATTTGTCCTTTATCCATTCGGAAGATCTTCGGGTTATAGGAGGTAAGATTCAAACCAACGAATTTAATCTGGCGCAACTCTTAAAAGTGCAGAATCCGGCAAAGAATTTGAGTGTCCCGTCTTCCGATAACACATTCTTGGCGCGTCCGAAATTAAACAAAGCCAATATAGATTATTCGTGGTATCACAATTTTAATTTGAACGTCGAATTAACGGCAACTAAGGCGTTTTATCACGATTATAAGCTAAACAATTTCTCCACAAAAATTAAGAGTACGAAAAATGCTTTGGAATTTCAGGATATTACATTTAATTTTGCCGAAGCAGAGGCAGCCGGAAACATAAAATTTGAATATGGCCAAACTCCGAAAGTGGGCGGAACAATGATATTCAATAACTTAAAAATCAACAACTTCGGCGGTTCGGTTTACGCAATTTCCGGTGACAATGTTCATATGGAAAATAATTTTGAAACTTCGGCCGTTTCTTTTGAGGAGATGCTCAATCAATTATCCGGCACAACGTCTTTATCAATAGGCAATATGAAAATCAAAGGCATAAATTTGATGGCCATTGACGAAGATTTGCAACGCCGCGACCAATCCAAAGGCTTGTTCCAAGTGGTTCAAGACAACTTAAAGAGCGGCTCAACCGAGTTCGGGCCGATTGAGGTCAACCTGAAAATCAAAGACGGCGTTGTCGAATTGACCGAAACAAAATTGAACAACATCATAATTCTGGCTCTCTCCCGCGGTGAAATAAACCTGAAAGATTGGAAGATGAATGTCAAAACCGAGGTAAGATACACCAATCTGCCGGAAATTGACGAATATTCTTTCACTCTCGGCGGGGCGATGAACCGACCGGTGTTGGATATATCGATTGAAAAAATTGTCGGCAAATATGATGCCTATTGGCAAAAGGTGGCTCAAGAGGAGCAAGAGCAAAAAGATGCCATGCAAAAAGCCTTAAATGCCGATATGGCCGAGGCGGCAGAAAAATTAAACGCCGTTGCCGATAGGGCGGCAGAGCTTGATTCGCAAATCGAAGAATATCTGGCGCAAAATGTGGCGGAAGACGCCGAAAAATATGCCGCACAAAAACAGCGTATCGAAGAAATCATCGCTGAAATTAAAAAATTGCAGAGCAAAGCCAGCCAAGAAAACTTTACGGTCAGCGATGTCAGCGAAATAGACGGTAAGATTCCGGCGTTGGAAGAAAAAATCAGCGATATCGAAAAGAATCTCAAGCGAGACGTTTCGGTTGATATAAAGCAAAAAATGCAAAAAATTCGCGATAACACTACAGATGTTTATACCCAGACGCAAACTCTGCTTAAAGAATATCGGCAGATGCTCGACGACGATATACGCCAGCTCGCGGAAATCAATTCGGCAAGCTACATTACGGATAACGCTGGCATAAAAAATTGGCAATCGACAATGGACGGTTATGCGGAAACGGTTGAAAAAATGTATGGCGATTTCAACAAAAACTACGATGCTTTGCAAAAGGTGTCTGACGAAAGCGCCAAAATGGAAAAAATAAATGAGTTGTCGGCCGTGTCGGCGCAGCTGGAAAATTTGCTGGAACAAATGAAAAATACCCGATCGGCCACGGCAAAAACATTGTTGGCAATCGTCGACAAGCGGCAGGAAGAATATCGTCGTGAGTCGGAGGCAGCAGAGAAAAAGCGCTTGGCCGAAGAAAAAGAAGATGCGGAAAATCTGCTGATTGTTAAAGAAAAGAAAGCGGAGGATAAGCCGGAAGCCAAGCAACCGGAAGTCAAAAAAACAATTCTGAAACCACAGGTTGAAGTCAAGGAAGAAACTCCTAAGGCCGTAGTGGAAACCAAGCCGGAGGTTAAATCTGATGCTAAACCGGAAACAAAAGAAACGGCAGAGACACCGGAAAAAATAAAAGAAATTATACACACGGATTTGCCGGACGTTATCGAGGATCCGGATTCGATTCCGGAAGCGATAGAGGTGCCGGTGGGTAAAATCTCCGGCGGAACGATTTTGCGCACTTATGAAGAACCGGAAACCGAAATCTTCGAAAAGCCGGTTAAAAAGCTGTTGAAACCGACAAGCGGAGCCGTTCAAAAACCGAGCGGAACGATTTTTGTGCCGTGATTTTAAGTTTATGATGTTAAATAAAAATGATAAATGGAGAAAAATATGAATAAAAAACCAGAAGTTTGTGTTTTGCCGGTGGCCGGACTTTCCACCCGCAATTTGCCGACGACAAAAGTTTTGCACAAAGGATTTATGACGCTGGATAACAAGCCGGTTATTCAGTATGCGGTTGACGCCTGTGCTGAGGCCGGAATCAAGGAAATCGTGTTTATATACAGCGATGACGCTTGCCGCCATATGTTTGAAAAATATTATTCACCGGCGCCGGAATTGGAGGCGCATTTGGCTCGCAAGAAAAAAGACGATTTACTTAAAGCGGTGCAGGAAATTATTCCGGCCGGTATGAAGTTTTCTTTTGCCTGTCAGAATGAGCCGAAAGGAAACGGACACGCGATTTTGATGGCCAAGGATATCATCGGTAAGCGCGATTTTGCGGTTATGTGGGTGGACGATGTTTATATCAATTTGCACGGTGACGGTGTTTTGAAACAGCTTTGTGATGTGTATGAGAAAAACGGCGGTATTGTCGAAAACATTATGGAATGTCCGCGAGAAGAAATGGTGCGTTACGGCGCCTTAATCGGAGCCAAGCGCGACGGCAATGTGGTGCGTGCTTCCGGCTTGATCGAAAAGCCGAAGTTGGAAGAAGTACCGTCAAATTATGCCTCTATGGGACCGTATATTATTCCGAACGAAGTTTTGGATGTTTTGCCGGAAGTTACCAAAGGTTCAAACGGCGAAATTAATCTGACCGATGCCTTGAATTTGGCTGCTATGCGTGGTTTGCCGATTTACGGCGTGTTGACCAAAGGTTTGCGTTTTGATTGCGGTACCAATGTCGATTTGCAACGTGCCAACATCAAGCTGAGCCTGATGAACAGCGGCGAATTAAGAGCATATACCAGAAACCTATTGGATACTATGGATATTTAATAGCTCATCTTTACAAAAAAAAGCGCTTCGATTTGAAGCGCTTTTAAATTTTAAAGCCTAAAACTTAATTGTTCATTCCTCATCGTCGTCCGCATCATCTTCGGCCGGATTGATTACAACGTCTTTAAGTTTGAAATATGCAAATTCTTCCGAACACGGAATGTCAAACTCGACTCTTGTGCGCGGAGCCACCTGCAAAGCATCGGCCGTTCCTCTGAACACCGCCTGTCCGGTTTGATTATGGAAAACTACCTTAATGCGGATTCGCTCATAGTCGTTATCCGAAGAATTCTCCAAAACGCCGCAAGCCGCGTAATTGCATTTGCGCATATCATAAACGCGGATGCCGTTTTTATCGTAAGTGTTCGTGGCAATATCGGCCTTTTCCGAAAGCGGCATTTCTCCCTTAGGATTGCCCGACGGCAATATGGCATAAAACACTACCAGCGCCGCAATCACAACCGCCAACATCGGAATTTTTACACCCTTAACGGAAACATATTTTCCTTTTATGCGGTTAACATAAACAGCTTTAACAAAGCTTGCAAACTCGCGCAATGCCGCGCCGAATTTCTTTTGTTTCAGCAAGGACACTACTTCTTTTAAATAAGCAAAAGTCGTTTTGCTTGTTGATGTTGCTTCTTTAAAATCACTCATTTTTTTTACCCCAATTTTTACAATTTATCAGATTATACACCGAATAGATTGATAAAGAGTTAAAAAAGAAAGGCCGCGACTTGCAGCCTTTCCGCAACAAATAAAGTTTCGTTATTCAAACAACGGAATACCGCGTGCAAGACGAACTTTTTGAGTTTCGATGGTAGTTGCCAAATTCAGCTTACCGCTCTTGACAATACCGCGTACTTGGTCGCCGGCGGAAGCATCCGGATTGGCAAACACAAATTCGATTTTCGGATGCTTCGGAACGCCGACCAAAGTTTGGTGCAACACGCCCAAAATACCGTTGCCCACCAAATCGTAAGCCATTTCCTCGGAAATACCGCTGGCGGCAGCGTACTTAACAATGGATTGAATAGCATCGCTGACGGTGGCAGCGTGGATGGTCGAGAGCACCAAGTGGCCGGAAATTGCCGCACGCAACGATTCCGAAGCTACGGCCGGATCACGAATTTCGCCGAGGTAAACATAACGCGGTTTAGAACGCAACATAGATTTCAAACCGTCCGGCCAAGAGCCGTTAGGCGGTGTCATTTGTTTGCAGATTCCCAACTCACCGTTGATGGTTTTATAAGTTCCGTCCAGCGGCATTTCCACCGGATCTTCAAGCGTAAAGGCATATCCGCCCTCGCGCACCAACCATTCGCGCAACAGCGCAGACAAGGTTGTGGTTTTACCCGAACCCGTGGTGCCGGCAATCAGCAACAGTCCGGAAGCACCGCTGAGTGAAATTAAATAACGCAATAAACGCTCGTCCATTCCAAGCGTGTTAATATCCGGAATGGAGTGCGGCATCTTACGAGCGCAGTATTGTTGACCGTCAAGCGTAACCGTTCTTTCCACACGATAGTTGCGGCCTTTGTATTTAACCAGATAACTCGGGTTGGTTCCGTCATAAGTGTTCATAACCGTGCGATAAAATTCTTCATAATCGTCAGGGTGAGTCGGAACCAAACCGCTTGGTGTGGTTTTGCCCCAAATATAAGCACTTCCGTCCGGAATAATATAAATATCGGAAAAGTCCGTATCATTAACTGTTGCCATTTTTATAATCCTTATCAAAATTAAACCTGACTGTATGGTATTATTTTTTTGCTCAATACGCCACAACCAAGCGAGTTATCCACAGAAAAAACAATGCAAAATACTTCTAAGCGTTTGAAATAAACATTAGTATCTTTGGGGAAACTATTTATCCACAAATTAAATTGTTTACGCTGGATAGCTCGAGTGCTAGCTTACATAGTGAACTAAATTAAAGAGAGGGACTTATGAAAAAACTTTATTTAATGACTGCTTTGGCTACGATTATCGGCGCTCAGGGCGCTCACGCAGCCGGATATCAATTAAACGAATTTTCTACTACCAACTTAGGTCGTTCGTTTGCCGGTATCGGCGTGGTTGGCGATGACTTTTCCGCTATGGGGTACAACCCGGCCGGTATGACGGCGCAAAAGCGCTCGGGCGTTCAACTCGGCTTCACTGCCACCGAAATTGCCGCTAAGGCTAAAAGCGAGCAAGGAACCGATAAAATGGACTATTTTGTTCCACTGCCGAGCATCATGGGACAATATAATCTGAATGATAAATGGTTCTTCGGTTTGGGCGTATATGTTCCGTACGGACTTTCTACCAAATATAAGCACGACAGCCATGTGGCTCAACACGAACCGGTGGGTGTTCGCAAATCGGAATTGGAAGTTATTGATACCAACTTCTCGACGGCATACAGATTCGATATGGGCTTGTCTTTGGGTGCCAGCGCCATCTTGCGTTATATTAAAGGCCAGTTGACCAGCAACATCAACAATATGCCGTATCCTACACAGTTGGGCGTTGTAAACGTTAACGGTAACAGTGACTACCGTGTTAAAGGCTGGACACAAAGCTGGCAGTTAGGTGCAATGTACGAATTCAATAAAGATACTCGTCTCGGTTTGGCGTATCGTTTCAAGAGTACACAACATACGCACGGCAAAGAATATGTTTATGTTGAAGCTGATTTAGGTCAATACGGTATAATGGGTATGATGAACCGTTACGAAACTATGTCAAATCCGGAATTGCCGGCCAGCTGGATTCTTTCCGGTTATCATAAATGGAATTGCAAATGGGCAACCGAAGCCACGGTTAAATACATTCAATGGCATCGTTTCTACACGTTCCCGGCTTATTCCGGTGCGGGCGATCACAGCGTTCAATATCGTTGGAAAGATTCTTGGACCTTTGCTTTAGGTCAGGAATATTACGCAAACGAAAACTGGACCTTGCGTGCCGGTACCGCTTGGGACCAAGCCCCGACGGCTAACAACAATTTCCGTACCAATCGTATTCCGGATGCTGACCGTATTTGGTTCTCGCTCGGTGCCAGCTACACCAACGGACATCATCAGTTTGACTTGGGTTACGCTTTCCTGACCATGATGCACGGCCGTGTTCGTGACCATTATCAGGGCGGAGATTTAGACGCAAAATATCACAATCATAGTAATATGTTTGCTTTAACCTACCAATACAAATTTTAAAAATCCGTATAACGGGTAACTACTTGGGGTTTTTCTCCTCGTGTACTTCTTGTGTACACGTCGTTGAAAAACCCCTTCGTATTTATCGCGTTTTCCGAATTTTTAGTGGCTTATGTACCTTTATTTGTACACTGCGCCAACCCGCTAACTGCGTATAAGACACACTCTCCAAATTAAAATACTCGTGTACTTCTTGTGTACACGTCGTTGAAAAACCCCTTCGTATTTACCGCGTTCTCCGAATTTTTAGTGGCTTATGTACCTTTTGATTGTACACTGCGCCAACCCTCTAACTGCGTATAAGACACACTCTCCAAATTAAAATCCTCTTGTACTTCTTGTGTACACGTCGTTGAAAAACCCCTTCGTATTTATCGCGTTTTCCGAATTTTTAGGCAAAACCGAGGAATCTCCGCTCTCGCCGTGCAACTCGGGACGTAAATAGTATGGCAATGTCATCTTGAGCCCCATAGTGGGCGTAAAGATCTCTGCGATAATGGCAATGTTAAAGAATGTACTCTTGAGTTTGTTCGTGACTTAAGAGATTTTGACGGGGATTTCGCTATGCTCAACCCCTCAAAATGACAGTCATTTGTTAAGACTTTATCATTACCGGCTAGATTGACAATCTCCTCTCTCGTCGTGGGGCCGAAAATTTTTTGAACATATTTATAAAAAAAACTTGACCATTCCTAAAAGTTAGGATAAAAGGTACAAAGTCACGGAGCGTTGGTAGAGTGGTAATACAGCGGATTGCTAATCCGTCAGCCCCTTAAAAGGCTGCATAGGTTCGAGTCCTATACGCTCCGCCAATAAAAAGACAGGGTTAAGGCCCTGTCTTTTTTTGTGCGGAGTGTATAGACTGTGCTTTTGCAAAGCTCTTTCGGTTAAAGTTTTTTTGATGTATGCCGCGGTTGTTTTTATCCTCGCGCCTTTAGGTTCGGGCTCTATACGCTCCGCCACGTTATTTATAAGCATTTGTTTTATCATTATGAACTTTGCAAACAGTTATTGACAACCGGAATGAATATTGCTAAATTGAGAAAAAATTATGGGTTATCACACATTTAACTAAAGAAGAAAAATATGCTGAACAGTATCAATGCCAAAATTATTACTTTAACGTTTTCGTTGTTATGCGCTTTGGGAATTATCATAACCAGCGCCGCCGTTATTGCTTTTTATAACGATAAGGAGCTGATTATTGAGGGCAACAACGCTTCCATTACCGCTTTTGAAGGGCAGATAAATACGGAAATTGCCACGCTGGAGAAAAACGCGTTGGACTTGGCATTGATGGGCGAGATTTATTATCAGGACGGCAAACAGCAAAAAGTCGGCGATTTCTCTACCAAAGAAATTTTGCGGAATTATCCTAATTCCATGGGCAACGGCATTTACTTTTTGCCGTATAAAATCTACAACAATCAAAAGATTGCTTGTATTCACGCTGTTTGGACCGAAAAACGCGAGATTGAAATGCTCTATTCATGTGTTGACAGCACTTTTGACTATTTTAAGCAAGATTGGTACAGCAAAATTAAAAATGATTTGCTCAACGGACAGCGGGTAGCTTGGTCCAAACCTTACAGAAGCACTCAGCTCGGTATTTTAATGACCACGGTAGGCGCCGGAATTTATGATCAGGGCGAGTTGGTCGGTATGGCCACGGTAGATTGGGAATTGGATACGATTTTGGATGCCATATTTAAAATCAAACCGACTCCTCACAGTTTTGTTTTGTTTGGCGAAAAAAGCAGTAACAGTATTATTGCCACAACCGAGCCGGATGTCGATAATTCAACCATTATGGGCGAGCCTTTGGATAAGATAAAATGGTATTCCGAAGACTTAAAAGAAGGCGTCGCTTTTGAATATCAAGGCGTTAAATATATGCCTTATGTTAAACGGTTAAATAACGGCTTGTTCTTGATTGTTAATGTTCCGCTGTTTGAACTGTTTCATGCTGCAGTTTATCATTTGAGTATTTTGCTGAGCGTTTTGATGATTTGTACCTTACTGATTGTCAGCATTCTGTTCTGGGTTTTGCGGCGCAACATCAATGAGCCGATTTCTAAATTAACCGGAATTGCGCAAAGAATCAGTCAAGGAGATTTGGAAGAAACTATTCAATTGGATAATCCGTCAGAGCTGGCGCAGTTGGCCGCAGCATTTAATAAAATGAAAACCGATATTAAAGAGCAAATCATTCAACTGGCTAAAATTTCTAACGAAAAAGAGAAAATACAATCTGAACTCGCCATCGCCAAGAACATTCAAACCTCGGCATTGCCGACAGATTTTCCGAAAGAAGAATGTTTTGAACTGGTTGCTACAATGACACCGGCTCGAGAGGTTGGAGGAGATTTTTACGACTTTTTCCCGATAGACGACAGGCACTATGCTTTTGTAATTGCCGATGTATCCGGTAAGGGGATTACCGCCGCCTTATATATGATGTCGGCCAAAACGGTTATCAAAAATATGTTGCAGTCCGGATATTCTTTGGAAGAAGCTATAAACCGCGCCAACAATACTCTCTGCGATAATCAGTCCGGAATGTTTGTTACGGCTTTTATCGGTATTTTGGATTTGAACGATGGGCAAGTTCAATATATCAATGCCGGACATTGTCCACCTTTGCATAAAACTCAAGGCGGCTATGAGTATATTGATATGAATCGCAATATAATTTTGGGTGCCAGACTCGATTATAAATATAAAAGTCGAAAGCTGACACTGCAAGACAGTGATCGCCTGTTTTTATATACTGACGGGGTGACCGAGGCGCAGAATCATGAAGGTAAAATGTTTGAGGAAGAACGCTTGAAAAAGGCATTGAACCAAAAAGAAATGCCTTTGGCCGACACGTTGAATCATGTGTATAAACAAATTAAGAAATTTGTGAAAGATGATCCGCAGTCCGACGATATTACCATGCTGGTTTTAGAGTTTCGTCACGGAAAACGCAATTAAATAAAGCTTCTGTTTTTCCCGAAGTTGTTAAAATGGCAGAACGTCATTCTGAGGCATAGCCGAAGAATCCAATCGTTTCGCAAGAAACGATGTGATGCTTTGCATCACTAGATACTTCGCTGGCGCTCAGTATGACGTTACACAACGCGAAAAAAACAACACTATTCTTTACTTGTTCTTCCCCAAAATTGTTACCGACAAAAATAACGCTTGATTTTTTTGTCAAATAATCTATAATCAAAATTGATATATTAAGCATTATAACAATTTTTAAGGTAAGGATTTACTTCTTTTATTTTCTTCTGGTTTGAAGGAACAACGTTATATATGCTTTGAAAACTCCGAAATGTTGAACCCTCAAAATAGAAAAAAGATGAAAGAAAAAATCATTTTTATTGTTGTGTGCATTATCGCATTTTTCACTCTTTGGGCTCTGATTGACAGCCCGTTTGCTGAAGTACCCAACGATCCGGACGGAGAAGGTTGGCCCATGTGCATTGCCTTCTTTCTACTCTTAACCATGGTGTTGGCACCGGTATTCAAGCCGATTGGTATGTTTGCCTGTCTGATTATCGGTACGGTAGTTGCCATCTTCTGCGGAATGCTGGCGTTTTTTACCTATGTTGTGTGTGCTGCCGGTATCTGCGCTTTGGTTAAGTTTAATCCCGAGGTGCGCGATATGATTTGCAACCTATGGTCAGCGGAAGATGATGAGAAATAAGCGATAATAACATATCGGGAGAGTGTTTGCCTTCAAAAAGCAGACACTCTTTTTTTGTAGGCAAAATGTGCATAAGCCGGTGTTATTTTTTGAAAAAAATAAAGATATTGACTAAAATACACCATATTTAAACATATACAGAGGGTCTGATGTCTGAAAAAAAAGATAAAAAAATGGTAATTTTGCAAGTGCTGCCTGAGCTTAATCAGGGCGGCGTAGAGTTGGGAACAATTGAAATTGCGTCAGAATTGCAAAAGCGCGGCATTGAAAACTATGTGGCTTCCGCCGGCGGACGTATGCAGGTTCAGCTCGAAAGATTGAAGGTTAAGCACTTTACTTTGCCGCTGAAAACCAAAAACATATTCAAAATGTGGCTCAATGCGCAAAGGCTCGCCAAAATAATCAAGGAACACGGTATAACCATTGTGCACGCTCGCTCGCGTGCTCCGGCGTGGAGCGCTTATTGGGCGGCCAAAAAATGCGGTGTACATTTTATGACCACTTTTCACGGCACCTACGGTTTGGGACCGCACGAAATCAAAAAGTTTTATAATCGGGTAATGACATACGGCGAGCGGGTGATTGCCATTTCCGGACACATTAAAGAGCATATCATCAACAAATATGGCACGGATGAGGGAAAAATTCGCCAGATTGCCCGCTGTGTCAATATGGATAATTTCAATATCGAAAACACTTCGGCCGAGCGTATGATTAAGTTTTTGGAAGATAACAATATTCCGGAAGATAAGCCGCTCGTAACCCTTATCGGGCGCTTAACCAACTGGAAAGGCCAAAAGTTGCTGATTGAAGCCTTAAATAAAATCAAAGATGAAGATTTTTTCTGTGTGTTAATCGGTGACGACCAGGGGCGCGTTAAATATACCGAAGAACTGCATGAAATGATTAATAATTACGGCATGTCTGACCGATTCGCTTTTGTGTGCCACACTTCCGATGTTCCGACCGCAATGATGGTGTCTGATGTGGTGCTTTCCACTTCCATCGAGCCGGAGGCATTCGGCCGCATTGCCATTGAGGGACAGGCCATGGGGCGGATTGTGGTGGCGTCGAATATCGGCGGCTCCAGAGAAACCGTAATTGACGGGGTTACCGGCAAATTGTTTGAAAGCGGAAATGCCGATGATTTAGCCGCGGCTATTCATTGGGCCTTAAATCTTTCAACCGACGAGCGCGAAAAAATCGGTGCCGCGGCAATAAAAAATATAAAAGAACATTTTACAAAACAAATTATGTGTGATAAAACAATCAAGGTTTATGAAGAACTCATGAATCAAAAGTAGAATTTATTAATAGTGAAAAGGTAGAAAACAATGATAAAAATTAAATTGCCGGATGGCAGTGTGTTAGAAGAAAAAGAGGGGATTTCCGGCTTGGAAATCGCTCAAAAAATCAGTCCGAACTTAGCTAAAGCCGCATTGGCGGTCAGCGTTAACGACAAATTGCAAGACCTCACAACCCCGATAACTACCGATTCTACACTCACTATTATCACCGTCAAAGATAAAGACGGTTTGCACATTTTAAGACACTCTTGCGCTCACGTTATGGCTGAGGCTGTGCAAGAAATTTGGCCGGATACGCAAGTAACCATCGGACCGGCTATTGAAAACGGATTCTATTATGACTTTGCGCGCAAAGAGCCGTTTACCATCGAAGATTTTGCAAAAATCGAAGAAAAAATGCACGAAATCGTTAAGCGTGATGAAAAAATCGAGCGTATTGTAATGCCACGCAACGATGCAATTAAATTCTTCAAAGATAAAGGTGAACATTATAAAGTTGAAATTATAGAAGATTTGCCTGAAGATGAAATCATAACTCTTTATCGTCAGGGAAATTACACCGATTTGTGTCGCGGCCCGCATGTTCCGTCAACTTCCAAAATCGGCGATGCATTTAAGTTGATGAAAGTTGCCGGTGCTTATTGGCGCGGCGATTCCAGCAAAGAAATGTTGCAACGTTTGTATGCAACCGCGTGGGCCAACAAAAAAGATTTGGACGCTTACATCACCATGATGGAAGAGGCCGCCAAACGCGATCACCGCAAAATCGGCAAGGAAATGGATTTGTTCCACTTTGAGCCGGAATATGCGCCGGGTGCGGTATTTTGGCATGACAAAGGTTTCCGCGTTTATCGCAAATTGATTGAATATATGCGCAACCGTCAAGAGCATAACGGTTATATCGAAATTGAGACTCCGCGCGTTATGAACCGCGTTTTGTGGGAAACTTCCGGACACTGGGATAAATATGGCGCACACAATTATTCCGGCGAGATGGAAGACGGCAGTATGTTCTGCGTAAAGCCGATGAACTGCCCGGGCGGATTGTTGGTTTATAAGCAAGGTGTAAAGTCGTATCGTGATTTGCCGCTCAGAATGGCTGAGTTCGGAAAGGTTAACCGCTATGAGGCCTCCGGTGCTTTGATGGGCTTGATGCGGGTGCGTGAATTTACACAAGATGATGCGCATATTTTCTGCACGCCGGAACAAATGGAAGAGGAGTGCATAAACACTATGAAGCTGATTTTCGATATTTATAAAGACTTCGGCTTTGACAGCGTCAAAATTTATCTTTCAACGCGGCCGGAAAGCATTTATCGTATCGGTAGCGACGAAATTTGGGATTTGTGCGAGAATTCCTTGGCTCACGCTTTGGAAAAGCACGGTTATGCTTATGAAATCAATCCGGGTGAGGGAGCGTTTTACGGTCCGAAGCTGGAATTTATTTTGAAAGATGCTATCGGTCGTGAGTGGCAATGCGGTACCATTCAGGTGGATATGAATTTGCCGCAACGCTTTGATATTTCTTATATCGGCGAAGATGGCGAAAAGCATCGTCCGGTGATGTTGCACCGCGCGTTGTTCGGTTCAATTGAGCGCTTTTTGGGTATTTTGATTGAACACCATGCCGGCAAATTGCCGCTGTGGTTGTCTCCGTTGCCGGTTGTGGTAGCTCCGATTGTCAGCGAGTTTGACGGCTATGCCGAAGAAATCGTTGCCGAGTTGGATAAGGTGGGCATTAAGTCCGAGGCCGATTTGCGCAACGAGAAAATCAATTATAAAGTGCGTGAACATTCGCTTTCCAAAGTTCCGGTAATTGTGGTTGTCGGCGCTAAGGAAAAGGAAAATCGCAGCGTTACGATTCGCCATTTGGGTAGCGACAAGCAAGAAACAATGTCGCTTGACGCGTTTGTAAAACAAATGCAAAAAGAGTCGGAAATGCCGCATCGCTTTGAATAATTTAATGCTTAAACTATAAAAAATACAGCCTGCATCAAATGGTGCAGGCTGTTTAAATTTAAAAACATAAAATCAAGCGAGATGAGGCATAAAATCTTTGAGGGCTGCCAACTCTTTTATGTACATATTTGCTGTATCAATAAACGAGCGAACCGTATTATTGGTAGTTACCTTACGAATTTCACGCGGCAGTCGCAAACTGTGAAGATTGTTTAATTTATAGATTAGCTCTTCAACATGATAATCTCTCATTTGCAAATCAACGTAAAAATCACAATCTGACAATTCCTCGTTGCTAATTTGCCGCAACCGACACAAATTTCTGTTTCCACATTCTATTGAAAGAATGGCATCTCTGATGTTTTTAACGGATAGTACTTTCATAATCGTATGCTTAATTGTATTTAACTTATTTTCAAAACCTCAAACAAATATGTATTGTTTGAGAATATAGCAATAAATAATTCGGCTATATGACAATTAACAAGATACCGAAAACGAAAATTTAACCAAACTTGCGTATAATAAAATCAGAGGAGAAGACGATGCGGTTTTTAACGGCGGAAGAAGCAGAAGATTTAGATGAGGTGCGGCAAATTATTTCCGACACCGGCATTTTGGTTCGCACCATCGAGCGATTGCCCGGCGGTTCGCGCTCGATTGCTTATGCCGTAGATAATCTGTTGGTGCGTTTTCCTAAGGCCGAAATAATTTGGCGAACCATGCAACGCGAAAAGAAAATCATCGATTCCGTGTTTCCGTACATTGAAGAAAAAATGCCGGACAGGGTGCACAAAATTGAGCTGATTGCGGAAGAATGTCCGTTTTCCGTTTCTAAGCGTTTCGCCGGTAAAATCTGCGACAATCGCGGCGAGGGGGAACACACAACCGGATACGATGCCTTAAATCCTCAGCAACAGGAAAGTCTGGCGCGACAAATTGCCAAGTTTTTTGCCATGATGCACGCCATAGATTATGATACTTTGGAAATTCCGCCGGTCGGAGCCGATATAGTTGAAGCTATGGAAAGTTGGGACGTCGGCAATCGTCCGGATTTTGATATGGAAAAGGTTAAAGCCGCGTTGTTGCAACACAGCTCTGGGCGCCTCAATTTAGATGATTACGAAACCGATGACGAACAGGTGCCGGAGGCGCTTTGCCATAACGATTTGAGCGGTAGCAATATTTTGGTGGATACGGAAAATTATAATGTTTTGAATGGTATTGTTGATTTCGGCAATGCGCGAGTAGTGCCGATTGTGCAAGACTTTTTTCCGCTGTATAAAATAAATCGCAAGCTGGCGTTAGAGGTGCTGAAAATCTATAACAAAATAGTTGTTCACGGCATTTCGCAAAAGCAAATCGACGGCTTGGCGTTGCGTTATATCGGCTACGGCTTAACCCGCTGCAGTGAAACCCCGTCGCCTTATCTGTTGCGTTTGCTGAAAATGTTTGAGTAAATTGCGACTAAGCGCTTTTTTTGCTTTCGTGATACGATTTTTCGGTATTGACCGCCCAAATAATTTTTTTATCGTTAATTTGCCCCAAAATATGCTTAACCGCGGCAAACGAAGTGGCCATGGAATGGTCCATGTTGTTATAGCGATGTTGTCCGTTGCGGCCGACGCAATACAGATTGTCAAAAGTGTTCAGATATTCAACCAGCAGATTAATATCTTTATAAGTGTCAAAATAGGCGGGATAGGCTTTTTTCATACGTTCGACGTGGGCATCAATCACGTCATCGGCAGAAGTTATAGCCTTAATTTTAAGCAATTCATTCGTGCCTTTGGCCCGCAATTCATCATCACTCATATTCCACAGTTCATCGCCAACGTTGCAAAAATATTCCAACCCCAAGAAAACTTCTTTTTGCGGATTTTTAAGCATATACGGCGACCAGTTGTTGAAAATATCAAGCCGCCCCAATTGCACGCCGGTATCTTGAATATATATCCAGCAATCCGGAATAATATCGGCCGGAGTAGGAAAGTCGGTGTTGTTTTTCAAATTGCATTTTTTAACCAGCAGACCGACAATCAAAAAGTCGCGATACGGCAATCCTGCGGCAATGTCTCTGATGTTTTGCGGCACGTCATTCATACCGGCAATCAAATCTTTCAGCGGCATAGAAGAAATGACGATATCCGCGTTTACGGTCGTTTCCTTGCCGTTATGAATATAGTGTACTTCGGTTATTTTTTGATTTGCGGAGCGAAGGGAAACCACTTTCGCATTCAAAATTATTTTTCCGCCGCGGTTTAAAATTCTTTGCGCGGCTTGTTCCCAAAGATGACCGGCGCCGAATTTCGGATAAGTAAATTCTTCAACTAATGAAGTTTCTACATTTTTGGCTTTAATCGGCAACAATTTCTGCACTATATCTTTCAAAATTGCCACAATGGATAATCCCTTAACCCGCTGCGCCCCCCAATCGGCAGAAATGGCGGAAGGGTGACGCCCCCAAACTTTTTGGGTGTAATCTTCAAAAAACATAGAATAAAGTTTGTACCCGAAACGATTTATATAAAAATTTTCCAAAGATGTTTCCGGCAGTTTGCGAAGCAAGGTCATTAAATAACTAAATCCCGCCTTCAGCGTGGTAAAAATCCCCATATTCCAAACGGTGTTAAAATTGAGCTTAATCGGGTAGTCAAAAAACTTGCAGCGATAATAGATGCGCGACCAACGGCGACGAAAAAGACGCACATTATCTTCTGTTTCCGGATTCGGCCCGTTCGGGTTTAGAGTAACCTTGCGACCGGTTTGCAAATCATCTTGCGCCGGTTTGCCTTGCAGCGGCATCAAATCATTCCACCACTTATTAACCTCATCGTCCTTAGAAAAGAATCGGTGTGCGCCGATATCCATACGATTGCCGTTGTGGCTGACGGTGCGTGCGATACCGCCGATGTAAGAGCTTTCTTCCAAAAGGGTAACGTCATAATCATCGGATTTCAGCAACAGCTCCGAAGCGGCAACCAAACCGGCAGGACCGGCACCGATGACAATGACTTTTTTCATAGTTATTCCTTTGCATAACAAATAAAGGGCTTGCCGATAAGGCAAACCCTTTTTCTATTGGCGCGCCCGGCGGGACTCGAACTCACAACCTTCTGATCCGTAGTCAGATGCTCTATCCAATTAAGCTACGGGCGCCTTGACAGATAAGTACATATATCAAATCTTTTTTAAATGCAAGCATTATTTTTAATATTCAGCAAAAAACATCCGGTGTGATACCGGCTGTTTTTAATTTAAGCATTTATTTTCTTTGCGACACGTAGTCTTTGGCGGTTTTGCCGGTTTGGTCTTTTAAGTTGCTGTCGGCGTTATAATCGTAAAACGCCTCGGCCATAACCAGGTATAACTCCGGACACTTCTGAGCCAACCGAATAAGCACGGTTTCGCCGTCGCCGTTGCGCTGATTGATGTCCGCGCCTTTGGTCACCAAAGTTCCGGCAATTGCCTTAACTTTGGAGAGCAACAAATCCTGCGAGGCATCTTTATTGGTCGCAATGGCATCGGCCAAATACAGCAATGCCGTGTTGCCGTTTAAGTCTCTTTTATTAACGTCCGCCCCACGCTCAACCGCATAATCGACAATTTTAGCGTTTAAATTCTTTACCGCCGCCATTAAAACGGTTTCACCCTCCGGCGCAACAAGTTTCAGGTTCGGATTATGTTGCAAAATAACGTCGGTAATGTCGTTATCTTCATAAGTCAAATTCATCAGATATGAGCGTTTATCGACGATTCGGTTAACATTGGCACCGTATTCAATCAGTTTCTCCGCCAATTCGGGATTCTTTTGCTTAACGGCAATATCCAAGGCGGTTTCCTGTTGCCTGTTGATTTGTTCAAAATTAAATCCGTGTTGATGCAAAATTTCCGCAAATTCCGGCCGCAGATTATTTTTAACAATATAGGTCAGCAGATTTTCGCCGTCCGGATTAAAGCCGTTGATGTCGGGTTTCTTCTCCAAAAGGGCGGCAAATTGTTGAGTGTTATCATTGTCTAACGCCAGCCACAAAGCCTTAAAATCAGGTTTAGGCGTGTTGGAAAGCACCAACTCGAACAGCTCGCCACCTTGCTCCGCCGGCAGATTCATAACCGCATCAAGCGGCGAATTTCCGTCTTCGTCGGGCAACGGTTGCACCGTTTTCAGCTTATCCAAAACCGTTTTAAATAAATCAATTTTATTATTGACCAGCAAATATTTCCAAATCGGTTGTTCGCTTTCCGGCAGTTTTTGATTCAGTTGTTCTGCGGTACTGTCTGCCAATATTATTTGAGTTATATCCGCATCGACATCGTGCGTCAAAACATAAAAGAGGGCGTTTTCTTTGCCTTCCGCACCGCCGGTATCAACCTCTTCGTCGAGCAATTTTTGCAGCATAGCTTTATCGTTTTTGGCCAAAGCCTCCAGCAACATAGATTTGCCGTCCTCGGCCACGGCACTCAAATATTGCACAACCTCTTTTTCTTCGCCCTGCGGCCATAAATATTCCAATATTTCCGGCGCGGCGTCATTCATATAAGCCAGCAACAATGCGCTGTGTCCTTCGCCGTCAACATTTTCGCGCATCGGCAAATTAAGCGCTTGCAACAACGAAATGTCCTTTTTCTCAAAAATTTTAATCAGCGCATCGGCATCGATAAAATCAGATTTTTCGCTCTCCGCCGCCGCTATCTGCTTAATGAGCTCCGGCGAATAATCATTGGCGACGGCATAATATAACGCGCCGTGCTTTTCCTTATCCGTGCCGTGCGAAAATTGTCCGGACTTCAGAATGGTGTAGACTACGGAGGCATCTTGCTTGGTTTTAAGTGCATGAAGCAAAATATCGTCGCCGTCTTTAGAAATGTTGGCGGTATCGGCTCCGGCGTTAATCAGCGCGCTGATAACTTCGGCCGGTGCCTCGTGTTCAAACGCATACATCAACGGCGTATTTTTTTGCCTGTCTGAGGTGTTAACGTTGGCGGCATTATCAATCAACATGGTGATGATTTCCGGCTGAGCGGAATCTTTAATGGCCTGAAACAACACGGTATTGCCCTTTTTGTTTTTGATCTCCATATCGGCGCGCTGTGCCAAAAGATATTTCACGATTTCGGTGTTATTTGATTTAACGGCGCAATGCAAAGCGGTGGAGCCGTCGCTGTTTTGTTCGTCAATCTGGTTCAGAAAACGCTGTAACGTATCCGTGGAAGCGGCAACGCTGACGGCATAAGAAAGCGGCGTAAGCCCAAAGAAAAACTTTTCGCTTTGTTCGGCATAATCAGCCTCATTTTGTTTTTTATAAACACTCATATCGTTGATTGCGAGCGCGTACATTTTCATTTCGTTATCCAAGGTTTGCAACATATCTTCCGCGCCGGTGCTCAAACTCAGCCACAGCAACGGATACCACAAATCGCGTTTGTCGCTCAGCTGGGTGAGGCGGCCGTGCAGATAGGCGTCATAAAGCTCGTGCACCGTGCCGGAGGTCAAATCTACGTCGTAAACTTTTTCGCCCTCGGCAAAATATTTGACGGCGGTCAAGTTGCCGTTTTCATCAAAATAGCGCCCGATGCCGTCTAACTTATCCGCCCGATAATTTTCGGCCGCGGCTAAGGCTTCGTTGGCATAAAATTTTAAGCTGACACCGTTTTTTTCATCGTTTCCGTAAAGCAATTTTTGCGCAATTTTCTTGTTCGGATAATAAATGGTGGCCACGCCGTTTTTCTTGTCGTTATGATACGGAATTTGGATAACGCTGCCGTCTGCGGCATAAGTTTTGTGGTCGCCTTCGCGTTTTCCGTTTTTATAATGTATTTCGTCGGTCAGGTACTGCGTATTGAACTTTTTGCACACTCCGTCGAGTTTGCCGTCAACATAGTTATTTTCCGCCACCAACGTTTTATTTTCGATAATTCGCTCCGGTCCGTTTAATACCCCGTCTTTATAGGTTTCGGTTTTGATGTGGTTGCCTTCAATGTCAAAATAATTGACTTCACCGTTTAAGACGTTATTAGCATAAGAACTCTGCTTGCGTGGCTTGCCGTTTTCATAAAACAAAATTTCTTCTCCGTTGAGAAGGTTATCGCTGTAAGTCCTTTTGTATTGCGGTTTGCCGTTGTTATAAAACATAACTTCATCGCCGTTTTTAGCGCCGTCTTTATAAGTTGTTTCCAGCTCGATATGTTCATCATCATAGCGCGAAATCGCAACCCCGTTTTTTTGCCCGTCTTTATAAAAATAGGTCATCTGCCGCTGAGCTTCGTCCGGCAAAATAACCGCTCCGGAAAACGGTTTGCCGTCTTTATCATAAACCATTTCTTTGTTTTCCGAAACCTTAAATTGCAAATCATCGGCCGGGTATAAATCGATTTCTGCGGCTCCGGCCTCAAAGCAGATTGCCGGCAAAATCAAAGCAGAAAATAAAAAGCTGAAACGTAACATTATTTTCCTTTCCTAAGATGATGAGTCAGGAATAAGTTACAATAAATATTAACGAAAATCAATCTGTAAATGCAACGTCTGCAAGGTTGCGGAATTATATTTTGTATTCGGCAATCAACGGAGCAAAGGCTTCAACTGCCGTCTTATAGGCCGATTTTTTAAATTCGACAACCTTGTCATAAGCGGTTTGCAAATCGGTCCAGCAAAATTCGGAAAATTCCGCCTCGGCGGTGTTGATATTTATCTCCGCATCGCTGCCGCTGAAAAACGCCAAGGTCCAAAACATATCCTGCCCGATATTCATAAAACCGCGCTTTCTCATCGAGGCAATAATTTGCGGCGGAAAAGTATAGCGCGCCGGCTTATCCAAAGTTTTAACCGGTGTTGCGCTGACAATTGAGGTTTCTTCTTTCAGCTCGCGCAAAGCCGCCTGTTGCGGAGATTCCCCGTCTTCTATGCCGCCTTGCGGAAATTGCCACGCCTCGGCCACGTCATTACGCTTGCATAACAGCACCTGACGTTGGCGATTAAATACGACAATTCCCGCGTTACGGCGATAAATTTCGGTCATTATTGCGCCTTTTGCTCTTCAGGCTTTTGATTATCGTTTGCCGCTTTTTCTTCAGCGGATTCGCCGTCGGTTTTTGCTTCTTTTTTAATTTGCGCTATGGTGTTATCGTTTTGACCGTAAATATACAACGCCTTAACCAAATCCAACGCGCGGATTAGCTGATAATCTTTCAAATCTTTTTTATTTTTATCGTTGGCCTGTTGGGCTTTTTTCTTATCATCTCCGGCCTGTTCGTTTTTGAGCGCGCCCTTCAAATCGGCTTCGCTCAAGTTCAAACCGTAAGATTCAATTTCTTCCACTTTAGCTTGTTTTACTCTGATATCCGGCTCAATGCCTTTAGCCTGAATCGAGCGTCCCGACGGGGTGTAATAACGCGCCGTCGTAATTCGCATTGCGCCTTTGTTGCGGAGCGGAATAACGGTTTGTACCGAACCTTTACCGAAAGATTTTTCACCCAAAATCACCGCCCGATGGTGGTCTTGCAACGCACCGGCCAAAATTTCCGAAGCCGAAGCCGAACCTTCGTTAATCATCACCACAATCGGCAGATTTTGGGCAATATCGCCGGCAGTCGCCGAATATTTAATGGTGTCTTCTTCATTGCGCGAGCGGGTAGAAACAATCTCGCCGTGTTCCAAAAACAAATCGGAAACCTTAATTGCCTGATCCAACAGTCCGCCCGGATTGTTGCGCACGTCAATAACAATGCCGGAAAGCTTGTTTTTCAGCTCTTTCTGAGCCTTTTCAACCGCCTTTTTTATATCGACGTCGATGTCATCGTTAAACGAAGAAATACGAACATATAAAATGTCGTTGTTTTTAACTTCGCTCTTAACCGAGTTAATTTTAATTTCGTCACGCGTCAAGGTTACCGTAAACGGCTTTTCGTTAACGCGGCGCACGGTTATTTTAACCTTGGTGCCCACTTTGCCGCGTAACTTGCTGACCACTTCGTTTAAGGTTAAGCCGATAACCGTTTCATCTTCAATGTCGGTAATGTAGTCACCGGCTTTCAGTCCGGCCTTAGCCGCCGGTGTGTCATCTATCGGCGATATAATTTTAACCACGCCGTTATCCATGGTAATTTCAATGCCTAAGCCGCCGAATTTGCCGCTGGTTTGCTCGTTCATATATTTGAAGTCCTGCTCGTTCAAATAGCTGGAATGCGGGTCAAGCGAAGTCAGCATTCCGTTAATGGCGGCCTCAATCAGCTTTTTATCCGAAATGTCTTCCACATACGAAGCCTTGGTACGTTCCATCACTTCGCCGAAAATGTTCAGCATTTCATAAGTATTGACCTGTTCTTCTTTTTTATCCTTAGTGGTGTCGGCAAACACTGCAGACGAAAGCAAACATCCCGATAAAGCATAAATAAAAAGTGATTTTTTCAGCATTATTTTTTCCTTTAATTTGTTGACAGCCAATCAGTCGGATTTACCGGATGATTGTCTTTTCTGATTTCCATGTGTAGTTTTATGTTATTTCCCGACGGCATAGTTCCCACCGGTTCGCCGGACAAAATGGATTGCCCAACATCTGTATTGGTTTCTCCCAAACCGCTCAACAGCGAGGTATATCCTTCTCCGTGGTCGATAATTACCAAATTGGCGAAGTTCTTGAACGGACCGGCAAAAATGACTGTGCCGTCAAACGGGGCGATAACCTGTGCGTTTGAGGCAGTTTTAATATCAATTCCGTTCGATTCGACACCCTTTGAGAGTTCCTGCTTAAACTGAGTTATGACAGCACCGCGAGCCGGCCGCGCCAAGCGACCTTTGGCCTTGCTGAAACCGACAACCGGTGATGGTTGATAACCCTTTGAGCGTTCTTCTCGCAAATCGTCGGCGGCACGTTGTTTGGCCAGTCTTTCTTTTTCGGCCAGCTGTTTGCGCTGTAATTCTTTTTGTTTTTCCAACTTATCCAACAAATCGCGCAAACTGCCGGCCTGATTGGCAAGGGCTTCTGCGCGTTGTTTGGCTTCTTTACTTTGGCTGGAAAGTTGGCTGAACATTTCACTTTTTTGCTTGGAAAGCTTTTTCATTTCATCATGCTGTTGTGCCAACTGCTGATTTTCGTGTTCCAAATCTTGCAAGCGCTTGGCAATTTCTGCCTTTTGCGCGTTAATATCTTCGATTCCCTGTTTGATGTGCTCGGCACGCTCCTTTAAAGAATGCACGCTGCTGCGCAACAAAATGCTGCTACGCATAACTTCAACCGGCGAAAGCGGTTGCGCCAAAATTGCCTCGGACGGGCGCAACGCCAAGTTCTGCAGGGCCGAAAGCGTATCCACCAAAATACTGTGGTCGGTGTTGAATTTTGCCTCGGATTCTTTCAAGTGTTCCTGCAACGCTTCCAACTCTTCCTGCTGTTTATGCACTTCATCTTCGCCGTTTTGAATTTTTTTCGCCGTATCAATCATCTTTTGGTTTACACCGCTCAGCTCATCTTTTAGCTTTTTGGCCTGTGCCTCCAGCTTCTGGCGTTCTTCCGACGCTTTTTTGGCGGCGGCTTCAGCCTTTGCCACTTCGGCCGCCGACACCGAGGCTTTTTTTGCCCCGAGCGGCGCGGCGTCCGCCGGTTTTACTAGCGGCAACGTTAAGAGTAAAAATAGAGCGAGAAGTGTTTTAGTGTTCATCTTGTTCCTTATTTTTTCAAAAGCGAGTGACCGGTCATTTCCGGAGCCTTTTCCAAGCCGAGCAAATCAAGCAACGTCGGCGCAATATCCGCCAAACGTCCGTCGCTCATACCTTTTATGCTTGCCGGAGCATTATACAAAACCGCCTGAACTTTGCCCACCGTATGTGCCGTATAAGGCTGGCCGGTGGTTTCGTCAATCATTTTTTCCACATTGCCGTGATCGGCGGTGACCAGCAAAATGCCGTCCACCTTTTTAATGGCGCGCATAACCCGCTCAAGCGATTCATCTACTGCGGCAACCGCCTTTAAGGCCGCACTCATCACACCGGTATGTCCCACCATATCGCCGTTGGCAAAGTTGCAAATGATGGTGTCGTATTTTTTACTTTCAATAGCTTCCACCAGTTTATCCGTAACTTCATAGAGGCTCATTTCCGGCTTCAAATCATAGGTGGCGACTTTCGGACTGTTAACCAAAATCCGGTCTTCGCCTTCAAACATGCGCTCTTCGCCGCCGTTAAAGAAAAACGTGACGTGGGCATATTTTTCGGTTTCTGCAATGCGCAATTGTGTCATTTTATGCTTGGATATGATTTCGCCGTAAATGTTTTTCAGCGCTTCCGGTGCAAATATCGTCTTCATGAAACGGTTGTGATCAACCGAATATTCCGTCATGCCGACACTTTGCGAAAATTTTATTCTTTTGGCGCGTTGGAAGCCTTCAAATTTATCGTCGGATAAAGCGTATAAAATCTCGCGGGCTCGGTCGGCTCTGAAGTTGGCCATCAACACGGCATCGCCGTCGCTTGCCCCCTGATAATTGCCGATAACGCACGGTACCACAAACTCGTCGGTAACATTGGCCGCATACGAAGCATCAATGGCTTCTTCAACCGAGGCATAACGCTTGCCGTTGGCCGAAACAATGTTGTTATAAGCCAACTCAACGCGATCCCAACGCTTATCTCTGTCCATGGCATAAAAGCGTCCGGAAAGAGTGACAACTTTGACATTTGGCATATTTTTAATCGACTCTTCAAAGTCTTGCAAAAAGCCTTTTGCCGAGGTCGGCGGAGTGTCGCGGCCGTCCAAAAAAGCGTGTACGGCAACTTTGATGCCGTTTTTATTTAAAATGTCGCACAAGGCCACGATGTGCTCTTGGTGAGAGTGCACACCGCCCGGCGACATTAAACCCATTAAATGACAGGTTTTGCCGTTTTGTTTCAAGGTATTTATCAGTTCAACCATCACCGGATTTTGTTCCAACGTATGATTTTCGATAGCCTGATCAATCTTCGGTAAATCCTGCATAACCACGCGTCCGGCACCTAAGTTTGTATGACCGACTTCCGAATTTCCCATTTGTCCTTTCGGTAAACCGACATCAAGTCCGGATGTTTCAATCAAGGAGTGCGGACAGGTGCTCAACAAATAGTGCCAATTCGGCGTTTCGCCGTTTTCAATGGCATTATCAGGAGTTGTTTTTTCTCTATATCCCCAACCGTCCAAAATAAGTAACATAACCGGTTTTTGCATTATCTTTCCTTTCTAAAGCATTTCAAATTCTATTCAAATTAAACCTTATTATATATAATAAAACAAATTTTAAAAGCACTATTTATTTTATAAACAGGCATAATTTAATAGCAAGGGAAAATCAAGATTTTATATTGACATATCAGACATCTGTTCATAAATTATACAAAAAGCAAAAGGAAACGAGGCTAATGAAAAAATATTTGATTTTAGGCGCCGTGTGCGCGGCTTGTTCTGCGGCAAACGCCGGCGAGTTTGTTTATGATTACGGCTTAACCGCCGCCGGATTTTACGGTTACAGCGATTATGATTATGCGGATTCGTATCGGGCTCACTACAAACATAATCACACGCCGGTGTTGGCAGAGGTTCGTTCTTCGGCGGGCTATCGCTTTGATAATGATGACGAACTACGCTTAGGGCTTGAAGCGCAAGTTGCCGGCGGTAAAGAAATTGAAGATTATAACCACGGCAAATGGGGCGAAAACGTTTATTTAACTTATGATTCCGAGCGTTACGGCGAGTTGACGGTCGGACAGGTTTATAACGCGGCTTATCAGTTGGCGGTGGGTGCGCCGTCGGTGGGGTTATGGCGCGTAAACAATTCTCCGGTTACGGATTTTATCGCCAATCCCAATTGGCAGCGCAACAATCGTGTCGCTTCGTATCGAACCTTGAATTCCACCTTTTTGAACACCGATGCCGATGCTCCCAAATTGAGCTATACCACGCCGGAGTTTTATAACACCAAAGCGGCGTTTTCGTACGCTCCGGAAAGTTATTCCGCGGCCGGTTTGGTCAATCGCCACAGCAAATATGACAATCGTTCGTCGTATGCTGCCGGTTTGTATAATTACAGCACGGTTGCCGGTGTTGAAATCGAAAGCTCGCTCGGTTATGCCTATAATCGCAAAAACAATCAGGAAGCATCTGCCGGTTTGAGCCTGTATCGCAAGGGTTGGACTTTGGGCGGTTCGTATCGCAAGAGCTGGACGGATTCGCACGACTACTCCTTAAATGAGCGTAAGGCAGATGACGTGTATCGAGCCGAATATTTTGACGGTTATCGCCGCGGACATGCCTTTAACGTTGGTTTGGGCTACGAAATCGGGCCGTTTAAAACCGGATTGTCTTATTTTGCCGCTTATGCCGATAAAACCGACAATAAAGATAAAATCGTCAGTTGGGCAAACAGATTCGCCTTCAATAAATACGTTGCGGTGTATTTAATCGGTGCTTATGCCGATTATAAAGGCAACGGCAAGGTTGAAGACAACAACCGCGGCTACGCGGCAATTGCCGGCTTGGAGATAACTTATTAAAGGACCTTAAATTGCGAGTTTGCATAATTTCAAATAATTCCGATTTTCAAGATGATTTGGTTTTGCAAATGACCAAATATGTGGAGGGTTTTGTTTGGGATAACGATAAGCCTGATGTGATTGTGGTTGATGAAAATGCCAAGAAAACGGTGCAAATGCGCCAAATTCATCCGAGCGTGCCGCTGATTTTGCTGACGGCGGAAAATACGGCCGAGGTTGAGGGAGCCAATCAAATTATCCATAAGCCTTTTTCGTTGTGGCACTTGCTTGATGCCGTTTTATCGGCCAACAGCAAGCAGGATAATTCCAAAGAAGGTCGTTTGGTATTCAACAACTATGAGTTGCACCCGAATACGCGCATTATCATTGATTTGCCGAGCCAAAACGAAACCAAACTGACTGAAAAAGAAGTCGATATATTGAAATATCTGTACAAATATCAGAATGAGTTTGTCAGCAAAAACGATTTGCAAACAAATGTTTGGCAATACAACGAAGATGTTGATACGCACACGATTGAAACGCACATTTACCGCTTGCGGCAAAAGGTGGAACAGTCGGAGGATCGGCGTTTGATTGTTACCGAAAACGGGAAATATAAACTGAATATGGAAGACTGATGCCGCAACTGACGCCTAAAAAGAAAAAAATTATTCACATGGACTTTCGGAAGATTTTTGCGGAGGCAAATCGTTATATTTGGGCCAACGGCAGATTCGTGCTTTGCGTCTGCGTTGTAAACATGGTGTATATGCTTTGCCTGAAGGCGATTCCCGACGGCATACAAAACCCCATCAGCATTGTTTGGTTTGTAACCTATTACATTTTTTGGTGCTTTTTCTATCGCTATTATTACGGACTAAAACCGTATTTTTTCAGCAATGTAATGTTGGGGAGTTTGGCGCCTTCCACCAAGGCTTTGTTTATTTTTGCCGCCTTGCTGATAGGCATAGCGTTGTTGCCGATGCTACCGCTGTTTTTGGGCTTTGACGACGTATATATGGATATTTACGAGCGCTATTTGCAACCTGCTACCGAAATGGCGGCAAGAGGCGAAAAGGTGCTTTCGGGGGCGGAAACTTTGGTGGTTTATGCGCTGATAACTTTGTTGGCACCGATTCTGATATGTAAGCCTTATTTAGCGTGGATTGCCTCACTTCGCGGGCAAAATGCCTCGTTTCGCAAAGTCAGCGACAAAATCAAAGGCAACTACGGGCAGTTTGTGGTTATTTCCGCCTGTTTGCTTTTTCCGGAGGCGTTGTTTACTCAGTTGGATTATCTTTTGAACACACAACATTGGCTGGATTATACCGGAAGCACAATCCTCTTTATTTATACCAACATCGTATTTGCCAAGATTTACGACTTTTTCTACTTAAAACATTGATGCGCTTAACGCCGGCGGCAAGTTGCGTTTTCTACCAGTTTGGCACACAAATCGGCATAACTGATGCCGACCAGTTTGGCTTGTTCCGGCACCAAAGATAGCGAGGTCATTCCCGGATTGGTGTTGATTTCCAAAAGAACCACCCCGTCCTGCGGGTTATAGCGGAAATCGCATCTCGAAACCGTGTTGCATCCCAGTGCCTTATGCATAATTTCGGCATACTTAAGGCAGGTTTGTTTTACCTCGTCGGAAATTTGCGCCGGCAAAATATGCTGTGTCATTCCGGCGGTGTATTTGGCCTCGTAGTTATAAAATTCGTTTTTGGCCACAAGTTCGGTAACCGCGTATGCCTTGCCTTCAAGGCACATAGTCGTAAATTCGCGGCCGTCGATATATCGCTCAATCAAAATTTCGGCCGATTCGCTCGGATAAGTTACCGCCGCGGCGTCCTTTGCGCTTTTCACGATAAATACACCAACGCTGGAACCATCAGCTACTGGTTTAACTACATAGGGATAATTTATTGAAGTTCCGTTCTTTTTATATTCAGCAAAAGTTTTCTTTTCGCCGTCGGCAATTTTAACTCCGTTTTGTGCCGCAATCAGCTTGCACAAATGCTTATCCATGCCGATAGCCGAAGCTTTGAGCGCCGAATGAGTGTACGGAATTTGCAACACATCGAGCAAACCCTGAATTTCACCGTCTTCGCCCCAGTTGCCGTACAAGCCGTTATAAACAACATCGGGCTTAACGCTGTGTAAAACTTCAATAAAGCGCCACGGGTCGGTTAAATCGTGTGCGATAACCTCATAACCTTTGCTTTTAAGTGCTTGAAAAATATCATCTTTTGAAGTGATACTGACTTCTCGTTCGGCCGAAAAACCACCGTAGAGCAACAAAACTTTTTTTGCCATAATTTTTTCCTTTATAATCTGAAATTTTCTGTTATGTTAAGAAAAATTGTTTAAGGATTGACTAAAGAATGAAACGGATTTTACTTTTTTTAGGCGTGGTGTTGTTACCGCTTTCGGCCAAAGCCTTGGAAGTTACGCAAAATATGCAGACAACCATTGGCTTTTTCGATGCTTGTAAGCAATCGTTGACCTATAAGTTCGGCGACAATCGTTATGAAATGAAAACAACGTTGACCACTACCGGCGCATTCGGCACGTTATATCCTTTTACCGGAACATACCGCGCATACGGCACCTATAATCAGGATAAATTCGTGCCGGAAGATTACGGCTACGAAGTGCAGTCGCGCTCGCATCATCGTACCAAGCAACTGACCTATAAAGACGGCGTGCCGCAAACGCGAATTAAGGTGCGCGACGGCCGGCGTTTGGAAGAACCGGCGTTGGTGGAGCTTGACCGGCTTGACGATTCGATAGATTTGCTCTCAACTTTCGGGATTTTAACCGAACAGGTGATTCGTGCCGGCACTTGCGATATGACGCGCTATTCGTTTAACGGCAAAAAATATTCGCTTTCGCAAATGCAAACCGTGGGGCACGAAAACATTAAAACGCCGTATTTCGAGGGTAACGCCTTGAAATGCGAGTATATGCTCGAAATTCAAAAAGGGTCGTCTGCCGGATTTTTACTGGATCAAAGAGTGCCGATTTATTTATGGATTTTGCGCACCGAAAAAGAAAATGCTCCGTTTGTTGCCAAAGTCGAGGCCGAAAAAACACCGTTTGGCAAACTTGAGGCCTATACCACATCAATAGAGGTAAAAGAATGATGAAAAAAGCAGAATTGTTACTTCCTGCCGGCTCGCTGGTAAAATTGAAAACCGCCATATTATACGGCGCCGATGCCGTGTATGCCGGAACTCCGGATATGAGCCTGCGCACACAGTCAAAATTTACGCTGGAAGACATCAAAGAAGGCATAGATTTTGTGCACGCTCACGGCAAAAAGATTTATCTGACGCTGAATTTGTATATTCACAACGAAGAAGCGCGGAAGTTGCCGCAATTTGTGCAAACTTTGCAGGAGCTTAAGCCTGATGGCGTTTTGGTGGCCGATCCGGGGGTGTTTTATTATTTGAAAGAACATGCGCCGGAATTAAAGCGTTTTGTTTCTACCCAAGCCAATATTTGCTCGGCGCAAACCGTAAAATTTTGGGAACAAATGGGGGCTTCGCTGTGTGTTTTGGGGCGTGAAGTGACGTTTACGGAAATGAAAGAAATTCGTGAAGAATGTCCGGATATTTTGCTGGAATGCTTTATTCACGGCGCAATGTGTATGTCTTATTCCGGCCGCTGTCTTATTTCCAATTTTATGGCCGACCGCAGCGCCAACAAGGGAAAATGCGCCCATTGTTGCCGTTGGCACTATAAAATGCACCTGCGGCTCAAAGATGGCAGCACCAAAGAAATCGAAATCAATCAGGATAACGCGAAGGCCTTTGAATTTTTGCTGGAAGAGGAATTTCGGCCGGGAGAATATTATGAAATTGTTGAAGACGAGCACGGCGGATATTTGCTCAATTCCAAAGATATGTGCCTGATGCCGCGGCTTAATGATATTTTATCCATCGGTATGGATTCGCTCAAAGTTGAGGGCCGCAACAAAACCGAATATTATGCCGGAACGGTTGCCAGAGCTTATCGTCAGGCCATAGACGACTATTACAAAGATGCCAAAAATTGGGATTATACCAAATATATGCCGGAATTGTACGCGTTACAAAATAGGGGGTATTGCCTTGGGTTTCACGACGGCAAACTGACCGAAATCAGCCAGAATTACGAATATACCAGAACTTTGGGCGAATGGCTGTTTGCCGGCTCAATTGTTGAATGGCAGGGAGATGACGCCATCTTTGAAATTCGCAACTACATTAATTCGGGCGAGGCCATAGAGTTTTTGATTCCGCGCAGTTTGGATAATTTGCGCTTGGAATTGACCGAGTTTGAAGATGCGACGAGCGGCGAGATTACACCGCGGGTTTCGGCCGGAGAGGGCAAAAAAATCCGTATTCGTCCGCAAATGTGGAATAAGCCGTTGGCCGAGGTTAAAAAACTTTTGCCGCAATATGTGATTGCCCGCAAATTTCAAGGTTTAAAAGGCGAAAACGCTGAAATGTATGAACGCAAACGTGCCGAATTTGACACGCTGGTTAACGGTTGTCCGGCGGAGGAATGAGATGAAGCAAAATCAGGTCTTGATTATTGCCGGTCCGACCGCTTCGGGCAAGTCGGCGTTGGCCGTGGCGGCGGCGCGGGCGCTGAACGGGGTAATCATAAATTGCGATTCTATGCAAATTTACAAAGATATTCCGATTATTGCCGCCACTCCGAGCGCCGAAGAAAAGGCTGCGGCCGAGCATCGCCTGTTTGAAATGTATGACGTGACCAAGCGCGGCAATGTGGTGGAATGGCTTGAGTTGTGCGTGGCAGAAATCAAAAAATTGTGGGCCGAAAATCGTTTGCCGGTGGTGGTGGGCGGTACCGGCATGTATATCGATGCCCTAATCAACGGTGTAACTCCGATTCCGGAAGTAAATCCCGAAGTGCGGCGCAATTTGCAACAGCGTTTGCATAACGAGGGGTTATTAAAGCTTTACATTGAGTTGCAGCAAAAAGATATTGAAATTGCACAAAAATTAAGTTCGAATGATAAAACCAGAATTGTGCGCGCTTTGGAAATTATCGCCACTACCGGCAAAAAAGTTTCCGAATGGTATCAAATGCCGATGCTCAAAAAATTGCCGGAAGCGAATTTTACGGTGGTTAAAATTGTGCCGGAAATAGCCGTTATAGAGGAGCGTTGCCGTTCCCGACTGGATAAAATGGTGCAAGAGGGCGCGCTAAAAGAAATTACCGAGCTCTTAAAGCGTGGCGTTGACGAGACTTTGCCGGCGATGAAGGCGCTGGGAGTGCCGGAGCTGAGCTTGGCGGTTAAGGGCGAAATGCTGCTCTCAGAGGCCTTGGAACTGGCTAAACTGCACACCAGACAATATGCCAAGAGGCAGCGAACCTGGCTCAAAAATAAATTGCCGGCGGATATCGTATTTAGCGACGTATACCGCGGACAGCCGGAGTTTTTGGAGCAAATCAAAGAAGTGTACACAGACTAAAATATTGCTTGCACATTGCAACGAGTTGGTATAATAAAAGTAAAAATATCGTTAAAATTTTGGAGATGAAATCTGATGTTTTCAAAACTGTTGAGAATGTTTTCTGCCGACATGGCAATTGATTTGGGTACGGCAAACACGTTGGTTTATGTGCGCGGCCGCGGGATTGTGTTGAACGAACCGTCGGTGGTTGCCATAGAAGAATATAAAGGACGCAAACGTGTTTTGGCCGTCGGCAACGAGGCTAAGCGCATGTTGGGGCGCACCCCGGGGCACATCAGAGCCATTCGCCCGATGAAAGACGGTGTGATTGCCGATTTTGAAATTGCCGAAGAAATGATAAAATATTTTGTGTGCAAGGTGCACAATCGGCAAATGTTTGTCACTCCGTTAATCGTGATTTGCGTTCCGTCGGGAGCAACCGAAGTGGAGCGTCGCGCCATTAAGGATTCCGCGTATCGTGCCGGTGCACACAAGGTGCAACTGATTGAGGAGCCGATGGCGGCGGCAATCGGGGCCGGTTTGCAAATTACCGAACCTACCGGCAGTATGGTGGTGGATATCGGCGGCGGCACAACCGAAGTGGCGGTTTTGTCGTTAAAAGGCGTGGTTTATTCGCGTTCGGTGCGTATCGGCGGCGATAAAATGGATACGGCAATTGTTAACTATGTTCGCCGCAATATGAACCTTTTAATCGGTGAAAGCAGCGCCGAGCGCATCAAAAAAGAAATCGGCTCGGCCATTCTTCCGGAACAGGGAGACGGCAGAACGGTAGAAGTTAAGGGCCGCGATTTGGTTAACGGCGTGCCTAAGGAAATCGTGGTAACGGAACGTCAGGTGACCGAAAGCTTGATGGAGCCGGTTGCCGATATTGTGGAAGCCGTAAAAGTCGCGCTTGAAAATACTCCGCCGGAATTGGCGGCCGATATTGTGGATAAAGGCATTGTGTTGACCGGCGGCGGTGCGCTCTTGGCCAACTTGGATCAGGTCTTGCGCAAAGCTACCGGATTGCCGGTAACGGTGGCGGAAGATCCGCTTTCTTGCGTGGCCAAAGGTTCCGGAATGGTGTTGGATGAATACGCTGTTTTGAAAGATGTTCTGGCCAGTATGGACTAGATAAAGGCTGATTTTAAAAGGGTAATAAAATGGTTCGTCGTAGCGTACTGTTGATAAAAACCGGAGAACTCAAGGTATGGTTGCGACGGATTTTTATTGCCTTTTTGTTTTTTTGTTCCATCATTTTCCTGCTGTTGAGCAAGGTCGAAAATTCGGCCGTCAAAAATCTGGATAAGGCCGCTTTGCGCGTTACCGGACCGATTATGCAGGTGGTTGAATATCCGGCGCGCATGGTGCACCGGATTTATACCTATTTATACGACATCAGCCGCATATACATCGACAATCGCGAGTTGCGCGCCGAAAACAAGCAAATGTTGCTTTTGCAAAACAAGGTACGCAGTTTGGAGGTGGAAAATCAGCTTTTGGGGCGGTTGCTGAATTATGTGCCGCCGGCCGATGCCAACTTTATCAGCGCCAAAATTATTGCCGAATCAAGCGATAATTTTACCCATATTTTGTTTGTTTACATCGGCGACGAAGACGTTAAAAAAGGTCAGATAGTTTTGGGCGATGAAAGCGTTATCGGGCGGGTGGATAAAGTCAGCGGTCAATATGCCAAAGTGATATTGGTTACCGACATCAACTCCAAAATTCCGGTAGTGGTGGAAAGAACGCGCGCCAGAGGCATTTTGAGCGGCGACAACACCGTGTATCCGGCATTGATTTTTACCCGCTCAACCGCCGATATTCAAGAGGGTGACGTGATTGTTACTTCCGGCGTGGGCGGAATGTTTCCGGCCGGTTTGCCGATTGGTTTTGTAAATTCCATTCAAAACGGCGAAATCAGAGTGGAAACTTTGGCAGACATCAGCCGCGTCGAATATGTCCGGATTGTTGACTACGGTTTATCGGAAAAACAGGCCAAAGTGCTGAATGATTTTTCGGAAAGCGAACAAAATGCGCGATAGTTGGAAGGAAAAATGCCGCCTGTTTTGGTTGCACAGCATTCCGCTGATGACAACCCTGATGATGATGTTTATGTTTTTAATTCCCATAGATGCGGTTAAAGTAAACTATTTTCGGCCGTCGGTAGGGGCAATATGTGTTTTTTATTGGACCTTGAAACGCGGATATTTATTCAGCTATATTTCGGCTTTTATTGTTGGTTTTTTTATAGATTCGTACAGCTCAACCCCGCTGGGCGTGAATATTTTGTTGATGATGCTGACGGCATGCATAACCCAATGGTTGGCGCATTATTTTCAAAACGCATCGTTTAATGCCGGATGGTTTATTTTCAGCTTGGTATGCTGTGGCATAATGATGATTAAGTGGTTGCTTTTATCCCTTTATTTCGGGCATTTGCTGTCTTTTAAGGAAATTATTTTCAATTATTTGGCAACCGTTATGTTTTATCCGTTGATAGCGGCGATAAATGTCGGAGTGCAAAAGTATTTGCCGCAAGAGAGGATAAATGAATAGCTACAATATTGAAAAAAATCATATTTTGAGCCGGCGTTTATTTTGGATTATGGCGGTTAATTTTCTGGCATTTACGGTTTTGATGGCGCGTTTATACTTTTTGCAGGTTTTTGAGGCGGATAAATACCGAATGCTCTCGGATGAAAACCGCATTTCTACTCGATTTTTGCTTTCTCCGCGAGGCACCATTTATGATCGCAACGGCGAAATTATCGCTAAAAACGAACAGAATTTTCAGGCTTTGATAATTGCCGAACAAACTCCGGATATTGAAGAAACGTTGCGGGAATTTGAAAAAATCATACCGCTGAGCGAGGAAGAAGAAGGCAAAGTGCTGAAAGATATTAAGAACAAACGGCGCTTTATTCCGGTAAAGTTAAAAGATAACCTTAATTGGGATGAGGTTTCGCAAATTTTGTTGCATGCTCCGGACCTGCCGGGAGTGGAAATTAACGAAGGACTGACCAGAAAATATCCGTATGCTGAGTTGTATGCCCATATTTTAGGCTATGTTGGGGCGGTATCCGAAAATGATAAAAAAGACCAAAAAGATAATCCGCTTTATATGGTTCCGGGGTTCAAAATCGGCAAGTCAGGCTTGGAGCGCAGTTTTGATTATAAATTGCAAGGCAAAAGCGGTACCGTAAAACTGGAGGTTAACGCTTACGGCCGCGTGATGAAAGAAATCGAGCGCGATGGCGGTCATCAGGGCGAAAGTTTAAATTTGACCGTAGATTCTCGTTTGCAAAAGGCCGCCTATGAAGCTTTTGGCGAAGAAAGCGGTGCGGCGGTGGTTATGGATGTACGTTCCGGCGAAATTCTTGCTATGGTTTCAACTCCGTCGTTTGATCCGAACCTTTTTACCAACGGTATCAGTTACAAACATTGGAACGAACTTTCCACCAACGAGCGCACGCCGCTTGTTAATAAAGCCGTTTCCGGACAATATTCGCCGGGCTCGACATTTAAAATTGTGGTTGCGTTGGCGGCGCTGGAAGCCGGAATTATTGACGCCGATACGCATTATTATTGCGCCGGCGGTATGGAAATCGGCAACATTCGTTTCCATTGTTGGAATCACTACGGACACGGAAGTTTGAATGTTGTTGAGGCTTTGAAGTATTCGTGCGATATTTTCTTTTATGAAACGGCGTTGCGCGTCGGAGTTGATAAAATCCGCGAAATGGCCTTAAAACTCGGCTTAGGACAGACACTTTCGGTTGGTTTGGGCAACGAAAAGAGCGGATTGATACCATCTAAAAGTTGGAAAAAAGCCAATTATGACACGCTGTGGGCACCGGGCGACAGCGCCAATACCGGCATTGGACAAGGATATGTTTCGGTTACGCCGTTGCAGTTGGTTACTATGCTTTCACGCGTGGTAAACGGCGGCTATGCGGTCAGTCCGACATTTATCCGCGGCAACGAAAAAGACCGGAAGTCGTTTAAGCGTTTGGATATTTCAACCCGCAACATTGAGCTGGTAAAACAGGGAATGTATGAGGTGGTAAACGGCGTCGGCGGCACGGCCAAAAAAGCCAAGTTTAACCTAGACGGCGTCAGAATGGGCGGCAAAACCGGAACCACGCAAGTGCGCCGTATTTCCATGAAAGAGCGCCGCAGCGGTATTATTCACGATTCGCAATTGCCGTGGAAACTGCGCAATCACGCGTGGTTTATGGGCTTTACGCCGGTGGATAATCCGCGCTACGCCGTGGCGGTAATTGTGGAGCACGGCTCCTCGGGAAGCGGTGTGGCGGCTCCGATAGCCTCGAAAATTTTACAAGAAGCGTTGATTTTGGATATAAAGTAGGGGAAAATGACAGATTTCGGATTGGACGGATATAAGCAAGGCTGGAAAGATAAACTCTTCGGAATGAGTTTTATCTATATGTTTTTGATTATCATTTTAGCCGGAATCGGCACCATGACCTTGTATTCCGCGGCCAACGGCGATTGGCAACCGTGGGCGATTCGCCACATTACACGCTTTGTTACGGCCTTTGCTTTGATGATTGCCATGGCGCTGATTGACGCCAAATATTATTACAAAAGCGCGTACGCCTTTTATTTTGCCACATTTATGATGTTGGTGGCGGTGGAACTGATGGGGCATACCGGCATGGGGGCTCAGCGTTGGATAAATTTGGGCATTTTCAAACTGCAACCTTCCGAGCTGATGAAAATAGGCATAGTTTTGTTTTTGGCACGCTATTTCAGCGTGACCACGGTGCAGGGCATTAAATCTGTTCGCGGTATTATCATTCCGGCGGTGTTTACCATCTTGCCGGTGGCTTTGATTGCCGTTGAGCCGGATTTGGGTACGGCGCTGATGGTTTTGTGTACGGCGTCGGTAATGCTGTTTGCCGTCGGGGTGCAATGGTGGAAGTTTGCCGGTGCGGCCGCGGCGGTGGCGGCGACGTTGCCTGTGGTTTGGAACTGTTTGCATGAATATCAGCAAAATCGAGTTTTGACCTTTTTAAATCCGGAACGTGATCCGCTCGGCACCGGATATCACATTATTCAATCCAAAATTGCCTTCGGTTCGGGCGGAATTTTCGGCAAGGGCTTTTTGCGCGGCACGCAGACGCATCTGAATTTTCTGCCGGAAAAACACACCGACTTTATTTTTACGATGTTTTCGGAAGAATTCGGAATGCTCGGCAGTTTTTGCCTGATTTTTATAAATATGCTGATTTTGGCGATGGGGTATGTGTTTGCCTATCGTTCGCGCAATTATTTTGCCCGACTGACGATTGTGGGACTTAATACCAATTATTTCTTGTATGTTTTCATCAATATCGCCATGGTTATGGGCGTTTTGCCGGTGGTGGGAGTGCCGTTGCCGCTGATTTCTTACGGTGGAACGGTGATGTTTTCGATTATGGCCAGTTTCGGAATAATGCTGTGTATGTCGGTCAATTACGACAACAATACCGAATAAAAAAAGCGCCCGATATTCGAGCGCTTTGTCAAATAAAATAAATCACTAACCTTCGCGTTCCATACCGTGATTCATAATCGACGGCATATTGGCGTATCTTTCCTTGGCCGTCAGACTAGCGTTTGTAGGCATAGAGTTGGCCTTAGCCGAAAGCATATTCTGTGCCACGGCATGAGCTTGTATCGAACTTTCCAATTCTGCATTTTTATCAGAAAACTTACTCTGAATCTTTTCCATAGTCTGTGTCTTTCCGGCTTCCGGAACTTTGCTTAACACGCTATTGGCCAAAATATCCAGCGTTTCAGGTTTAAATTTGCCAATTTTGGCTTGTATACGCTCGGTTTGCAAATATTCGAGCAAATTGCCGTGACGCTCGTTGGTGTCAATTCTTTGTACCAAATCGGCGACCTGCGGCAACAGCTCGTCTTTGCTGATTTTGCCGGCGTTAAACTTGCCCAAAATATGAAGCAATAGTTTCTCCGGTTGATTCTCGGCGAAGTCTTTTTTGATTGTATCGACAGTTTCTTGACGACTTTGCAACCAAGCCATTCGCCACAGTTTCTTTTCTTCTTCGGACATATGCGGATTGGCTTGTTTGGCAGCCCACAAGGCATCACGCGCCAAACGCTGATTTGCCAGCTCCATACTGGCGCTATCACTGTAACCGGCAACAGCAGCAGAAACAAATACCGCAGCCGCCGCAGTATTGGCAATAGCCGCCGGAACTTTGGCTTGTGCTTCTTGCGCAATCGTTCTGGCTTGGTCCACCCGTTTGATTTCCGGATGCATTTCCATCACGCGCAGGGTATAAATTTCGTCGCGGTCGGCAGCTTCCAAAACTTCGGGCGGAACCTGGCCGTTATAGCGGTCACGCAAAATCGACGGCACTTTTTCCCAAATTTGGTATTTGTGCACGCGTTCGGAATCATTGGCCAATTCTTTGATTTCTTCGTCAATCTTAGCCTTGGATTTGGCAATTTCTTCCGGATTTTTTCCGGTCGGACTTTCGGTCATAAGCGTTTCCAAACGTCCGGCCACTCCGGAATAATTGGCCTTTAAAAATTCCATATATTGAGCGCTGATTTCAACCATGGTTTCCTCCCTGAATTGTTTATCTGGTTGACTGTTTTGATTTTTCAACAACTTTGTCGATACGAGCTTTCATATCACTGCTGCGCGCATCGGCGTAGGCTTTACGCTCGGCATCGTCTTTGATGGTTTCCACTTCTTTTTCCACAAACTTGTCGCCTTCTTTTACCTTGCGCACAACCTTGTCGCTGATTAAGCCCATGCGTTTGGCGTGTATAAGCGCCACCTGATCGGCTTTGGCCTCGTGAGCGGCCAGCGCATCGGCATTCATATTGTCGCGAATGTGGCTCATCCGCTCGTGGTTGAAGTCATTATTGGTTTTGGCGTCAACTTCTTTGGTGTTGTCGGCGGTTTTGGCCCCCGATTTTACCAACTCGCCGGCTTCGGCAATCAAAGCATTCGCATCTTTTACCGCCTGCAGTTTTTCATCTACCGGTTTACCTTCCAAGGCCGGACCGGAGACGATTTCCGGCAGTTTGGTTTCCGGATTGGTTTTGACCACAATCTTGCCGTCGGCTTTCATTTGTTCGAAATCTTTGCGGATTCGTTTTAATTCTTCCACGGCATCGGAGAGAGATTTTTCTCCCTTGTTTTCATCAACGTTTTCGTTGTTGTTGACACGCGCCGGCAAAGATTTTTTCTGGTCTTGTGCCGCAATTTTTTCTTGCAACTCTCTAAAGCGCTCTGCACCCAATTCCTGACTTAACTTTTCCAAATCGGCTTGCGTAAAATCAGGTATTTCGCCGCCCATATTGCGGTCGTGCAACATACAAGCGGCCTTTAAGCGCATAGCCATATCATGCGGCATATTTTGTGCAAAGTTAATGTTGCGGTTTTTGTTTTCTTCTTCGTTTAAGATGGTTTCAAAAACATTGATGCCGGCGTTGTCCGAAATTTGTACATTGTCTTCCGAAGTATAGTGAATGGAAGCGTTGTTAAACGAAGCCACAAACTCGTTTTTGTTTTCTTTATCGTAAGAAAAGTCGGCAATTTTACCGGTTTGAGCCAACTCGGTATAATGGTCGATTTTTTTCTGCACCCATGTCTTCGGCTTATCCGGTTGCGGTTCATCGCGGCTATTGCCGTCGTCAAGCTTACCGATGGTTAAATTCTTCTCCGGCAAATCTTCCGGAGACAAGCCGTCATCACGGTTGGCGTAGTCTGCCGCCTCCTGAGCCTTCTTTTCTTCGTCGGTTTTCGGTTCAACCGTCGCCACCAGACTTTCCGTAGTCAGGTCAATTATTTTGTTGCCGCTGATGAGTAATCCCTGATCGGCAATAGCTTTGGAAATACTGTCGTTATCCTTGTAATTTTTCCAATCAAGTCCGGCAAATTCGCAAGCCTTCTTTTGAACTTCCGAAGGTTCAAATGCATTCCCTTTATTATCGTCAGCCATGGTGTTATCTCCTTTTTTCCTTTTCGGTTTTGCAGAATCGTTTTCATCAACTTTAACTTTTATTTTCGGCATATAGTCTTTATAACCTTTTCTTTTTTGTGCCGCAATGTATTTAACTTTTTGCTTATCGTCGAGCTTTTCCAACAACTCGGTCACATGCCCCGCGATAATCCGGTCAACGTAGTCCTGACTGTCCGGATTGCGCGCGGCCATAATATCTTTGAGGAACAAGTCCTCTCCAAACTGATTTTTTTGCGTGGCGCGAGCCACATAACCGCGTTGAGACTTATCCGACAGCCGTTTGAGCAAATCATCAATCTTTTTTTGCACGGCATCATCAGGCGTTTTGATAAACTCGCGGTAAATCAACATAGTCAAACCGACGAGCTTGCTACGGTCTAAGTGGGTGCTGGCCTGTAAAGGTTTATAGGTCTCTTTTTTGAGTGCCGAAAGCAAATTGAGCGAATGTTTGCGCTTATCTTTTGCCGATATACCTTCCTTAGTAAGGTAATCAGCCAAATCGTCGGAATAATCGGCGGCATCGGTATAAAGATAGGTGTGTAAATCTTGAGCAATTTTTTCCGGCAACTCAAATTTATCCGTTGCCGAGGCCGAAGGTTGCGGTTTGGCCGCAGTATTCGGTTTTGCCGCAGTATTCGGCTTTGGTGTCGGTGCGGTGTCCTGATTGTCGGTATTGGCGGCGTTATCCTTGCTCGTCGCCGGTTTTTGCGGGTTAGGTGCCTGATCGCGAGCGGCCTGACGCAATTTCAAAACAGCCGTGCGAACTTTCAAATCAATAAATTGCTTTTGATTTCGACTCATTTTTACATAAGCCAATTTGTACGCCGCAACAAAGTCATTGCTGCCGACTTCCGTCAGTTCTGCCATCAAACTTTGAGCCTCGGCGCTGTTTTCGCCCAAATTTTTATCTTCAAAAACAGCCACCAGTCGCAGATATTTATCGGCAATTTCTTGAATATTACTCATAATCAACCACCATAATCAGCATTAATTCTGACTTGATAATAACACGACTTTTGTATTTTGTCTAGTCTTTTTGTGCAAAAAACGCACAAAATCGGCAGGCAGTTTAAGACTTGAGATATTTATCGGTAATTTGCCGAATTTTATCGTATTCGGTCAGCGCCTGATTGTAGATTTGCGCTATTTTTCCCGCGGTTACGATGGTTCTGCTTTCGGAAACGATTTTGGCTACCATTTTCAGCTCGTTGAGCGGCGAAACGGTAGGCAAAGCCGGATGCCGCGGTTGCGGACTTTCGTTTAAGTATTTATGCTCAAAAGCGAAGCGCACGCCGTCTAAATAGCTGATGTAGGCAAACTTTTCAAACAAAATCTGCTCATTGTGGCGTAACGAAGAAATGGCCGCGGTGTTGTCGATTTTTTTATCATTGCGATATTGAACCAAGTCCCGATTGTATTTGTCGTGACTGACTAGCAAAGTTTGTGCCAAAGTCAACAATTGCGGTTCATCAGCAATTTTTTGCAATAATATCACCATTTGTCGCAGTTTCAGCGTGCAGACCAACGCCGATTTACGACGGAACAGACCGTTTTCGCCGGCAAAGGTGCGGGTGGCGAAAAAGTCGTCGGGCAGGGGATGATGCGACTTCATGATTTGCGCGGCTTCGTTCAAGTAATATTGCAAATTTTTTTGATGCGAACGCCAAAACGGGTGATACCACTTGAATTTTTCCGTGATTTGCAAATAAAGTCGGCAAAAATCATCTAAAATAGAAAGGTTGACTGCTTCGGGATGAGAATTTAAAATATCCTGAATTTTCAATCGTGAATTTTGATAATCTTGACGTATCGCTTTAATTTTGGTAATAAATTTTACAGGGACTAAAGTGGCGACAATTTTCTTTTTTTGTGCCGATTGCCGATTCACCGTTATCATATCCAATTGCTGGCGCGCCGCCGCAATTTCCGGTATGTTTTCCGGAATGGTAATGTTTTCGCTCAAATCGTGCTTATACATATCGTATTCACGGTATAAATCAGGGCAATTGCGAATGTCGTGAGCTATGGCGTGATGATATTTTTGCAAATTTTCCAACGGCAATACAAACGGCAACAAATCGGTGCGACGGGTGTCGAAAAACAAATATTCGTCGTCGGAAGAAGCCGCTTTATCCCACAACACACCGTCTGCCGAGTTAATCGTCGGCTGTGCAAAAGATTGCTTTAATGCGTATTGTAGAAAAGCCTTGTCGTCCATAAACCCCTCCGATGTTTGATGCTATCACAAAAGAGTTATTTTTTGGTTAAGGTAATGCCGTAAATTTGTGCATAATGCTTAAAGACGTTGAAATTTACGAAAAATTGTGCTAGCCTTGCCACAATTGTTTATAAAATTATGAAACAGAGGGAAAATCAATGTCGGTAAATGCCAGATATAACGGTAAAAACAGCTTTGAAGAGTGGCGTCAAAGCTGGCAAAACGAAGAACGCTACAATTTCAGAACCATCGAGAAAAAATGGCAACAGATATGGGACGACGAAAAGGTCTACAAAGTAGAAATTGACCACGCCAAACCGAAGTTTTACGCTTTGGTCGAATTTCCGTATCCGTCGGGAGCCGGCTTGCATGTCGGACACCCGCGTTCATACACGGCGCTTGATGTGATTGCGCGCAAAAAGAAAATGCAGGGCTTTAATGTTTTGTATCCGATGGGTTTTGATGCGTTCGGTTTGCCGGCGGAAAATTATGCCATCAAAACCGGCGTACATCCGGCGGTATCCACCAAGGAAAATATTGCCAACTTTACGCGTCAGCTTAAGTCAATCGGCTTCAGTTTTGATTGGGACAGATGTTTCAACACCTGTGATCCGGAATATTACAAGTGGACGCAATGGATGTTTATTCAATTTTGGAAACACGGTTTGGCCTATAAAGACAAGATGGCGATTAACTGGTGCCCGTCTTGCAAAGTTGGATTGGCTAACGAAGAGGTGGTTAACGGCCATTGCGAGCGTTGCGGTGCGGAAGTGGTGCGCCGCGATAAAGAACAATGGATGCTGGCCATTACCAAATATGCCGACCGCTTGATTAACGATATTGAAACGGTGGATTTCATCGACCGCGTAAAATCAACGCAAGTCAACTGGATAGGGCGTTCCGAAGGTGCGGAATTGGAGTTTGAGCTGACCGATAACAACGGTAACGACTTGGGCAAAAAAATGGTGGTTTACACCACACGTCCGGATACCACTTTCGGCGTGACCTATTGCGTTATGGCTCCGGAACATCAGTTTGTGAAAGAGCTGGCGGATAAATTTGAAAATCCGGACGAAGTGCTGAATTATGTTAACGAAACCGCCAAAAAATCCGAATTGCAACGTACGGCCGATACCACTAAGACCGGTGTCGAGTTAAAAGGAATTAAGGCGCGCAACCCATACACGGGCACGCTGATTCCGGTGTTTATTTCGGATTATGTTTTAACCGGATACGGTACCGGCGCCATTATGGCGGTTCCGGCGCACGACCAACGCGACTATGATTTTGCCAAAGTGTTTAATTTGCCTATTATTCAGGTTTTGGCCGGAGGTGATATTTCGAAAGAAGCGTGGGAAGAAGACGGAACGCACATCAATTCCGGATTTATGGACGGCATGGATAAAGCCGATGCCATGGCGGCGGCGATTAAATATGCCGAGGACCACGGTTTCGGACACGCCAAAGTCAATTTCAAACTGCGCGACTGGGTATTCTCGCGTCAACGTTATTGGGGCGAGCCGATTCCGATGGTTTATTGCGAACATTGCGGTTGGCAGCCGATTCCGGAAGACCAGTTACCGCTGACGTTACCGGATGTGCCGGATTATCGCCCGAATGACAACGGAGATTCGCCACTGGCCAACGCTACCGAGTGGGTAAATACCACCTGTCCGAAGTGCGGCGGTCATGCGCGTCGCGAAACCGACGTTATGCCAAACTGGGCCGGTTCTTCGTGGTATTTCCTACGTTATTGCGATCCGCACAACGACAAGGAATTCGCCTCTAAAGAAGCGCTTGAATATTGGATGAATGTTGATTGGTACAACGGCGGAATGGAGCATACCACCTTACACTTGTTGTATTCGCGTTTTTGGCATAAATTCCTGTATGATTGCGGCTATGTGCCGATGCCGGAGCCGTATCAGAAGCGCACTTCGCACGGTATGATTTTGGCGGCCGACGGCGAGAAAATGAGTAAATCGCGCGGCAATGTCGTAAATCCGGATGAAATTGTCGAAAATTACGGTGCGGATACTTTCCGTTTGTATGAAATGTTCATCGGTCCGTTTGACCAAGTTGCCATGTGGTCCGAGGAAAGTTTGAACGGCGTATACCGCTTTGTGAGCCGCGTTTACAGCTTGTTTACCAAAGTTTATGCCGACAAAGATGCGCCGCTGAGCAGCGAGGATTTGCGCACGATGCACAGATGTATTTTGGACGTTACCGAGCGTATTGACCAAATGAAGTTCAACACCGCGGTTTCGGCCATGATGACCTACGTCAATTATTTGGGCAACAAAGATAAAATTCCGGCCACGATGTATGAAGCGCTGTTGAAAATGTTGGCGCCGTTTACTCCGCATTTGGCGGAAGAAATGTGGGCGCGTTTGGGACATCAAACGTTTATCGTGCAAGAAAGCTGGCCGGAAGGCGACGCCAAGTTGGCTGAAAACAACGTGGTAACACTCGGCGTGCAGATGAACGGCAAAATGCGCGGCACTATCACCATTGCCAAAGATGCCGGCAACGATGTGGCCGAGGCCGAGGCTTTGAAGCTGGACAACGTGGTGCGTCAGCTTGAGGGTAAAACAATCAAAAAAGTGATTGTGGTGCCGAATAAAATCGTTAACATTGTAGTGGGAATGTAAAAAGTGTTAGAGTTGCGGAAAATATTTGTTTTTGCCGTTTTGGTCGGAAGTGTCGCTGCTTGCGGTTTCGAGCCGCTGTATGTTGAAAAGACCGCCGGTGATGATTTGTGGTATTATAACAATGAGTATGATACCGATATTGTTCGGGAAATGGCGCAAATTAAGGTAACTGCCGGCGGCGGACGTATGGGGCAGCTTATCCGAAACGAGCTGATTGATATCTTTAATACGAACGGAACTCCGAAAAACGCCAAATATTTTCTGAAGATATCCGCTCCGCGCAAGCGTACGGTACAGCAAGCTTTGCGTAACGATATTACCGCCACGCGCGAAAAGGTTACCTATACGGTTGAATACGAACTGTGGAGCAAGAAAAAAGGCGGATTGGTTAAAGGCAGCAGCTCAACCGTCCTCAGCTACGACTTGCTTGACAATCCGTATTCCACCACCATGGATAAGAAGAAGGTCATCAAAGACGGAGCCAAAATTATCGCCAACGATATTTCTTTAAGAATTGGTGCTTACTTCCATTCCGTCAACACAAAGGTAGGTAATCCGGATGAATTTTAAACCGGCACAGCTGGAAAGTTTTTGCAAAAGTCCGGATCCGGCCGTGAAGTGCATTGTGTTATACGGCAATAACGAGGGTGAAATCTCAATGTTGTGCAAAAAGTGTGTTGAAGCGGTTTGCGGCTCAACCGATGATGCTTTTCATTATTGCACCTTGCAAATGGAAGATATATCCAAAGACGGTGGAGAAGTTTATGCTGAGTTTCATTCGCAATCGCTGATGGGTGGCCGGAGAGTGATTGTGGTGCAAAACGCCGACAATAATTTGACCCCGCTTTTGAAAAAAATGTTGCCGGAAACCGCCTCGGAAAATTTATTGATTCTGACTTCGACGACTTTCAAAAAAACTTCGGCGTTGTTGGTTTGGGGCAAAGAGCGTTCCGATATTTTGCTGGTCGGGTGCTATGAAGATCGCGAGACCGATATTCCGGCCGACGCGGCGGCTATGCTTCAGGCCAAAGGACTAAAGATTGATAACGCCACTCTGCAGGTTTTATGTGCGCGTTTGTCGCCGGATAAGCGCTTAAATCAGAGCGAAATCGACAAGTTGGAAATGTATATGGGCGAGCGGAAAATTGTGGAAATCGCCGATGTGCAAAATGCCGTCAGCGATGTGGCCGGCGCCAACATCGACGACTTGTGTTATTATGTTGCCGGCGGCAAAATTATGAAAGCCGACAAGATGTATAATCGGCTTTTAAAAGAAGGCGAGGAGGCGGCAACGCTGGTGCGCCAGATGGAATACCATTTCGGTCGCCTGCTTGAGTGTATGGTTTTGCTTGATGCCGGCAAAAAGTTTGATGAAATAGCTCGCGACTTTAATTTGATGTTTTATCGCAAAGACGATTTTTATAAGCAGGTAAAATCGTGGAACAAAGAACAACTGCTCAGCGCCTTGAAAATGCTGTATGAATGCGAGCGAGATTGCAAAACTACCAATATGCCGGCGGAAGAATGTGCGGGCTATGCCATTTTGCGTTTGGCCAAATTTGCCGCCAAGAACAACCGCTGAAATCTTAACAATTAGCTTATTGACACAAAGACAGAAATATGATAAACCGAGCCCAAGAGAGTTTATTATTTTAGTGTTTCACAAATCATTTGATCTATGTATTATATCGGTATTGTCGGGGCTTTAAGCCCTTTAGGGAAAAGTGTTGCCGCCGCGTTGCAAGCAAAGCCGAATGATTACAAAATCATCTTTACGGTAGATGCTGGTTATGAGCGTGCAGATGTTGCCAAGGCAGAGTTTCAGAATTTGGAACAGGTGTTGACGCGCAATCTGACGCCCACGCTGTTGCTTGACTTCGGGGATTCGCAACAAATGTTTGAGCGGGCGAAATTTTATCGTCAGAACGGTTTTCCGGCCATTATGCAAGGTCCGTTGAGCAGAAAGGATGAAGAAATGCTGCATAGTCTGTCTCGCAGCGTTAAACTGATGCCCACGCCCTTGGTAATTGTTCCGGACTTCTCTGTGATTAAGACCTTGATGCTGAAGAACCTCAAGGCGCAAGTCAAGGCTTCGCAGTGCAAAGTCAATCGTATTTACGTCGGCTTGATGCACAATGTTGATGAGGATCAGAACAGGGCGTTTTGGCTGCTGTGGGCTCAATCGGTTAACGAGATGTTGGGCGAATACACCGACAAGTATTGCCAGAAGGGTTGTTCCGTAACGCTGGGATTTGTCCGCGTGACCTCCAAGCGGGTGGCGGAACAGGAAGAACAGGTTGAGGAAATGCAACTGAGCATTATCCTGTCCGACAACAGCACCATAAAGTGGGAGTGGAACGGCAATCTGCTGGAATCTCGCGTGGACGGTGTTATGCGTACGCTTGCCTGGTATGCCAAGCATATCAAGAACGACGTCAGTTTGGCCTCCGGCGATGTGCTTTCGGACGTTTTATCCAAACTTGTCTGAAACCTGAATTACAAAAGGGGATGCGGCATCTTGTCCGCGTCCCCTTTAGCTTTCAAAGCAACTGAATTGTTTGCTTATCAAATTCGGATTTATTTTTCGTTTTGGCGAATCATTTTTTTGACCGCCTTCAACAAAGCCGGGGTGGAATGCCCGTATCCGCCGCAAATTTGCAACTGCGATTTCGGCAAGGCCTGATGCAAATCCCAAGCCTGTTTCGGCACACAGCAAAAATCCATGCGATTATGCGCGATAAGCGTTGGAATATGCGCAATTTTAGCAATGTTGCGCAAAATTTGGTTATCATTCATAAAAAAGTGGTGCTCGTCATAATGAAAAGAGATACGGGCGCTGTTCAACAAATCTTCCGAAATTTCGGTCTTCTTTTCAAATTTCGGTTCCAACAACCCGATTTGATGTTCGTAACTGCGCCAATAGCTCATGGCAATAAGGTTGTCGGCCTCGTTGTCGGAAAACAAAAGACGCTTGTGCACCTTGAAAATATCCTTGCTTTTATACACCTCACGCATTTGCGCCCACAAATCCGGATAAAAGCGCTCGCTGTCGGCGTTTACCCACATATAATCTTCGGAGCGCGCCAAAAACACGGAAGATACCACAATTTGCTTAACGGCTTGGGGATAAGTTTCGGCAAACAGCAGAGCCATGGTTGAACCCCACGAAACTCCGTGAGCAATAACCGGTGTGTCTATGTGCAGATGCGCCAACAAATGCATGGCATCTTGCAACAAATAAGAAGTATCATTGCGATAAAGCAAATCTTTGGCCAGCGAAAGTCCGCAACCGCGTTGGTCAAACTGAATAAAACGATATTTTTTCAAATCAAACAGTTTGGCATATTTCGGCCGCGACGAGCCGCCCGGACCGCCGTGAAAAGATAACACCGGAACTCCGACCGGATTGCCGTATTGATAGTAATAAACACGATGTCCGTCAACTTCGGGTAAATACCCTTCATCAAACGGCTTCGGCATGAAATTGAATAAGTTTCCGAACATTCTGCCACCTTCCGTAATTTGCTTCTGGGCTGATTATAGCCGATTGTTTGAAAGTTGCAATCATAAAAAAAATACCGCAGCGGCAAAAAAGGGATAAATAAGTCAATTTGCTTGCATTTTGCGCTATGTCGCGTACTATATGAACAGAAAAACAGCAAAGGAGGAAAAAATGCCTAGATGGGGAATTGCTTTGGCGGTATTGCTTTTGTGCGGTTATCCGCTGCAAACAAACGCAAAATCGGGAATTCAGGAGCATGCCAAACGCCTGCAGGAATCAAGACAGAATATGTTGCAAATGCAACAGCAACAGCAGCTCGAAGCCACCGAAAATAAGCCGATGCCAATTGCCAAAGAGGCTCCGAAAAAGGTTTCGCAGCCGGCACCGGTAAATCAGCCGAAAGCCGAGCCAAAGAAGGTTTCGCAACAGCCAAAGGTTGATAAGCCGAAAGAAAAGGCCGAGCCAAAGACGGAAATGAAGCTTATTCCGGGGCGTGTTGTGCGCACGCAACCTCATACCGGTTTTATTCCACCGAAAACCGATGAGGTAAAAAAGGATAAGCCGGAGCCGGTGAAGTCGCCTCATGACAAGGCCAAGGAAGAACAACATAAACATTCCGAGTTTGATAAACATCATCGTCCGCCGCATGAGCCGGAGCATCATAGGCATACCAAAAAGACGGAAGTTAACAACTATTATGTGGTTTCGCCGGTAACCCGCGTGGCCAACGGAAACGGGGCGTTGATTTATGAGGCAAATCCGCATATTTATACCCCGAATTCGTATAGTTGCTATTATCGAAACGATATGAAGTATTGTACCGATTATAAAGGTAAAGCCTTAACCGGACGCATTGTGCAAAATTATGAAGACAGCGTGGCTTATGAACATTATCGCAACGGACGTTTGCACGGTGAAACTTCGGTATATAGCTCAGACGGCAAGCTGTGGCAAGTTACCCATTATTCCAAGGGCTTGAAAAACGGCAAAGAAACGGTTTATTTTGAAAACGGTCGCGTCAATTATACCCTCAATTACAACAAAGGCAAAATCGACGGCGAGGTCAAGCAATATGATATTTACGGCACAATGCTCGGTGAAATGAGATATTCCAACGGGTATTGCAAATATCGCTATTGCCGCAATGATTCTTCCGACGAAGCGATGCGTGCACGCATAAAAGCCAAAGTTTTCAACGATTTGCTTTTGTGCGCTTATTAGAGATACAACTTAAATAAAACAATTAAACAAAGCACCGAAATTTATTCTCTTTTCGGTGCTTTGGTATTTAAAGCCTGTTGCTGTTCTTTGAGGCTGATTTGGGTGTGATAATGGCTGACAACGTGATTCAGTTTGCTCCAAAATTTTTCTTCATAAGCAATAACGCTTCCCCACACCGCCATAAAGAACATGATAATTGTTACCACGCTTTCGGCAATTTCCAACTTTTCTTTCATACTGTACTTCATGCTTTGATAGGTATGCCGAAAAGTTGCAACTTTCAATAATACCGGAGTATTATTTCGGATAGCCGATAGGTTGGTGTACAATCACAAACTCGTCGTCGGACAGATTAAGCGCGCGATGCAATTCCTGAGTGTTAATCAACCCGCGGATAACCGTGGCCAAACCTTTGGCTGTTGCATACAGATAAACGTTTTGATATGCCGAGCCGGCGTGGTCGTGCCCCCAATGTCCGTCAGAGCTGGTATAAATCAGATGCAACGGTGCGTCTAAAACAAATTTTTGCTGTTCGGCCGTAAATCCGATGGCATTTTCCGCTGAAATTTTTTCCAGCTGATTGTCGGCGGCGTTATAAAACCAGATACCGTCTTCATACAAAACATAAACTTTCAGATTTTGTTCGTTGCGCGCCGTGGCAATGGTCCGAGTGCCGCGCTTGTTCATTCCGTTGGCAACCCACAAAATTTCGCTCAAAGTTTGGTCGTCGATGGCTTTATCCTTATCATAAGCGCGGACGGATTGGCGGTTATTCAAAAGTTCCATAAGCGCCGGAGAAGATTGTTGCAAATCCGGTTGCGGCAGGCCTTTTATTTCTGTGGCTTCGGCGGCGTTAAAGGCAGTTAAGCCGAAGAAAACGGCCAAAGAATAGAATATTTTATTCATGTTTTTCCTTTCTTTAAATAAATTGATGTAACAAGTCATAAACTTCCGTCATGGTGCTGACAACGTTTCGGGCACCGGCTTTGCGGCATTTTTCGGCGTATTCGTCGTTGTTGTTGCCGGTTGCACCGATATAGGCAATAACCGGAATTTGGGCGCGAACGCCGGCGGTTATGCCCACCAGCGAATCTTCAATAACAATGCAATCTTTCGGCTCATATCCCATTTGGGCGGCGGCGTATAAAAACAAGTCCGGTTCGGGCTTGCCGTATTTTACATCATAGGCGGTAAACATATTATGCGGGCCGAAATATTTTTGCAATTGCAACTTTTCTATCTTGCGAAGATTTTTGGCCTCGGTGGCACCGGTAGCGATGCAATGCGCAAAGCGAGTATCGGCAAAGATGCGCTCAATATCCGGAGTGAGTGTCAGTTGCGAGGCAATCAAACGAATTTCGTTTTCTTTCAGATAATTCCAAAAATCTTCTTCAAATTGCAAATGCGGAAAATCGCGTTGCAAAAGCTCTACTTTGGTTTTGTCGGCCTTGCCGCGAATGTAATATTCTTCTTCGCTTGCGGATAATTTGATGTTTTTGAACAAACTCAGAGCATTGAGCCAATTTTGTACCCACAAATGCTCGCTGTCGGCAATTACGCCGTCAAAATCCCAAATAATTAATTTAGTCGGTTTTTCCATAAGTTTTAGCCTCGTTATGGAAAAAATTATAAAAAAATAATCTCGCAAAAGTCAAACAACGAACAAAATTTTTACACAAATTATGCACACCGATAAAAAAAATCTGTTATTTGTGCAAAAATTCAAATAAAACAAAAAACAGGAGAAATAAAATGAATAATGTGCGGAATTTTTTCGTTAATTTATGGCAACGCATCAATTGGCGTCCCAATGCTTTAACTTTGCTTGAATTTATTTTGATTTTGCTGATTTATCCGACAATGCAATTTGCTGCGCCGCAACTTTTTGTGGAAGACGGTTGGGTGGAGAATATTCAGCTGATTGTTTTGGCGGCCGCGATTGTTGCGGCGTTGCGTGCCAAACAAAATCGCTCGCTCTTTGTGTTTGCGGCAATGGTAGTGGTGTTAATGATTATGCGTGAAACCAATATGTTCCGCGGATACTACTGCGCCGCCTATTTGGATCCGGATGAAATGTGCCGTTGGGAAGCTTTTAAATACGGCTATGCGATAAAAGGGTTGCGCTGGCTGTGGGTGGCATACATGATATATTATTTTATTCGCAACAAGCTCTGGCAACCGATTATAAAATTTGTGCTAAACGCACCGATTTACATTTGGGATTTGCTGGTGTTGGGCTTGATGATGGTGGGCGGTACGGTGGCCGAGTTTGCCGATATTGATAACGAAATCATGGAAGAGTGTTGCGAGTTGGTGTGTTATTTGGCGCTGTTTAACTGCATTTTGCGTTATCGCCGGGTTGCAATTTAAAGAGAAGCCAGAAGCAAGAATAATGCCGCTTTCCAGGCCGGATAGCGGTATTTTTTTATTGACAATAGGACCATAAAAAGGTAGATTTTAAAAAATTTCAATTATGTAGAATCTGTATTATTAGCACTATTATGAATAGAACGGAAATTACAGCGTTAATCGCAAAAGAGGGACTTTCCTATCAGGAAATTGTCACAGAATGGGCAGATCATGGTTTGATTGACTTAAAAGAACTTGAGAACAGCCTCAGAGAACTGCGCCAGCAAAGAGAATACGTTGCCGCAAAAGGTGATGTTGCCGCCGGTATGTACTTGCACAAAAACGGCAAAATAGGGCGTATGTTCAATTATAAAGAATGTACGGCGGTCATTTTGAATGTTGACCGGCAGAAAGATGAACTTTTGATGATGAGCTTGAATGGCAAAACATTGCCTTTTTCAAGTCAGGGTTACTGCTTTGATACCCAATGGTTGAGCTGTGGTTTGAATGCAACACATATGATGTCTCAAATGGCCGATGATGCCGGTGCTGAGGTAGAAGCCGTGCGTTTTTGTTTGGGATATTCCGATGCTTTTGTGCGCGAAGGTGCGGCATTTTTAATGACCGAAGAAGAGGTGCTGAAGTTGCGTCCGAACAGTATGCAAATTATGACGGCGCTGAATGCGGCTCAGGTGCAAACGAACGGATTTTGGCTTTCTACGGCAATTGAGAAAAGTCTGAAAGCGGACGAAGCAGAAAATAATGTTGCGTTGTATTTCACCCTGCAACAAGACGGAATTACCATCGGCAAAGAATGCACGACAACCCCAAAGGAGGTTTATCCGGTGTTTAGTTTGCATTTTTCGTCTTTGAACGGCATAAAAAATTAAATGCCAAAAAAACGATTCGACATCTGTGGTGTCGGATCGTTTTTTTGTTGGTTGAAGATATAATAAAATTTTAGCCCAAAGTTTTTGCGCTGTGCAGGTAATTCATAAAGAATACCGAAGATAAGGTTCTGCTCGGAGTATGCTCAATATTGTCCATAACCTTACAATCTACGGCATTGGTGATTTCCAAATTTTTGGTGTTGGAATTTATGAATTTTTTGCAAAAATCTTCGGCTTGTTTGCGAGCATATTTATCGTTTTTCAAATTATCCGAATTCTTCTGATAAATGTCGGAAAAATTGAAATTCTTATGATTGTCTTTAGCCTCTTGCACCCGCGCGTCAATATCGACAGACGGCGAAAGTTTGCCGACCAAATCATTATAAAACAACGTTTCGTCAACGGCGTTGGCGCGCGTTGCTTCATATTCTATTATGGATTGCAACAAAGCGGCCTTTTCGGGGCTTACTTTGGCACCCGGCGCAAAGTCTTTCGCGTCAAGATGATATTTTTGCTCAAAATCCCGCCAATCATACAAATGTTTGGCTTTGTTGGAAAAATTCGCTCCGGTGGTCAAAATCTGGTGCGGGCGTTCCAAGCCCATATCCTGATGCTGGTCGATGGAAACAATATTATCTTGAGGTGTTTGCGCGTTTTCCTTTGCCATAGTCGGCGTCGGCGCGGCAAGTGCGGAAGCAATAGTTAAACCGGTAATGACTTTAAATGCAACGTTGTGAGATTGATGCATAAGTTGTTTCAGGGAATCTTCGGATAACGTCATACAGGCCTCCGTAAACTGTTAGCAACAGCCTTAGTATACCTCAAAATCGAGGTTGTGTCAACGCTATATTTTTGCGGCAAAATTTATTTATAAGAAGCGCGCTTGAGACGATCGTTGATAGCCAGTCCCAAGCCGTCGAGCGGTATCGGCGCCACGGCGATTTTGCCGCGCGGAGCCTTGGAATCCGCCAAACGCAGATAGGCAAACAAATTTCCGGCCGCTTCTTGCAAATCTCCGCGCGGGCTGAGATTGAGATGCCCGTCAATCTTGCCAAATCCGATGAAATATTCGTCCTTTTCCGGCGCGGTGACATTGATGCGTAAAACGTTGCGCGGAGCATAGTGACGTAACAGTTGCCCCGGAGCCGTCGGCAAAGTCGGATTGCCTTCGGAAAGCAATATTTTTTCGCCCAAGAAATCTTCCAACTCTTCTTTTGCCGTGCCGCCGGCGCGCAACATTACAATCCGTTTGCCGGTCAAATCGATGATGGTTGATTCAACACCGACTTTGCAAGCACCACCGTCCAATATCATATCAACTTTATCACCCAATCCGTCGGCAACGTGTTGCGCCGTGGTCGGACTTATGGATTGATATTTGTTGGCTGAGGGAGCCACAATCGGCACACCGCTTTGGCGAATAAGCTCCAAGGCAATCGGGTGCCGCGGCATTCTGACGGTCAGCGTGCGCAATCCGGAACAAGCCAAATCTATGCTCGGATTTTCGTCAATGCGCTTCAACACAAACGTCAGCGGTCCAGGCCAAAAACGCTTGGCCAAAGCAAAAACTCTTTCATCGGTTGCGGCGTATTCTTTTAAGAAATCGACTTCGGCAATATGTGAAATCAAGGGGTCAAAATGCGGCCGTTGCTTGGCGGCAAAAATAGAGGCCACGGCCTGCGCGTTATAAACGTTTGCTCCCAAGCCGTACACCGTTTCGGTCGGAAAAGCCACCAACCCGCCGTTTTTTATTACCGCGGCGGCTTTCAAAATATTATCCGGATTATTTTCAAAAATGTTATTCATGGTTTAAAAATTCAAAATCTTGCTCAAAGCGTAATCCCGCTCGTCTTCATTATAAGTATCCAGCACCTGAAAATCTTGCCGGTCAACCACCTGATAGCGTTTTAAGTTGTAATTGTAACAAAGCAAATCAAAATCGTTATAACCGAGCAGAATGGTTTGCTCCGGTTTTTTCATTTGCTCGTTTTGGTCGATAATATCCAAGTCGTCGTCCACCGTGGCGCCAAATAAATAAGAGCCGTCAAACTTTAAGCCGTTATAGTGTTTCAAAAAATCGATATACGATTGCGGAATAAAATCCAATCCCATATTATGCAAAACTTTTTGGGCAATAATCAAAGCCTCGGCCTCTAATTTTTCGCCGTGATAAATTTTTTGCTTTTTAATTTCGTTTATAAAATCACTCATAATTCGTTACCGCCTTTTTCGCGAGATGGCACAATGTTATTTTGAGTTGCCCGCACTTTTATCGAAGTTTTCTGCGGCGCGAACCATTCTTCTATGGTTTTGATGTCTTCGGCCGGAACGCTGATTTTTACCTGCAACAATTTTTGCAGATTTTTGTGTTCGTTACTCAAATCGTTTTTGGAATATTCAATCTGATAACGAGTGGCAATTTCCGGAATATGATTTAAGCGCTCGATTTGTCTTTCGTAATAGTTCACCACATACTTTTTATCTTCTTGCATTCTTTTTTGTGCTGCGGAATTGGCTTCCAAATCATAGAAGAAAATATCGGTTTCGTCGTTAAAGCCGTCAATCAAACACATATTCGGCGCCGGAGTGTTAACTCTTGAAAAATAGCGCTCGTTATTTTTTGCCACCTGCACGATATTGTCAAAGCCGTGATAATAAGCGCGGTGCATTTCACGCTCCACCAACATCAGGTTGCTGTTATAATTCACCTTGGCCAAATAGTCGCCGTCGTTGGCAAACTTTACGGCGTTTTTGTGGTGCACTTCATAGCGCGGCAAATCGTCTTTGCTGAGCGGACGTCCGTTTTCGTCACGCGCCAAAAGCAAATGTTCTTGGTCGTTATTGAAAAGTCTTTCCGTCATTTCTTCCGTAATCGGGTCGCCGACCTTAAGGGCTGAAACGTCATAGCGTCTGGCCTCCAAATCGTCTAAAATTCTTTGGGTGTAATGCGTTTCGGTAACCACCAAACTGTCAACTTCGCATCTGCCGTATTTGCGCATCATCCGACACAACGAAGCAACTTTGCGCTCGTCAATGCCGCGCTTTAAAAGGTGATTAGCCAAGTCTTTGCCGCACGCACGCATAAAATTCATCACAAAACGATTTTTGTAACCGGTCTCCAAAAAGTGCGCCTTCATGGCACTCGGAGATTCGGCATAAATTTGATGTATAACATCGCAGAAGTCGTTAACCGACATTACCCGCAACGCATCAGGGTTGATGCCCTGTTGATACAAATGGCGGCGCACACTCGATTCTACACGGCGGAAACTTTCGAACTGCTTAAAAACACGCCACATCGGCGATGTTTCCAACGCATAGTCTTTAAGTTTGTATTTGCCGCGGTTTTCTTTTTTGCAGAAAAATTTGTAGCACGGGCTCAATTCGTGTTCACGTCGGGCGTCAATGGTGCCGTAACATTCCATTCGGACCAACTTTTTTTCGTCTTCGGAAATCGGAAAATACACATTGCCTTCTTCATAAAAAGAGCCGGTCATCATATGGATTGTTTCCAAATTGTCATAGGTCAAATTCATAAACATTTTTTTGATTTTGGCCGGAGAAATAACAATGTTTTCATACATAACGTCTTTGAAAAAATCGACCATGGCAATTTGGCGCGAATATGAAAGTTTCAGAAAGTTGTTTTCAAATTCCGCCGGATTGCGCAAAACTTCCCATAAATCAGGATTGTTGCGTACAAACTCGTTGGACATCACGGAATTATCCGCGATAACCTCGGAGTGTTTTGCTGCGTATGACGATTTTTTGCGACTCATTTTTTGTTATCCGAATCATGAAAATTTGTTTTGTCCAGAGAATAGCAAAAAAATATCTTAAAGTCTACTCTTTTTTAATAAAATTAGCAGATTATAACAATAGCAAAATATTATGTGAAAAGGAGATATATTATGGTTGAATTCGCAATCGGACGCAACATCGGCGCCAAAGGAGATAAAGTTATCGTGGCGGCCAAAAATTCCGATATCGTAAAATTGCTGGGAGCCGGCGAAAAAAGCCTGAGCGGGGCAATTAAAAAGCTTTCCAAAGAAGATAAAATCAAAGAATTTAATCTCGGTGAATATTCGGTATTTGCCGGAATTGCCGCGCCGAAAACACCGCGCGAATGGCAAAAAATCGGCGGCGGAGTATGGCAAAAAATAAAAAAATGTCGCAACGTGAAAATTGCTTTGCCGGGCGCTAAGCCGCAAAATATTTACGACTTTTCTTTCGGACTTGATTTGGCATCGTATGCTTTTAATAAGTATTTCACCAAAAAGCCCGATTCGTTTTATCCGGCCTTGGAAAAAATCAGCTATACCAACACCGGCTTGAAAAATATGGACGGCTACAAGCCGACTGCCGGTTTGGCCAATGCCGTGCGCTATGCCCGCGATTTGATTAACGAACCGGCTAACGAGCTAACGCCGGAAATTTTGGCGGCGGATATTAAACGCTTGGAATATCTCGGATTGCAAGTAGAAATTTTGGAAGAAGCCGAAATGAAAGACAAGGGCTTTAACTTGGCTTTGGCGGTGGCACAAGGCTCCGTCAACCGCCCGCGCGTTGCCGTAATCAAATGGCAAGGTAACCCGAAGCAAGAAGGTTTCAACATCGGTTTGGTCGGCAAAGGCGTAACTTTTGACAGCGGCGGTATCTCCATTAAACCGGCGGCCAATATGGGCGATATGAAACAAGATATGGCCGGTGCGGCGGCAATGGCGGCCACAATGAAATCTCTGGCTTTGCAAAAAGCTCAAAAGAATGTTGTTGCGGTTGTCGGCTTGGTTGAAAATATGCCGTCCGGAACGGCGTATCGGCCGGGTGACGTGGTAAAATCCATGTCCGGTCAAACCGTGGAAATCATCAATACCGACGCCGAGGGCCGTTTGGTATTGGCCGATTGTCTGACCTATATTCAAAAAACTTATAAGCCGAAATATGTGTTGGATATGGCAACTTTGACCGGCGCGATTCTGATTGCGTTAGGGCATACATTTGCCGGAATCTTCTCTGATGACGCTGCACTGATTAAAAATTTGCGTGCCGCCGGTGAATTGAGCGGCGAGCGAGTATGGAATATTCCGATGGATGCCGAATTTGATAAGCTTATTGACTCTAACATTGCCGATATGAAAAACTGCGGTCCGCGCATTGCCGGCTCAGCCACGGCTGCTTGCTTTTTGAAACGCTTTATAGAAAAAGGCACAATTTGGGCCCACATCGATATTGCCGGCATGGATTTGAGCGAAGGGAACAATGTGCTTTATCCGAAAGGCGCCAGCGGTTTCGGCGTACAATTGCTGAACACGCTGATAAACGGCAAGCTTTAAAGGTCGAATAACGCAATATTTGTCTGGACACGGCGGATATAAAAGGCTATACCGAACGCATTGAATATGGTGCGGACGGTGGAATATGAAAATAGGGGTTTTTGATTCCGGTTTAGGCGGCTTGGTGATTACCAAGGCCCTCATTGAGGCGTTGCCGCAATACGATTATTTGTATTATGGCGATTCGGCGCATTTGCCGTACGGCGATAAAACTTCCGGCACCATTTTGAACTATACTCTGCAAGCGATGAAATATATGATTGCCCGCGATTGCAAGCTGATTATTATTGCCTGCAACACCGCAACCGCCATTACTTTGCGCTATATTCAACAACGCTTTATTCCCTCTTATGCTCCGGATATTAAAGTGTTGGGCGTGGTTATTCCCACGGTGGAAACCGCAATTTTGGAAAACAAAACGCAAATCGGCGTGATTGCCACCAATGCCACGGTTCGATCAAAGATATATACCACCGAGTTGCTTAAACTCAATGCTGCCTGCAAGGTTACGGAAATTGCCGCACCGGAGTTGGTGCCGGCAATTGAAAGCAATGATTTTGCCGCAGCGGCCGATATTGCACATCGTTACAGCGAGCAATTTCGCAATTGCCAGAGCTTGATTTTGGGGTGTACGCATTATCCCCTAGTCAAAGAATATTTCCGCCGCGAACTGCCAAACGTGTCGATTATTTCGCAAGACGAGCTGATGGGGGCAAAACTTGCCGATTATCTGCGTCGCCATCCGGAAATAGAAAACGCCCTGTCTACAACCGGCAAATACGAATTTATCGTCAGCCGCACCGACAAACATTCCACTCAGGTTGCCGAAGTTTTATTTCCGGAAATTCAAATCGGCAAAGCCGCTTAAAATCGGGCACAAAATTTCTGCCCATTTTGCGGCTCCGGCTTTTATATCATCAAATTCGGTGTCGCGGATTTCGATTACGGCATTTCCCAATCCGATATCTTCACCGCAAATTGCCGCGGCTCCGGTGTTGTATTGCCGCAGGTCGTACGGCACGTTGGCATCGATTTTTAAGTCGGGAAGTTTTTGCAACTCTGCCAAAATTTTTAAGGCAAACGGATTTTCTTTAACATACAAAATTCCGGCGTTCCACGGTCGGAAACTGCCGCCTTTGAGTTGCGGCGTAAAGCCGTGTACGGAAAATATAACCGGAGTTGCACCCGCATCTTTGAGTTGCTTTATTTTTTCAAAAATCGCTTGATAATAAGGTCGGTGATAATTTTCGATTCGGTAACGACGCTCCTCAGGCGATAAATTAACGTTGTCTTGAATGGCGATTTTATCGCTTTCGGCCAAAATTAAACTCGGTTCGTTTTCGCGCCGGTTATAGTCGATAAACAAACGGGAATATCCGGCAATAAAGGCTGTACAGTTCAGCTTTGCGGCCAACGCGACGGTTAAATCTCCGCAACCTTTATCGCGAGCAATATGAGTATCCAAAAGCTCCGGTGCCAGCCCCAAATTGTCATAGCCGGAGGGAATTTTTGCCGTTGCATGTTCGCAAGTTAAAATAAGCGGACTCTGCGCTTGCGGATTTATAATTTCAAAAGCTTTAACTTCTTGCATCTCTGACCTTCTTGTTAAACCAACTGTTATAATAACCGAATTTTCCGGTGTGACTCATCGCGTCCGCAATATGGCGGGCATATACGTTTTCTTCATAAATGGTGTGGGCGTCAACCTTTTTGTTGGGGCGGAATTGGTCATACGGCTTTTGATAATAGTAGCTCAGCCGTCCCAAAACCGTTTTATGATCTTGCGTTTGATTTTTCAGCCAGTTGAATTTGTTGGCCAACGGGCGGTTGATATGCGTACCGTCGTTATTGACGGCGCTGTTGACAAAGTCGCGATTAAACTGCAGAAACGCCGCCACATAGTGCTTGTCAAAAGTGGCATTCATATAGCGAAATTCCACGGTTTGCGACGGCATTATGTTCAGCGTTTTGTATTTATGCCCAAAGCCGACCATATCGCGCAACTCGTCAAGATTGTTGCACATTTGCGCCATCACGCACAAAAACGGATAATCGCGAGTGCCGTTGGAGCTTAAGTTGCGGCTGATATATGTTGCATATAAAAGGTTGTTGTTGCGGCGCTCCGGTGCGGCGAAATTATGCACAATCGTCGCTTCGTGTTGCATCATGCGCTTAACCAAACGCTTGTAGGTTTCCAAATCGAAGCCGGCCGCCGAAATATGTTGATGCAGCGAGCAATGCACGTTGGCATGGCCTTTTTCAAAAGAATCCATAATTTTCAGGCATTCGGCTTCATCTTGTTTTGAGTGCATAATCCGTGAAGCATATTCCACCGGTGCCAATCCCGACATAGCCGCCAAACTCTCGTCACGCTCAATCACTCCGGCCGCTGTGTTATCGGTATAAACCTCCGGGTTTTTGCTGGTGGTGTACACCTTTTTCCAGCCGTGTTTTTCTTTTAAATAGCTGATGAGTTTGCCATAATCGCCGTATTCGCTCGGCACATAAAATTCCAGCTCAAAACCGTTGGGAATATAGCCGCCGAATTTGGTGCGTTTGCGGGTTTCTATTTGGAAAAAGTCGCCGTAATTTTGATATTGTCCGGTTTTATATTCCTTGGCCATTTGATTGCGCAAAGCCACAAAATTTTTCACGGCCTGCTTGCGATAAGCATAGTTATAAGTGTTGGTATAGCGATATTGCGGCGCTATTTTATGACGCAGAAAACTGTCGGTAAGATAGCGGGTGTTTTCGGCCAAATGCTCGTTGTCGATGGCGTGAAATTTTTCGCTGATATGGTTCAGCACATCAACCGAAATCGCCAATCCGTGCAAATGGGCATATGGATAATTCGGTTTATAAATCCAGTTGCCGAACTCGGACACATAGTCTTTTTCTTTGGTAAAACTATAGGCAAATTGACGTAGCTCAAAGGAAAATGTTTCAATTTTATCAATAATTTCGGAAAGTTCGCGGTCTTTGGGATAAATCCCGTTTTTAACGGAGCAAAAGCGCTCGCTGTCGATGTTGTAATTATCTACGCTGCGGCTGTATTCTTTGACGAATTCATCAAAATGCTGAGCTGTATTTTCGGGATATTTGCGCGCAAAGTAGTCGGTTAATTCGGCAAACGGCTCAACCATGGCGTCGATATGCCAGTCAAAATAAAACTGCTTAAAATCGCGGTGTCCGATAACTTCAAAATATTGTTCAAATGCTTTTTTAGCCTTCACGGCACTTTCCGGCTCGTTGTTACGGGCAGATGTTTGGTTATGTTGATTATTCATTTTTTCCTCATTGATAAAATTGTGCTTTCCGATTTTCCTTAAAGCCCAAGCAATTTTTCTCTAAGTGTCCGGGCTTTAAGTCAAAATTAAAGCACTTAGAGTCAACAGCTAATGAGGAGAATAGCAATCGTAATCAAAGATAGAATGTTGCACAACAAAAAACCGTTCGGAATTTTTCTTCCGAAATCGAGCAAATCAGAAAAACGGCTCACGGTTTTAAACATTTTGTTCCTATCAATTTATCCAACATCGTTTAGAATATTACAGTTTAAAATGCGTGTCAATGCTAAAAAATATTTTTTAGATTTTTTCTTCTTTAACGGTTGTCGGCGGTGTGTGACCGGAATATAAAACGGTGTTGTCCGGCAAAGTGAAAATTTTGGTTTCAATGGTTTGCATCAGTTGCTCGAAATTGCCGCCCGGAATATCGGTACGCCCGACGCTGTGCAAAAACACGGTGTCGCCGACAAAGGCCAAAGCGTTGGCCGCATCATAATAAGCAACGGCGTCTTGCGTGTGGCCGGGGGCATGAATGGCCTTGAGCACAACTTGCGGATTGGCTTCGAGTTTGATTTCGGCATCGTCAGCAAAGCACTCGGCATTGTTCAGCACAATATCGGAGCCGAAAAAAGCCGAAAGATTAAATGCCGGATTGGGCAAATATTGCACCGAATTTTGATGTGCCAAATAGGGAACATTCAGGCTTTTGCTGATTTCTTCAACCGCGCCGATATGGTCAAAATGCCCGTGAGTGATTAAAATTTTTTCGATGATCCAGTTGTTTTCTTCAATCAGACGCAACAATTTATCGGCCTCCGCGCCGGCATCAATCAAAAAGCCGTGTTTACTGGCTTCATCAATATAAAAATACGAGTTAGTCTCAATCATTCCCGCTACCGGTACCTGTTTTACAATCATCATAAATACTCCTAAAATTCGGCTTTGATCATAATATAATAGGCTTATTAGCCGCTTGTCAATATTTGCGAGAGAATAAAACAAAAACGTTTCTTGACTATTGACAACAAACAGGGCAAAATAACACAGCATAGATTTATAAAAGCAAAACGGAGTCCGGATATGAAAATCATCATTATTGCCTTGGCGGCGTTGTTTTTGAATGTTTCAAGCGGGTGGTGCAATAACTTGACCAACCAACGGTGGTGGAACGACAATCCGTCTTGGTTTGACTTTAAGGTTGAACTGTCGAAAAATCAAAACATAAATGCTCAAAACGAGGCCGGAACCACACCTTTGATGTTTGCATCTGCCAGCGGGCATAAATATTTGGTGAAATGGATGTTGCAAAACGGAGCCGATATCGAAATTAAGGATAAAGACGGTAAAACGGCGCTATTTTATGCTGTCAACGCCGGTGATGAAGAAATTGTTAAAGTGTTGCTTTCATATAATGCCGAAGTTAATGTTCGAACCTCAAGCGAAGATTTGACAGCGCTGATGCTTGCCGCCGGAAAAGGATATGCTAAAATTGTCGATATGCTTTTGGAGCGCGGTGCTGTGGCCAGAACTTATCAAAAAGATTCGGGCCGCACGGTTTTGATGTATGGCGCGGAAAGCGGCAGCAGGGCCATTGTTAAAGCGCTGATTAAGAGCGGTGCCGACGTTAATTATGAGGACCGTAGCAAGTGGTCGGCTTTGATGTATGCCGCCATCAACGGACATTACGATGCCGCCGAATATCTTTTGTGGTACGGCGCCGATGTTAACGCCACCAACTTGGACGATGACACGCCGTTGATTTTGGCTGCCAAAAGAGGGCATCGCAACGTTGCCGAATTGTTGATTGCCAACGGTGCCGATGTTAATTTTCAAGATAAAACCGTGTGGACGGCTCTGCATTGGGCAACCTTAAACAAGCACAAAAATGTGGTCGAAGTTTTGTGTCAGCACGACGCCGATGCGCGGATTCCGGACGGTAATGGCAAAACACCGGATGTGATTGCGTTTAGCCGTAAATATTACGACATACTCAAAGTTTTGCGCCACTGTGTGCCGAAGCCGAAATGGGAACGCTAAAGGCAAGGTAGGGCGCTTTCGCAAAAAGGCGAATGAATAGTCGATTCGTTTGCTTAAAATCAAGGACTTTAAACAATCATGCAAAAAGAAGAAGAAAACAAGATTTATCGTGAAGCAATCGAGTTCTTCGGCGTAACTTCACAAAAAATTATGGTCATCGAAGAAATGTCCGAGTTAACCAAAGAGTTGTGCAAAGAGTTGCGCGACCGCGGGGATATCGAACATATTGCCGATGAATTGGCCGACGTGGAAATTACCTTGGCACAGCTGAAAAGCATATATGACATTCACGATATGGTGGAAGAACATAAAGATTTTAAGTTGCGCCGCTTAACTTCTAATATTGCAAAACTAAAAGCAAAGGCCTGATTAAAGGCCTTTGCTTTAGCATAAATAATAGGCTTTGCTAATTGTTGCTCAGCCGGTTCGGCTCGCTTTTTATCAGCAGTTCGTTATTTTCATCAACCGATATCAAGGCTTTAGAGCCGTCGGTAATTTCTCCGTCCAATAACATCATGGAGAGCGGATTTTCCAATTCCTGCACAATCAGTCGCTTTAACGGACGTGCACCAAATTCCGGATTGTAACCGTTTTCAGCAAACCAATCCCTAGCTTTATCATCAAGCTCTAAGGTGATATGTCGGTCATCAAGGCGCTGTTGCAAACGCGCAATTTGAATATCCAAAATCCGGCGAATATCATCTTTATTTAGCTCATTAAAAACAATAATTTCATCTAAGCGGTTTAAGAATTCCGGCTTGAAATACTGACGCAAGATCGGCATAACTTCCTGTGTTTCGTTGGTTATCAGGTTAGAGGTCAAAATGATAAAGGTGTTCTTAAAATCAACCTTGCGGCCCTTACCGTCGGTCAAATGTCCTTCATCAAGCACCTGCAACAACAGGTTAAACACATCGGGGTGCGCTTTTTCCACCTCATCAAACAAAATCACCTGATACGGGCGGCGACGCACGGCTTCGGTTAAAACGCCGCCTTCGTCATATCCCACATATCCCGGAGGAGCGCCGATTAAACGTGCCACCGAATGCTTTTCCATATATTCGGACATATCAATGCGAATATAGGCATTTTCTTCATCAAACAAAAACTCGGCAAGCGCCTTGGCCAGTTCGGTTTTACCGACACCGGTCGGTCCCAAGAACAAAAACGAGCCAATCGGACGATTCGGATCTTTAAGTCCGGCACGAGAACGACGTACGGCATTGGATACGGCGCTTAAGGCCATATCTTGCCCCACCACGCGCTTGGCGAGGTTCTTTTCCAAATTGACGAGTTTGTCGCGCTCACTGCCCACCAATTTATCTACCGGAATTCCCGTCCATTTCGAAACCACCGAGGCAATCATATCCGGCGTTACGGTTTCTACCGAAGACTGCAGATGCGATTGTTGCTGAATGTTCTTCAAGCGATTTTCCAATTCCGGAATTTCCTTATATTGCAGTTCTCCGGCTTTTTCATATTCGCCGCGACGCAAAGCCTGTTCCATTATGATTTTGGCATTGTCGATGCGTTCACGCAGATTATTGGCCTCATTTAAGCTGCTTTTGTGCATATTCCAAGCCTCGGTTTTTTCGGCCGACTGCTTTTCCAACTCGGCTATATCTTTTTCGAGTTTTTGCAAGCGCTCTTTTGAAGATGTATCGGTTTCTTTGCGCAATGCCTCTCGTTCGATTTTCAACTGAATCAGCCTGCGATCGATTTCATCTAGTTCCTCCGGTTTGGAATCTAGCGCCATTTTCAATTTGCTGGCGGCTTCGTCAATTAAGTCGATAGCCTTATCCGGCAAAAATCTGTCGGCAATATAGCGATTGGACATGGTGGCGGCGGCAACCAAGGCAGAATCCGAAATTCGTACGCCGTGGTGCAACTCATACTTTTCTTTTATGCCGCGCAAAATCGAGATGGTGTCGTTAACGTCGGTTTCGCCCACATATACCGGTTGAAAGCGTCGAGCAAACGCCGCATCTTTTTCAATATATTTTTGATATTCTTTCAAGGTTGTGGCGCCGATGCAATGCAATTCGCCGCGCGCCAACGCCGGCTTAAGCAAATTGGAGGCATCCATCGAGCCTTCGGCGGCACCGGCACCGACCACAGTGTGCATTTCATCAATAAACAAAATCACTTGTCCGTTGGCCGATTGCACTTCCTGCAACACGGCTTTCAGACGCTCCTCAAATTCGCCGCGGAATTTGGCACCGGCAATCAACGCGCCCATATCCAGCGACAATAAGCGTTTATGCGCCAAAGCATCCGGCACGTCGCCGTTAACGATTCTTTGCGCCAAGCCTTCGACAATGGCTGTTTTACCCACGCCCGGCTCGCCGATGAGAATAGGGTTGTTTTTGGTTCGGCGGGACAAAACCTGAATGGTACGGCGGATTTCTTCATCACGCCCGACAATCGGATCCATTTTGCCCGAGGCGGCGCGTTCGGTATAGTCTATCGAATAGCGCTTTAAGGCCTGAAAATTATCTTCGGCCGAAGCGGAATCCGCCGTTCTGCCTTGTCGCAACTGATTGATTGCCTGATTTAAGCGCGTGGCGTCAACACCGTATTTTCCGGTCATTAACGCCGCTTGCAACAGGCGCTCCACGCTGACAAACGCGTCTTTTGATTTTTGTGCCATTTGTTCGGCGGAATCGAGCATTCGCATAAATTCCTGCGACATATTTAACTGCACGCTTTGCCCTTCAACCGCCGGTTGCTTGCGCAATTCGTCGGCCACGGCGGCGCGTACGCCGTTTATGTCGGCTCCGGTTTGCGAAATAAGATTCGCCGCCATTCCTTCATCATCTTCCAACATAACTTGCAACAAGTGCGCCGGAACAAGATAAGGATTACTTTTTCTTACAGCTAACTTTTGAGCTTCCTGTAAAAAAGCCTGACTTCTGTCAGTATATTTCTCTAAATTCATATCGTTATCACTCCTTATAAAAAATATATAGGGAGCAAATTTGCAAAGCGCAATCTGATGAACGAAAAATTATCGCCGATATTTCGGCAGATTTGCCACGCGCAACTCTTTGTTCAGCTTGTGCGGGTGAACGTAGTTCGAGCTTTTTCCGCCGTTGGCAGTTTTGACCTTATCGCGAGCCTTGCCCATTTCTACCTCGGTTGCTCTGTTTGCCGTGCGCGGTGCAAAGCCTATTTCTTTAGCCGTATCGGAAAAAGTTTTGATGCCTTTTTGCAAAAATTCCGTAACTTTTTCGATTGAAGCATGCGGAATGGTTAAATTCGGCATAAAAACAGAAGTTTCTGTTTTGGCTACCACCTGTTGCAAAGGCGAAAGTTGGCAGTTGTGTTCGGTGGTAAATTTAATGATTTTATCCTTAAATTCCTTAAATTGGGCCGCAAATTTAAAGTAATCCGGCGTGCTTTTGGAGTCTCTTAATTGTTGTACCAATTTTTGCAGATTAACGCTGTCTGAACTCAATTTAAGCGGGGCTTGGGAAAGTTTTTGCAAAACTTCTTCTTTTACTTTGCCCACTACATCGGCGTCAACAGCCTGACGGTAACCGAGCAATAGCTTTTGTTGCTCGATATTGCTCTCCAACTGCTTTTTATCAAACACAAAACTGCGGATATCCGGCATAGCGATAATGCCTTTTTTCGGCAACACAATCCCAAATACGGCCTGACCGATATATCCGGCAACTCTTTTGCCGTTTAAGAGCAACTTGTTTTTGTTTATGTATTTGGTACGACACGAAATATTGCGTCCGACACGCATTTGTCCGCTGTTATCCATTGCATTTTCGGTAATATGTAAAAGATCGTGAACTTCTTTGTTTACCAACAATATTTCCTTGTTGATTTCCGTAAACGGTTTGCCTGTAACCTGCTCAAAATAAGCAATACAGCTCAGCGGAATGGTGTGATGCGCATTAAAATCCGGGCATCCGACGCCGCGCTTAAAGTCATTGATAACCTTATCGGCTTTGTTCTGTGCTTGCTTAGCAATTTCGGCTTTTTCTTTTTCATCGGTAATCACCGCCGTCATCTTTTGAGCGGTGGCGTTGATGGTAAATTTGTTGGTGTAATAATCGCAAAGTGTTTTACGCAACTCTTTTTCATTGTCCTTAACCAGATTTTTGTAAAACTGCGACTTGTCGGAAGCCACCGTAACACCTTGCTGAACTCCGTCACGAAACTGTGCGTGCTCCACCTCGGATTTGTTGATGAGATAAGCGATGTCTTCAAAATTCAGATTGTTGATTTTTTCCGGATTGAACTTCATCAGCTTAAGTTGATGGGCGATTTTGTTTTCAAAAGTTGCCAACTGCGGAACCTGTTTGCAAATGTTCCAAATTTGGCTGTTGCCCAACTTATAATCTTCATCATTGAAATCGGCATTCTTATAGGCGCTGATTTCTTCTGCAGAATAGCTTTTTTCAGATTTTCCGGTAACTTCCAAATTTTTCAAATCAAGCAACTTTTTCATCTCAAAAGAGAGGGCCGTTTCTTTCGGCATTTTAATTAAGCCGTCCCACGCCGAGCGCATGGCGCACGATTTTGCATGGTCGATTTTGCGCAAATTCATGGAAACGTTGCGCGCTTCGGTAACCACATCAAGCAGCGCCTCTTTGGTGGAATGTGACGATTTCAAAAAGTCGGTGAGTTTTTGCATCAGATTTTTGGTTTCTTGCGGATTGTGCTTATGCAAGTTTTGGCACAAGTCCAAGAATACCGGAAGTTTACCTTCATAAAAACCGGAATCCAACTGCGTTTTGTTGGCGATGGATTCTTTTAAATCCTGCTGCATATAATAAAGGTTGTCGACAAACTCCGATTCGTATGGCGGCTCTTTACACCAAACCATTTCCATACCCAAGGAATCCAGCGTGTTGCCCAATCTTTGTCGGTTGGCATCGAACGAACCGCTGTTAACCGCTTCCACTCTGGTAATGTTTTCCAGTTGCTTACGGAGAGTGTTGCGAATGGTCCGCACTTTTTCTTCTGCCGTGCGCACGTCGTAAACACGGCGATTTTGGCTTTTTTCTTGCAAAAACGCGCTCATTTTGTGCATAACGCTGAAAGAAGTCTGATTATTTTTGCGCAACTTGGCGATACTTTGGTCGTCTAAGGTATCAAACTGTTGATTGTGTGCCGCATAGTTGGCAAACTTGCGCACGTTATCCAATAAGTCGAGCAGGCGTTTTTTATTTTCAGCGTCAACTTCAAACAGTTGCGGGTCGATAATTTCTCCGGTTTTCGGATCCTGAGTGTCTATCTCAATACAGTCATCTTTAATTTCAAAATTAGGCAGAGGAGCATTTTCCGGTTGCGGAAACTCATTTTTCATAAAATAAGGGAAAATATCGCGGATTTCCTGTCGCATTTGCTTAACTTCATCGTGGTCAGGCAAACGATTCTGCCACTTTAGCAATTCACGATAAATCGAGTTCAGCGCAAAAACATAAGATACTTCGCGCGGGGGCTTGTCGGCCTCGTTATAATAGGCTCCGTTTTCGGAATTTTGGTTGTTGTCGGCGATTTTATCCAGAATGTCTTTATAGTTTTCAATAACGGTTGCCGAAGCAACGTTTACACCGGTTTCCGGCGGCTCGTCAACAAAAACATATCTGTCGTTAATGCTCATTGCGCTCTCCTTAATTAGGTTCATCATAGCAAATAATAATGCAAAAGTCCAGAATTTTTGTCAATTTTTTGCAAATTTACCGCCGGCGACAGTAATATAAAAAAACTCCCGATTATGAAATCGAGAGTTTTCGGAGTCTTATGAAATATTTTATAATTATTCCGCAGCGCAAGCACAAGGAGTATGCTCTGTATCCAAGTGTTGAACGGCTTTTTCTTCAACAAAACATTTGCGGGAGTAATATTCTGACTTTTTACCCTTATTGAATTCCGAAACCGGACGGTGATATCCCATAACTCTTGTCCAAACTTCGCACGGTTGGCGCTCGGCGTCGGTTAAAGCGATATTTTCAAAGTTGATAACAGTCATTTTATGTTCTCCTCATTTAAATTGTTGGTGTTGTTTTGTTAATCTGATATATACTATATATAGTGTTAACAAAAAGTAAATAAACAATATATAGTATTTAATATTTATGTGTATGAGTGAAAAATAATACTAAGATTCATATAGTTAGTGCGTGAAATTATTTTAAAATATTTTTTAGCGCTAACAACATTCGGACTCAGGTGAAAAGTTTGTCGTTCTTGTCCGATTCCGATAATGATTATTAGGGAAATGCTTAAAAAAACTAAGGCCTCGCGATGTCACGAGGCCTTAAAACAAAAATCTTAATCAAAATTTTCCAGATAATTTATAATCGCCTGATAATACGATTCGTTCTGTGGCTCTTCCTCCAACAACTGTCGGGCTCGCTCTAAACTTATTTTGGAACGATGAATAATATGTCGAGTCGAAATTTTGCAAACGTTGTCCGCCACATCAACCACGCCGTCGTCCAAAAAATAAGTGTCCGCTATCGAGTCGTCTGCGTTCAAAATATGCATGGCGCCGTCGTGCAACACCAAAGAAGTCGGTGCACGGTCTTCGACAATGGTTAGATTGGTGTTGCCATAAGGCAATACCACACGATACACCTTGCGGTTGAGCGCCGTTCTTTCCGGAGTAAATATTTTGAGCGTAATATTTTCAGCCATGATTATTTCTCTTTCATACCTTCGGCTTTGGCAATTGCTTCTTCTATGGTGCCGACCATATAGAAGGCCGCTTCCGGCAGGTCGTCATACAAACCGTCCAAAATGCCCTTAAAGCCCTTAATCGTATCTTCAAGGTTAACATAAACGCCTTTGAGGCCGGTAAACACTTCCGCCACATGGAACGGTTGCGACAGAAAACGCTGAATTTTGCGCGCTCTCGACACAATTTGACGGTCTTCTTCCGAAAGTTCGTCCATACCCAAAATGGCGATAATATCTTGCAACGAATTGTATTTTTGCAAAATTTCCTGCACGCGGCGCGCCGTTTCATAATGTTCCTGACCGGCAATTTCCGGATTTAAGGCGCGACTGGTGGAATCAAGCGGATCAACCGCCGGATAAATACCCAGTTCCGAAATTTTACGCGATAACACGGTGGTGGCATCCAAGTGCGCAAAGGTGGTTGCCGGAGCCGGATCGGTCAAGTCATCGGCCGGAACATACACCGCTTGCACCGACGTAATTGAGCCGTCTTTGGTTGAGGTAATGCGCTCCTGCATGGCGCCCATGTCCGTACCCAAAGTCGGTTGATAGCCCACGGCCGACGGAATACGTCCGAGCAAAGCGGAAACTTCTGAGCCGGCTTGCGTAAAGCGGAAAATATTATCAATAAACAGCAACACATCCTGATGTTCCTGATCGCGGAAATATTCGGCTTCCGTCAAACCGGTCAAAGCCACGCGGGCGCGTGCTCCCGGCGGTTCGTTCATTTGGCCGTAAACCAACACGGTTTTCGACTTATCGCCTTCCAAATCAATAACGCCGGATTCTATCATTTCGTGATACAAGTCGTTACCTTCACGCGTACGTTCACCCACACCGGTAAACACCGAATAACCACCGTGCCCCTTGGCAATATTGTTAATCAGCTCCATAATCAACACGGTTTTACCCACGCCGGCACCGCCGAACAAACCGATTTTACCGCCTTTGCTGTACGGTTCCAACAAGTCGATAACCTTAATGCCGGTAACCAAAATTTCTTCTTTGGTTGATTGGTCGGTAAACGACGGAGCATCACGGTGAATAGGGGAAAATATTTGCGATTTTATCGGGCCGCGTTCGTCAACCGGCTCGCCCAAAACATTTACTATGCGACCGAGCAATTCCGGTCCGACCGGAACTTTAATCGGCTCACCGGTATTGATAACTTCTAAGCCGCGAACCAAACCGTCGGTTGAATCCAAGGCAATGCAGCGTACCACATCACCGCCCAAATGTTGTTCTACTTCCAACACCAATTTGCGTCCGTTGTTGTTGCATTCCAAGGCGGTTAAAATATTCGGCAAATCGCTTTCATCGTCAAATTTAACATCTACAACCGCGCCCAACACCTGATGAATGTGTCCGATTGTGCGTTTAATGGTTTCTTTTGTCATCACTTTCTCCTATATATTAAATTGCCTCGGCACCGGCGATAATTTCTATCAACTCGGTCGTGATTGCCGACTGTCGTAAACTGTTATATTTCAGCGTCAGCTCGCTTATCATGTTTACCGCATTGCGGGTGGCGCTGTCCATTGAGGTCATGCGCGCTCCGTGTTCCGACGCTGCGGAATTGACGATGATTTTGAAAATATTGTCATCAAACAAAATCGGCAAAATATTTTCCAACACCGTCAATTTATCCGGTAAATATTCGTAAAATGCCTGTCCCGAACGATTGATAAGCTGTAATTCTTCGTCGGACAAATGGTCGGCATTCAAATCCATCGGGCAAACCTGCTCGCAAACAAAACTGCGGCTGAGCGCCGAAGCAAAACGCGCAAAAACAAACTCGCAGACGTCAAACTCTTTATTTTGAAACTGCTTCAAAATTTCGCAAACCGCAAACTTGGTTTGTTCAGCATAGCTCAATGACTTAAGTTTTTCTGTTGCCAATTTCAAATCGATTTCATCAGCCTTAAAGGTGCGGCGCAAAATATCATACGCCTTTTTGCCGATGCACACCGCGCTGACTTTTTTGCCTTTTTTCAAAAGCTCTCTGATGCGCTGAATTGCTCGTTTGGCCACATTGCTGTTATACGCACCGCACAATCCGCGATCGGAAGATAAAATCACCAACTTGTAGTTTTTCGGATTGTTGGCCGCACGCAACATCAATGGGCGAACATAGCGAATGCCTTTGGCTTTTTCTTCATTTTCGATTTCCGTTATCACCCGCAAAGCCGAGCGGCGCAGGTTTTCGGAATATCCCTGGTTTTTATCCACCAGAATCTGCACTCGCCGCAAACGCGAGGCCGCTATCATTTTCATCGCCGCGGTAATCTTTTGCGTCGATTTAATGGCATCTATTCTGGTTCGTAATTCTTTCAGGCCGGCCATTTACGCTGCTTTCTCCAATGTTTTCAGATATTTTTCAACAAAGCCGGCATAAAACTCGGATAACTGCTTATCCAATTCCGGCGAAATAATGTGTTTTTCCTTGATTTCTTCCAAATATTCCGGATGAGTTTCGCGCATATATTCCAACGCCGACTTTTCAAAATCTTTCACGTTTTCCACGTTAATTTTGGTCAAATAACCGCGCACGCCGGAAAAAATGGACGCCACTTCTTCTTCGGTGGCCATCGGCTGATGTACCGGTTGTTTTAACAGCTCGGTCAATTTTGAGCCTTTATCCAACAAGTTACGCGTAGATTTATCCAAATCGGATGAAAATTGAGCAAACGCTGCCATTTCACGATATTGCGCCAAGTCCAACTTCATTGAACCGGAAACTTGTTTCATGGCCTTAATTTGTGCCGCCGAACCCACACGCGATACGGAAATACCAACGTTTACCGCCGGTCTGATACCTTGATAGAACAAAGAGGTTTCCAAAAAGATTTGTCCGTCGGTAATGGAAATCACGTTAGTCGGAATATAAGCCGAAACGTCGCCGGCCTGCGTTTCAATCACCGGCATAGCCGTCAGCGAGCCGGAACCGTAATCCTGATTCATTTTGGCGGCGCGTTCCAACAGACGAGAGTGCAAATAGAACACATCGCCAGGATAAGCTTCACGCCCAGGCGGACGGCGAATGAGCAGAGACATTTGGCGATAAGCCACGGCCTGTTTGGACAGGTCATCATAAAAGATTACCGCATGCATGCCGTTGTCACGGAAATATTCACCCATTGCCGTTCCGGCATAAGGAGCCAAATATTGCAACGGTGCGGCCTCAGAGGCGGTTGCCGCTACCACAATGGTATAATCCATCGCGCCGAAATTGCGCAGAGTTTTAACCACTTGCGCCACCGACGAACGCTTTTGCCCGATGGCAACATAAATGCAAAACAGTTTTTCGCTGTCATTTTTGGCGGCATCGTTGGTGCGCTTTTGATTGATAATCGTATCGATAATGATTGAGGTTTTACCGGTTTGACGGTCGCCGATAATCAGCTCGCGTTGGCCGCGGCCGATAGGAATCAGCGAGTCGATAACCTTTAAGCCGGTTTGTACCGGCTCATGAACGCCTCTCCTCGGAATAATTCCCGGAGCTTTGATTTCTGCCGTACTGTGTTTTTCAGCCTTGATTTCGCCCATACCGTCAATCGGATTGCCCAAAGCATCAACCACGCGTCCGAGCAAGCCTTTGCCAACCGGCACGCTGACGATTTGGTCGGTACGTTTAACAATATCGCCTTCTTTAATGTCGTCATCATCGCCGAACAAAACAACGCTGACGCTGTCTTCTTCCAAATTAAGCGCCATACCTTTGGTGCCGTTTGCAAACTCCACCATTTCGTTGAGTTGAACATTGTCCAGACCGTATACCCGGGCAATTCCGTCACCGACCGACAACACGCGCCCCACTTCCGTCATATCGGAAGATAGGTCGAAATCCGCAATTTTTTCTTTTAATATCGATGATATCTCATCTGCTTGTACAGACATCTATTTAGCCCCTTTCATAAGCTGTTCCAAAGCATCAAGTTTATGCTTAACGGAATTATCAATAAAATTTGTGCCGTATTTAATTACCAATCCGCCGATAATCTGCGGGTTTATAACATAGCGTAAAACTATTTCCCGCTCAAATATATTCGCCAACTTGGCTTTGAGCAGGCTTTCTTGCTTGGCGCTGAGCGGTATAACCGTCGTAACCTCAATTTCGGCAATGTTGTGTTTTTGCTGATACAAAAGGATGAACTGTTCCAACGTTTGCGCCAACGCACCGAAATCGTTGTTTTCCGCCAACAGTTTCAGCGTGTTGCCCATACTGGAGCCGAAGTTGCATTTTTGCACAATCAGGTCGATTATCTCGGCCTTTTGCTTAAACTTCCACAACGGATTATTCAGCAATTGTATGCCGCTGTCGGCATTATCGACAACATCTTTCAAATGTTTGGCATCATCATACAAAGTGTCTAAATCTCCGGATTTTAAGGCACCTTCATACATAGCTCCGGCATACATCATGGCTGTTTTAATAACAGAAACTTTTTTCACGGCTCTATCCTAATCCTTTCATTTATGCTGGGTATTATACTTAACACAAATCGTTAAGGCAAGATTTGCAACAAACAATCAACAAGATTTTTGTGTTTGCAAACGATAAAAATTTCATAAACCGAAAACCTTTGCGGTCATAAATACGCAAAACGCAAAAGCCGGAGTTGCTTGCATTAAAACAATAAATTCATCGTATAAGAATTTATTTTAACTTATTCCAGCCGGATTTTTTCGGTTGTTGCGGCTCTTCCTGCGGCTGATTTTCCGCCGGAGTTGCATTACTCCATTTTTTGCGCGGTGCTTCAGCTGGCGCATTCAAACGAATAATCTCTTTCTGTGCCTGCGTTTGCGGTTGGCCGTTACCGACGGTTTGCCCGAGCAGAGCCGGAGAATAAAATTTTTCTTCCAATCCGGTGTAAGCACCGACAATTTTTTCGATAATCGCCGCTCCCGGAGTCGCGTTTACCGTGGTTATATCGCGTCCGTGGAAAAATGTCAGCGAAGGACAGGTATCGGAGAGCAAAACATCTGTATGCTCTAAGCCGTAAACATAGCGTAGCACTATTTTTGGCGAAATTTGGCAGTTGGCAACGCTGTTGGAATAAGCCGAATTATTTTGCAACAAAACCTCTTTCATCAAATTGCGTCCCTCGGTCGAAAGTTCTCCGCAAAAGCCTTTAACCGCCAAGTCGTCTATGGTGTAACCGTCATATTCCGCCGGAGCGTAATCTACGGTGTAACAATAAACTTTTTCGGCCTTATTTATGCTGCGGGCACTGGCTTGCGTGATGCGGTTGGATAAATAAGACGACAAAGTGTCTTTTGCCACCGGTTCCGGTGTGGAAATATCGGCGGATTCTCCCAAAATATCTTCACCCACGCCGAACATATCTTCCTCGGCCCGAACATCTTGAAAAGATAAAGCGCTTGATGCCAAAAGCAATAATAAAAATTTTTTCATGCTGACTTTCCTTTGTTGCAACACATACTATGCAAATAATAGTAAAATTCCCGTAAATTTTAAACATAAATTATCAAGTTTTTAAGATTTATTTTAGATATTTGGCATAAAATTACCCAAAATATATAGGAGAATCATAAAATGTTTGCACTCATGAACTTAGGATTATCGGTGGAAATTCGCATGCTTTTTGCATTTGCCTCGGCATTGCTGTTAAGTTTGGCTTGCGGCGGACCGCTGATTGAATATTTGCACATAAAACAAAAACAGGGCCAACCGATTCGCAAAGACGGACCGCAAAGCCATTTGAAAACCAAAAAAGGCACGCCGACCATGGGCGGACTGCTGATTTTGGGTACGGCAATATTTTCCGTTTTGCTGTTTGCAAACATAACCTATCACTTTGTGTGGGTAAGTTTGTTGGTGTTGATTGTGTATGGCGCCACCGGTTTTGTCGACGATTATTGGAAGGTTAAACGCCAAAATTCCAACGCCATGACCGCCGGTATGAAACTGTTTTTGCAATTTTTAACCGCGGCGGTGGCGGCCAGCATTATTACCGCGGCCACTCCGCATAGCATCAATACCGTGCTCAATATTCCGAATCCGATAAACTATATGCTGCAACTTTCGTGGCTGTATGTTCCGTTTGCGGTTATCGTTATGTCCGGTGCCTCCAACGGTGTTAATTTGAGCGACGGCCTCGATGGTTTGGCTTCCGGCTTGCTGATTGTGGCTTTTGTGTTTTTTATGGCCGTAGCTTATTTGTGCGGTCAGCCGAATGCCACTGATTTCCACTTGTTGTATATTCCGCGTTGCAGCGAAATTGCGGTGGTTTGCGCGGCGCTCATCGGCTCTTGCTTGGGCTTTTTATACTTTAACAAACCGAAAGCACGCGTGTTTATGGGGGATACCGGCTCGCTTGCCTTAGGTGCGATGCTGGGCGCCATTGCCATTATGACCAAAAGCGAAATTTTACTGGCGATTGTCGGCGGTGTGTTTGTTATGGAAACCGTATCGGTGATGATTCAGGTGGCATATTTCAAGAAAACCGGCAAGCGCTTTTTCAAAATGGCGCCGATACATCATCACTTTGAACAATTGGGCTGGAGCGAGAAAAAGGTCGTTTTAAGTTTTTGGCTCACGGCGTTGCTGTTGGCCGCTATCGGAACATTAACGCTGATTTAGGGCGGAGAGTGAAACATGGTAAATTTGTCGCGTCGAAATCACAGTGCATTTTCCAAATGGCTATGGACGGTAGATAAAGTCATTTTGTTTGTATCGCTGGCATTGCTGACTATCGGCATTATTCTTGATGTAACCGCGAGTCCGGCGGTGGCTCGCACCATTCACGTTGATGACTTTTGGTTTGTGCGCAAACAGGTATTTTATGTTATTGCCTCGGTTGTGGTTATTTTTGTTTTATCTATGTTTCGCTTAAAAACAATTCGGCAAATATCGATTGCCGGATTTGTAGTGGTCGGATTTTTATTGGTTTTGACTTTGTTTTTCGGCTTTGAAACCAAGGGCGCTCGACGCTGGATGAGTATTTTCGGCTTTTCAATGCAAGCGTCGGAATTTATGAAACCGATTTTCATTATCGTTACCGCGTGGCTGTTGGATTGCGGTAAGAAATACGATTATTTTCCGGGAATGTGGATTTCTATTTTGCTGTTCGGCGCAGTTGCCGGATTGCTTTTGTTGCAGCCTGATGTGGGAATGACTTTGTTGGTGACGGCGGTGTTCGGTTTACAGCTGTTTTTGGCCGGTTTACCGATTTGGATAGTCAGCATCGGCGTTATCGGCGGCTTGGGCGGCTTGGTGTTGCTTTATTTTACATTTCCGCACTTCCATGCCCGCGTAGACCAATTTTTATACGGCAGTAACGAAACCAGCTACCAAATCAATAAGGCCATGCAGGCATTTCAAAACGGCAATCTGGTCGGCAAAGGGCCGGGTGAGGGCACGGTTAAGTTAAATATTCCGGATGCGCACACCGACTTTGTGTTTGCAGTTGCCGGAGAAGAATACGGAGTGTGGTTGTGCCTGATTATCATTATTTTATTCTCGGTAATCATTATTCGCACTCTGCGCGCCGCTTTAAGAGAAACCAATTTGTTCGTGATGTATGCCGAAGTCGGATTGGCTGCCTCTTTGGGCTTGCAGGCATTTGTAAATATGGCCTCGTCGTTGCACATTATTCCGACCAAGGGTATGACTTTGCCGTTTATTTCTTACGGCGGTTCATCTTTACTGGCCAGCGCCATTGAAATCGGAATGTTGTTGGCTATCACGCGACAAAATACGGCATCGGAAGATAAGGATATGGAATGACGGGAACAAAGCTGAACATAAATATGCTACCGAAGGTGCGCGGCAAATATAAAATCGCCGAGCCGCTGAGGCAATATACTTGGCTGAATGTCGGCGGGCCGGCGGAAGTAATGTTTTTTCCCGAAGATGAAGAAGATTTACGCAATTTTTTGTTAAACAAGCCGCAGAACAGTGAAGTTTTTGTAATCGGCGGCGGTTCTAATTTGTTGGTACGCGACGGCGGTATAGCGGGTTTTGTAATTAAACTTACGGGTGCCGAATTCGCAAAGAAAACCCTTCAAGACAATATATTATATTGCGGTGCCGGCTGTTTGAATTTTTCTCTCAAACAAGTGGTGGTTGAAAACGGTTTGGGCGGCTTGGAGTTTTTATGTTCGATTCCGGGAACAATCGGCGGTGCTCTGCGCTCCAATGCTGGCTGTTTTGGTGGCGATATTTCAAAGGTTTTGGAGTATGCCCGCGTGATGAACAAAAACGGCGAAATATTAACGGTAAAGGCCGAGGACTTTCATTTCGGCTATCGAAGCAGCGATTTTCCGCCGGATTGGATTATTTTGGGCGTGGGGTTGCGCTTTGAGAAAACCGACGTTGTCGAGGTGCAAAACAAGGTTGCGGAAAACGACGAATATCGTCGCACCCATCAGCCGCAGGGAATCCGTACCGCTGGTTCGACATTTAAAAATCCGGAAGGTAACGCCGCGTGGAAATTGATTAAACAATGCGGCGGTGATGTTATGCAATTCGGTGGCGCCAAAATGAGTGAAAAGCATTGTAACTTTTTGCAAAATGACGGCACAGCAACCGCAGCGGATATCGAAAAATTATGCGATAAAATTGCCAACGCCGTAAAACAACAAACCGGCATCGAGCTGGAATTGGAAATCAAAAAAGTAGGGCAGGAGTAAACTGGTGGTGACCGAAAATAAAATGTATGAAAATGTGATATGGCCTTATCGTTTGCTCGGTAATTTGCTGTTGCTCGGCGGTATTTGGGCGTTGACGCTCGGAGTGATAACAATAAGACATAATTTGGTCGGAAAACAAATAGATTCGCTCATCAGCGAAATATACAGCAAAACCGCAACCATCGGTTGGGGACTTGACGATATTACACTCGAAGGACGCGATAAAACCACCAAAGAAGATGTTTTGCGTGTAATAGACTTAAAACGAGGCGACAACATTTTAGAAATAGATTTGCGCAAAATATGTGATAACGTACAGGCATTACCGTGGGTAAAAAAAGCCGTTGTTTCGCGCCGCTATTTTCCAAATGTTATTCATATCAGTATTGTGGAAAAAACCATCAAATCCATCTGGCAATATCAAAACGAGTTTTATCCGATAGACGAAGACGGAAACATTATCGAAACCGAATATGTGCCGGAGCGAAATTTACTGTTGATTGTCGGAGACGGCGCACCGGAACACTTTAATCAGCTTTTGAACGTTGTGGAAAAAGACAGCGAACTGTTTTCTCGGCTCAAAGCGGCCAACTATATTTCCAATCGGCGCTGGGATTTGATATTTGACGATATCGAAAACGGGGTTACGGTCAAAATGCCGGAAGAAGATTTTGATGTTGCTTGGAAAAAATTGGTTAAATTGGATAAAACACGCGGCATTCTTAAACGTAAATTAACTTTCATTGATTTAAGATTGAAAAACAAAGTAATCGTTCGTCTGAATACTTCGGACGACGACACCAAATAAAGCGCTTAAATAATATTTGCAAAGGATACGACATTGAATCATCCGACTATTGCCGCTTTGGATATCGGCTCGTCAAAAGTGTGTTGCATTATTGCACATGTAAGTAAAGATAAAAAAATCAAAATTGCCGGTTACGGCTACAATGCGTCGTCCGGCATTAAAAACGGTGTTATAACCGACATAAATCAGGCCACCATTTCGGTTTGCAACGCAGTGGAAACCGCTGAACAACGTGCGCACGAACGCATTAACAGCGTTATTCTGAATGTGTCGGGAGACAAAACCAGCTCTTGCAATCGTCAGTCAGCTATTGCACTAAAACGTAACCGCCCGATTGGGGAAGTTGATTTAAATAAGGTGATGGAAAAAGGCCTGACCAAAATCAACGTCGGCAATAACGAGCTGATTCATTGTTTGTTGACCAATTACAAAATTGACGGCGGCGAAGATGTTAAAGATCCGCGCAACATTTATGGCGAGGAGTTGGCGGTAAATATTTTGCTCGGCATGTATCCGAGTCTGCAATATCGCAATTTGGCCTCGGTGGTTGAGGCAGCGCATTTGCAAATAGATACCAAAGTTTTGACAGCCTATGCCTCGGGTATTTCCTGTTTGGTGGAAGATGAGCGCGAATACGGAGCTACGGTCATTGATATCGGCGGCGGCACCACCAGTATTGCCACTTTTAGGGGTGGATTTCCGGTGGCGTTTTCGACCATACCGGTCGGAGGTATTAACATTACGCGCGACATTACCCGCGGCCTGACCACCTCTTTTGAACATGCCGAAGATTTAAAAATCAGAAGCGGTTGCGCCTTTAACGTCGGACACGATGAGCGCGAAATAATCAACGTTTATCCGTTGGGCGAAGAAGACGACAGCTCGATTCGGCAAATGAAACGCGCCGATTTGAACCGCATTATTGCGCCGCGCGTGGAAGAAATGTTTGAATTGGTGGCGCATAAGCTTGATGCTCACGGTTTACATAACCGCCAGAATCACCGCGTGGTATTAACCGGAGGGTGCAGCCAGCTGGTGGGAATCCGTGAAGTCGCCAATATGATTTTGGATAAACAGGTGCGTCTCGGCGGACCGCGCAATATTCCGGGCTTGCCGGAGCAACTGAATAACAATCCGATTTTTTCAACGGCACTCGGTATGCTATTGTTTGAAATCAACAACATCGAACGCAAACCGAAAAAGATTGTTAATCACGTTTCGGGCGAAGGCGGCAGATTTTCTAAAATATTTAATTGGATACGCCAAAATTCTTAAAATTGGTAACCAAAACTTAATTTATTTAAGATAAAGTTTATACAAAGAAATAGTGTCAACCTAGTAAAGGGAGAATGAAATAATGTCAATAAATTTAGGAGTAGCAGATACTACGGTTTCATATTTAAAACCTCGCATCGCTGTTGTCGGCGTCGGTGGTGGCGGCGGTAATGCCGTAAACAATATGATTGCTCAAAATTTGGAAGGAGTCGATTTTATTGTGGCAAATACCGATGCACAGGCATTGGCTCATTCTTCTGCCAGCAAAAAAATTCAGCTCGGTTTGGAAATAACTCAAGGCTTGGGTGCGGGTGCCCGTCCGGAAATCGGCAAAATGGCCGCGGAAGAAGCAAAAGATAAAATTGCCGAGGCACTTGACGGAGTCAATATGGTGTTCATTACCGCCGGTATGGGCGGCGGTACAGGCTCCGGCGCGGCTCCTGTTGTGGCGCATATCGCTAAAGAAAAAGGCATTTTGACGGTTGGCGTGGTGACCAAACCTTTCAGCTTTGAAGGCAAAAAACGTATGGAAATTGCCGATCATGCTTTGGATACTTTTATTAAAGAAGTTGACAGTATTATCGTTATTCAAAACCAAAATTTGTTCAACATTGCCAATGAAAACACCACATTGCCGGAAGCTTTCAAAATGGCCGACAATGTTTTGTATTCCGGTGTTCGATCCATTACCGATTTGATGATGATGCCGGGATTGATTAACTTGGACTTTGCTGATGTTAAAAACATTATGGAAGACAAAGGTAAGGCTATTATGGGAACCGGCGAGGCCGAAGGTAAGGGACGTGCCAGAGAGGCAGCTCATCAGGCTTTGGCTAATCCGCTTTTGGACGATTGCACATTGCGCGGTGCCAAGGGCGTGTTAATTAACATTACCGGCAGTCAGGATATTACCCTTCCGGAGTTGGACGAAGCTGCCAATATCATTAAAGAAGAAGTGGGTGACGATGCCAACATTATTTTCGGCTCCAGCTTTGACGATAATCTGTCGGGCAAGATTCGGGTTTCAATCGTGGTAACCGGTATTAATGACGGTATGCCGCGTCCGGTGGTGCAAAAAGCTGCTCCGGCCAGCGAGCCGTCTTTAATTGACATCAGCTATGACGATTCGACTTATGTGCCGACCATTGAAGAACCGGCCGTAAATTTTGAACCGGTATCTGCCGAAGAACCGATAAGCGAAACTTTTGACAGTATGCCGAGCTTTGATAATGACACCTCGTTTTATTCCGAGCCGGAAAAAGTTGAAGATTTAAACATTCAGGACAGCATTGAACAAACATCGTTGGACGACGATTTTGCTTCGCTTGACAAGTCGGACGAGCTTCCGGAACTTCCGCAAGCATCTTCTTTGTTTAATGCCATTATGAACGGCGACAACAAAGTTGAAGAATCCGAAAAAGCTACTCAGGAACTCAGCTCGGTTTCTCCGGTTGATGATGATTTCTTCTCCAGCAGAATTTTGCCGGAAGAAACATCGACACCGGTGGTTGAAGAACCGATTTTGTTCAATGATAATGACACCAGCGTGTTCAAAGATGTTCGTGCTTCTGAGCCGGAACCGGAAGAACTTCCGTCGTTTGAAGAAGAAGACAGCCGTCCGAATTTCATCGAAAGAGTTATCGGCATTTCTCGCGCGCGTCGCAAGAGCACAAGTGCTCCGGAATCGCAACCGCAGGAAAGCAGTTTTGCCGAAGAAAAAACCGGTACGGACGATTCGTTTGATTTATCCGGTGATGATTTGGATATTCCGTCGTTTTTACGTCGGCGTTAATAAGCAAAATCACAACACAAAAACACCTCTTGCGAGGTGTTTTTTTGTGTCTTGACAATCGGGTGATTTAAGGTTAAAAATCAATCTGCATTTTGATTATTTAGAAACAGATTAACCGCATAAATCACGTTCTGCAAATATGCCGTGAGGTATAAGAACAATCGCATGTATGTGTGGCAAATTTTATGATATGTGATATATCGCGTGTCGCGCGGATTTACATTTGAACTTTATGTGTTTTCGGCAACCGCCGATGGTTCCCGAAAGCCGATTTGTTGCAGCTGTCGAGCGATACCTGAAACAAATGCTTATTATCCAAACCCCCTCCGGGTTGCATACGGTCCGGAGCGGCGAAAGTTAAACATCTTAAACATTGAAAACAAAGCGTTGTTTATCCCCTTTGATACGATTATCAAGGGGATTTTTATTGTGATATTGACAAAATATTGACTTTTAGCCGTTTATAACGTATAATGAGTGCAAGATTTCGGCAGATGCGAGGAAATGATGGATAATAACACGAAAAAGCAAAGAATAGAGCAACTTAAAAAAGGTTTGAATATCGGCAAAAAAGTGGCGATAAAAACCGGAAAAATAGGTGCTAAAGTCGGCAAAAAAATTCTCAAAAAAACGGCAAAGGCCACAATCCTTACGGCCGTTGCCGGCTACCACGGCGCGCAAAAATTGCATGAAGAATACAAACATTTGAGCAAGGGTGCAAAACGTCGTCTCCATCGCGGCTTATTGATTGCCGGCGGTGCGCTGACCATTGCCGGAACGGTTTATACCTGTCGCAATTTGCAAAAGGCGGCGATGCCGGAAAATAAAACCGACCAACGAGCCGACAGCATAAACAATTTATTGACGCAAAAATATAAGATTACCGATGAAGCCAGCTTCCGAAAGTTGTATGATGACGCTTTACCGCTGATTCAACTTTCGATGACGCCGATAGAAATTTACAAGTCCAAAGCCTATGATGATAGGAGCGGGGCCAATCCCAACACCATCGGTATCGGCAGTTTTTGGTATCCGGAAAACGGAGATCCGATGAGCTCGGACTGGATGAGCGCCGCCTTATATTTTAAAAAGCATCCCGATTTAACGGTGAACTTGGATAAGGCGCTTAATCTGATCGACGGTTGGTTTCGCACTCGCGAAAAGGGCCGCGTTTATAACCGAATGTTCAAAGAGCTTAAGGGAGCCGAGTTGACGTTGCACCAGTTTGCGGCGTGTGCCACTTGCACTTATAATAATGAGAAACTGGGGTTTGAATTTTGCGGTTATGTGCGCGACAACTACAAAAATCCGGTGGCTTGCGCCCACAAGCTGACAACGCTGGATCCTAAAGATCCGGACTGCATTGACGGAATTTTGGTGCGTCATACCGCCGAGGCCTGTATGTTTATGTATCCGGAGTACGCCGCTTCGGTGTATTCTTTCAAAATGAAAGATGCCATAAACAGTAAGGGAAGGCCTTATACCGTTACCTCCATCAACCAAACCACGCCGGCGGAATGTCGTCAGGTTAAGGCTGATTTGGCGCGCGGCCACACGGCTTTATTGTCACAACACAAAAACCGAATTATGAAATATATGTGCAAGGGCGGATATACTATTGCCGATTTGGTAAATCGTGGCATTAAGAACGAGGCCAGACGGCAGGAATTGCTATGTTATATGGGCGGCAGTACCGTTTCGTTTGAAGAAAAGCAGGCGGATGTAACCTATGAGGAGGCTCTCAAAGACTATAAAGCCGGAAATTATGAAAAAGCACTTGCAGAATATCAGCAAATTCGTGCCGCTGGTTACGATGGTGCGGATTTGCGCTGTGACATTGCATTGGTGCAGTATAAACTCGGCAATTATCAGGCGTGTATTGATGAATGTCGCGCAGTTTTGAACACCGGTGAGGAACATTTGTATCAAAACGCCACTTATAATGCCGGCAGGGCTTATGAGGCTATGCAAAATTATGAGCGCGCCAAAATAAATTACAGTCGCTCGTTGATTATGGCCGAAAAGAACAATCTCAGTGAAGATACCAAAAACAGCTATAAAGAAGCTATACACCGTATGGACAGCATTATAGCGGGCAATCAACCGAAGCCGCAGGTATCAACTCAGCAAACACCAAAGAAAACCGTTTCCAAAGCTCCGGCAAAAAGCACAAAGCAAGCAACCCCAAAAGCTCAAAAGGGTAAGTCGCAAGCCAAGCCTAAAGCCAAGCCGCAGAACAAAACTCAATCTAGGCCGCAGAACAAAACTCAAGCCAAAAGCAAGGGCAAAATAACTCCGCAAAAAACAAAACGTCCGAATAAAGGTCGCGGACGATAATTTTGTTCTTGACAAAAGTTGCAAAAAGGCGTAAAAGACGGTTACTTTTTGAATTATGAATAAATTGTTTTGTTTTTCTTCTATATATTGACAATGTGTGTTTCTGAAAAGAGCAAGAGTTTTGTGAACGAATTCGGGCTGCTGTGAAGTACCCCTGATTTACATTGTTTTTGTATTAGGTATTAAGGTATTTAAAGTAAGGTTTGAACGTTCATAATGTTGTGAAACATTTTAGTACGGTTTGGTCAAGCTACCGTGAGGTACCTTTGCTGAATTTTCAGTTTAAAGTAATATGTGTTTGTCCCCTTGGTCGTGTACCTCGGGGATTTTTTTGTGCGATTTTTTATAAATTAGGAGTTGACAAAAACAAAAAACAAGCATATAAACGCACAGATTTTTAATTATGAATTTTAATTATAGAGAAATTTTTATACAACATATAGTGATCCAAATTTTAAAGCGTACGGTTAATGTTTTGTCATGAGACATTGTATAGCAATAAAGTTTTGTGTTTTTCATAGCATACCGTGCTTAACTGTTGCGAAATACTTAGTACGGAATCGGGTAGGCAAGTCGTGATGATTCCTTATCCGAATGGGGTTCCCTTGGGATTTTTTATTCCCAAGGGTTTTCCTTTTTTATGTTGACAAAGTTTTCTTCGTGTGTTACAAAAATTGCCAGAATGAATATAATTAATTATTTCACCTTGCCCAGGTGTATTATTGTTCCACAGAAATATCGCGAGATATCGGAACCCAATTCGTGATGAAGTTTTTTTTGAATTGTAAAAATTACGGCAAGCTATTGTGAAATACCTTGCCTCTCTTGAGATGAACCACCATCCTGTTGTGAAACAGAGCAATCATCATTTAGGTTAAACAATAAGAGAACTTTCCGAAATAAGGCGTTATTTCAAATCCCCTTGGTCGTGTACCTCGGGGATTTTCCTTTTTTAAAGGCTTAGGCAAAGAAAAGTATTGCTAAAATTGCAGAACGTCATTCTGAGTGAAGTGCCAACGAAACGAAGAAACCAGCAACACCTGCGGTGTTGTTCGTTCCGTCGGAACGAATGGATTCTTCGCTGGCGCTCAGAATGACGCCAAAACAAAAATCAACAATATTGTTTAATTAAGCTTAAAAAAACTATCCCACCTTATCAAACTCTTTTCTCAGTGGACGGTCGAACAAGCTGCGAATTGTCGACTGAATGTCGGCATTTTCAAACACCACCTTGTAAAGCGCCTGACAAATCGGCATTTCTAAATTTTCGCGATCGGCAATGGCTTTAACCGCTTTTAATGTGCCCACACCTTCGGCCGATTTGTTATAGGCTTCACCTTTGGCCAGCAATTCACCGTACATCCGGTTATGGCTGTTGCGGGAAAACAGCGTCGCCTCATAATCGCCCAAATGCGCCAAGCCGTAAACCGAATTCGGATTTCCGCCCTTAAAAGCAATTAAGCGGCCGACTTCCATCGGCGCCCGGGTCATCAGCGCACCTTTCAGCCCGTACCAATTCAAACCGTCCAGAATACCGGCGGCAATGCCGATAACGTTTTTCAACGCCGCGCCGATTTGGTTGCCGATAATATCGGTGCCGTAATAAAAGCGAATTAAAGGACTCGACATCAGCTTAATCACCCTGTCTTGCGTTTCCGGCTCATAGCTGTCGATAACCGCGGCGGACGGTACATTTTTCATATAATCTTCAACGTGTCCCGGACCGCCCAAAGTAGCAACGTGAACTTTCTGTGTCATTTCCGATAAAAACACGTCAACCAAAATTTCGGCCGACGGTTCTTCCAAACCTTTCATTGCCAGCAAAAATGTTTTGCCTGCAACGTCATAAGCATTTATTTGCTTGGCCAAACCGCGCAATCCTTGGCAGTTGATGGAAATGATGATAAAATCGTTTTTGAGAGTTTCCGCCATATCCGACGTTAAATACATATTGTCGCTTAATTGCAGATATTCGTTTTTGCGTTCGTTTTTCAATTCTTCATACGACGGAGCACCGTCTATACCATAAAGCAAAACCGACTCAGTTGAAGTGCGATTTGCCATATACCACCCCAAAAACGTTCCCCAACGGCCGCAGCCGATAACCGAAATTTGTTTCATATTATCCTCGCAACATAATTAACATATCCGCATTATGAAATAAAACAATGCCTCAAGCAACGGAAAAGAAAAAAGATTCACAGCTTACTGTCTTTTATGAAAGTTTCGGTTGTGCAGTTGGCTACGTACGGTTTGAATATAGTTATAATTGCAAAACGAGGCGTAGGCTTTGTCATAACTGTCGGAACCATAGGTATAAAACACCTTGTTTGCCACGTTGCGAATGGCGGAATCGATGGTTTCGAATGCCGTGTTATAATCGGCATCAAAATTGTTGCGTTTTTTGTTTTGTATAATGTCGTGATAAGCGGAGATAGCTTCTAAGGTTTTGTTGGCAAAGTCGTGGTCTCCTTTTTCCGCAAAAAGGCGCATAATTTTTACGGTTGTTTGATAAAAACATTTATTGATCAGTATATTTCGTTGTTTGGTGTTATTTCCGTCAACAATCATCTTAACCGACATTCTCCAACAAAAAAACTGCGCTTAGTATAGCAAATTTCAGAGCAAATATCAATAGGGAAAATGCAGATATTTTACAAAATATTAGCAAAAAATGCATTTTGCGGCCTAAAAAATGCAAAAATACATCAAAATTTTATTGATTTATTAAGAGATTGAGGCTAGAATGCACCCCAGATAAAACATTCAACGAAAGGATTTATTCTATGGTAAAAATTAAACCGAGCAAATCTAGCTCAAACAGCTCAAATAACACAACCTCAACTTCAACCAGCAGCTCCAGCAGCAATGGCTATAAAAAAATTGCCGTTGTTGATGTAATGTCTATTGTCAGCAGCTCTGAACAAGTAAAGAATTTGAAGCAAAATCATGCTGCCAGAGCACAACAACTTTCTCAATGGTTGAAATTGGCTCAAACAGAGGTAGACAGCCAAACCGAACCGCAAAACAAAAATGCTTTGTTGCAAAAATACAATGCCGAATATGCGCAAAAGCAACAATTGGTTATGCAAATGTATAATCAAGAATTGTCGCAGGTTAACCAAAGCATTACCAGCATTATCAATGAAGAAGCTCACAAAAAAGGCTATGATTTGATTTTGGCGAAAAACGTTGTTTTGTGCGGCGGTGATGATATTACCGAAGAAATTCGCAAGTTGATTAAATAATTGCGAAGTCTGATAAATCAATAATAAAAAAACCTCCCAAGCGGGAGGTTTTTTTATGGTCATTTTTTGCGTACAAAAAAACAGCGCCCGCTTTCTCCCGATTAAAGGAAATTACAGGCACTGCTTTGATTTGTGTAACTCGTTCTGCTATAAGGTGATGTTGTTGGCTTTTTCTATCTGCTTAATGCTTGAGTTGGGAATCCACTGGGAACTCTTGGCCGACACATACTTGATTCCTTTTCCGTCGCGAATAGCTTTGGCTGGATAGTATCTGCCGGTACAGGCATCAAACAGCACAGAATTTGCACCCTCAACCCAGACTCCATTTTCCTTGGAAAGGTAAATAGAGATGGTATACACCAGATTGTTTGTAGCGAAGTCGCGGACACGAATGAATCGCTTACCGCACTCCACGAGATAGAGATTGTTGTCCTTGTCAGCGTAGAATGATGTTGTTTCAATGTCTGCATCAATCGTGGCGAGAATCTCATCAACAACATCCACAGACTCGACAACTGCCTCATTCTCGTTCATTACACACTCATTTTCTTCTGCTGCGCAGGTGCCGGCAATAGTCAGCATCACTGCAAAAATCAATGACTTTTTCATATTGTGATATATAAATAGATTCATAAGATATTCCGCTGCAACAAACTTGAAAACAAGAATGTCAGCAAAAAGAAGCTACACGTTAATAATGTAATAACGGCTTCCAAAATAATTTGTTATAAATCACTTAAATTGTAGAGCGAAAATCATCGGCTGTCAATATTACGAAAGGCATAGGTGCGATAAGATTCGGTAACATTTCAACGCTCCATCTTTATTTCAATTCATCCTCTATAAGATTAAAACAAGAAAAAATGAAGTTTTGTTATAGGGTATTGCTTTTATTGTAAAAATGTATTTATACTTGCCATACAAGAGGTAGTTAAATGACAGATAAACGATACACCGCCGTGTTGGCGACTTTGTTTGACTCGGCTTCCGATGCCACGCTGGACTATGCCGTCAGCCGTCACAATATCCATAAAATGGTATTTTTGCTCTCGCTGATTGCCGGTATCGGGCAAGTGGCTATCGGTGCGTTTATCGGTATTGATTGCACGTTTAAGGCGTTGCCGTATGTCGCGCTTCACGGCATATTGATTCTGCTCGGCTATATTTGCTTTTTGAAAGCGTTGAAATATACGCCGATTGCCCTCATTGGCTTAGTGCAGAGTAGCGAATTGTTTTTTACCACCATTGTTGACTGTATGCTCGGCTATTTAACGCTTTCGGCGCGTTTTTTGGCATTATTGAGCTTGTTTGTGTTTGCCATCGCGCTGTTTTATATTAACTGCATCAAAAACGAAAAAACTTCGGTTAAAGAGGTCAAGCCGATTGGGATTGTGCTTACTCTCGGCACAATGTTCTTGTATGTGGTGGCAACTTATCTGATTAAGATATCGGCGGCGTATGGGGCAAGCGAAATCACGCTCAACCTTGTGTATTATGTGGCGGCGTTGCCGTATTTCGGCTATCTGTCGCTCAGAGGTAAGGACGACGATAAAAAAGACACTTCCAACCCGCGTTGGTGGAACAACTTTTATTTTTTGGCCTTTGCCATCGGCATTTTGGAAACGATTTTTTATGTGTTGGAAACATTCAGTTTTATCAATGACACGCCGACCATCGTGATGGCGATTAAGCAAATGGGGATTTTCGTGATGTTCTTCCTCTCGGTGCTGTTCAAAACGGATAAATTCACGCCGCAAAAACTCCTTGCCCTTATCCTCGGCTTTATCGCCATTACCGGACTGTATTTTAATTAAAACTAAGAGCCATCCCTCCAAACCGTAAGCCATCTTATTACCGTCATCCCTCGATTTTGCACTGCAAAATCATCAAGGGATCTTCGAATCATAAAAAAGCGGAAGATGCCTTGACCTCGGCTTATCGCCTCGGAGGCATGACTTTCTTTTATTACGGGACTATATTTTAACTAAAATTCACATTGCCAAAAACTTATTCTTGACAAAAATTGTAGAAAATTATATAGTTTTTTGTAGAAAGAAAATTATGTTAGTCAATTATTTAGAACCTCACGACAAGGCGTGAGTAATTTTAGAATTATGGGTATGACTCAAACGACACTTTTGTTAGTAGTAATCCTTATGGGAATAGCTGCTTTGGTATTGATATCAGCTCTTTCTATGAAAAGTGAATAGTAAACTTCCGGCTTATGAAAAAGTTTGAAACAGTAATAACACAAGCAGCCGTAATCCTTCTCGGAACAATGGCGTTTGGGTTTTTAATAGCTTTTGTAAGACAGCAAAACGCTGCCGAATATACTAATAGAATGTTGAAGCGTGATAATCGCAATCTGGAAATGCAAGTTCAGCAACATGATTACATGTTCGGCAAGTATTCCGACAGTGTATCAGATGCCATGCTCCGCGATTTTTATCCGGATGTCCAAAATCTGGATTCTCTGCGCAATCGCCTCGAAGAGTTGTACGAGATTAAGCTGAGAAAAGATCAAGATGGTCTTTGCTATTGATAACAATAACCCCTCACAGTTTAACCGCTGTGAGGTGTTTTTGTTTTTTAAAACACAAAAAAGCCACCGCTAGGGTGGCTTTTGTCGGATTGTCCTTCGGGCATAAATGCCCTCACGACCTGCGTTGCCTATCAGCGTTGCTGACCGGCATACTTTCGTCTGCCGGCGGCTCCTTGTCGAACCAACTTCTCGTTGCTTCGAACCCGTGTCGGAGTTTAAAACACAAAAAAGCCACCGCTAGGGTGGCTTTTGTCGGATTGTCCTTCGGGCATAAATGCCCTCACGACCTGCGTCGCCTATCAGCGTTGCTGACCGGCATACTTTCGTCTGCCGGCGGCTCCTTGTCGAACCAACTTCTCGTTGCTTCGAACCCGTG
>JAFXPE010000021.1 GCA_017528205.1 Alphaproteobacteria bacterium | reverse complement strand
GGTACACGGATTTATCTTGCATTTAACGTATTTTGTATTGCCTGACGTACAGCTCGTATTTACCACATATCCGGTCGGACACGAGGTGCGGGTATAACCACTACAGGTTTTGGCGGTTTGACATAAAGTTCCGGTCCAGCCGTCTTTGCATACGCAAGCGTTCGCTTTTTGGGTGCCCTCGTTTTTACAAGCCAGTTTTTTATAACATTTTGTGCCTTGTTTAATATATCCGGTGGCACATTTGCCGCATTTCAGCTTTTTGGTTGAACCAGACATGCAAGTTGCAGAAGTCGCGTATCCCGTCGGGCACTTGGTATAATCATAGCCGGTGCACGGATTTATCTTGCATTTAACGTATTTTGTATTGCCTGACGTACAGCTCGTATTTACCACATATCCGGTCGGACACGAGGTGCGGGTATAACCACTACAGGTTTTGGCGGTTTGACATAATGTGCCTTCCCAGCCCTCTTTGCAAACGCAAGTGTTCGCTTCTTGCGTGCCGTTTTGACAGGAGAGTTTTTTATAACATTTGGTGCCTTGTCGAACATAGCCGGTGGCGCATTTGCCGCATTTCAATTTTTTGGTATCTCCGGACATACAACTCGATGAAACCAGATATCCTGTCGGGCACTTGGTATAATCATAGCCGGTGCAGGCTTTGGCGGTCTGGCACAAAGTGCCGGTCCAACCATTTTTGCAAACGCAGGCATCGGCTTGTTGCGTGCCGCCGTTTTCACACGCCAATTTTTTATAGCACGAATCGTTGTATTCGATGTATCCGGATTGGCAAGTTACGGCTTGCGATACCGCCGGATAAAATGTTAAGATGAATAAACAACTGATTGATAATGCGAACTTTTTAATCATGTCGACCTAACCTTATAAAATTATAGTATAAAAAGTTTACCAAATTTTAACATTTGTAAGACTTTTAGTCAAGTCTAATATTAAAGTTAGTCAGCATAAAATCATACACAAAATGCCCGAAAAAATCGGGCATTTTTTGCTAAAATAAACGTGTTGTTTTTATTTTTGTTTTTGAATGTATTTTACCACTTTTTCCACTTCAATTTGTCCGCGTTTATCCAATTCCGCCACGCTTTTGTTGGTTTCAACGGCATAATCTGCGGCTTCATTGATGATATCTTCGCAGATTTTATCTTTCAAAATAACATTGACGATACTTTCGTGTAAAAAGGTGTTTTTGCCGGCATTGAATGCCAAATAATTTTCATCATTGATGCCGACGTTATATTTGTTTACACCCAAACCCAAGAAATAATTTACCATCGCCGAGGCCGTAATTGGCTTAGCCACCGACATTGCACCCATAGCAAATGCCGCACAAAAATAATATTTTTGCGCCTCATTAAACTTTTTGAATTCGGTCTTGAACTTGGCGGTGTCACCAGCAACTTTTTTGGTAAAATCGTCTTCAAAATACACAGCTTCCTGAGCATTTTCTTCGCTGCCGATATTCTCCAATTCGGCAGTCGGCGTGCTTTGCGTTATTTCCGTACCGGCTTCCTGAGTTTTTTTATCTTCGTCTTTTTTACCGCACGCACTCAACAAAATCGCAGTGCAACCCAAAATTACCATAATTTTTTTCATGCCGTTTCTCCCCTTGTTTTTTTTATAATTTACAAACAATTATCTAACATATGGTTAAAATTGCTCATTGATTTGCGGTTTAAATTCAATCAGCATCACATCGCTCGGTGCCAACAAGCGCATCGGCGGCCCCCAATATCCGGCACCGCGGGTAATCAGCAATTTGGCGTTATCAAGAGTGTATTCTCCCCACACAAAGCCCGCATTTCCGAGTTTTACAAACCAGTTAAACGGAAAAATCTGTCCGCCGTGAGTATGTCCCGAAACCTGTAAATCTACTTGGTTCTCGGCAATTTTCAGGGCAGTAACCGGCTCATGCGACATCAAAATGCGATATTCATCAGCCGCAGCATTTTTTACGGCCTGAGCAATATTGGTAGAAAAACCGTTGACATCGGGAAGACCGGCCACATAAACACCGGAATTTTCAACGGAAACGCCGCTGTTGTGCAACACTTGCCAGCCCAAACCGGCAAAAATCGCTTCCCACTCAAAAGCATTGTGATACACCTCGTGATTTCCGGTAACATAAAAAATACCGTTCGGAGCGCGCAATTTCTTAAGCTCGCTTATTTGCTCTTTAATGTTTTCGCTACTGTCGTCGGCAATATCTCCGGCCAACAAAACAACGTCAGCCCCTTGCTCGTTAAAAAGCTTAACCCAGTTTTCAACCTTTGCCCGCGATATCATTTGAGTTATGTGCAAATCCGCAACCAACAACACTTTCAACGGCTTTTTTATCCTGGCGTCGCTATATTCGTAATGCCGAATCTCCGGCATTTTTTCGGCCGCAAAAACGGAGTAAATGCTAACCACGGCCAAAACCAGCAAAGTCACGATATTGACGCAATTCAAAGCCGCCGGATTGTTTGGTGCCGGAAGGTGCTTGCCGCTTAAAAAATACATTCCGGTCCATAAAGCATCGCGAAGCAATATGGCCATTATCAATAAAAATGAAAAGCCCAGAAAAAAATAACCGACTTTGGCTAAAATTGTGTATAATCGTACCGAAACCAGATGATGCGTTTGCACATTCCACAAAATTATCGGTGCAAACCAGGCTATGCAAAAAAACGCGTAAACCGCCGCTTTAAGCCATAAAGAGCAATTTGTGTAGGCAATTAAGGTGCGTGAAGTTATAACAATAGACGATAAGGCTATGGTAAAATATGCAATCATAAAACTCATTTTCTGTTCCTAAAAAAATTCAGAATCAGAATATAGTTATTTACTTTTACCTTTAAATAAACGTTTACATTCGGCTTTTAATTCATCATTTTTTTCAAAAACTTTATCTTCGCCGACTTTAATCGCCTCTTCAAAAAACTTGATTTTAAAATTAATTTTATCCATACTTTCGTTCAAAACCCGAATTTGATCTTCCAGGCGCTTTTTTTGGCGTATAAAAATTTGCAAACGCTCATTGAGTGTGGTATCACCCTTTTGTCTTAAATCCATGTATAGTTTAATTTCTTTAAGCGGCAAACCGGTAGATTTCAAACATTCCAAAACCTCTAGGCACTCCATATCATGTTCGTTGAAACGGCGAGCTCCGGACGAATTTTTATGAATGACGGGCAATAAACCTTCCTTTTCATAATAACGCAACGTATGAGTTGTCATTCCGGTGCGTTTTGCTACTTCTCCGATACTGTATGTAATCATATTTTTGTCTCCTCGGAAATGTAGCATAAATTTTTAACCATACTCTAAGTCAAGCACTTTTTTTAAATAATTGATTATTTTTTTGAGATTTTTTCATTTACGGGTTGACAAGCTCGTTCTGAAAGCATATACTGACTGATACGAAAATATTACTTATATACAACATATGGCACAAAGTGGATTATTATTACCGTTGAGGTTAATCTGCCACTCTTTGGCAACGGCGGATTCAAAAAAGAGTAAAATCATTCGTAAAGGAATTGTCAAAATGCTTGAGGAAAAACTTGAGTATGTTGAAGAAATTCCAGAAAGTGAATTGCCGCAGCTAAAAAAGTTGCTAGAGAAAATCTCAACGGTGGAACCTAAGGTTGTTACCGAGGTGAATCAGATTATCGAAAAGTTTCACCCGACAACCCTGTAAAAGAAAGGCCTTATTGTTCTTCACGAGCAATAGGCCTTATTTTTTTAGAAAGTCTCAATTATCTTAATCCTTGCTTTTGGCGGCAATTAAGCCTTGCAACAACGACGCCAACACCGGTCCGGTTTTTTCCAATCGTTTTTTGGTTTCGTAGCGCTTTTTATAAACCTTAACCATCGGATTGGCCTGCGCCTTTTGTTTTATTTCTTCCTTGTGTTTTTGATAATATCTTTGGCCGATTTCCTTGCGGTTGGAGTTTTCGTTATGCATTTTATCCATACTTTTTAGCAACTCCGGATTTTCGGCCTTCAACTTGGCCCGACGCTCGTTGTGCGATAAGCGCAACTTTTCGCGATTTTTCTCGCGATAAACGGCATTACGGCTGTTATTGGCCGCGCGCAAGCGTTCCTGTTCTTCCGGCGGCAAAGTGTTTAACGGCTTATAATAAGATTTGCGCGCTTCGGGATGCTCGGCGCGGCGTTTGCGCATATACAAACGTTTCTTTTCGCGCTTTTCCTCCAGTTCTTTTTCTTCAGCTTCCAATTTTTTGCGTTCTTCAGCCAATCTGGCTTTTTCAGCCGCTATTTCCTTGCGAGCTTCCGCCAACTTGGCCTTTTCGGAATCGACCTTTTGGCGTTCATCTTCCAATCTTTTCCGCTCTGCCCTTACCTTTTTGTATTCTTCCGAGAGTTTTTTCTTTTCCGCTTTCAGCTTCCTACACTCTTCTTCCAATCTCATTCTTTCGGTCTGAGTTTCTTGGATTTTTTCCTCCGGTGTTTTCACCTCGGTTTCGGTTTTGCTTTTAACCTCCGGTTTGTTCTCGATTGGCGCTGTTTTCGGAGTTTCGGGCATCACACTCGGCGCAACCGACTCTTGCGGTGGCGTTTTTTCGGCCTTAGGCTGAGATTTTTTTTGATTTACGTCATTAATGGCGGAAATTACCTTGCTGATTTTATCGTTAAAATGCTCATCATAAATTTCCATAGCCTTAGGAAAAGAAATATTTATCACCCGACACGCCGGTCTGGTACCGACTTGCTGATTAAGCTTCTTGAATGCTTGCGGTGTCAAAATCATTTTCTGTTTGTCGTTCAGCGAAATTTTAACCGGCAATAAAGCATAGACGGCATCCGCAACTTCTTCGGCAAAATAGCCGTCAAATTTCAACACTCGTTCCATATCCGAGGCAAACATAAGCCGACGCAGAGGACTTTTTTGCATAAACTCCTCTATTTCCTTTATACTTTCGGGTTCTCCGCCCATAACCGAGAAAAACACCTCGGTTAAATCTCGAATTTTGTCGGTTTCAAATTTTTTCATGCGACTGTTATATCACATCTGCAAACAAAAAGCAAGCCCGCCTTTTTTAAGAAATTTTGCGGCCGATGCACTGATATTCAAAGCCGAGTTTCACGGCCTCGTCGGCATCAAGCATATTGCGAAAATCCATTATCTTTTTATGCCGCATCAACTGAGACATTCCCTGCAAATCTGCCGTAGAAAACTCTTTCCACTCGGTTAAAATTACCAGCACGTCGGCATCTTTAACGGCGGAATACATATCGTCGGCATATGCGATTTTGTCGCCTAAAATTCGACAGGCCGTTCCCATGGCTTTCGGATCATAGGCGATAATATCCGCCTTGTTTTGCAAAAGAACGCCGATAACATCCATAGCCGGACTTTGCCGACAATCATCGGTGCCGTCTTTAAACGCCAAACCCCATACCGCAATTTTGGCATTCGGAATTTGCTTTACGGATTGCAACACGCGTTCAGCCATATCCTGTTTGCGTTTTTGATTGCCGGCAATGGTGGTTTCAATCAGCTCAATCGGCGTACCGACCAGGCGTCCCATATAAGCCATGGCCATCGTATCTTTCGGAAAACAACTGCCGCCGAATCCCAAGCCGGCATTCAAAAAGCGATTGCCGATGCGCTTGTCCAACCCCATTCCCTTGGCCACTTCCGCCACATCAGCGCCCGATTTTTCGCAAAAATTGGCAATTTCATTGATGTAATGAATTTTCATCGCCAAAAACGCGTTGGAGGCATATTTTATGGTTTCGCTGGAACGTCGCGACACAAACAGCATTTGCGTTTTATCAATAAAGGGAGCATACAGTTCTTTGATTACTTCCGTCGCCTTTTCCGAATTAGAGCCGACAACAATCCGATCCGGATTGAAAAAATCATAAATAGCAAAGCCTTCGCGCAAAAATTCCGGCAAAGAAATCACGTCAAAGCGCGCGGTCGGATTTTTGGTGCGTATCAGTTGCTCGATATTATCTCCGGTGCCTACCGGAACCGTGGATTTGGTCGCAATCACCGTATAATCGGTCAAATATTCGGCTAACTCGGTGGCGGCGGCATAAATGTATTTCATGTCGGCTTCGTGGGTTATCGGATGCGGCGGAGTGCCCACGGCAATCAGCACCACATCGGCACCGCTGACCGCCTTACGCATCGAGGTAGTAAAACTCAGGCGGCCGGCATTGAAATTTTTTTGAAACAGTTTATCCAAACCTTCTTCATAAATAGTCAGCTTTCCGGCTTTCAAGTCATCTATCTTATCTTTAGCCTTATCTACACACACCACTTCGTTGCCCAACTCGGCTAAACCGACACCTGTAGGCAAACCGACATAACCGGTTCCGATAATTCCTATTTTCATCACAATTCTCCTTAAAAGCGCGGACTTTGTTTACAAAGCCTTTTCGGCTTCGTCTTCGTTTTCGGCAGGCTTAGCCAAATCGGCCTGAACTTTGGGATCACTCATCAAGCGATTTATGCGCTCGGCTTCGTCAAAAGTATCATCGGCGCGGAAATTGATTTCCGGCGTAAAGCGCAGTTTCAACTTATCGGCCACCAACTTTTTAAACAGCCACTTATCCGCGGCCAATTGTTCCAAAATTCCGCCCAAATTTTTGCCGTTAAGCGTTGTCAAATACACCGTTGCATACTTCAAATCCGGCGACATAACAACGTTGGTGATGGTGATAAAAGCATCGGCAATTTCTTGCGAACGAACATTATCCTGCTCAATTGCCTCGGCAATAACTCTGCGCACTTCCTGTCCGACGCGCAGTTGTCTGTTTGATAATTCTTGAGCCATTTTCCAACTCCTTTTTCTTTTATTTACAGCGTCTTGGCAATTTCTTCAACTTCGTAACATTCGATTGAATCGTTAACCTGAATATCGCTGTAATTTTCAAAACTCATACCGCACTCGTAGCCTTCTTTAACTTCTTTCACGTCATCTTTATAACGCTTGAGTTGTCCGAGATTGCCGTCGTGAATAACCACGTTATCGCGCAAAAGTCTGACTTTGGCGCCGCGTTTAACCATACCTTCGGTCACCATGCAGCCGGCCACTTTACCCACGCCCGTAATATTGAATACGTTGCGAATCTGAGCATAACCCAAAATCTTTTCGCGCAATTCCGGCGTCAACATACCTTCAAGAGCGCGTTTAACATCGTCGACAACGGTGTAAATAATCGAATAATAGCGAATATCTACGCCGTCACGGTGCGCCATATCACGCGCTTGAGCATTGGCACGAACGTTAAAGCCGATAATCAGCGCGTGTGAAGCGTGAGCCAAAGTTACATCGGATTCCGAAATACCGCCCACGGCCGAGTGCAAAATCTGTACCGACACCTCATCGTTGGCCAACTTCTTCAACGAACCTTCCAAAGCCTCGATAGAACCTTGAACGTCAGCCTTAATTACAACCGATAAGTGTTTGGATTCACCTGATTTTATCTTTTCCATCATTTGTTCCATGGCCGACTTGGTATTGGCCACCATCTTCAATTCGCGTTCTTTGCGAATACGGTATCCGGTTACCTCACGAGCCTGATTTTCGTCTTTGGCAATCACAAACGCATCACCGGCCATCGGTGTGCCTTGCAAGCCCACAACTTCTACCGGTGTTGCCGGTCCGGCCGACATTACCTTTTTGCCCAGTTCGTTGAACATGGCGCGAACGCGGCCCCACTCCTTGCCGGCAATTAAAATATCACCGATTTGCAAGGTACCGCGTTGTACCAAAACCGTGGCCACCGAACCGCGGCCTTTTTCCATTTTGGCTTCCACCACCGTGCCTTGTGCCGTACGGTTCGGATTTGCCTTCAAATCCAACATTTCGGCCTGCAACAAAATAGCATCAACCAATTTATCAATATTGATGCGCTTTTTGGCTGAAATCTCGGCGCACAACGACTCGCCGCCCATTTCTTCGACCCCGATGCCATATTGCAATAACTCGGTCTTTACGCGCATCGGGTCGGCTCCCGGCAAATCTATTTTGTTAATTGCCACCACAATCGGCACATTGGCCGCCTGAGCGTGACGAATCGCCTCAATGGTTTGCGGCATGATACCGTCGTTTGCGGCCACTACTAACACCACAATATCCGTAACCTGCGCACCTCTGGCTCGCATTTCCGAGAATGCTTCGTGGCCCGGCGTATCAATAAAGGTAATTTTTTGGCCGCTTTCCAGCGTAATTTGATAAGCACCGATGTGTTGGGTAATACCGCCGGCTTCTTTGGCCACCACGTTGGTTTCACGCAAAGCATCCAACAACGAGGTTTTACCGTGGTCAACGTGTCCCATAACCGTAACAATCGGAGCGCGCGGCAACAATTCATCCGCTGTATCATCCGGACCGAAAAGTCCTTCTTCCACATCGCTGTCGGCCACGCGTTTGGCCTTGTGCCCCATATCTTCAACGATAATCTGCGCCGTATCGGCATCAATCGGCTGGTTAATGGTAACCATAACGCCCATAGACATCAAGCGCTTAATCACATCCGAGCTCTTTTCAGCCATACGGTTGGCCAACTCCTGAACCGTAATGGTTTCCGGAATAACCACCTCATGCACCACCTTTTCTTGCGGTGTCTGAACCTGTTGCACCGGCTTCGGCTGTTTTTTCTTAAACCGACGATGCGGCGCGGCATAGCCGTAATCGTCATCATCGTCATCACCGCCGCCAATCATATAATTGTTGGCGTTGATTTTGTTGTTGCGGCGTTGCGGTTCAAACGTGCGCTTTTGAATTTTCTTGCGTTCCTGTTCAAAAGTTTCGTCGCGTGTCATCACCCGCTTTTCCGAAGATGATTTGCTCTTTTTGTGATAATCTGCCTCATCATCGTCATCGTCGTCATCATAATCTTTGGACTTTTTGTTGCGATGCTCGGAAATCGGGGCCGCAATCGGCATACTTTCTTCTCTGTTTTTCTTTTCAGAAGCGGTTTTTTCCTTTATTACAGGTGCTTCTGCGGCCTTTTCTTCAGCCTTATCTTCCTTGACTTCGGCCTCTGCTTCTTCGGCCTTAGCCTTTTGAACCTCTGCCTTTAAGCGCTCTTTTTCCAACTTTTCCTGCTGAGCCGCTTTTTGTTTTTGGCGCTTGGCTTCCTTAGCTTCTTCTTCCTGTTTCTTTTTGGCATCATATTCCTTAGCCTCGGCCAGAAGCTTTAATTTTTGCGCCGTAGCCTCGTCAATTTCTTTCGGTGCCGCCGGTTGCGGAGCGGTATTGATAGTACGTTTTTTACGTACCTCAACCTGCACCACCTTTTTGCCGTCCGTCGGCGTCGGCTTTGCCACATTTTTCAAAGTGAGGGTTTTCTTTAACGTTAACTTTCCCTTTGCACTCTCTTCTGTCATTATAATCTCTTCTCCACTATTCATTCAAAAACGTTTGATATCGCTTAAAGGCCGAACGCACCATTGCGCTCATCGGTCCTTTTTTTACGGCGAGATAAACCGTGCTTTCACGATTAAGCGCCTTGCTTAAACTTGCAACATCGTACAATGTAATTTTTTCCAAATCCTTGGCTATTGCTGCGATTTTCTGCTTGCCGTCTTCACCGGCATCTGACGCTTCAATCACAAAGGCCGCCTTACCTTTAGCTATAACATCTTTAACTTTTTCGAACCCCGAAACTAAATCTCCCGCCTTACGAGCCAGATTAACGGCATCTAAGCCTTTTTGATACAAAATATTCTCCACAATTTGCGGCAAATCCTCTCTGATAATAGTTTTTGTGTGCAATACCTTATTGAGCGGATTCGGTTTAGATGCCAATTCAGTCAACAGCTTTTTGGAAACGGAAAGATAAAATCCGTGGCCATCGATTTTTTTGTTAAAGTCAGGCAAAACCGTGCCGTCATTTAACAACACAAAACGCAATAAATCTTCCTTCGGCAATATCTTGCCGGTCAGCACGCATTTTCTGTTTTCCGTTTCCTTAGCCATTTTAACCCTTATCAGCTTTAATCTTCATCCTTATTTTCGTCAGCAAACCAATGTTCGCGAGCCGACATAATGATTTCGTTGGCTTCATTTTCCGAAATAACGTCTTCGCCGAGCATCTCAATCAATTCATCAGCCGCCAAATCAGCCAAATCATCAATATTTTTAACGCCCTTTTCCGCCAAAGTGATAATCATTTCCGGTTCCAAACCGCTAACCGATTTCATGCTGTCGTCAATCTTCAAAGCCTTACTCTTGGCGTTGAATTCTTTGTCGCGCTGAGCTATAAATTCTTTGGCACGGTTTTGCAACTCGGCGGCAATATCTTCGTCAAAGCCTTCGATTTCCGCCAATTCGCTCTGCGCCACATAAGCTACTTCGTCTATGGTGGTAAAGCCTTCGGCTACCAACAAGTGCGCAATCATATCATCAACATCGAGCGCTTCCATAAAGCGTTGGGTGCGAACTTTGTTTTCGTTGGAGCGACGTTCTTGTTCTTGTTCCTCGGTCAAAACATCAATATTGGCGCCCAAAAGCTGTGATGCCAACTTAACATTTTGGCCGTGACGACCGATGGCCTTGGAAAATTCTTCGTCGGAAACCACAACTTCGATACGGTTGTTTTCTTCATCTAACACCACTTTGGTAACTTCGGCCGGAGCCAAAGCGTTTACAATATATTGAGCTTTGTCGTCGGAATATTGAACAATATCGATTTTTTCACCCTGCAATTCGGTAACCACCGCCTGAACGCGAATACCGCGCAAACCGACACAAGCGCCTACCGGATCAATGGTTTTATCATTGGCTTTAACCGCGATTTTGGCTTTAGAACCCGGATCACGCGCCACACCCATAATTTGCACCACTCCGTCATAAATTTCCGGAACTTCCTGAGTGAACAACTTGGCCATAAATTCCGGACAAGTACGCGATAAGAAAATCTGCGGACCTTTGGTTTCGCGGCGAACATCCAAAACATAAGCACGAACGCGGTCGCCGTTTTTGAACTTTTCCCTCGGGATAATTTCGTTATAACGCAAAATCGCTTCGTCGTTCTTGTTACCGATATCCAAAACAATGCTGCTGATATTGCCGTAACTGTTTTGTTCAACCTTTTTAACCGTACCGTTGATGATGGTGCCGACTTTTTCTTTATATTCTTCAAACTGCTTGTTGCGCTCGGCTTCACGAACCTTTTGCATAATCACCTGACGCGCGGTCTGTGCGGCAATACGTCCGAAATCAATCGGCGGCAACGGATCAATAATGAAATCACCGACCTTATATTTTTTGTCATAGGTCTTGGCAATTTTGAGCGGAATCTGCGCCGCTTCGTTTTCTATCACCGCATCATCTGCTACCACTTCGCGATAGCGAGACAAAGAAATTGCACCGTTTTTACGGTCGATATGCACACGCACATCGTGTTCCATACCGTATTTGGTACGACCGGCCTTTTGAATGGCAACTTCCATTGCCACAAAAACGTCTTCTTTATCAATATTTTTGTCGCGCGCCACGGTATCTGCTACGGCAACAATTTCCGGTCTCGGCATATTTTCGTAATTTTCCATTTTAGTATCACCTCACAAAATTAAAATTCGGCAGCCTGATGAGCGGCCATATATTCTTCCCACAATTCGTCGGTAACAACCAATTTTGCCTTGCTGATTGCGGCAAACGGAATCGTGTATTGCATATCGTCCATTGTCATAACAATGTTATCATTGACAATGTCCGTAATTTTTCCTTTAAAACGCTTGCGGTTTTCAACCTTTTCTTCGGTTTCGAGCTTAATTTCGTAACCTTTCCAGCGTTCAAAATGCTTGAGCTTGGTCAAAGGACGATCCAACCCCGGAGAGCTGACTTCCAGCGAATAGCGGCTTTCTATCGGATCTTTTTCATCCAAAACATCGGAAAGCGCGCGGCTTACGGTTGCGCAGTCGTCAACCGTAATATCACTACCGTCAAGCGTATCAATCATAACCTGCAGCGTCGGGTTGGCCTGGCCTATTGTCATAACGCGCACCAGTTCGTATCCCGCTTTTTCCACCACCGGTTCAATCATATCCTGTAAATAGTGTTTCTGCATTGCATATCCTTTAATAAAAAAGCGGGGCTTTGCAGCTCCACTTTGATAATATTTGTTATGTTGTCAACAGCTATAACACAAATTTTTGATTTGTAAAGCCTTTTTTTGCTTTTTATCCAGAGATTTAATTATATAACAACTCTAAAAGCTTGCTCACGGTCTTTTTCAAAATGGCAATTCTTTCGGCATACGACGATAAATCCCTATCAACAAACAATTTCTGGTCCGGCCGGATTTTGAACACACCGAACGAACGCGCCACCAAATCTATCAACTTATCCGCCGCGGCAAATTTATTGTTGTGAAAAGCAATCAAAATGCCCTTGGCACCGGCATCTACCTTGGCAATATTGGCACGATAGCAAAGTTGTTTGATTTCTATGGTTTGCAACAAGTTTTCCACTTCCGGCGGAACAGGGCCGAAACGGTCGATGAGTTCTTCACGCATATCCGCCAGCTCGGCGGTATCTTTCAGCGCACCGATACGGCGATATAATCCCAGTCTTACGCCCAAATCACGCACATATTCTTCCGGAATCAAAAGCGGTACGCCGGTTGTTATCTGCGGTGCCCAATCGGAATTTTGCAACGCGGCGTTCATCTGCGCTTCGTGACCGGCCTTTTGGCGCAATATTTCTTCTTCCAACATCTGATGATATAGAGCAATACCCACGTCTTTAATGTGTCCGGATTGTTCCGTACCAAGCACATTTCCCGAACCGCGAATATCCATGTCGTGACTGGCCAGCGAAAAACCTGCCCCCAAAGTATCCAAAGCCTGCAAAATGTTCAGCCGCTTTTCGGCCACGGCATTGAGTTTTTTGCGCGGCGGCACCGTAAAATAGCAATAGCCGCGGATTTTGGAACGCCCTATTCGGCCCCGAAGCTGATACAGTTGCGCCAAACCGAACATATCCGCACGGTGAATAATCATAGTATTAACGCGCGGCATATCAATTCCGGATTCAATAATGGTGGTGGAAAGCAACACATCGTATTTGCCGTCGGCAAACGCGCCGATTATGTCTTCCAACTGCTTGGCCGGCATTTGCCCGTGCGCCACCGCTATTTTCACGTCTGGCACCAAATTGTGCAAAGCCTTTTCCATTTGCGGAATATCTGACACGCGCGGACATACAAAAAAAGTTTGACCGCCGCGGAATTTTTCACGATAAATTGCCTCTTTTATCATCACCGCGTCAAACGGCATAACAAAAGTGCGTGCTGCCAACCTGTCCACCGGCGGTGTGGCAATAATGCTGAGCTGTTTAACCCCGGTCAGCGAAAGTTGCAGAGTTCGCGGTATCGGCGTCGCACTCAAAGTCAAAACATGAACATCGGATTTCAGCGCTTTCAGCTTTTCTTTGTGCGCCACCCCGAAATGCTGTTCTTCATCAATAATCAGCAGTCCCAAATTAGAAAAAGCAATATCTTTGGCCAGCAAGGCGTGCGTGCCGATAACCACATCAACCGCGCCGGATTTAAGGCCTTCTTTGGTTTCTTTGGCTTCTTTGGCGGTGGTCAAACGCGAGAGCATCCGCACTTTGAGAGGAAAGCCGCTCATTCTTTCCACAAAATTAAGATAATGCTGGCGGGCAAGCAAGGTGGTCGGCACAATCAGCGCTACCTGTGCACCGGACATTGCCACCGTAAATGCGGCCCGCAAGGCCACTTCGGTTTTGCCGAAACCGACATCGCCGCAAACCAATCGGTCCATCGGCTCACCGGCACCCAAATCTTGCAACACATCTTGAATGGCGTACAGTTGGTCTTCGGTTTCGCTAAACGGAAACTTCGAGCAAAACTCATCATAAACTCCGCCTTGAGTTATAAAACATTCGGCGGTTTTCAAATGTCTTTCGGCGGCAATTTTAATCAGCTTTTCGGCAATATCCTTGATTTTTTCCTTAACTTTGGCCTTTTTTGCCTGCCAAGCCGAACCGCCCAAAACGTCGAGTTGCACATTTTCGTCGTCGGAGCCGTAACGTGACAATACATCAATGTTTTCCACCGGTACAAAAAGCTTATCGTCGTGAGCGTAAATTATCTTCAAACAATCGTGCGGCGCACCGCCGGCCATAATATTTTCCAGCCCCATAAAGCGCCCGATACCGTGTTCTATATGCACCACCAACTCGCCGACCGCCAGCGAAGAAATATCGGAAATCAAATCTTTGGAAGTAACTTTTTTAACCTTGCGATGCTGACGCTCACCCCAAATATCCTGCTCGGAAATCAGGCAAAATTCTTTATCGCGAAAGCCGTGCGCCAAATCCGCCAACACCAACGCCGTTTTTTTGCTTGTCGCCAGTTGCACCGCTTGTTGCCAATTTTGTGCCGAGACAACTTTTTCAATGCCGTGCTCGGTCATCAAATTGAGCAAACGCTCGCGCGAACCTTCGGAATAACAGCATATAATGCGTTTAAGTTTGCCGTTTTCGCTCAAATAATCCTTAAGTTCGGCATACACCGCCGCGGCGTTAACATTTTTGGCATGCGCAAAATCGCGCCCCGGAATGGTGTGCATATCAATCACATTTTCCGATACGGTTTCGGATAATGCTGTAAACACGGCGGCTTTTTTGTTTTGCAGTTTTTGTTGAAATTCATCTGCGGTTAAATACAGCAACTCCGGCGGCAACGGGCGATAAGCCTCATCGTCGATTTTGCCGCGACGCATGGAAAGCGCTTCCAGACGCGCCGTATAATAATCGAAAATGCCCTCCGTTTTTGCTTTTAGGGCTTCGTCGACGTTGCGCCCCACGGCAATTGCCGCATTCGGGGCATAATCGAACAAAGTCGGCAACGTATCTTCATAAAACAGCGGCAACCAGTTTTCCATGCCGATATACTTACGCCCCTCGGAAATTGCCTCGTACATTTCATCGTGCATACCGTCGGCGCCGAACAATTCACGATATTTTTCGCGAAAATGTCTGATGGTATTGGCATCTAAAACCACCTCGCCGGCCACCTGAAAATCGTATTCTTTCAACTCACCCAAAGTGCGTTGCGAAACGGCGTCAAAAAAGCGCAAGCGCTCCACTTCATCATCAAACAAATCTATACGCAACGGATTTTCCATCCCACTCGGAAAAATATCGGTAATATCGCCGCGCACCGCGTATTCTCCGGGCTCCATAACCTGTTCCACCCGTGTGTAGCCGTTAATGGAAATATAATGCAGAAACTCGTCAAAATTGAGCTTGTCGCCGACCCTGATTTTTTTTTGTGCATTGCGAAAGATTTTGGCCGGCGGAAGTTTTTGCAAAACCGCGCCCAAACTGGTTACAATCACTACCGGTTGCTTAAAATCGGCATATACCAACTGCGACAAAGCAGCTATTCTTTTGGCGGTCAGTTCGGCATTCGGCGACACACGGTCATACGGCACGGTATCCCACGCCGGAAATTCCAACACAATCAGCTCCGGATGTGTTATACGCAACATTGAAGCGGTTTGCGCCAAGGAATTGCCGTCCGACGCAATATATATCAGCGGTCGTTCTTTTGCCGCCATTTGAGCCAACACAAAAGGCTCGTAACCGTCGCACACCGAGGTTATCCGCTTGCCGCAAAACGCGTTAAAATCTTGTTGCATATCTCCTTCTTTCCGATTTACAAACCATATTAAAATATATACATTATGCTTATAATCGCAACAAAAAAGAAGAATAATCAACATGCGCCCGAGTATTTTATATCCGCTTTTTGCCCCGATTGACACTTTAACCGGCATCGGCAAGCGCTATTGCGTTTTGATGAGCAATTTATGCGGTGCAAAAGTTATCGACTTGTTGTGGCATTTGCCGAGCGGCTTAATTGACCGGCGCTGTAATGTGCCGTTATCGCAAGCCGCCGACAACAAAATTTGGACCGGCAAAGTGCGAGTGGTGGAACACGGTGTGCCCAAAACCAAAAAACAGCCGTATCGCATTGTGGTTGAAGACGGCACCGACCAGTTGATATTGGTGTTTTTCAAAACATTCGGCGACAGTTTAACCAAGCAATTTCCGGTGGGGGCCGAAAAAATCATCAGCGGCAAAATCGAAATTTTTAACGGCAATCTGCAAATGAGCCATCCGGAATATGTTGTAGACGCCGCCAGACCGGAACAAATGCCGCTGATAGAGACCGTATATCCGCTAACCGCCGGAATTACCAACAAAATGCTCAATAAGCAGATTTTTCAGGCTTTGGAACGAGTGCCTGATTTGCCGGAATGGCAAGATGAACGCTATTTGGCGCAACAAAATTGGACAAGTTTCAGACAGGCCTTATGGACAGCACATCACCCGCAAAATTTTGCCGATATCGAGCCAAATACAGCGGTGCGACGACGTTTGTCCTATGATGAGTTGCTGGCCAATCAGCTCTCGTTGGCCATTGTTCGCGGCCGCTTAAAAAAGCAAAAGGGCCGTGCTTTAAGCAATGCCGGAAATCTGAAAGCCAAGCTGTTGCAGGTTCTGCCTTTTGAGCTGACGACGGCGCAAAAACGTGTGATTGCCGAAATTGAAAGCGATTTGTTCAGCGACTATCGTATGTCGCGTTTGTTGCAAGGCGATGTCGGCAGCGGCAAAACCATTGTGGCGCTTATGACTATGCTCAACGCGGTTGAATGCGGCTTTCAGGCGGCCATTATGGCGCCGACCGAAATTTTGGCCGAGCAACATGCCGAAACCATTTCCGAGCTATGCGCAAAAATCGGGGTTAAAACCGCCCTGCTCACCAGCAACGTAAAAGGCAAAGCGCGCAAAACGCTTTTGAGTGAGTTAGCCGCCGGAAATATCGATATTTTAATCGGCACGCACGCTTTGTTTACCGAAGACGTAACTTTTAAGGATTTGGCCTACGCTATTGTTGATGAACAACATCGCTTTGGGGTAAAACAGCGATTGAGTCTGTCGCAAAAGGGCAACTTGTGCGATGTTTTGGTGATGACCGCCACCCCTATTCCGCGCACTCTGGTGTTGACGCAATTCGGCGATATGGAATATTCGCAGATTGACGAATTGCCGGCAGGCCGCAAACCGGTGACTACCACCGTTATGCCTTTAAGCAAAATCAACAACGTGGTGGAGGCTTTGGCACGCAAGTTGCAAAGCGGAACTCAGGCCTATTGGGTTTGTCCGCTGGTAGAAGAATCAGAAAAAATAGATTTATCCGCCGCTACCGAGCGTTTCGAAAGCTTACAAAAAATCTTCGGATTGGAAGTCGGCTTGGTGCACGGCAAAATGAAAGAGGCCGAAAAAAATGCGGTGATGGAAGAATTTAAGCAAGGGCATCTCAAGCTTTTGGTTTCTACCACCGTGATAGAAGTCGGAGTTAATGTGCCCAACGCCACGATAATGATTGTGGAACACGCCGAGCGCTTTGGTCTGGCACAGCTTCATCAGCTTCGGGGCCGCATCAAGCGCGGGTTTGAAGCCGGGAGCTGTATCTTGATGTACGGCTATCCGCTGAGCGAAGTTTCGCGTTCACGCCTGAATACCATAAAAAGCACGGAAAACGGCTTTACCATTGCCGAAGAAGACCTGAAATTGCGTGGTGGCGGCGAAGTTTTGGGAACTCGTCAATCGGGGTTCAACAATTTCAAAGTTGCCGATTTAAGCGTACACGGCGATTTGTTGCTGACCGCCAGTAAAGACGCCGCCCTGATTTTGCGGCAGGACCCTAATTTGCAAACGCCGCGCGGACAGGCTTTGCGCACCCTTCTCTATTTGTTTGAGCAAGACGAAGCCATCAAAACCTACAACGCCGGATAAAAAGGGCTGTAACTTTTTTTCAAGATAATAAATGACGGCAGAGAAGAAAAAGACTGTCATTATGAGGAAGTTGCCTTGCAACTTCCGTGATAATCTCTGCTCACGCAGTGCAATCGCGGCTTATTGTTAACCTAGTCCTTAACCTTAACGCCGATGGTTAAGATGTTCTGCCCGTTTTCGCGGTGATATTCCAGCTTATCCGCCATTTTCTTCACCAAAAATATCCCCAATCCTCCGATAGAGCGTTCGTCTATCGGTTTAGTCAAATCCGGAGCCGCGGTTTCCTGCGGATTATATTCCGGGCCGTTATCCGTAAAGCGCAAATAATAAATTCCGTCCGTTAATTTGGTCGTTATTCTGGCCATACCGGTTTTGCGATAGGCATATTGAGCAATATTGGAAAACACTTCTTCGGTAATAATCATTATTTTGGATTGATTTTCCTTAGAAATTTTGTTTTTAATCACATCTTGTTCAACAAATCCGAGGACTTTGTCCACATTTTTAACTTGTGCCTCCGTAACAAAAGTTCCTTCCGGTGCTTGGCAAAACAAAATTTCCAACATGGTTAAATCATCAGATTGTTCGGCTCCTTGCGTAAATTCCGCCACATCGTTTTTCACCTGATTCAAGGCATCAAACGGCGATTGCAAATCCTGATTCAAAATATTTAGCAAGCGCTCGTCGCCATAAAATTCGCCCTTATTGTTTTGTGCCTCGTTTACGCCATCGGTATACAAGAACAGCCGGTCACCGGACGCCATTTGCAAGGTTTCGGCTTCAAACTTGATATTTTCCAAACCGCCCAACACCATGTTGCGCTTAACTTCAACTTTGCGATAGCCGTCAGCGTTGCGATAAAACGGCTGATTGTGGCCGGCGTTTACAAAATCCAGCTCGCCGGTTTTAATGTTTAATACGGCCATAAAGGCGGTCACGAACATATTGGCGCCGCCGCGGCACAATTCATTGTTTACTTTGAAAAACACCTTAGAAACCGGAGCTCCGGTTTTGGCCGTGCTGCGAATCAGCGCTTTGGCGTTCATCATATACAACGCCGCCGGAATTCCCTTGCCGGAAACATCGGCAATTACCATGGCAAAATGGTCTTCATCCACAAAGAAAAAGTCATAGAAATCTCCGCCAACCTTTTTGGCGGCCGTCATCATAGCATAAATTTCAAATGCCCGATGAACCGGAAAATTTACCGGCAATGCCGAAAGCTGAATCTGCTGAGCAATTTCCAGTTCGCTTCGTGTGCGTTGCTTATCTGATGCGGCTGTACGCACCAAATCAATATATTTAAGCAAGTTATCACGCATTCGGCGGAAAGCCATGTTCATGGTGCCGATTTCATCTTTGGAATCAATATTCGGCAATTCCGCCTCAAAATTTCCTTCACCGTATTGTACGGCAATTTTACTCAACTCCAACAGCGGTTTGGTGGAGCGATGACATATAATATTAACCAAAATCAGCAGCACAATCATTCCAAACAATAAAGAAAGTATGGCTTTTATTTGCAAATAACGTACCGGCTCGGCAAAATCTCTTTTAGAAAATACCAGTCCGACTCCCCATTTCAAATCGCGAATCGGGGTATAAAACAATATGGAAGCGGAATCATAAACGGTTGAAGCCGGAAGCTCGATACTTCCGGTAACGCCGTTGTGAAAATCTTCGCCGATTTTGGTCAGCTCGGGAGAATTTTTCTCCGAAGCAACTTCCAATATGTTTTTGCCCTGCAATTCTTTAATCGGATGTCTGACTATATCTCCCTTGCCGGTAGTCACCATAAACTTGCCTACAGTGTGAGTTTCAAATTCATCGAGATAACTGTACAACGATTCCACATCCAGCGACACGGATACCAAGCCGTTATATTTCTCGGAACCTAAAAATTTGAACGGTATTAAACAGGTTGTAACCAATATTTCTCCGGAAAAATCGCGGGCATAATACGGATCGGACCAAAACTCGCTTTCTTCCTTCGGTACTTCTTTAAACCACGGATATAAGGAATAAAAATCTGTAATTTCGCTGTTTTTGAACTGAAATTTACCGTCTTTTATTACTCCGGAATACATTGTACCCTGAGTAACATCTTCGTTTTCGTTTTCAAACACATAAACCCAAGCGTGCGCCACATCGTTTTCTTCTTGAATCAAGGTTTGCAAAGCCGAATTTAAGAGATTGCGCATCATCCCGACATCGGTGCTTTTCAGCTCTTTGAGGGTGTTTTTCATGGTTGTGGCAACGTTTTCGGCATCCCACACCGATGACTGAATTTCTGAAGCCACATCATACAGCGGATGCCTTGCCAACTCTTCGATATGAGAGCGGATAATCGGGCGCGTGTGTTCGGCAATACATATCCAAAAAGCAATTGCTCCTATAAATATGCAAAGTGAAATACTCGCCCCCAATCTGAAGGTGAGCGAGCGTCGTCTAAACCACTTGCGCCATCTTTGAAACATTGCTACTCAATATCCATAATGCTTGAAAATCCTACGATTTCAAATATTTCCTTTACCGCCGGTTGCACATTTATCAACTTCATGCTGCCGCCGTTGGCATTAATGATTTTTTGGGCCTGCAAAAATACCCGCAAGCCGGCAGAAAACACATAATCAACGTCTTGCATATCAAAAATCAATTCTTTTAAATTCACGAAATCAATCTTTTCAATCAATTCCGGCGCGCTGCTGGTATCAATACGCCCCATAATGGAGCACACCATTTTGTCGCCGTTTCTTTCAATATTTACTTCCATTACCTTCCCTTTCATTTTATCAGATTGAAAAAATTATAACAAACTTGCTTGTTAAGTCAATAAAAAGAAAAACTTTTGCCGCAGATATTTTATCATATTTGATATAAGCCTCAATCTTCGGCCAAAGCAATATAGTTGGCATAGCGCTTGCCGTAGCAATCCATATATTGCAACACGCTTTCTTTCATCACTTTATGCTCGTAACGCTCCAAACATTTTGCGCTCGGCGTCGCGGTCAGAATACCGTTTTCAAAATGCGTTTCAATGCCAATCAGCGCGGTTTGCAACGGCTCTTGCATTAAGCGTTCATAATCTTCGGCGCTGATTTTAAACTTGACACTTTTGGCGTTGCCCTCGGTTTTGTAATACATGCCGACGCTCATCAGGCGGATATATTGCAAAATCAGCAGGGGCGAAAACATTTCCAGTTCGGTTGACGGTGATTCCATTTTTTGTTCCTTTGTTTTTTATTGATGTTGACTTTAGTCGATTAGATGATTATTGTCAACTTAACAAATATTTTAAAGGAGTATAAAATGGAAAATTCAAAAATTATCCCTGCTTTATTGATTGCTTTGGGTATAACCGCCGGCGGTTTTTGTCCGGGGTATTACTATTACAAAACCCACGCCGATTTTCGCTCGGTTACGGTTAAAGGCTTGGCCGAAAAAGATGTGGTTGCCGATATGGGATTGTGGAATATTCAATTTACCGTCAGCGGCAATGATTTGAATTTGGCACAGCGCCAAATCAACAGACAAGCCGAGGAGATCGTCAAATTTTTGGCGGCACAACAGTTTACGGATGATGAAATCCACGTTGGCAGAATCGAAACCAACGATTTGCTGGCTAACCCGTATCGCGACAGCAATGCGGCCGAAACTACCCGCTTTATTTTGACGCAGACGATTTTTGTTCGTTCGCCGAAAGTATATCAGATTTCACAGGCTATGTCGCAAAGTAACGAACTTATCGCCAAAGGAATTATTTTCAGCAACCAATCGGCCTCTTATTACTTTACAAAGCTTAACGATATTAAGCCGGAAATGCTGAAATCGGCCACCGAAAACGCCAAAGAAGCGGCTTTGGAATTTGCGCGCAACAGCGGCAGTAAAGTCGGCAAAATCAATAAGGCCAATCAGGGCGTGTTCTCCATTCAGGCGCGTGATGATGCCAACACTTATGAGGCCGGACAAATCGAAAAGCGCGTACGCGTTGTTTCTACCGTGGAATATATGCTCGAAGATTAAAAAGCTTATATTTTACGCTGTTTCAGTTGCCGTTTTTGCATTTGCAAAGCGGCAATTTTTTTTGCGGTGGAAAGGTATTTTTTTAACGCTCGGAAGAAGACTTTGTGCCTTTCGGCCTTAAGAGCAACAAACTGTCGCGGCTTTCTTTGTGCTGTTGCAAATATTTTTCCTGCGCCGGAGTGTTACATTCTTTCAGCACTTGCGGATAACTGGCAAAATCGCGCATACACTCCATAACTTGTAAATAATCTTCTTTTGTTGCCGCAGTCAAAAGCGGTTCGCGTAAATTCGGAATGCGCAAATATTGAAGCGGCCCCGAGCGCGCTTTTTTACGCTGCGGCTCGTCTTGTTCTTCGGCCTTTTCTTCCGGCTTTGTTCGCGACAGCTTAAACGGGAATCTGATGGTTTCGCCGGCTCCGGCTTTAGCGGCCTTATCCAAATAAGCCAAGGCCATCGGCGACATATAAAACGGCTGAAAATTATCATAAACAAAATTATCGAATCGAGAACGAACAGGTAACGCTGTATGTTCAAAATCCTTAATCAGCGCCAACATATCCACCCCTTTGAAGGTATACATTTTTCGCAAAACTCCATCATAATCCGCTTTGCTTGCCTTAAGGTTAAATCTGTCTGCCGCTACCAAAGGATAGTTCAAAACTGCTTTGCTGAAACTTTTGTCACGGTGTACGTCATTCATTATTTTAATAAAGCTCAAGTTAATCAACTGCGGGTTTTGAGCAAGTTCTTCGGTCGTTTTATGACGCAACATATATTTGAGTTGCGAAGATATTAAAAGATGCTGATAGGCCTCAACGGTGTTCCCAATGCCGACTTCTTGCATTAAAGAATAGCTGTTGTTGACATTATTCATAAATTCCAAACCGCCGGAGCGCAAACTTTTAACCGTTCGCAACTGTTCTGCCAAACGTACTTTGTCATCTTTGGGATATATGTCCTCATCAAAATATTGGGCAAAATTTACCCCTCCGATGGTATACATGTGTTTCAAAAGGTGTTGATAATTCTTTTTGCTGTCTTCAACCAAGCCCAATCTGTCCACATAGCGTTGCAACATTCTGTAAGTCATCGGTGAATAGTGATTGGAATATTTTTGCATCCACATATCGCGGGTGCCGTTGGCAATAAACTTGCGCTCTGCTTCTATATCTTTCTTTTTGCCGCTGGCCGGCTTGACTTTTCCGGCCTCTACCGCTTCAAAATAAAACTTCAGATAAGTGTTCTTATAAAAAGCGATTATCTTTTGCCGCTCTGCTTTGTTCGGTGCGGCCAAATATTCATAGCGAGCCGTCAGCAAAGCCGCCATATTGGCGGAAATTTCGTCGTGCATACACAATTTATAATATTCCAACGGAGAAAGATAGTATTTTTTCCGATAGCCGCTTTCATCATTGTGATGATGCCATTCTTCATGGGCAAAATACGGCATTTGCATTCTGTAACTGTTGTTATTTTCAAGATAATAGCGAGTAATGGTACCGTTCAAATACATCAGCAAAGTGCTGGAGGCTTTTTCTAAAGTGTCGGTATGATAAGCAATTTCCAACACCGGATTTTTAACTTGCGGCAAAGAAGCCTTAACAGCAGAATCTTTGAGAGTTTGCTCCGTTTTTAAAGTTTTGGCCTGTTTGGAGGAATCTTTAGGCATCATTCCGCCCAAAACCGACACGCCGGCAATCGCTGTTGCCAACGCTGTTATACGCATTTTGTGCATATATCTGCGGATTTTATTTTTCAAAGCCATTTTTACCTCACCTTCATATACTAATGCCTTTTAGTTTTTTTGTCAAGCAATCATCGGGGTAAAATTTAAACAAAAAAACCGGCTTACTATTGTTCTGCATGCGAGAACGTAAGCCGGGTTTGAACCATCTTTAAAGGGGGCAACCAACCCGCATGGTCAAATACTATGTCTTGGTTAGAAACCGGTTGCTGTTTTAGGTCGTTTCAAGTTAAAGCGCGAGCTGTTAACGAATTCCGACAAAAGTGCGTTTGCCTTACTTCCGAAAAACGGGGAACAGGTACCTAAGCAATACGCAAAAAAGAAATCCTGTTAAAATAATTGTTTGGGAGGTGATTTGTTCATATTGAGTTCATGATTTTGGACCAAACGGATATTCTGTTGTCTGTTGCGAATAATCCGGTCCGTTAACTAACACTCGGTAAAGCCAAAATTCCTCGCCAGGATTTAAATGCTTACCTTAATAATTCTCTATTGAGTTTATTGATAACACACCTTCAATATTTTGTCAACATATTTTCGCTAAAAATTTTAAATATTTTTTTAATACTTTTATTTTTCAATATGTTAATTGCAATATTTTTTTGACAAACACAGCTTATTTAGCCAAGTATTCGCGTTTAAAGCGGGTGTTTTTACCCAAGCGCGACAAAACTTCATAGCTGATGGTGGCAGAATCGCGAGCAATATCATCGAGAGTGTATTCATCAAATATCATAAAGCCGAAATCCCCTATTTTCAGCCCTTCAATATCCGTCACGTCGCAAATGATGTTATCCATGGAAACACGGCCGATAATCCGCGCCTCGCCCATTTTACCTTTTTGCTTGAAAAACACCTTGCCCACATTAGAAAGCGAACGGGGCATACCGTCGCCGTAACCAATGGAAACAATGGCAATTTTGCGCTTTGAGGCCGCGCGATAGGTAGCCGAATAGCCGACAAACTCGCCCTTTTGCAAGTCGGCAATTTGCAACACCGGCGCTTTTACCGTGATGATGTTCTGCATCTGATTTAAGCGATACGGCGCGGTGTTGATGCCATACATGGCGGCACCCAAACGCACCATATCACAGCAAAAATCCTCGCCCAAAAACGCACCGTCGGAGGCCGAAAGCGAAGCCGGCAAACCCGGAAAATATTTTTCGCGAATAGATGTAAAGTTTTCCAACTGATGCGCATTCATAAAGTGGTCTTTTTCGTCGGCACAGGAAAGATGGCTCATCACCATACCGAACGTTTTCAAATCGTTTTTACTGAGTTTTTTCAGCTCCTCGGGACGGAATCCCAAGCGGTTCAAGCCGGTTTCCACCTGAATAACCGGATTTATCCCCTCAATCGGATTATTTTTCCAAAATGCCAACATTTGCGGCGAACCGATAACCGGAATCAGATGATATTCCTCAAACAAATTCCAACTGTCAACACCGATGCCCTGCAACACAAAAATATTGGCTTCCGGCACAAATTCGGCAATGCGCGCCCCTTCCAAAGCGTGAGCCACCCAAAAGTTGCGGCAGTCGGCGTTTTCGTAAAGTGCTCTTGCCACTTCCGGCGCGCCTAAACCGTACGCATCGTCTTTAACTACGGCCGACGGTGTGGCCGGAGCAATGATTTGACAAAGAGTTTTATAGTTTGCAACCAATTTATCTAAATCAATCTGTAATATCGGTTGTGTAAAAATTTGTGATTCCGGTCTTGTAAAAAAACGCATAGCTGTTATTATCTCCATAAGAAAGGATTAAAATATGTATGTCGATTCGCACATCCATTTGCAAGATTATAAAACGCAAGATATTAAAAATGTGGTAACAAACGCCGCCCAAAACGGAGTTACGCATTTTATCAATCCGTCGGCACGCCCCAAAGACTGGGATAAAGTTGCCGAGCTGGCGCTTTTATATCCGCAACTTGTTCCGGCATTCGGTGTACATCCGTGGCATATCGACGAAGTTCCCGCAGATTGGGAGCAAAGGTTGGAAAATATGCTGAATAAATATCCGACGGCATTTGTCGGCGAATGCGGAATCGACCGGCTGAAAAATCCGGATACCGTAGCGCAAATCAAAATTTTGCGTTTTCACGCCGAATTGGCGCAAAAATATCATCGGCCGCTGATTATTCACTCGGTAAAGGCCGATAGTGAAATGGCTAGTCTGTTTGATGCCTTGCCGAAACGCACCGTTTTCCATTCTTTTACCGGCTCGGCAGAATGGGGAAAAATGATTCAAAATCGCGGCTTTTTTATCGGTTTGAATTTTTCGATTTTGCGCAAAAAAAATGCGGCAGAAATCTTGCGTTCCTTAAATTTGCGGCAAATTTTGCTCGAAACCGACGGCCCGTATCAAAACATTGAACGCGGAAGCGAAACCTTGCCGCAGAATCTGCCGGATTTGGCGCAGAAAATAGCTGTGCTGTTACAAATGCCGACTGCTGAACTTGAGGAACTAATCGTTGAAAATCAAAATGTATTTTTAGGAGAAAGAAAATAATGCAAAATACCCCAAAATCGTTACGCTTGCAAATTGCCCTGTTCGGCCGCGTCAACGCCGGAAAATCGAGTTTTTTGAATTTGATTACCGGCCAGCAGACCGCCATAACTTCCGAAATTGCCGGCACCACAACCGATGTGGTGGAAAAGGCGCAGGAGTTATTGCCGTTGGGGCCGATTTTGTGGATTGATACCGCCGGTTTCGGTGACGAGAGCGAATTGGGAGAAAAACGGCTGCTTAAAACACGGCAAATTATTGACCGCGCCGATATTGCGCTGTTGATTTGTCAAGGAGATAAAATCGAAGCTCCGGAACAGGAAATCATTGATTTGGCCGCCGCCCGCAATCTGCCGCTGATAAAAATTTTCAACCAAGCGGATAAATATAAAGTGTCGGCAAGCGACGGGATTAAGGTCAATTCGCTGGATTTAAATTCGCGTGACGAAGTTTTAAACCGATTGAAGGCCGCGCTGATTGCCGTTTGTCCCGATGATTTTCTGAATGCCGTGCCGTTGGTCGGAGATTTGGCTCCGGAGCATTCCACCGTGGTAATGATGATACCGATTGACTACGAAGCACCGAAAGGACGCTTGATTATGCCGCAAGTTCAGGCCATTCGTGACTGTTTGGACCACGAACAAAGCGTTTTGGCGGTAAAAGAAACCGATTATGCAGCCGCTTTGCAGAATTTCAAAACCCCGCCGGCCTTGGTAATATGCGACTCGCAAGCAGTTGATAAGATGGTGGAAATGACACCGCCGGAAATAAAATGCACGACCTTTTCGATTTTGATGGCGCGCTTTAAGGGCGATTTGGGTAAAATGGTGCGCGGTGCGGCAATGCTCAATCATCTTAAAGACGGCGATAAGATTTTGATTGCCGAATCTTGCACGCATCACGCGGTTGAAGACGATATCGGACGAGTAAAAATTCCTAACCTTATTCGGAAGAAAACCGGAAAAAATCTGCAAATAGACCATGTAAGCGGCTGTGATTTTCCAACAAACTTGAGCGAATATAAACTGGTGGTGCAGTGCGGAGGCTGTGTCATCAATCGCCGTGAAATTCTGTCGCGCATTTATAAGTGCGAACAAGCCGGCGTTGCCATTACCAATTACGGGGTTTGCATTTCCGAATTAAAAGGCGTTTTGCAACGCGTAATTGAGCCGTTTGGCGAAGTTTACGACAACTATATCCAAACGAAACAAAAATAATAAAAAAAAACACTTGCAAAACAAAAAAAAAGTATATACAAGTGTGCATAATTGTTCGGTTGCGTTATTTTGCTTGCTTTTTAAATTAAGCTATGCTAAATATAGCGCCGAATGTTTGTGTAATGTAATTAACTAAAAGAGAAAAGAAATGGCTACACCTAAGAAAAAAGTATCTAAATCTCGTCGCGATATGCGTCGTTCTCATGATGCGCTCACTCCGAACGCTTATCAAGAATGCCCGAACTGCGGCGAATTGAAAAGACCTCATCATGTTTGCCCGAAATGCGGCCAATATGACAGTAAAGAAGTTGTTGCTCATAAAGAAGCTAAATAATCTTTATGACCTTATAAATATATGGAGCAGGTTTTGTCTGAAAATAATCTGGTCATATCTGTAGATGCGATGGGGGGAGATAATTCCCCTCGTGTCGTAGTTGAAGGTATAAATCTGGCGCATAAAAAGAATCCGGATATTCATTTCATTTTGTTCGGCGACGAAGAAAAAATCAATGCCGATTTGAAGCGTTTTCCGCAAATGAAAGAATATTGTCGCGTGGTTCATACGCCGGAATTTGTTAGAAACGAAGATAAACCTTCGCAAGTTATCCGCAACAAAAACACCAGCATGTATATGGCCATTGACGCCGTTCGCAACGGTGAAGCCGCGGCAATTATTTCTGCCGGAAACACCGGTGCTTTGATGGCTATATCCAAAATGATATTGAAAACCATTCAGCGTATTCACCGACCTGCCATTTGTACCAATATTCCGCATAAAAACGGTATGTGCGTAATGCTCGATTTGGGCGCCAACACCGAATGCAGCGCCGTTAATCTGGCCGAATTTGCCATTATCGGCAACATTTTGGCCAAACACACTCTTGAGGTGGAACGTCCGCGCATTGCCTTATTGAACATCGGGGCCGAAGAAATGAAAGGCCGCGAAGAAATTCATCAGGCGGCCAAAATGATAAAGAGCACGCATTTGGATTTGAATTTTATCGGTTATATCGAGCCGCATCAAATCGGCGAAGGATATGCCGATGTTATCGTTTCTGACGGTTTTACGGGAAATATTGCCCTTAAAACCATGGAAGGAACGGCCAAGCTTATTACCGGAGTGCTGAAAAAGAACATTAAAGAATCTATATTGGCTAAACTCGGAATGCCGTTTATGTTTCCGGTTTTCTTGGGCTTGAAAAGGAGTTTGGATCCGCGTAAATATAACGGAGCCATGTTTGTCGGCTTAAACGGATTGTCGGTAAAAAGCCACGGCGGAACCGATTCTGTTGGTTTTTCCTACGCCATTGACAATGCTTCCAAATTGGTGCGTCAACACTTTGTTCAAACCATTCGCGATGAAGTTGAACACGTTGATTTAGACGAATTATCTCAGGATATTTTATACGATGTTTATTAGAAGCGAACTAATCGGGTTCGGGCATTATTTACCGAAAAAAATCTTAACCAATGACGACCTTTCCAATATGGTCGAAACCAGCGACGAATGGATTCGTACGCGGACCGGAATTTGCTGTCGTCATATTGCCGAAGACGAAACCACTTCGGTTATAGCAGGAAAAGCCGTGGCCATGGCTTTGGAAAATGCCGGTTTACAAGCAAAAGATGTGGATTTGATTATTTTAGCTACCGTAACTCCGGATAATACAACTCCATCCACAGCCGCCAAAATTTCTCGCGATTTGGGTTTCAGAGCCGGTGTTCCGGCCTTTGATATTTCCGCCGCTTGCTCGGGATTTGTTTATGCTTTGACGCTTGCCGACAATATGATTCGTTTGGGACAAGTAAAAACTGCGGTAATTGCCGGTGCGGAATGTTTATCCAAAATTGTGGATTGGACCGACCGCAACACTTGCGTTTTGTTCGGAGACGGCGCCGGAGCCGTTGTTTTGCGCGCCAAAGAAAGCGCCGGATTAAACACGGATACCGGTGTTTTAAGCACCTGCATTTACGCCGACGGCGGTCAATTTGACAATCTTAAAACCAATGGCGGTGTATCGTCCACCCAAACTGCCGGCTTTGTAGAAATGAACGGCAAAGAAGTATTTAAACACGCCGTTGTCAGCCTATCCGAAGCTGCCGAAACCGCTTTGAAAAATGCGGGAATCGCCAAAGAACAGATTGATTGGCTGGTTCCGCACCAGGCCAATATCCGCATTATCGACAGCGTTGGAGAGCGCTTGGAGTTGCCTAAGGAAAAGGTGGTAATTACGGTTGATCATCACGGCAACACTTCGGCGGCTTCCATTCCGTTGGCTCTCTCGGAGAACATTCAAGCCAAGCGTTTCAAAAAAGGCGACATTATCGTTTTAACCGCCATGGGCGCCGGATTTACCTGGGGCGGCGCGGTTGTTCGCTTATAATCTCTGTTAATTTGATAAAATTCTCGACACCGATGGTCGTCAGGCTTTATAATTGAGCCCCCAATCGGCGTAACGCGCCGGATCGTTTTCCCAATTTTCGCGCACTTTAACGTATAAAAACAGGTGGATGCGTTCTTCAAGCAATTCTTCCAGCTCTTCACGCGCACTTTGCCCGATTTTCTTTATCATGGAGCCGTTGTGCCCTAAAACAATAGTTTTTTGCCCTTCTCTGGCCACATAAATCGTCATTTCCGCTCTGATGGAGCCGTCGTCCTTATGCTCCCACACCTCCGGCTCAACCGTTAAGGCGTACGGCAATTCCTGGCGCAAGTTCAAAAACAGTTTTTCGCGCACCACTTCGGCCGCCAGCAAACGCAAAGGCATATCCGACATTTGTTCCTCCGGATAATACCACGGACTTTCCGGCAAATTATCGGCCAAATACTGATAAAATTCCGTAATATGGTCGCCGGATTGCGCCGAAAACATAAACACGGCATCAAAGGCAAACACGTTTTCAAATTCTTCTTTAAGCTCCGAAAGTTCTTCTTCGCTCATCAAATCTATTTTATTGAAAGCCAAAACGGCGTGAGCATTGCGTTTTATCAGCTCGTCGATAATGGCTGAGGTTTCCTCGTTCATTCCGCGTTTGGCATCAACCACCAAAACGTTGATGTCGGCATCGCCGAATCCGTTCCACGCCTGAGCCACCATAGCCCTATCCAACCGACGTTTGGGAGCAAAAATTCCAGGAGTATCCAAAAAGATAATCTGCGTGTTGTCATAAATACCGATACCCTTAATGGTAGTGCGAGTAGTTTGCGCCTTAGGTGAAACAATCGACACTTTAGAACCGACAAAATTGTTGGTGATTGTTGATTTTCCCGCATTCGGCGCCCCAATCAACGCCACATATCCGCATCTGGTGTTTGTCATTTGCTACCCCATTTTTTGCAGCAGATTATACGCGGCCTGCTGTTCCGCCGACTTTTTGTTTTTTCCCGTTCCCACAGCGTATGTGGCATCATCAAGCGACACTTTTATCGTAAAAATCGGCTCGTGTTCGCTGCCTTCTTTGGAGATAACCTCATACACCGGAACCGGCAATTTCAAAACATGAAACTTTTCCTGCAACTGAGTTTTATAATCTTTTTCCGAACCGCTGTCGGCCGTATCTATCATTTGCCGCCAATTGCGTTCCACAAAATCAATGGCGTGTTCTATATCCGAATCCATATAAATAGCGCCGATAATCGCCTCGCCGACATCGCACAGCACATTTACGCTTTGGGTGGTTTCCTTATCTTTGGCGATAATATATTCGTCTATGGTCAAACGCTTGACCACCTCGGCGACGGCTTGCGCCCGAACCAATTTAACGTGGCGTTGCGCCAAAGTACCTTCACGATCGTTCGGAAACATTTTGAACAGCAAATGCGCCATGGTCATACCCAAAACTCGGTCGCCCAAAAATTCCAAACGTTCGTAATTGCGGTGCTCGTTTCCGGTAACGCTGCTATGCGTCAGCGCTTGTTGCAACAATTTTATGTTTCTGAATTTATATTGTAAAATTTGTTGCAATTTTTCCATATTTAATGAATCCCCATAAAAAACCTGTTCCAGCGAATAGTCTGAGGCCAAGTCCACGGTTTGAAGAGCGAACCTTTGTCGTTGTGCGAAAAAAAGATAAACTTGGCTTTGCCCACCAAATTTTCCTTTGGAACAAAACCAACTCGAATGCGGCTGTCGTCCGAGCGGTCGCGATTATCTCCCATTACGAAAAACGAATCTTCCGGCACCAAAAATTCTTCGGTGTTGTCAACAATTCGCTCATCATCGGAAATTTCGATAACCTCATGTTCAAAGCCTTCCGGCAAAACTTCTTTGTATTTATGGAAGAACTCCGGCATGGCCACATATTCGTCAATTATATAACTGCCGTCGGCGTGACGAACAACTCTCTTATCGTTGATATATAAACGCCCTTCCCTAACTTGAATTTTATCGCCCGGTAAGCCGACAATGCGTTTAATGAAATCGGTTTTGGTGTTTTGCGGAAATTTGAACACCACCACATCTCCGCGCTTAGGTTCATTATACCACACGCGCCCTTCAAACAACGGTAGCCCGAACGGAAAAGAATAGCGCGAATATCCGTAAGTATATTTGCTGACAAACAAATAATCACCCACCTTTAAGGTCGGATACATCGAGCCCGAAGGAATACGAAACGGCTCCAGCCATAAACTGCGAATAACCACGGCAATCAATATCGCCAGCACCACCGTTTTGACATTATTCATAAAAGATTGAGCAAAACTCACTTCCGCGGCCGAATCGGCCAATTTTTCATTTTTATTCTCGGCCACGGCTAATCCTCATCTTCCGTATCGGTTACGTCATCAAAAAACTCGTCTTCGGTATCCATATCGTTTTCCAAAAGCAAATCCTCATCAGTTTCAGATTTTTTGCGGCGTCCGCGACGTTTTTTTATCGGAGCGCGTCTTTGCATGGCGCTAATCACATATTGCCCGCTGACACGGTATAAATCCGGCAAACGGTTATTATATTGATGGTCGGCGTCTTCAATCATGGCAAAATCAATTTCCACATTGCGTTGCTGATTTAAATGACGAGCCATTGATTCCACCATCGACGGCGAAACAATATCATCATGTCCGCCCTGAATAATCAATCCGGAAGCCGGACAAGGCGCCAAAAAAGTGAAATCTTTTTCGTTGGCCGGCGGGCTGACGGCGATAAAGTTGTTGATATCCGGACGACGCATCAAAAGTTGCAAACCCACCCATGCACCGAAGGAATATCCGGCAATCCAGCATTGTTTGGCATCAGGATTCATATTTTGCAACCAATCCAATGCGATTGTGGCATCGGAAAGCTCTCCGTTGCCGTCATCAAACTGCCCTTGTGAGCGGCCGACACCGCGGAAATTAAAGCGCAAAACCGAAAAGCCCAAGTCTTTAAAACAACGAAACAAACTATATACAACTTTGTTATTCATCGTGCCGCCGAAATTCGGATCCGGATGCAAAATCAAAGCCACCGGCGCGTTTTGACGCGGGCTTTTATAATATCTTCCCTCAATTCTTCCGGCATGGCCGTTAAACATTACTTCTTCCATATTTTTCACTTTTGTTATATCAATTTTAACACATATGCAATATTCTCTTTGATAAGAATATAATTACAACTTTGGGGAGTATAACACAAGATGAATTCAAAATACAAGTTAATTTTGCAAGACATTCAAGCTATTATGGACAGAGATCCGGCTACTCGCACCAAATTGGAAGCGGTTATTTGTTCTTCGGGATTTCACGCTATTTTGATTCATCGCTTGTCGCACTGGTTATGGCAACAAAAATTTTATCTGACGGCGCGAATTTTATCGCAAGTAGCGCGATTTTTGACCGGCATAGAAATTCATCCGGGCGCCAAAATCGGTTCCGGTTTTATGATTGATCACGGCATGGGCGTGGTTATCGGCGAAACCGCGGAAATCGGCGACAATGTAACTTTATATCACGATGTAACTCTCGGCGGTCGCAAATTATATGACGAACACGGCAAAAAACTTGGAAAACGCCACCCGACCATCGGCAACAACGTAACCATCGGTTCGGGAGCGCAAATTTTGGGTCCGATTAAGCTCGGCGACAACGTCAAAATCGGTTCCAATGCCATTGTAATCAAGGATATACCGGCTGACAGCACGGTGGTTAATACTCCGGCATATATTGTGCAAAAAGCCAAAGAGCCGGCACAAAACTTCTGCGCTTACGGGATTGAGCCGGAAAAAGAACAATCAACCGCGGCTCCGAAAAAATCGGCGACAACAAGCACCAAAAAGAAAAGCACGACAAAGAAAAAGACTGATAAATAAAAGAATATACTGACATCTCGTTTTTTTTGTGTTAAACTCCTTTCAACAGTAAAGCTTCCGGAGATGTTTTTATGCGCGGTTATGTATTTTTATTTTTGATGATATGCGGCAACGTTGTGCCTTCTTATGCCGAAGGATTGCCGGCAAACCCGTGGGCCAAAGCCGCCACACAAACCGCCGATACTCCGACCATAAATGTTGTCAGCGAACATCCCGCTGCAAATGAAGCTCAAGATGCCGCAAATTTAAATCCGTATCTGATAAATCTTCAGGAAAATCTTCAACAGGCGGATATCCCAAACCGCATCGGCAACGCTTTGCAATCGTTGGAAAATATCAACGAAAACCCTTATTCTCGCCCAAACATTCCTTCCGGCGCGGATAAATTGCCGTCTTGGCAGGGATTGTTACCGCAAGCCGATTTATCTTCGTTTATGCCGAAAGCGTCGTCGCAAAAACAGGCAACGCAACCGGCGGTATCTTCCGGAAACGACGAATTTTCAAAGGCTGTTTCCGACATTGAAAAACAATATAATAAGCTCAAACGCACCACAAACTCGTACTATCGCGGTGCGGTCAGAAACGCGCATGAGCTTGAAAAAAACGCCAAAGATTCGGTTAACAAATTGCAAAATATGTTAAAATAATATCGGAGTATGTAAATGAAAATATCAACCCTAATTCTGTTTTCAACCTTGATTTTTGCCTCGGCGGCATTTGCTCAGGAAGTTGACTTAAAAAATGTGCAAGAGGCAAATGTTGTGTCGCCGAATAATGTTGCGCAGGCTCAGCGTTCTACCAACAACGAAATAGAATATATGATTGAAAACTATTCTTTGCCGGAGTTGGCGCGCTATGCCGTGCATCTCAATAAACTGCAAATCAAAGAAGCTCAAGCCAGCGGCTCCGAAGTTCCGGCTAAGCTAACCAAGGAAATTTTATCCGACCGGCAGAAAATCGGCGAATATTTGCGGTCGTTTTATAAATTCAGCTATTAACGATAATGAGCGAAAAAAATTCCTTCAAAATAGAAAGTCCGTTTGAGCCTTCCGGCGACCAGCCCCAAGCCATAAAAGAGCTGTGTGAAGGTGTTGAACATGGACTCCGCAATCAGGTTCTGCTCGGGGTTACCGGTTCGGGCAAAACTTTTACTATGGCCAAAATCATCGAACAATGCCAACGGCCGGCGCTGATTATGGAGCCCAACAAAATTCTGGCGGCGCAACTTTATGCCGAAATGAAGGAATTTTTTCCGCACAATAACGTAGAATATTTTGTTTCATATTACGATTATTATCAGCCGGAAGCGTATATTCCCAAAACCGACACTTATATTGAAAAAGATTCGGCCATCAATGAACAAATTGACCGCATGCGTCACGGTGCAACACGTAACGTGTTGGAAGAACGCGACGTGATTATCGTGGCTTCGGTTTCGTGCATTTACGGTTTGGGTAGTATGGAATCGTATTCTTCGATGGTGTTTTCGCTCAAAGTCGGAGATGTGATTGACATTCATGAAATCAACCGGCAGTTGGCAAATTTGTTGTATGAACGCTGCACGGTTAATTTTGTGCGTTCAACTTTTCGGGTTAACGGCGACACATTGGATATTTTTCCGGCGCACTATGAAGACCGGGCTTGGCGCGTATCCTTTTTTGGCGACGAGATTGAAGAAATTTACGAATTTGATGTTTTAACCGGCAAGAAAACGCGGCAACTGGAAGAAATTACGGTTTATCCGGCCAATCACTATGTTACTCCGCGGCCGGCACTCTCGCAAGCAATGACGCACATCAAAGAAGATTTGGATATCCGGCTCAAAGAGTTTAATGCCGAAAACAAGTTGTTGGAAGCACAACGTTTGGAACAGCGTACCCGCTTTGATTTGGAAATGATAGACACTACGGGACATTGCAAAGGCATTGAAAACTATTCGCGTTATTTAACCGGCCGCAAACCGGGAGAGCCGCCACCGACGCTGTTTGAATATTTTCCGAAAAATGCCCTGCTCTTTATTGACGAGAGCCATATTGCCGTGCCGCAAATCGGTGCCATGTATCGCGGCGACCGCAACCGCAAAACCACGCTTGCGGAATACGGTTTCCGCTTGCCGTCTTGTTTGGATAACCGGCCGCTCAAATTTGAAGAATGGGATAAAATGCGGCCGCAAACCATTTTTGTTTCGGCAACTCCGGGAGATTGGGAATTAGAGCAAAGCAAAGGCGTTTTTTCGGAACAGGTTATTCGTCCGACTGGCTTAACCGACCCGTTGTGTATTGTCCGACCAGTGGAAAATCAGGTGGACGATTTGATGGAAGAATGTCGCAAAACCGCGGCCAAGGGCGAGCGTGTATTGGTAACAACTTTAACTAAAAAAATGGCGGAAGATTTAACCGAATATTTGAACGAAAACGGAGTAAAAGTGCGCTATATGCACTCGGATATCGAAACTTTGGAGCGCATCGAAATTATTCGCGATTTGCGGCTCGGTAAATTTGATGTTTTGGTCGGTATCAACTTGTTGCGCGAGGGTTTGGATATTCCGGAATGTTCGCTGGTGGCAATTTTGGACGCCGACAAAGAAGGCTTTTTGCGCTCGACGCGCTCTTTGATACAAACCATCGGCCGTGCGGCCCGCAATGCCGAAGGTCGGGTTATTCTTTATGCTGACAAGATAACCGATTCAATCAAAGTCGCATTGGATGAAACCAATCGGCGACGCCACAAGCAAACTCAATACAATATTGCGCACGGAATCACACCGAAAACCATACAAAAGAGCATTTCTTCGACCTTAAAAGAAATGACGGAAACCGATTTTGTAAAAACCGATACCGAAGACGTAGAGAAGGTTCGTAACATAGATAAAAAAATCAAAGAATATACCAAACTTATGCGCGAAGCCGCGCAAAATCTGGAATTTGAGCAAGCAATGGTTTATCGTGATAAACTCAAAGAACTGGAAGTTTTGGCGCTCAAACACACTTAAAGCAACCGTCTTGACTATATGGTAGTTTTTATGTTATTATTACCATATAAAATAAAAAAGGAGAGTAAAATGCAAAAATCGCATAATGTTGAACTAACCTACACCAATCGAAAATTTGTTACATCGACTGCTAAATATTTAACCGGTGGCAGAGCTACTTTTGTTGACGAACAGGGAAAAGCCATGATTGTGGATTTCAAGCAAAAGCACACAGATGGTGGTTCCAGCGCCTCTTCAACCGAAGAAGAAACCATGTATATGAATATCTACGAATTTTCTCCGGCTGAATATAAAAGTTTCCGCTTAGTTAAAAAACTTTCAAGTGCAGGGGCTGACAAATTGTTAAAATTAAGCAAACCGATTGAGCATTTGGAAAAGCAGGTTTATTATTGCTATGATACTCCAGGTCCCGGCGGTCATTACGAAACCGGACATGAAGACTTTGCAACCAACATCAAAAATGAAACCTACAAAACAAACAGTGAAGCAGCCAACAAACTTATTAGGCAGGCACAAGATTTAATTTTTGATAAAATTCAAGAAGTTAAGCAAGCGGAAAAAGTAAAACAGGAACAGCAAAAACAAGCTGAAATTGCAGATAAAAACCAAAAGTTCGGAAATTTTATATCCAAAGAAAGAGAATAACGTTAATTTCTCGGCAAGTTTAAAAGATTGGCAAATAATTTACTTGCTAATCTTTTTTTTATCTTTTTGCCCTATTATATGGCAAACGGGGTTGAGTATGAAAAAAATAATATGGTGTGGGCTGATTTGGTGTTTGAGTGTATTCGTAACAGCGAATGCATATTCCGATTATGCCGAAAAAAGCACCGAACACACAACCGTCAGCCTGTTTCATAACGGCGGTGATGAGGTTTTGGCACGCTTTTCCATTCAACCCGATTGGCACATTTCATGGAGTAACCCCGGAGATGTAGGGCAAGCCACCACCGTTACGGCAGAAAATACCGATGTTAACGTGTTGGCGCAATCCACTCCGATAGCACGTACTATTTATGATATTATGCGAGAATATTTATACGAAAATACAGCATATTATCTATTAAAAGTTAATAGTTTAGATGAAGCAAAACTGACATTTAATTTCGTGGAATGCAACGATGTTTGCAAACCCGAAACCCTGAGTTTTGATTTGGACACGATTACCCCTACTTCGGCTCCGCAATGGAATATATTACGCCAACAGGCCGACGCGACGTTTCCGCAAAAAATAAAACTTTCCGGAAGCGCGGAAGACAATATGCTGAAATTGGATATTTTACCCGATACGCCGGTTACTTTTACCCCAACACAAAAAGACATCATAGATGAAACATCAATTGAAATCAAACAGTTAGAAGACGGAATTCAAGTTCAATGGCAGTCCGAACAACCGCAACAACTGCAGCAGGCTCTGATTATGACTCCGACTGCGGCTTATTTGGCGGATATCGAGTACACGCACTCCTTTTCAACCGTTTTGTTACATATTTTATTGGCCTTTTTGGGCGGTATTTTACTCAATGCCATGCCTTGCGTTTTTCCGATTTTGAGTTTGAAGATTCTCAATTTGATAAAAACACCGCAAACCACGGCCAAGCCTTTATTAAACGCCATAACCTACACCGTCGGAGTTTTACTGTCGTTTATGCTGCTGACCGTATGTTTGGTGTGGCTCAAGCATCAGGGCGAAAATATCGGTTGGGGTTTCCAATTGCAATCTCCGTGGTTTGTCGGAGCAATGATTGTGCTGTTTTCCGTTTTGTTTTTGTTTATGGTCGATATCCTGCATTTTCCGAATTTTTCGGCAGATAAAATTTATAAGCTTTCCGTTTTAAATGAATTTACTACCGGATTTTTTGCAGTACTCGTTGCCAGTCCGTGTTCCGGTCCGTTTATGGGCGCGGCCATCGGCTATGCTTTTACCCGCAGCTATGGCGAGATTTTTGCCATTTTCACCGCTCTGGCTTTGGGATACGCCCTTCCTTACGCTGCAATAGAAATGTTTCCGCGGACTTTGCATAAAATCCTGCCAAAACCGGGAGCGTGGATGCAAAAGCTTAAATATGTGCTGTCGGTGCCGATATTGCTGACTGTTATCTGGCTGGGTGCGGTTTTTTATGCGCAAGTGACCGACGAATCCGAAACCGAGGTTTCCGAGCTTGACTGGCAACCGTTTGATGCCGAAGAAATCGAGCGTTTGAACGCTATGGGCGAGAACATATTCGTTGATTTCACCGCAGACTGGTGCTTAACTTGCCAATTTAATGAAAAAGTTATCCTCAACACCAAGCGCTTTAAAAAATTTGTGCAACAAAATAATGTTTACTTGTTTGTTGCCGACTTAACCGAATATAATGAAGAATATAGCGCCGCGCTTTCCGCTTACGGACGCGATGCCATTCCGTTATATGTGTATTATCAAAACGGTAACTATCGGATTTTGCCTCTGTTTTTCAAAGTCGGTTCGTTATCGCAATAAATTTAACTGCAACCTGAAAGGAAAAAAATATGAAAAAATTGCTTTTAACCTGTATTGCCGCTTTGCTTACGGCATTTAGCGTAAACGCCATGGAAGTTCCTGTAGATTCAGAAGATATCATTGTTTTGAAACTCAAAGACGGCGACGTATATATCCAAACCTTTCCGGACGTGGCGCCAAAGCATGTGGCGCGCATTAAAGAATTGGTACGTCAAGGATTTTACGACGGCCTGAAATTTCACCGCGTTATCGACGGTTTTATGGCGCAAACCGGTGACCCGTTGGGAAATGGCACCGGTGGCAGCGGACAGAATTTGACTGCGGAATTTAATAACAAACACCACGGACGCGGCACGGTTTCCATGGCACGCGCGGCACACCCTAATTCTGCCGACAGCCAATTCTTTATTTGCTTTGACGATGCCGGCTTTTTGGACGGCAAATACACCGTGTGGGGACAGGTTATTAAAGGCATGGAGTTTGTGGATAATATCAAACGCGGCGATCCGGCAGATAACGGCACGGTTATCGACCCGGACAGAATCGTTTCGATGAAGGTTTTGGCCGATTTGCAAACCTCTGAATAGAATTACGAAACATTATTGAAAATGCCGAGAATTATTTGTCAGTTCTCGGCGTTTTTATTTTTTGGCGCGCCATTTGCGCACGTTGGCATTGTGTTCCTGAAGGGTGCGGGCAAAGTTATGTCCGCCGGTGCCGGATGCTACAAAATAAAGATACGGCGTTTTATCCGGATGCGCCACAGCCATAATTGCCGCTTTGCCCGGCGAGCATATCGGAGTTGGCGGCAAACCGGCGTATTTATAGGTGTTATAAGGGCTATCAACCGATAAATCCTTGCTGCGCAAATCGCGCCCCAAATCCGATTTGCCCAAAGTTAAGGCATAAATCACCGTCGGGTCGGTTTGCAATAACATGCCCTTTTTCAGGCGATTTACAAACACGGAAGCCACTTGCGGACGCTCGGCCGCCACGCCGGTTTCTTTTTCCACGATAGAAGCCAAAATCAGCACTTCTTCCTTGTTTTTTAGCGGTAAATCCGCATCTCTTTCCTGCCACGCCTGCTCCAACACCTTATTCATGGCGGCAACGCCTTGATTGATGATGCTTTGCCGCGTATCGCCGCGCGAAAACGTATAGGTTTCCGGCAAAAAAGATCCTTCCGGCGGAAGCTCAAAATCGCCCTCCAAAATTTCGTTTTGATATAAAATATCGGCAATTTCACGAGAAGTAAGTCCTTCGGCAAAAGTTATTTTGCGTAAATACACTTTGCCGGAAGCCAAGATATCGGCCAACTTTTCCAACGTGACATCTTCGTCAATCAAATATTCTCCGGCTTTAATTTTCGGGTATATCTTATTGATTTTAGAATATAAAATAAAATAAAAATCTTTTTCTATCAAACCGTTTTGCTGCAAATTACGTGCAATTTTGGCCAACGATGCCCCGCTTTCTATTTGAACCAGTTTCGGGACATCAACCGTCATCGGCGTTTGCAAAATATTCAAAACGTAAAAATACAAAAGCACCGCTGCGAATCCTAAAATAAAAAACGATATTTTAAGAAGCAGCAGTGCTTTTTTCATGAATTAACCTTCCTTATTCTTCAAATTTTTTGAAGACAAGCGACGAGTTGGTTCCACCGAATCCGAAAGAATTGGACATTGCCGCCTTAATGGTCTTTTTCTTCGGTTTAAGCGGCACCAAATCCATGTCTTTTACTGCATCTTCCGGATCTTCAAGATTAAGCGTCGGCGGGCAAGTCTGCTCTACAATGGCTTTAATGGTATAAACCGCCTCAACAGCACCGGCCGCGCCTAACAAATGTCCGATGGCGGACTTGGTTGAAGACATTGACATACAGCCGAGTTTATCCCCAAATAAACGACGGACGGCCTGAGCTTCGCCCAAATCACCGAGCGGAGTTGAGGTGCCGTGAGCATTCACATAGTTAATATCTTCAATTTCAACACCGTGTTCTTTAGCGTGATCGGCCGCCATTTTCATGGCTCGATAAGCACCGTCGCCATCCGGACAAGGTGCTGTCATATGGTGGGCATCGCCGCTCATACCATAACCGACAACTTCGGCATAGATATATGCACCGCGAGCTTTGGCGTGTTCATATTCTTCCAAAACCACCGCTCCGGCACCTTCGCCCATTACAAAGCCGCTGCGTTTTTTATCCCACGGACGAGAAGCCTTTTCCGGAGCATCGTTAAATTCTGCAGTTATGGCGTGCATACGAGCAAAACCCGACAATCCCAAAACATTGACTGCAGATTCGGCACCTCCGGCCACCATCACATCGGCATCACCCATGGCTATAATCCGCGCAGCGTCGCCGATAGCGTGTGTACCGGTAGAACAAGCAGTTACACAGGCGTGATTCGGACCGCGCAAAGCGTGCTCAATTGACACCATTCCGGAAATCAGATTTATCAAGCAAGAAGGAATAAAAAACGGTGAAATGCGCTTTATTCCGACTTCATTAAACGAAACGGAATTTTCGTAAATATTGTTTAAACCGCCAATGCCTGAGCCCATCATTACTCCGGCACGACACTGTTCCTCGTCGCCGAGCTCCTTCGGCTCATAATTTGCATCTTTCAGCGCATCGTTTGCCGCAGCGATACCATACAATATAAATTTATCCGCTTTTTTTTGATCTTTCGGCGCCATAACGCTATCCGGATTAAACTCGTGTTCGCCTTCGCCCCACGGAACTTGTCCGGCAATACATACCGGAATATCCTTCAAATCGACATTTTCAATTTTGCGAATGGCCGATTTGCCTTGCATCAGGCATTCCCAGTTATAGTCAACGCCACGCCCGAACGGAGACACAACGCCCAATCCGGTTATTACAACTCTTTTCATATAAACCTCGTTTTCAGTTATTAAAAAAACTCGCTGTTAAAAACGTAGCGAGTTTAATTAAATAAAGCCTTACGACTTACGCATTCTTAGAAAGATAATCGATGGCGTCTTTTACAGTCAAAATCTTTTCTGCGGCCTTATCCGGAATTTCGCAACCGAATTCTTCTTCAAAAGCCATAACCAATTCAACTGTATCCAAGCTGTCAGCGCCCAAATCATCAATAAAGCTTGCTGTTTCAACAACTTTAGACTCATCAACACCTAAGTGTTTT
>JAFXPE010000020.1 GCA_017528205.1 Alphaproteobacteria bacterium | reverse complement strand
AAGCAACCCCAACCATCCGGCAAACTATCGTTAAATACGCCGAACAATCCATCAAAAGTGCGCTTTTCATCTTCATAAACCTGTTGTTTCAAGGGTAGCATAAACGGAGATAAAGGAATATTTTTGCCGATGAACTCCGGCGCATATTCAAAAAATATCCGGTTGTTTTGTTCTTCCAAAACGCCGACAAACAGCCGATTCCCGTAGGCATTCAAAAATACGTTTAATCTCATTTGATTGTTCCTCTCTTGCGCGGTTTATCGGTTTTGCTCGTAAAAAGGCTTTTCGGCATTTGGTTGGAGGCAAACAAATCTTCAAAATTTTCCAAACAGCCCAAAGCCAAAGCAATATCAATCAAAGATTTGAGAGAGATTTCCCCGAATCGTTCAAAACGTTTGATTGTTCCCAAACTCACACCCGAGCGAACGGATAAGCCCTGCTGAGTTAATTTTTGCTCCAAACGTTTGGCTTTTGCTCGGAGTGCAATATCTTGCATAATTTCTTGCGGCGATTTCAAAACAAAAGACATTATATTATCCTTATGTTGTATTTTAATCTATTTAAGGATATTATATTGTCTATAATATTAAAAATCAAGCAAAATATGCTTTCATCAGAAAACAAAGCGCATTGAATAATAGTTTCATTTTTTCTAAATAATAGTTGCATTTTTGAAACAATTATTCATCAAATCCCAAAATGTTAAAGAATATAGTTAGTCTTCATCTTCACTTCTTTCAACTTCATAATCTACATCAAAAATTTCGATAGCAGGGAGATCTGATTCAAGTTCGCAATCATCAGTACATCCGACAGGTTTTATAAGAACTTTTCCGTATTTGTTGATAAAATTCATCAGCTGTTCCAAACTGTTAATCTCTATTAAATAACAATCATTAGTTACTGGTGACTTACAACGTTTTATTCCATCATCCCCAATAAAATCAATACATCGTGCATAATCTTCGTATGGATACTTTTTTATCAGTTCTTCTTTTGGCAGACTTCGCGGAAGATATTTAGTTACTGTACCTTTAACAGCCTCTTCACAAGGCTTTTTTTCAGCATCATCAAAAGATTTTCTTAAACAGGTAAATTTCATTTTAATACTCCTTGTTTGCATGGATACCTTTCTGGGCATTTTCAGAAGATATCCTAAAAATTTGGTTATTTTAGTTAATTTTTTCGCTATCAATTAGAATAAAACCAACTTTCTGCTCATTTGCGGCTTCTGTCTTATCTTTCACTCCGTTTGCCACGTTTAACATAAAAAGCATTTTAACCGCCTAATTTCCAATTTGCAACGATATTATTCGTTTTTATACGGAAAGTTTTGACCGTTTGGGCCGTAGCAGAAGTGCGCAAATTCTTTGTCGTCCATCAGCAAATAACGGCAGGCATATATCCAGTAGTCCAAATCATTCGGGAATTTACCCATAATACAATCGGTAACAGCCGCGCGGAAAAGTAAGAAATTCCGCAACATATAGCGTGGCAAAATATGCTCTTCCGGTGGTTCCGGATACAGCGGATTGCAATAATCATCTTTATCCGAATTGGTGATAATGAGCTTATCTCCATTTATTTCCGCACTATAATTAAATAATCGAAACGCGGTTAAAACTTCTTCTTCGGTTTCTATGCCGTCAAACAGAATATTAATTTTTTCTTTCAATTCTCTGCTTTTCAGCGGCAGATTAATCTTTTTTATAGTGTATAGAATATCGTAAATCCGGTGATAATCAAGGCCGAAATAACGTACAAACCGTTTATAAATCATCATATACAATAGGTTAAACACAAAATCACGGCTGATATAATCAAGCATATCCCATGGTGTTGTCTTGCGTTTATCGCGATACGCACAATGTAATTGCCACCGCCCGTTATCTTGCAATTTTTCGGCCCGCTTTTCTGCCTCTCGGCTCTGCTGTTTTTTGCTCAACACATTCATTTTGATTACTCCTAATGTTGCAATGCTTTCAACAAATCACTTATACTTAATTCTGAGGCTTGCAGTTTGGAATAAGGCGCAGAAACACCACTTTCCGTGTCTTCGGCGTTTTTTGTTACTTGTCCGGCCGGCTTTAGTAAGGTGCAAAACGACGGAGTATTCCTGTCGCAGCCGATTTTACCGTCTTGCCAATAAGTGCAAAAACTCATGCCGCTGAGCGGACTGCCGCCTAAATGATAATAATATTTCCCCTCGTTTTGCCACGGACTGCCATTACTCCACAAGCGAATTAAATCACCTAAAAACAAATTGATATGCCCGATATACATGCCATCAATTCCTGTGCCTTTGATGTGAATATTTCTATATGCCGCATTTTGCAAGATTTTGTCAGCGTTTGCCATAATCAAATCAATATTGGCAAAAAGCATGTAAATTTCCTCATTTTCCAGTGGTTCGGTCGGGCCGGCGCGAAATGTAATCATTTTTTCTCTCCTTAAAAGTTGTTGTTAATACGCAAACCTGTAAAGAGAGCAAAAAATAAGCCTATCGGTGATGATAGGCTATAAATCACCTATCATCCAAGCTTTAGCACCGTGCATTCTGCCGGTTGCTGTGTGGTCATAGGGCTTGTCCCTCGCACACTCTTTATAGGTTAATTGAATTCTTACCATATATATTCTCTGGTTGCAAGAAAATACTTTACGGTAAATTATTTTTTATTTTTCAAAATTGCCGATAAATATTCCAATATCTCCTTTATTGTTGTTCACCATTTGTTTCATAAAACCAGAATTTCGGACAATCTTTTAAGCGCTCGGCATATTTTAGCGATGATTCGTTCGCTTGAATATGGAAAGTTTTATTCCCCGGTTGTTTGATAATCTCAATTTCTACCGGTTCCTTGTAACCCCTTTCTGCCGTCAGTTTGAAAGTCATATCCGCCGACGGCAACGATTCTGTGGAATCCTTTTGCCAACAAATTACCGGAACATTCAGGATTTGCGCTGCATCTTTCAACATCAATGTTGCCCCATCTTCATCAAGTCCATATCTTAACTTGTATATCGGCGTGATGATGGCCAGCAGTTTTTTATCCTTCAAGTGTTGATATTTTTTCAGATTTAACCAAGAGAAATAGCTTCTCATCAACAAATCAACACCTTGAGCCGGATCGTTTTGCATAGGTAATCCGTGCCGCGTTAAAAGTTTGTTTTTCGAGATTCTGTCGTTAATCAGCGCATAATCGCCATCAGCAGGACTATTGTCAAAAATAGTGGAAGTAAACAACGGAAAATCAAGAGTGTTCATTATCAACGCAAAACCGTCGTTGTTTTCCGTAATGCTCTGCGTCAAACTGACTATAAATTGCTCTGTTTGTATGCATTCTCCTTGCACCGTCGCCAAATCACCGGCATGCAAACCGCCTAAATCCGTATCAATAAAAGAAAATCCCGTTTTTATCATTTTAATTCCTCCGTGCTGATTTGTTTAACTTTCTTGCTTGGCATATTTGCGACACTCCTCAACCGCCAAATGCAGACAGCGCAAAAGTTTTTCTTCTGGGGAATTTCCACCATACGGCAAATGCTCTATTTTTTCCCATATTTCTCTTTGCATCATTTTTCTCAAGGCTTTTGCCTCTATTTGCCGAATACGTTCGCGTGCGACATTAAATTGATTGCCAACTTCTTCCAAAGTTTGAGCCCTGCTCATCCCAATTCCAAAACGCATACGCAACACGCGTTCATCCCGCGGCGACAGTGTTTGCAACAATTCACAGATTACTTGTCCTATTTTTGCGTCAATGCTAACCTTCCTGTGTTTTGTTAGAGTTGCAGATACGTTATCCTCACTCTTTTCAATAATATTCTCCAAATCAATATCTGTTTCTTTTACCTCCAAAAGTTTTTTAATCTCCGGATATTCTTCCGCGCGTTCAAAATAATCGAGAGCCGTTTTGTTCTGTTCGTCACGCATACCAGCATCGGCGCCCAATTCCAGCAGTGTTTTAATTACTTCCGGATTTGGATTATATTTTGCCGCCTGCATCAACGGCGTCATTTCCTCCACAATATCTTCTTCGTTAACCGGTGCACCGGCTTGTACCAGTGTTTTAATTATTTCCGGATGGGGATTATATTTGGCAGCATTTGCCAACACCGAGCCGGTTATCCAGTCTTTGGCAGCCAATTCGGCACCATTTTCCAGTAAAGTTTTAATTATTTCGGTATCAGAGCTGTATGAAGCAGCAAGGATTAACGGCGAAAGACCGGCTCTATTTCTAAGATTTACATTATATCTAATCGCAAATTTTTCCTTAACATCCTCCAAAGTTGCCTGTTGCCACCATTCTTTTGTTAAAAAATCTGTCATAGTTGTATTCTCCGTTTATATGAAATTATCTGTTATTGAAAGGATTTAGCCATCCGTCTGAGCTTTAGTAGTATATTCTCTTTCTTTTGCCGAATACGTTCACCGCTATAGCCTAATTCATTACCGATATCCTCTAGTGTCCTTTCCTTAAAGTATATACCATCTATAATGATTCGATCCTCTTCCGGCAACAACATAGGTAAATTCCTAATTTTTTCACGCAAATCATTGATAATGCAGATTTCCTCAGGGATTAAGTGGAAAGGCACACTAGCCAATAAAGCTTCTGATGAGGCTTCAGGTTCATCTCCCACAGCTTCATCCTCGCCGCCCCATTCCGGATACTCTCGGCTCAAATGACGAAAATCATATACCAATTTAACGTCTTTAACTTTTGCGTTTAAGTTATTTGCCAAGGTTGCAAACTGTTCTTCCGTTGGCTGATTTTCAAAGCTGAGCGACATTTTCTCCATTTCGTTATTCAAATAGGCGGAAATATGCTTGATTTTCTTACTGCTGCTGAGTTTTAGAAACTGCGAGCGAATCTTTATATAATTATCGAATTGCCCTTGTACATAATAACCTAAATAAGTTGAAAAATTACCCTTTGTTGCATCATACTTTTTTGCTACAGAAATGAGAAATATGTCTATTTCGGAATTTAACTTATATTCTCTTCTCTGATCCTCGTCTTTGTCCCTTTCTTTCTTAAATATATCAAAATCATATCCTTTGTATCTCTTTTTCACCAGATCGATACAAAGAGATTTATATTGTTCGCGCAATCTTATCCAAGCTCCCGGCTTATCTTCCAAAGCATCACAGACAAGTTGCGCTTGTTCTTCACGACTTAATTTAGAATAATTTTTACGACTTTTCTTAACCATGAAAAACCTTTCTTTATGGAGTTAGTAACAAAGTTTACGGGTTAGAAGCATTTGCTTCTAACTTTATTATGGGTAATAATTTTAAAATCACAAATTTTTTTTATGATTTTTTTATTTTTTTGCATATTTTTCCAATAATTCAATTACTTCCGGTTTTTTATTTCTCTTAGCACAATCTAAAGCGGTGTTGCCGTCATTGTCTTTGGTATTTATGTCGGCACCAAGTTCTAGTAATGTGCGGATAATCTCCGGACTTCTATTATACTTCGCCGCACACATCAAAGCTGTCTCACCATCATCATTTTTAGCATTGATATCTGCACCTGCTTCAACTAATATGCGGATAATCTCCGGATTGTTATTATATACTGCAGACATCAGTGCTGTTTTACCTTTGCAATTATCTTTGGCATTGATATCTGCTCCGGCTTCAAGCAATGTGCGAATAACCTCCAGATTTTCATTATACTCTACATACGGTGCATATGCCGCAATCATTAATACTGTTTCACCGTCATTAGCTTTAGCATTAATATCGGCTCCCAATTCTAATAACGCTTTAATAATGTCCGGGTTGTGACTCAATGCAGCAGCCTCCATTAAAACCGTGTGACCTAACTCATCGGCCACATTGATATCGAAGTCGGTAACAGTGCATCGCTCCTTCAACATATTCATCATATCCGCATTATATGCCGCGGCATACATCCAAGGCAACCATCCGTTATTATCACAAGCATTTACATCTGCTCCTAATTTTAACAATCTCATTACAATTTCCGGGTTATCAGTGTGCCGAATAGCAAACATTAACGGCGTCATACCACACCAGTTTTTTACATTTATATCCGCGCCTAAATCGATAAGCACTTGTATTGTTTCAAGACTTTTATTTGTTCTTAACGCCTCCATTAAAGGTGTATTTCCACTTTTACATCCACCATTTACATCGGCACCAAGTTCTAACAATGTGCGGATTATCTCCGGGTTTTCATTACACCGCGCTGCCAACATTAAAGCAGTCCAACCATAATCATCCTCCGCCTTAATATCTGCACCAAGCCCAACTAATGCACGAATAATTTCCGGGTTTTTATTCTCTCGTGCTGCAACCATCAAAAGCGGATATCCTATATTGTCTTTTGCATTTATATCAACATCGGTAACATTACATAAATCTTTCAACAGATTCATAATATCTTGATTTTTGTTATGTGCTGCGGCAACCATCCACGACAACCATCCGTCTTCCCTTTTAGCATTAACATCTGCTCCCAACTCAAGCAATGTGCGTATAACATCTATATTTTCGTTATCGGAAGCAGCACCCATTAAAGGCGTATAACCCAAATTATCTTTTGCGTTAACATCGGCACCCAGTTCAACAAGTGTTCGGATAATTTCCGGAGTATTATTCCATGCTGCATGCATTAAAGGCGTGAAATTGTACTTGGATCTGGCATTTACATCTGAACCGGCCTCAACCATTGTGCGAATAACTTCAGGATTTTCATTAAACCGCGCTGCCAACATTAAAGCTGTACTACCCTTATTATCTTGAGCATTAACATCTGCACCCAATTCTATTAAGTATTTTATTACTTGAATGTTTGCAGAACATGCTGCATACATCAGTTTGGTAAGACCTTTTTTGTCTTTGGCATTAACATCGGCGTCTTTGGCTATTTCTGCTTTAACATCTTCAACTGTGGCGTTTTCCCACCAGTCCACATCTAAAAAGTTTACATTTATCTTTTTTGCCATTTGCTTAGTCTCCTATTTGATTATTGTAAAATTAAGGCCTTTGGTTTGAAAAACAAACCGCTTCCGAAATATATAATGGGTAACAATTTTCAAATCACAAATTTTTTTTAGGATTTTCTTAAAAAAATTATATCATTGATATTCACTGTATTGTATATCCTCAATTTTATACGATTTATATTTAACCTTTACCGGTATTTCAAACTGCCAAGTTTGATTTACCTGCAAGTCGTTCATATCGTCAGAAACGTCCGCTATCGCGTTTCCGGCTTCGTCATACAATTTTACAATGACCTTTACATATTCTTTATCGCTGACGGATTTATTCATTACCACGATGCAAATTCCGTCATCATTGTGCGATAATTTGCAAGGTTTTGCGGAAAATACGGCAATTCCCTCCTTATTGTTTGCCGCCACTTGCTCCTTTGTCTCATCTTCATCTGCCGCTTCGACAACAACTTCCGCCTCTGAGGCAAGTGCCGACGACTTGCGAGCCGTGTTATTTTGCGATGTGCCTTCAACAGAAAACAGATAGCCCAAAAACGCCATAAATATAAACATTCCCACCTGTTTCATCTCTTTCGAGCGAATATTGAATAAACTTCTCAAAATCCCGTAAATCAACAGACCGCAGATATTTAAGGCGTTATAAAACAGCGCCAACGCCGCTTGCAATAACGGAAAAACGACTTCTTTTCTGTCATTATGGCCGGTTTTCGCACTATATTGACTTTTCGTATAAGTTTCCTCATAGTTGCCGCCTGTATTGACGTTATCCATATCAAAATCAAAGTCGAAATCGTATTCTTCTTTTTCGTAATCATCGGTGTAGTCATAGGTGAAACCGTCATCAGCGGCTTTCTGCTTGGAATAGTCGGCATTTGCATTGTTATATGTATAGTTTTTATTGTTGTTTGATGCCGAAGAAGAATAATCACCATATTTATAATTATTGCGGCTACCGTAAGAAGATGAACTGCTTTGCTTATAAGATGATGAGCTACTATTTGTATAAGAAGACGTGCCGCTCTGCTTATAAGACGATGAGCTACTCCTTGTGTAAGAAGACGTGCCGCTCTTTTTTCTTAAGTCAAAGTCATACACCGCGCGTTTGGTTTCATCCGACAAGGTTTCATAAGCCAAATTGATAGCTTTGAACTTTTCCTCGGTCTGAGGGTTAATGTCCGGATGATATTTCTTTGCCAAACGGCGATAGGCTTTCTTAATTTCATCCAAACTCGCATTGGGCGAAACACCTAATATGTCATAGTAGTTGTCCATATTTTAAACGACGTCCAGCTAATAGTTCTGCTTTAGATTAGGACAGAACTTTCGGTAACACTTTTCTTTAACGGCTGCGATTTTTATTTACAAAGTGCCAAAGCCTCGCGTTGCATACCTTCGCGAAAAATGGCACAGCTGGCGTTTCGTTTGGTAACAACGGCGCTTCTTAAATACGCAACACCGTTAGTCTTAAGTCCATATTTTTCTATGGCCTCGTCAATGTTTGACTTATCGGCTTTCATATAGTTTTTAGCCACCACATCGTAACAGGCCTTAAAAGTACCTTTTCCGACAGCTTGTAACGTTCTTTTTAACCACGCTTGATCTCTCATTTGTTTTCTCCTTTGTAAAAATGTTATTTTTTTGAATATTCTTCCAATAATTCAACTACTTTCGGATTTTTGTTTTCTTTTGCATAATCCAAAGCCGTTTTGCCTCCATTGTCTTTGGCATTTATATCGGCACCAGCATCGAGAAGCATCTCTACAATTTTTGGATTTTCATGTTTCCGCACAGCACACATTAAGGGGGTTCTTTTTTTACTATCCTCTACATTTACATGTGCACCAAGTTCAATAAAAGTATGAATAATCTTTGGATCTTTATTTTCGCAAATAGCTATCATTAATGGAGTACCATCAGCAAATTTCTTATTAACATCAGCCCCTAACTCCACTAGCTTTTTTATAGTTTCTATAATTTTCAATAAATTCTCATCATTCATTTGATTCTTGAAAATTATAGCAGACAAACCTCCAACCATTGACCATATCAAAGGTGTCCATCCTAAATTGTCTTCGGCGTTTATATCTGCTCCGGATTTAACCAAATTTGTAATTATATCTAAATTTCCAAAGCCATCTCTATCGACAGCACTAATTAAAGGTGTTCTGCCCTCATTGTCTGTTACTTTAACATCTGCATTGTGTTGTATAAGCAATTTAATTATATCAGGATTACAATTACAGTCTGTTGCAAACATCAAGGCAGTGTTACCATTATCTAACTTAGAGTTGACATTTGCACCATGGATAATAAGCATTTTTACCATTTCAATATTATTATTGGTTATAGCATTCATCAAGGCTGTGCGCCCATTCTTTGCGGATACATTTATACTTCCCCCTGAATCTATTAGTGATTGTATTAATTTTGGATCCTTACTCCATAGTGATGCATACATAAGTACGGTCTCCCCAAAATCATCTCTTGCATTAACATCCGCACCTTTGGCTATTTCTGCTTTAACGTCTTCAACCGTTGCGGTTTTCCACCAATTTTCATCTAAAAAGTTTGCATTTACGTCTTCGGTCATTTGATTAGTCTCCTTATGATTGCTGTAAAATTACGGCCTTTGATTTGAAAAACAAACCGCTTCCGAAATATATAATGTGTAATATTTTTCAAATCACAAATTTTTTTATAATTTTTTTTATTTTTTTGAATATTCTTCCAATAATTTCAAAATTTCCGGATTTTTGCTCATTTTAGCAAAATCTAAAGCAGTTTTGCCGTCTTTGTCTTTAGCATTTATATCGGCTCCGGCATCAAGCAACATTTTCACATATTTCGAATTATCATTACACCTCATCCAAGATGCAAATATTAAAGATGTTCGTTTCCAATTATCTTTTGCATTAACATCTGCCCCGAAATCCATCAAAATCTTTATCATTTCACAATTATATTCGGCAGCTAAAAGTAAAGGTGTTTTCCCAAGATTATCTTTTGCATTAACATCAGCACCTAATTCTACCAATGTTTTTATAACTTCTTGATCTTGATTACTACATATAGCCCACCCAAGAGCCGTACGATCAACAGCATCTCTTGCATCAACATCAGCGCCTAATTTCACCAACAATTTTATTGTTTCTTTATTTACAGCCAGCCTTATAACAGGCATTCCACCATGAACACCTAGAGTATTACTTAAAACGTTAGTTTTTGCATTAACATCGGCATCTGCTTTTATCAGCAGTTTTATGATTTCAAGGACTATTTCAAAATCTTCTGCATGATCTTCCGCCCACTCTTCATCATGCTGTACCGCCTTCATTAATGCCGTATAGCCGTCATCATCTTTTGCATTAACATCCGCACCTGAGTCCAGTAATGTTTTTATGACATCAAGATCCGCATTGTTATCTACAGAAAGTAATAAAACCGGAGAACCATATTCATTCTTTGCATTTACATCTGCACCTTTTGCTATTTCATCTTTAACATCCCATGCATTGGCTGTCTCCCACCAACCATCATCTAAAAAGTTTGCATTCACGTCATCTGCCATTTGATTAGTCTCCCTTATGTTGCTGTCCGAAAATCTTTTTAATAATTCCTTGCCACCATGATTTTAACTCAAGTTTACGCAAAAAGGCAATGATTTCTTTGTTTTGTGCCAATATTTTATTGAGTTTCAGATAACTTCGAGCATTGCGCTTATACATATCCCGCGCGCAAACATCGGCGCCGTTTGCCACCAGATAGCGAATAATCTCGGCATCCGGATTAAACTCCGCGGCCGACATTAACGCCGTATATCCGCGGTCCGCAGCATAATTTACATCGGCTCCGGCTTGCACCAGTAACCTGACAACTTCGAGATTATTCCAGCGGCAGGCGCGCATTAATGCCGAATTAAAGCGCAAATCGTTCAGTGCATTAACATCGGCACCGGCTTGCAATAACGCTTGAATAACCTGCGAATCGTGACAATATCGGCAAGCCAACATCAAAGGTGTTTCGCCGCTTATGCCAGGCATATTGACATCTTTTCCTGCGCGAATTTCGGAGGCAACATCTTCCGATGTTGCCGTTTTCCAAAACTCGGCACAGAGCAAATTTTCAAATTTTATTGCCGCCAATATATCCGCGCATTTTGCCAGCGCCGGATTGGCCAGCGCATAATCTTGAGCCGATTTTCCGCTTTTATCACGAATATTCACATCAGGCTTAAATTGTAAAAACCAACGCACCAACTCCGGCGAAGAACTATGCTCACAAGCACACATCAGCACCGTTTTACCGCTTTTGTCTTGAGAATTTCGGTCGGCGCAATTGCGTATCAATACAGCCAGCTGCGAAATGGTAGCATTCTTCCAAAAATCACCGGAGACTATACTTTCATAATATGCACTAATCTCCTCAGGCTTGGCTGTATCCCACCATTCCTCATGCGCTTGCGGAATGTCTTTAGCGTCCTTCAACGCCTGTTCCAGCAGAATATCTTGCGGCGTCTTCTCTCTTTTTGCAAAATCAGAATACATTTTGCCTCCTTACGATTGCGAAATAAAAACTATATCCGCACAGCACGGGCCGTAAATTTCCTTAATTCTCGGAATATCCGCCAAAGCGTCGTTAAACCAACGATACGGCGTTGGCAAAATTGTGTCGTTTACTTTGATGTAATACATGGCTTTTCTCCTTTAATTTTAGTTGTCACACAGATAATAATTCTTTATCGATTCGTAATTTTAGCACCTTTTTAATAACAAGTTAGAAATTTAATTACAAGTTGGGCTAAATAGGTTGTAAATTATATTAATTTATACTTTTCGTAGTATTTTATTAATTCTATCGCCATATTTAATACCTGTTCGCCGTCTAGACCTATTTTGTTCAACGACAGGCGTTTTGCATGGTTTCTTATCCTTACATACCTTATTATGGGGTAAATTTTCCGTTCATCAAGAAAAAATATAAAAAAATTTTATTTGGCTTAACTTCCAAAATATTATTCCTCGTTAGTATCATTCCATAAAGTGTCGATGGGATATGTTTTTATCTTTCCTTCAGCGATTAAGCGTTCTTGCTTTTCTACTAATTTTTCCATAAGATACTCTTCAGAAGCCTCATTAAGATTAATTAAGTCTTCCATATCGTTTTCAGTAAGAAGCTTTTCTACATCTTTT
>JAFXPE010000002.1 GCA_017528205.1 Alphaproteobacteria bacterium | reverse complement strand
TTTAATAGCGTAGTTATAGATGGTTCTGAGCAAAACTATACAGTGATTACCGGTGTAGTTACCGGCAGTTTCGGATATTTTGCGATGCAATAGTTTTAAATCATCGCTTGAAATATCGGATAAACGTTTGTTGGCTAATTTACTTAATTTGCTGTTCCACATACTCTTATAATTCGCCATGGTTCTTTTGCCTATAAAACGCTCGCGCTCCTCCACAAAGTCATCAAAAAGCTTTTGCAACTTGTCTTCATTACGATATTTGCGGCTCTGTTGTATTGGGTTTTCTCCATCATTCATCATTTTTCTGTTGGCAACAGCAGCAATCCTTGCTTCTTCCACCGTCATAATCGGAGGTTCACCGAGCTTAACTCTTATATCAACACCCCTAACTCTTTGCCTAATATAGAAGCTTTTGGCACCATTAGGTGTTACTTGCAAAGACAGCTTTGGTTCCACCGTATCGTAGTAAAAAGTTCTTTTTTCCGGCGCAGGTAAAGATTTTATATTTGTATTTGTGAATTTGAAACGATTGGTTGTCATTATAGCCCCTCTGATTATTTATCTGACATTTTTGGTTCCGTGCTGGTGCCTCACTGGTGCCGCAGATTTAATAAAATTTTATACAATACAATAAAACTTGTCAAGAAATTTTTTGCAGAAAAATTATTGAAAAACAATCACTTCCAAACGAAAGACATCATTTTAAAAAAGTAGCGTAAAACCAATCGCATCAGGCTCATAACCTGAAGGTCGTCGATTCAAATCCTTCCCCCGCAACCAATAAAACAAAAGACACCCTTCGGGGTGTTTTTTTGTTTCAGCTCCCATCTTATGCTGAAATTCTACAAAAAAATCTTGACATTTGTCTAAAAAATGTCTAATCTATAATTCAACAATCAATTATTAGAACATAAAAACAAGAATTTATGGGTAGAATTATTACTTTTTTCAAGAAGTATTTCAGTGCAATGCTTCTTGTGGTGATTACGCTGCTGATCGGCTGGGTTTTCTGCGTTTACTGGGATGATTCCTCCGCATGGTGGGAGCACACTCTATTGCTGCTGGGCGCCGTGGTAGGAGAAATTCTCGCGTTGGTCATTGTCGTTAGCAACTTAGAACGCAGGTACCGCAAAGAAAACGCAGACACCTCTTTGTTTGATGCCGAGGAATTGCGAGCTTCCCTAGCCCATGTTCTTTGTTGCATCGGGATGGCGGTTGCAATTTGCTATGTTACCGCAAGCATTTTGTGGATAGTCATCACTATCTTACTGATGCTTGTGCTTCTTCTGTTTGGCCTCATGGCTTTTTTCTGTGTCCGCGAAGTAGTTTATGAACCGTATTCAATATGAAAATGAAAATTAGCACTCTTATGAAGTCTTACAGCACGGAACTCTTGCTGTTACTGATTACTTTGGGGGTAATCGCCGTATTATACCTCGTGTATGGAGCGTTTGCAACTGCGTGGGTGCGCGTGCCGGCATCAATTGTCGCACCGATAATCATTCTGGTAGCGTACTTCTACGCCATTCCCGATGATCCGGAAATGTATCGAGATTCGGTGTTTTACGCTTGGGTTATCTCCATGCTGATCGTCTTCGGAATGCAATTTTATCTGGCATATCCCTCTTGGGGCATTGTCGGGTACTTCATTCTTGATGTCATCATCGGCTATGTCGGATCATTCCTATCGGCTTGTGCCGTTTATGCGGCAATTGATCCGTATCAGTAATTAAACTTTGAAGCGCAAAATCCCTCTCGAACAATCGGGAGGGATTTTGAGTATAATTAATCTGAAGTTTTTCACTCCGGTATTACGAAAACAGCGGTGTCGATAAATAACGTTCACCCGTATCCGGCAAGATAGCAACTATAATCTTACCTTTATTTTCCGGTCGCTTTGCCAATTCCAAAGCAGCAAAGGCGGCTGCCCCTGACGAAATACCTACCAAAACACCTTCTTCGTGAGCAATGCGCCTACCGGTAGCAAAAGCATCTTCATTTTTGACTCTGATGATTTCATCATAAATTTTCGTATCAAGTGTATCCGGTACAAATCCGGCTCCAATGCCTTGAATTTTGTGCGCACCGCTACGACCTTCACTTAAAACCGGTGAATCGTCCGGTTCAACCGCAACAACTTTCAGATTGGGATTATGTTCTTTTAAATATGCTCCGGCTCCGGAAAGTGTTCCTCCGGTTCCGACACCGGCAACAAAAATATCGACTTTTCCTTCCGTATCTTTCCAAATTTCCGGACCGGTTGTCTTTTTATGAGCTTCCGGATTTGCCGGATTTACAAATTGTCCCGGAATAAATGAATTTTCTATTTCAACAGCCAATTCCTCAGCTTTAGCTATGGCGCCTTTCATACCTTTGGCACCTTCGGTCAAAACCAACTCTGCACCATATGCTTTCAATAAGTTTCTTCTTTCCACACTCATCGTTTCCGGCATAGTTAAAATTATTTTATATCCCTTTGCAGCAGCAACCGACGCCAGTCCTATTCCGGTATTACCGCTTGTCGGCTCGATGATTACCGCACCTTTTTTCAATTTACCTTTAGCTTCGGCATCTTCTATCATTGCTTTGGCAATCCGGTCTTTAACACTACCCGCCGGATTGAAATATTCCAGTTTAACCAAAACCTTTGCTTCAATATTATCCTTTTGTGCGATATTGGATAATTCCAACAACGGTGTATTTCCAACCAAATCCGTAATTTTCTTGTATATTGTCATATTTTTATCCTTTCAAAAAAAAAGCGTTCCAAAAACGGAACGCATTAAATTAAAAATTTAACTTGCTTATCAATCGCATATGCGTACCGGTCTGCGATTAATAGCAGACGGACAACAAACGATGTTCATAAACAAATTAGTCATATAGATTTCCTCTTAATCCACAACAAAAGTTTATTGCCATAATTTTTTAATGTCAATACATTTTATATTGTGCCATCAAAATTTTCAATATTTCAACTTTACTCTCGTGTCGGATGGTTCGTCCCATCAGCATTATTCAAACTTTTAAGCCCAAAATCCCTCTCGAACAATCGGGAGGGATTTTGAGTATAATATCTTTTAATCAGTTATTAGAATTTGTTGTTCAAACAAAGTAGTCTATCTTCCATTCATCCTTCTGTTGCATAAGGAACTGTATTACGCATCTTCCTATCTTATACATTTCATTTCCGTTATCAAACATTCTGTCACCTAAGCGAGTTCCAAAATAATTGATTTCTACACTTTTGTCATATTCTCAGCACATTCACTCCTAATTGAAAATCTTTTTCAATATATACAACACAGGTTCGTGTTCATATAACAGATAGACAATAGTTAAAGGTATTGGGATAAATTGCACCCAATACCCCTTAATGATTTTGAAATCATCTATAAATACAGCAATGCATATTAGCGCCATATATGTATAACCGAGCCAATTATCCATTATAGTCGCTGTTCCACATGCAAATACAAACAGGATAAAACTTATAGCCCAAATGGTTTTCTCTAAAATTTTTGCTTTATCTTTCATCTTCATCTTTCTTTCTGAAAAAGTTATATCCATAAGGCATTGATTGTATTGCACTATTCATCGCTCCTATTCCTAATCGATACATATCATTTCCGCTACCAAAGAGTTTATTTCCAAACGCAGTTCCTCCTACATTTGTAATTGTGCTCATACCAATATTTTTTGCATATTCATCCAATGTGTTTTGGTTGGTATATCCGGCACCGTTGGCAACGCCGGTCGCGACGGTATTGAGCCACCTGGCGCGTGCAATATCTTCCGGATGCGAAATAACTTTACCCAAACTGCCGGTAAATCCTTTGGCCTTAAATGGTGTAATCGGTGACATTGTCGCTCCCACGACTTCAGCACCGGCGGATATTTCCGGATTGCGTTGGTAACCATCATTTAGTTCCTGACGTGCGTAATCACGATATTCTCTATAACCTTCATTCCATGCATCACCAAAACTTTCACCGTTTACATTTTGACCTGCTACACGCATCAAACCATTTGCCATCACTCTGCCCGTTCCACCGATGGCTCCGAATGCTTCGTCGCTCCAACCTAAGCTTGTACCCTGCGCAGCGTGGTTGATACCATCTACAACCACCTGCCCGATTCCACCAGTGTTTTGTTGTGTTACCGAACTTTGCTGAGCATCATTGCCTATATAATCACCATTGTCATCATACAGTGCATACTCTTGCTCGGTCATTGGTTGTTGCATTTGTTGTTCATTTAAAACTTTTTGTTGTTGTAAAACATTAACTTGCATTTGCGCATCAGCATCATAAGAAGTTCGTGCCAGCAACTGTCTTATTTGCTCATCAATTTCATTATTCATTTGCACAAAACGCATATTTCGCCATAGTGTTTTTCTTAATTCGTTTGTCATTTTATTCTCCTTATTTTTAAATTGCAATTATTTTAGAATTTTATAAATATAATATATTTCTTATTTTGCCAAGCTAAAAATAATAAAAATATTATTATGCTTTTAAAAAATGTTATAATTCAAAATAATAGCATTATAAGGCATCACAGATAAATCTTATTTCAAACGAACTTATGTAAAAGGTGGTAAGCCGGGGGATCGTCTTGCAATGTTTCACATTGCTGCGGTCACTCGTTTACGGGTTCGTCGCGGTTCGCTCACGCTTCCTTACTCACCTCGTGCACTTCGCCTTAAAACTGAAAAATAACATTTTGAGGTTATTTTTCTCTGTCTTGCAATGTTTCACATTGCTGCGGTCACTCGTTTACGGCTTCGTTGCGGTTCGCTTACGCTTCCTTACTCACCTCGTGCACTTCGCCTTAATGTCAAAAAATAACTTTTTGAGGTTATTTTTCTCTGTCTTGCAATGTTTCACATCGCTTCGGTCACTCGTTTACAGGTTCGTCGCGGTTCGCTCACGCTTCCTTACTCACCTCGTGCACTTCGCCTTAAGACTGAAAAATAACATTTTGAGGTTATTTTTCTCTGTCTTGCAATGTTTCACATTGCTTCGGTCACTCGTTTACGGGTTCGTCGCGGTTCGCTTACGCTTCCTTACTCACCTCGTGCACTTCGCCTTAATGTCAAAAAATAACTTTTTGAGGTTATTTTTTGACATTAAGCCCCCTCCACTCTCGTGTCGGATGGTTCGTCCCCTACCGCCAATAAAAAAAGCTCCCACAAGGGGAGCATTTTTTATTGGTGGTCAGAGAGGGGATCGAACCCCCGACACGAGGATTTTCAGTC
>JAFXPE010000019.1 GCA_017528205.1 Alphaproteobacteria bacterium | reverse complement strand
TCCGTGATACCGTTGGTTCTGGCCGTATAATATGGCGAATTCTTCCAAGCCGAGCGAATACTGGCCGGAATAATATCCAAATCTACGTTACCGACATGGTTGCCGTCGAATACGTTTTCGGAGCTTTCAATCATTGCCGTACCGATGGTACGTCCGTTCGGATCTACGATAATGCCGTTATAAAGCGCACCGCCCTCGGCGTTTACGAAGTGCATCGTGTAGTTGCCGTTAAAGGTGGATTTATTGACACCGAATGACTCAACACTCATGTTGGAAACAACACCGCCGGCCGTTACCGCAAAATCAGAATCGGTGGCAAAGTCGCTCACGCTGTTGTTTTCAAACGTGGTGTTACCAAATCTCAAATGCGCACCGTTGATGCCGCCTTCGTCTTCGTAGTAGTTCTGGTTGCTGACAACACCGCCGCCTTGTGTCGGTGTCATATCGCTGGAAGATTCGGTTTCCGGTATGCTGTGCTTATTGGAAACCGTGGTTTTCACGTCACCGCCTTCAGTATCAAAACCGATTTGCACGTCTTTATAGTTGGTTATCCAGCTACGTTTATCGCTTTCTGAGAACATCTCTTTGGTATTATTTTCACCGCTGCCGTTAACATACAGCTTGTCATAATCATAATCTTCACCGATTTCCGTTCCCATGGTTGCAAGCGAATCAATATTCACACCGGTTGCCGCAGATGCTTGCGGAGCATACAAAAACAAACCGGCCGCGAACATATTTAATATGGCGCACTTTCTTAATACGCTCTTATATTGAGAGGTTAAAACCCCTATTCCGTTTCGACTTAATCTAAGCATAATCCTTCTCCTTATAGATTATTCTGGGCTTATCCTAAATCAAAAAGGTTAATATTTCTATAACAATATTATTTATTTTTTTTTGCGTTTACAAATAATTCCGAACAAATTGCCATTAATTTGCCGCATACACAACCTGATTAAACACATTTTCCAAGAAAAACAAACTGATAAAGCAAATCAACATAGCCATCAGCGGAGCGGTTACCCAACCGACGACCAGTTTGCCGACAATACTCCAATTTACGCCGCGGCCACCTTTTATCAGCCCGATGCCGAGAATTGCCCCGATAACCGCCTGCGTGCTGGAAACCGGCACCAGCGGAATTGTCGGCAAAGAAGCACTTTCCAGCCAATTATGCAAATTCACCGAAGAAAACAGCAACAGCACCGTCGCTTGCGACAAAACAATTATCAGAGCCACGGTCGGCGACATTCGCATCAAATTGTTACCCACCGTTTTGATGACTTTATGCGAATAAGTTAAAATTCCGACACCGATGGCCAAGGCACCGAGCAAAAACAAAACCTGCAATGAATTAAGAGTCAAAACTTTACCGAAATTCAAAGGGTTAAATGGGCAAGATTCAATAAATACTCCAACTACGTTGGCTATGTTATTGGCACCTAAGGCATATGCGCCTACCGCCGCCGTTAAAATCAAACAGATACGGGTTATCTGGTCGCGCATCAACAAATGCATACTTGAACATTTTTGCAGTTTTTTCAAACACATATAAAGACATATTGCTACAATACCTGAAATCAGCGGACAGGTTGTCCAAGTGCCGACAATTTGTGCCAAAGTAGATAAATCGGTCGGCTTACCGGCATAAATATTCCACCCAATAATGGAGCCGACAATCGCTTGTGAAGTTGAAACGGTGATGCCGATACGCACCATCATATAAACGGCAAGTGCCGCGGAAAGTGCCACCATAAAGGCCCCAGGCAACGCGTTTACGGCACCCAAATTCTCTAAGGTGCGGCTGGTACCGCTGCCGCTGAACACCGCGCCGATAATCACAAAAATACAGGCAACCGAGGCAATGGTAGAAAAGCGCACCATTTTGGAACCGACCGCCGTGCCGAAAATATTGGCGGCATCGTTGGCTCCGAGCGACCACCCCAAAAACAAACCGCTGCTTAAATAGAACAAGTAACTTAAGTCCATTAAATATCTCTCTTAATTGTGAAAATCAAAAGCGCATCGATGCAATCTTCGGCGCGATCCGCCACATCGGCAACGTCTCCGATAAGCGTATTCAGCTGAATTTTATGAGCCAATTCCATATCCGAATCGAAAACATCCTGTTTTAAGCCGGCCCAAGTTTTATCGCTTTCCTGCTCCAAAAAATAAACTTTGCGGGCATAATCGCGTACCGTGGTAAAGTCGCGGAAAAAGGCGCGTGAAGCAATGGCCATATTTTCGGCACACTCGGAAACTTCGTTCACCAACTTGCGAAACTTGCCCTGATATTGCACGGGAATATCCGGTTGCTCAATATAAAACTTGTGCGCAACCTCGTCAAACTCGTTAATAACCTTATCAATATTTTCCACCATTTGCAAAACATCGGCGCGCAAATCCGGAATCAGATTATGAATATATAATTGGCTCTCGATTTCCCGACGCAAATCGTCCGCTTTGGCCTCTATTTGCTTCATTTTTTTGCTGGCGCGACGATAATTTATGCTGCGTTTTTCTTTCAAATATATATCAAAAGCGTTTTTGAAACACAGAGTGCTTTCAATGATTTTATCGTGCATCTGGTCTATTTTTTCTTCCAGTTCGCGAGTACCGGAAAACATCGATAATTTTAAATTAAACATTGTTTGTCTCCTAACTGTTGTTAAATCTAAACTTAAACATTCTAAATGTCCACTACTATTTTGCTTGCAAATTTTTTTCTTGCGTTATGAAGAAAATGTGATTATGTTATACCTGTTTGAACATTAATTATTTGAGGAAAACAAAATATGAAAAATTTTTCAATCATTCTTTCAACAGTTGCTATTATCTTAGCTGCTGTTGCGGTTTATTCTACATGTAAGTGCAAAGCTACCGGTCCGGAAGCTGCTGCAGGCGCTGTTACTCAAGAACAATTGGCCGCGGTACTGACACAAAATCCGAAGTTGGTTGCTGATGCATTGCAAGCTTATGAACAAATTCAACGTGAAGAAGCGGAAAGAGCTCGTAACGAAGCTCTCTTGGCTCATGCCGACGATATCAACAGCGAAGCTGATGTTCCGTTTGTTGGTCCTAAAGATGCCAAAGTTACCGTTGTTGAATTCTTTGACTTCACTTGCGGTTATTGCAAGAGATTGTCCAGCTCAATCGAAAAGGTTGTTGCCGACAATGCTGATGTTAAATTCGTATTTAAACCGCTTACTTTCGTATCTCCGATTTCCAAATACCAAGCTCAAGCCGGTATGGCTGCTCACAAGCAAGGTAAATTTATGGAATTCTACAAAGAAGTTATGTCTTTCAGCGGCTTGATGAAAGAAGCTGATGTTGACGGCGTGGCTGCAAAAATCGGTTTGGATATGGATAAGTATAAGGCTGATTTGAATTCTGATGCCGTAAAATCATCATTGGAAAAAGTTTCCAGCTTGGCTCAAGCTATCCAAGTTAACGGCGTTCCGACAGTATTTGTTAACGCTAAACACATTCAGGCTATGAGCCCGGAACCGATTCAGGACGCTATTAACGCTGCCAAATAATCGGGAGTTTATATAAACGAAAAAGCATCGGATTTTTCCGATGCTTTTTTTTTACAGAGATTAATTTCACTTCCTAATCTTAGAGCCACCTTCAAGCGTATCCCTATAGGCCAGTTCTAAAGCCGGATTACTGCGGATAAGCTCCCGTACTTCCTCATTGTTGCGGCAAGTGTCTTTTTCTTTTATGAACACCGCCTCCCAAAAAGCTTTGTCAGAACCGTACAGAAAGTATTTGAGCGCCTCAATATCAAGCTTGCAACCGCAATTACGGAAGATGCGATACTGGTCCAGTGACATCTTTTTCTGCACCTCGGGCAAAATCTGCTTTGTCTCTTTGCAGAATTTACGCCAAGCCGACCGCCCCTCATCGTTATCCCTAAAGGCCTTAAGCTCTTTGGTTTGCAAATACAGAACTGAAGCCTTGCTCACCTGCTCGTAGAACGGTTGCGGATAAGAATCACGGACCTTGTCCATATATGCCTCGCTGATACCGTAACTCTTGATATAATCAAGCAAGATACCCAGCATATTGAAATCTCCGCTGTGCTCATCTGTTGCTGCGGCAGCAATCAACAGCTCGAACTGCGAATCATTGAGTTTACCGGAAGCCAAATACTGCTTTAAGGAATACCTGATATCTTCGGAAGACTTCGCCCACTCGACTACTTTCTCCAGTGCGGTATAACTCAGGCGCACGTTCTTCATCATAAATTCGGCAACCGAGCGTCTGTACCACCAAGGCGTTTCGCGGCGATTTCTAATCTGGCGACAAATCTTTTCGGTGGGCAGATAGACTTTGCCGTATTTATTGAACAGCTCTTCAAACGAATCCGGCCAGAAGAAATATCCGTGCTTGGTCTGCTGCATAGCTTTTAAGGCTTCTGCTTCCTGTTCGTTTTTGAAAGCGACGTTGAAGAAGTACTGCACCTGCTGCTTTACCGAATACTTACCGAGATCTTCCAGTTGCATCCACCAACGCGCCCAATGGAAAGGCCACTTCAAGGCGCGGCGTTGGTAAAACTTGTAGATGTCTTCGCCGAAAATGTTCCGGTTCTTTGCAAATTCCGCAGCATCATGCGGCCATAAGAGATTGATAATCCACATCGACAACGGATTGCCGAACAACACAAACAATACCAGTCTGATCACAAAATTCCATGTGTCAAACAACCAAGTTGAAACTGCTTTTGCCATAATCGTAAAATTTAATGGCTCGCCGGTTCCTTCGGCGTAAACTTATTAAGGCTTTTGCGGAACCCGAAACCTGACGGCATCGGCAAAAACCTGTTCACCTTTTATGTGTTCGACGTTTATGATCGCTCATATCTCCGCTTTAGGTGTTTAATCCCAAAACCTTAATAATACAAATCAATAATCTAATATCATAATCAGCAAACTGCGGTTAATATATCTTTTTTGAGTTTTTTTGTCAAGGATTTTATGCAAAAAGGCAGGCCTAGAAGCCTGCCTTTTTTGTTTGTTTAATGGTTGCTTATTCCGGTTTCGGATAGCAAATTCTGTTCACGCCGAAGTTGGCGAGCAAAATCATTACAAACTTAATAATCAAGCCAATCGACAGACCGGCGAACCAAGCCAGAGCCGTTAAGGCAATATAGGCCAAAGTTGTAATGCGCAACGTGCGCGGAAAATCCGCAGAAACATATTTACCGAGCAACAGCTGCGAAAGTGCGGAATAAAGCAATATCGCTACTGCGAAAAATCCTAATAAACCGGCCAATATTGCCAAGAACAAATATTTGTTAACATTGGCTTCCAACCACTTAACTCCGGCTTCAAACATTTCGGAATCGATAACCATATCCGGAAAATCTGATAACGAGCGAATTTCTGTTTTTTGGCGTGAAACCGCATACATAAACTTGCGGCTGAAATACAAGCCCTGATTGTTTATGGCGTCAGCGCTAAGCTCGTCCGTACGAGTATCTAAAACCACTTCTACCGACATATCTTCCCCGGTAGCACTTTTGCCGACTGCGTAAGATTTATGGATAACCGTGTCTTTTGGTTCGACAATCGTGCCGTTTACAATGGTTACCGGCAGAAAATATTGTGCTTCTGCCATTATTGTCGGAGCGGCCGATTTAACAAACAACGCCGCCTGATTTGCCGCGACATAGGATACGATTAACGAGAAAACAGCAACCGTTAACACCCCTATCCATCTGGTTTCCAATAAGAATTTTTTCATATTTTTCTCCTCAATATCATATAAAAATCAGCAATCTTCAAACAGATCAGGTTCACGATTATCACGCAAAGCCAACCAATCCATTGCTTGCTTTATTATTGTATAATTCACCGAAGCCTGATATGCAAGTGAAATTTTATCAATTTCGGCCACCAGAGACTCTATATAAGCAAACGAACGCGGCGCGTTATTGATTATATAATTCAATATTTCCGGTGAAATTTTCAGTTGCCGGTCGTCAAACAGCTTAACAATCAGCATTTGCAACATCACATCGTCAGGCTCGGCAATTTTTACGCACGGCAACATTTTCAGTCTGGTTGCCAAATCTTTAAGCGGAAAATTCATTTGATTAGGCGCATTCTCCGCTGTCCACAACATATACTTGCCCTCGGTATTGAATAAGTTAAACAAATGAAAAAGCGCTTCATTATGATTTTTGGGCGCCACATTTTCTATTACCACCGCCGTATTTTCTTCCGCCAAACGTTTAACACTACGCATATGAACCGAAGAAGCGGCGATTATTTCCGTTTTTATCGGCTTGGCGGACAGGGAGCGAACTCTGTCGACAAACAAATGTGCTAAATGTGATTTGCCACACCCTTTCGGGCCATAAATAAACAAACCGGAACCGAGCCAATTCGGCCACGCTTCAATCATTTGATAAGCCTCTCGATTGCAATCTGAAACCATAAAATCTTCGCGTCCCATACAGTTGTGGGTGGCAAATTGCAGCGGCAGTTGTTTAAGATTTTCGTTCAAATCAGTCATTATTTAGCCAACACCGCCTTTACTTTTTTGTTTAGGTCATCCAATCCGTACGGCTTGGCTATAAAATAAAAATCCTGCGAGCCGGCCAATTCTTTGCGGGCAATTTCTTCCGAATAACCCGAGGCCAGAATAATTCGCATCTGAGGATAACGCTCGTGTAAAATCGTTGCCAATTCGGCACCGCTCATCCCAGGCATGCGCATATCTGTAATCACCAAATCAAATTTTTCGCCGGCGTCGATGTGCTCCATGGCGTTTTCGGCCGAAATGCAATCTACCACTTCGTAGCCTTTTTGGCGCAAACCGCGCGCCCCCACCATGCGAACCGCATCTTCGTCATCAACAAACAAAATGCGAATTTCTCCCGGATTCAACGCCACCGAACGCTGACTGTCAAATTCGGCGATATTCAAGCCCAATATCACTTTTTGGCTGGTGTTGTCAGCATAATGAGGCAAAATCGTTTTCAGCGCCGCGTTGCCCGATTTATCCAAAATAACTTCTTCTTTCGGCTGTTCGTGTATTTCTTTAACATTTTCCGAGTTATCATAAGACGGCAGATAAATTTCAAACGTTGTTCCTTTGCCGACCTCGCTATAGACTTTCATAAAGCCGCCGGTTTGGCGCACAATACTATCCACCATGGCTAAACCCAATCCGGTGCCGGAATTGAGTATGTTCTTTTTGGTGGAGAAGAACGGCTCAAAAATTCGCTCCAGATTTTCCGGCGGAATGCCGCAACCGGTGTCGCTGACGCTGATAACCACAAAGTCTCCCGGTTTGATGATATCTGCGCCGTAATGATACGGCTTGTTCAAACTTTCAACGTGGGCGGAAAGCGTTAAGGTTCCCTCGCCGTTCATGGCATCACGCGCGTTAATCGCCAAATTAAGCAACACCTGCGAAAGTTGTACCGTATCAACGCGAATATATCCCAAATCCTGTCCGTAATTTTCCACCAGCTTAATTTTTTCGCCCAAAATTCGCGAAATCAAGTGGTCGTTTTCGGTGAAGGCTTCCGTGGCCTCAATCACTTTCGGATTAAGCGGTTGGCGGCGAGAAATCGTCAGCAACTGACGCGCAACTCCGCTGGCCTTGGTAACGTTATTTTTAAGCTCAATCAAATCCACAAAAGACGGATCGCCTATGCCGTGACGCCGCAACAGCAAATCGCAATAACCGACAACCGCTGTCAATAAATTGTTAAAATCGTGCGCCACCATGCCGACCAATTGACCGAAAGATTCCATTTTTTGTGCTTGCGCCACCTGCATTTCCAAACTGCGGCGATTGGTAGTATCTTGCAAATAAAGAACATAGCCGGTCTGCGGTTCGCCATAATCTCCGCTGTCGGCGGCAAAAATCGTTAAACGCACGTTTTTCTCAGCATCTCCGGCGTTTAAAATAGCCTCCAGAACATTATTATCCGTATCCACGATTTCGGCAGATATTATTTTGGCCAATTGTTTCTGCGCCTCGTCGTTCAAATACGCACTTACCTTTTGCCCCGCCAAATCTTTGCCGGAGCGTCCCAGCAGGCGTTCGACATATTTATTTATTTCGATAATCAGCCCGTGTTCGTCCAACAGCAAAATGCCTATCGGCGCGGTATTAAACATCTGTTCAAATTTAGACACCACCAAGTTCAGGCGATTACGCAATTCTTCATCGTTTGGTAAATCGCAAATAACCACGCCACGCGTTTTCAGTTCGTTCTTTTCGCGAATGTTGCGTTGTTTAACATAAGCGTCAAGGTGACCGTGCACACTTTTGAAAGTTATGTTGTCGTCGTATTCGCCGTTGGGAGTATGCAACAACTCCGGTTTATAAGCTATAAAGTCGTCAATTTTTTTGCCGATGGCATCGTTTTTATCCGTGTTCAATTTTTCGGCCAAAATATTATTTATGTATTCAATGCACCCCTTATCATCACAAGTATACAGCCCAACCGGCAGATAATCCAAAAAAGAGTGCAGCGATGTCATTTCGCCCTTAAAAACAGCGTCCATGTTTTTATAAGCCGAAATATTTTCAACCGTCCAAAAAATATAGGTTTCGCGGCGAATCTTTTTGAGTGAAAATTCCGATTCAAAAATATCGGCCTTATTCAAATAAATCGGCTTAACGCTTACTCTCAGCCATTCTTCCGCCACAAACACGCTGTTTTGATGCGGGTTGATGGATAATTCGACCGTTGCCGACTGCAATTTATTGACCGCGGAAATCAACTTTTGTAAATCCATTTTATTGGCCGGCAAATCAATGATATTCTGCTCCAAAAAAGTCAATATCGGCGTGTTGCGGAAATATTCCTCGGCGGCGCGATTTATTAAAATTGCCTCGCCCTCGGCATTGTCCACCCGACAATATTTGGACTTGTCATTCAATATCTCGGCCGAAAGTGCACCGAACCCGATGGCGGTTTCGCTGACTTGCAAAATGCGAATGGTTATCAATATACACAATACATTCCATATCACTATGGATATAATGATATAAAACGAATAATCCGGATATATAAACAGTGCAAACAGGCTCAGCGACATAAACATAATGGCATACGCCAAAAAGAGCAAATTACGCTCCAATTGCCTGTCCGGACGCCGTCTGTTTATATCCTTAAGCATAATTCGGCTCTCCCAAACCTTAAGTCAGCAAATCAGCCTTGGTTTTGCCGGTGCGCTCGGTTATTTCACCGATCTTGCGTGAAACGTCAGCCAAACTTTCAAGAGTTTGTTCAACATCTTCGTCAAAGTTTTCGGTTTCGTAACGTTCCAAATATACGCGTAAGGTTGCTCCGCTGCTGCCGGTTCCCGACAAACGGAAAACAATGCGCGATTTATCGGTAAAGTAAACAATCAAGCCGTTTTTGGTAGAACTGCCGTCAACCGGATCATTATAGATAAACGGTACGGCTTCACTGACCGTATAGGCCCCGAAAGTTTTGCCTTTAAGCAGCGGCAAACGCGCCTCTAAATCGGCCATGAGTTTGTTGGCAACTTCGGCGTCGGCAATTTCGTAATCGTTGCGCATATAATAGCTGCGGCCGTACTTTTGCCAATGCTCGTGCGCAATTTCGGAAACCGATTTACCGGTAACGGCAATAATGTTGAGCCAAAACAGAATGGCCCAAATGCCGTCTTTTTCACGAATATGGCTGGAACCGGTGCCGAAACTTTCTTCGCCACAGAAGGTAATGCGATTGCTGTCCATCAAATTGCAAAAATACTTCCAGCCGGTCGGCACTTCGTAGTAGCCGATTTTCAGCGCCTCGGCCACACGCTTTACCGCGGTTGAAGTAGCTGCCGATTTGGCCACACCATAAATGCCGTTTTTATAAGCCGGAATCAGCTTGTAATTATCAGTCAAAATGGCCAAGCTGTCGCTCGGAGTAACAAAAAACTTTTTGCCCAAAATCATATTGCGGTCGCCATCGCCGTCGTTGGCTGAACCGAAATCCGGAGCCTTATCTGACCACATTAAATCAACCAGCTCTTTAGCATAAATCAGGTTCGGATCCGGATGCAAGCCACCGAAATCTTCCATCGGCACATAGTGAACTACCGAACCTTTTGGTGCGCCCAAAATTTCTTCAAATATTTTCAGCGCATACGGTCCGGTTACGGCGTTCATGGCGTCAAAGCGCATGGTAAAACCGCCGGCAAAAAGCTTGCGGATAGCGTCAAAATCAAAGATTTTTTCCATCATCTCCACATAATCTTTGAGCGAATCGATAACTTCGATTTCCATTTCGCCGAGCTTTTGCGTGCCGATGCGGCTCAAATCAACGTCAGCGGCGTCCAAAATGTAATATTGCGTGATTTTTTTGGTGTTTTCATAAATTTTATCACTGAGCGAAGTCGGGCATTGTCCGCCGGAAGCTACGGCATATTTAATACCGAAATCGCCGTTCGGTCCGCCCGGATTATGCGAAGCTGTCAGTACAAACCCCCCATCGGCCTTATTTTTGAGCAGCACGCGTGAAGCTGTCGGGGTAGAAATGTAGCCGTTTTGACCGACAATCATTTTCTTCATGCCGGCGGCCGCTGCCATTTTCATAATTTTTTGAATGGCCACCTTGTTATAAAAGCGTCCGTCGCCCCCCAAAATAAAGGTTTGTCCTTTAACGCCGCCAATGGCATCAAAAATGCTCTGCACAAAATTTTCCACATAATTTTCCTGCATTGCCACCTTAGACTTGCGCCGCAAACCGGCCGTGCCCATTTTTTGGTCGGTATATGGTGTTGTTTGTACCGTCTTAATCATAATCTCTTCCTTTCCGAATAAAAATGACCCGTTAATTATATATGTAACATTAAAAAGATTGCGAGGTAAAGTTTTTTTATTTATCTGGACACATTTTATTTTTGTTGTTAAGCTGAAGCAAATTGTTGCTGATATTCGATTTGGAGTATTCTTATGAAAAAATTACGGATTTTGCTACTGACAATCGGCATTTTTTTGTTTTCTTTCAAGGTGTTCGCCATGTATAACGACACCACTCGGCGTTTTAACGAAAGAGACAAAGATTTGAAACTGGCCATTCGAGTATTGCAGGAAGTGACCTTACAGCAAAGGCATAGCTTTGTTATTTCACCGTTTGCGGTGTATACGATGGCGCTTATGTTTGCCGACGGTGCTTCTGATGAGGAGCTGAAAGAATTAAACAGAGCAATTCTTCGCCCCAAAAAAGGCACCAATTACCGCATAATCAACTTAAAAATTCCGCAATATATCGAAAGCCTTTCCAAAACATTTGCCACGCAAAATTCGGTGTGGGCAAACAATATTTATATGCCTTATGCCAAAAAAATTGAAAGAACCCTAAATGCAACCGCGCATAAGCTGCCGAAAAACACGGCTAAAATCAACAGCTGGATAAACAAGCGCACTCGTCGCCGCGTTCCGCATCTGTTGAAGGAGAAAAAAACCGTAAAAGATGAAGCTTATTTCATCAGCACCACTTATTTTACCGACACGTTGGAAATTGCCTCCAAATTTGTTACGGCAGATGAATTTAATGCACATGTCGAATATTATGAAGACAAACGGTTGCAAGCGATAAAGCTTTCGTACGCAAGCGGCAATTTTATTCAGTTTTTTATGCCTAAAAACGGAAAAGTTTTCGATTTTATTGAAAAATTGACCGTAAAAAAGCTCAAACTGCCGTATAAATTTGCCGAGGTTAATGTCAGATTGCCGCCGTTTAGACTTAACACCCAAATTACCAATATGAAAGAAATATTTAAAAAATTGGGTGTGCGTCTGCCGTTTATGGAGCTTTTTTATGTGGATGATGATAAAGATGAAGATGGCCGAATCCGTCCATTGCCGAAATTCAGTCCGAAAAAGCGCAGAGTAGAAACCGTTGCTTTTCAGACAACCTTTAATTTTGCCGAGCAGTTTGATCCGGAAGTCAAATATTTATATTCCGAAATTTCCGAGCAACCGCGCAACGAAATAAAGTTCCATGCCGACAGACCTTTTGTATTTATGGTTAACAACGGTTTGTTGGTGGGCGTATACACCGGATATTGATATTAAACAGCCGAGATTTATGATGAGCCTCTCTCCCCGCACACTTTACCAATAAAAAAAACGCCACAAAGGGCGGTATTTTATTGGTACGCGCTTGAGATTACTCCGCTTCGCTCCGTTCTCCTCTTTCGCTCGCTAAAGCTCACCGGCGCACACCCGTGCGCCTCTCATTCGTCGTCGTCTTGCTTAAATTTACTTTTATTATTTTTCTGCAGAAAATTTAAGCTTCGGGCACTCGATTGCAATTTTTTCGCTACACTTCGCTCACGCTTGCTTGCTCAAAAGCAATCTTCGCCTGTCGTCAACAAACAACATTTTGAGGTTGTTTGTTTTCCTCCAGCCCTTGTCCAGTCTTCTATCCCCGCGCACAACACCAATAAAAAAGACCGACACAAGGCCGGTCATTTTATTGGTACGCGCGCAGGGATTGTTTCGCTTTGCTCCTCCTTCGCACTCATCGCCTGATGGCGACCGCGATACTTCCGTCTCGCTTTCGCTTGGCGTCGAACCCTTTTTCCAGTGTTCTCATTCCTTGCACACATTACCAATAAAAAAACCACCCAGAAGGGTGGCTTTTTTTATTGGTACGCGCGCAGGGATTGTTTCGCTTTGCTCCTCCTTCGCACTCATCGCCTGATGGCGACCGCGATACTTCCGTCTCGCTTTCGCTTGGCGTCGAACCCTTTTTCCAGGGTT
>JAFXPE010000018.1 GCA_017528205.1 Alphaproteobacteria bacterium | reverse complement strand
TTTGTGCCTTATGCGGAATAATCGGTCTTGCGGTTTTATTGGTAGCGGATTTCCGTATGTCCGCTTTAATATCGTTTCAATTTGAGTGAGGGTGCGCCCGACGTTATAATATAACATCCGAAAAGTTGTCCGGTTGCTCGGTTTAATATCCTCGTATTTGCGCATTTTCATAATTCAACTCCCATATATCGGCAGTAACTCGATCCGGACGGGTCCACATAAAGTGTCGGCCGGCCTGCGCATTTTAATTCGACTACTTGGCGGTGGTTTTCGTCATCGTAGCCACCCTTGCCGGATAGGAAAATGTAATCATCCAGCGGGAATAGACAAACCGCATCATACCAAACGGCCGGTAATTCAACCGTTTCTGCTACCACCACTTCTTCGGCTTGTGCGGCATATTTCCGGCATAACGCCGTTACTTCGTCGATATCTGAGGGCTTCCGGACCATATAAATTTTTACTGTTTTCATGGCTTTTCCTTTTGTTACAGTACAACCAATGCTTGGAAACGGGGCAATATCAAGTACAATATGCAGATTATATCAATATATTTTTTAAATATAAAAAATTAAGCCGGATTTACCGGCTTTTTTATAAAATACTCTATATAAAATTAAGCGATAAAATCTATTTCTACTTCATTTACGATATCAGAAAACGAATTATTGTTAAATACCTTGGCACTCAATATATCTTCTATGCCTTGCTCTTTTGATTGAAAACTTTTACTATATAATTCTACAGAACCTTCGCCGTTTTCTGTTGAATCTATCTTCCACAGCGTCAATAAAGTTTTTCCGTCAGAATATGCCGCTTCCATCATATAACAATCGTCATTGTATCTAAATTCTACCTCACCTCCATAGTATAGTGTATCATAAATTTCTTTTATATCTGCAGTCATTTGATTTCTCCCTTAAAAAACTTTATATATTTCAAATATTCCTCTTTCGTAGGTTTCCTTGCCGGCTGTCTTTCGCCGTCTTTATAATCGTGTATATGTAATGTTTTGTTCTTTTTATCATACGATGGTTTTATTTGATAATCAACATCCATCTTTGGTTTATGTTTTTCATCAAATTCTCTGTATTGCCTTACAGAACCATCCTTATTTTTTACAATATAAGCCTTGCTTGTATATGATTCTTCAGGAACTTTATTACTACCGCTTATTCTGCGAACAACCTTTACTCCTTCTATAGTGCCCACCGTTTCGTATTCATAAGTCCGATTACCGGATGCATAACTTCCTCGTCCTCCCATATTATGCCTCCTTTCTCGTATGTGCAAACGGCACATAAATGATGTTGCCTTGCATTTCTTCAAAAGGTTTACCATAGCATATTATGGCTTGCGGATTGAGTTTCTCCATCATTTTATCATAACCACGCAGAAAACCGAGTTTATTTCCTTTACAACCTATCATTCCAACCGAAACAATAGTATTTTGTTCTATGCCGTCAAAACAAAAGCCATAACTCTGCGAACTACTCCAACTGATTGTCGGAATAACCGTCAATCCATTGTTTTGCCAATATACACCGCACCAACGATTTTTAGCTACATTTGCTATTTGTAACCACATTGGCATTTCCGAATATAACGAAAAGTCAGGCGTTAGCAAAAAGCGATATTGTGCATATTTTTGCAATGTCCGTTCCGGATAGTTGTAAATTCCGTTAAATTTCGGGTCATCTACATAAAAATGTACACCATACTGACGATGTTGTTCATCTTCGTTAAGCCGTGTATGTGAACAGGCTAACAACTTGATATTACTCAAATCTATTTCTTGTCGTCTTATATGGGGGATTTCCCATAATCCCGACATTTCATAATTATTTCTCAAAAATTTTTTATCATTTCTTATATTATAACTGTTTGTCATTTAAATTTCTCCTAAAAAGGTGTTAATTCATAACATCATTTTTGCAGAGAAAATTTTGTAAGTTCAATTGAAGGTCGGTCAAAAAACAAGACTTTAAAGTCAGAAATAACGAAAATATTATTTTTGACTTTTTTATCTTTTTTTCTGACGATATTCATTTATAATCGGACTAATTTTGTTCATAATTGTGGTTCGACTTATTTGCGGAAACTTTTGTTGTGCAGCTGCGATTACAGCCTCTTGCTTCATATTCTTAAATTCATCAAAATTACCACAATACCATTTATATAAATCATCATAGTCCATTTTAGGTTTGCGCCCTCTTTTTTCGGCTACTACAATACTGTCATCATCAATTACAAAAACATCTCCAAAAGGTTTAACCGCTTTGGGAGTATCTTCCGAAGTTGGAAATTCTCGGAACAAATCTTCCATATTTAGTTGAACGTATGCATAGATTTGTTCGCCGTAACTCAATTGACAAGATTCCCAATCAATATTCATAAGCATCCAACTATCTGATGAAATATCGGCAGGTTTCCACCTTGACCACTTTTCATCAGTTCCCCAAAATTCATCACCTTCTTTGATGTTTTTATATTTTTCGGCAAATTGCGCATCTTCTTGACATTCGGCTTCAAAAAGTTCTTTTGTTGAATCGTTATACGTGTATGCTCGATTTAATGTCATACCCTTTGCTTTTATTCTTCCTTCACGTAAAGCCAAATAGAGTTTTGCTTGAAATGGGTCTAAATATTTTTCTAATGCATTTTCAAAAACCTTTAATTTCTTATTATATTCTTTTGCAGCCTTTCGTTCTTGTCTGATTTTTTCCGAACATTCTGTCTCACTTCCATATATTTTTTCATATAACTCTTCAAGTAAATATACTTCACGATTTGGGTTTTCATCGAAAGATGCTGGATTTTTAGGTAATCCATAACGTGCACAAATATCGTTATTAAAAAATGTAAAAGAATAATCAGCACGCAAGGGATCGCATATATCGCCGTCATCCAGTAATTCTTGAAGATTTTCTATATTTAGGTCGAAATTTGTTTCCGGGTATTTATGAAAAGCCACCCAATATAATGCATCTAATAAAAAGCAACCTGAAAGCTCCGGTACTGGTCTTAATATATATCGCATAATCCGTTAATCCTCGTGTCTGTATGTTTAATTAAATTTATACAACAATATAATTTATTTTCAATACCCTTATTCTTTATACCCCGGTCTTAACAATTCCTTTGCCGAATTTGGCTTCCAGTTCGTCCACCAAGTGTGAGAGTTTGTCGTCGTGGGGTTTGATGTCCTCAAACAGCGACTGTTGCATTTCACCGTAGGTTAGGTTTTTGAGTGTTACGCCGGTTGAGCGGTAAATTAGATTCGGCCGGTACAACTGTTTTAAGAGTGTAGCGGCGGTCATGCGCACTTCTTGGTCGCCGTTGGTCGGATTGGGAAATTTTGCCTCGATGGCGAGATATTTGAAGTCTTTGGTGCGGAGCATAACTTCCACCCCTTGGCAAAAGCCATTCCACCGCCTGAGCTTCTGACACGCTTCGTGAACATGCCGATTCAACTCATGTTCCAAATATTCCAAACTCTGCGTGAAGTCCTCAAAACTGCGGGTAACCTGTATGCTCTGCGGCGCGGTGGGCTCGTTATTAACCAAAGATGTGGCAATTCCGGTCAGCTCACTTTTAAGGTTCAATCCGTTAATCCCGAAAGCTTTTCTGATCCAGCCGTTTTCTTTCTCCACAAAATCTTTAATCGTGAAAATGCCGCTGAACTTCATGTGTTCGCTGTTTTTGCGCCCGATACCGCTGACGTCCTCAATCGGCATTTCGCCCACAATATCCAATATTTTATCGGGCGGAATCACAAATATCCCGTTGTTACTTTTTGCCTTATCGCTCGCCAATTTAGCCAACGTTTTAGAAGTCCCTAAGCCGATTGATACAGGAATCCCGACCTTATCCCAAACCGTCTGCCGGATATTTTTGATAATGTCGGTATAAGTACACTGATAGACCTTGTTGAGGCTGGTCAAATCGATAAATGCTTCATCAACCGAGGTTACTTCGACATCCGGACTAAAGGTGCGAATAGTGTCCATCACTTGTTTGGAAATTTCGGTATAGCGGTGATGGCGCGCCGGAATACAAATCGCGGCCCTAAAGTTCGGCTTGACCTGAAAATAAGGCTGTCCCATCTTAATGCCCAGCGCTTTGGCTTCTTTTGAGCGAGAGACAATAATGCCTTTACTGGTGCTACCGGTCATGACGCACACCGGCTTACCCTGCAAATCAGGGTTATCCTTCCGTTCGCAAGAAACGAAAAAGCAGTCGCAATCAACCAATGCTATAACGTGCTGGCGCATTTTATTCCTTTAATGTTCTATTTCTGTTCTATTATTAGCGCGGAAATTTTGGGAGTCAACAACATTCGACGAGTTAAAAAGAGGAAATTTTATAGCTAAATTTATCATATTTGCCCCGGTTAGTCCATTTTTATTGGACTTTCCGGAGCAAATACAACATTTTATAAAGTAAGTAGAAAAGTAAGGAGAAAACATCAGCCACTTAAAGATAATTTTCACATATATCCGGTCGCGGGATATTCTTTATGTCATACAAGCGAGCATTCATTACCGAAAAAGAACCGGTGGCAGACCGGAAAATATAAGCAGATATTGGCTTAAAGCGGTGGCAGATAACAGATATTTTCGCGCTTAAAATTATGCAAAATCGTCATTGAGGCACCAATCCACCACCATAAGCACAAAAGGCTGGATTTGTTCCTGCCTTTTGTGCTTATTCGTGATGATAAAGTCTCGAACCTACGAGAAGTAGGTTTGACAAGGAGGCGCCGGCAGACTTTAGTATGCCGATCAGCTTAAAGCTGATAGCCGACGCAGCGGTGAAGCCAATCCTATAGCGCCTATTAAACTCAGATGCATAAGTAAAACCGCTTTTGCCGTCAAGATCTGTATTTTCCTTAAGGCACATAGCACAATATCCATTTTTTTAAGATAAATATAACATTTTTTCTGCCATTGTTTGACGTCAAAAAAAGTCGCAAAATAAACTTTTACTGCCTTATCTTGAAAGACGGATAACTTTTAACAAATATTAAAAATTATTAATGAAAAGTAAAAAAAATATTGCAAGCTAAAGTTATTTCTGATACATTCTAACGGACATTTAATGTTAACTGCTGAAATTTAATAATAAAAAGGAATTTGGACTATGAAGTATTCTCGTTCTGCTATCACTCAACTCACCAGATGGTATCGTCAAGTTTTGATTAAATGTGCGATTTTGAATGCGGCAATAATTGCCGGAACATTTGGCGCGCCTGCTGTTGCAGAAGCTACGGAAATCAACCAGAGCGGGGTACCTTTCCAAACATCAACAACGATTGAAAATAATAATCCGCATATTTGGAACATTAGTACAACTACGACCAACGGGGCCGGAACCGTCGGCTTGAATACTTTCGGCAAATTTAATGTCAGTGAGGGCGATACCGCCAACTTAAATTTAATAAACAAACAGAATAAATTAGTTAACCTTGTTTTTGATTCCTCAGCTTCGCAGATAGATGGTATAGTTAATTCCTATAAAAACGGACAAATCGGCGGTGACGTATTGTTTGCCAACCCGAATGGTTTTGTGGTTGGTAAAACAGGTGTGTTTAATGTTGGTTCCTTAACTTTGATGACACCGACCGAAGACACTATGAAAAAAGTGTTTAAAGATAATGCTGTTGTTGAAGATAACTTGAATGCTTTGGTGTCGTTTAATATGGGCGGAACGGATTATTTGCTTTTGGGCGGCGAAGAAACAGATATTGAATTAAATCCGGCAGACATCAGTATTGACGGAACAATTAATTCCGGTGCAGGTATTACTATTGCTAACGGCGGAAAAGAAATTAACATAAATAAAGATGCTAAATTAAACGCCAATATGGACTTTAATGTTTCCGGTGGTAATGTAACGGCAACAAAGAAAACAGACGTTACACCGACCTCGGGCAAAAGAACAACACAGACCGATATATATGGTCGAACAAAAACTTCGATAGAATATAAGCTGGCAATGGATGGCGGAAACGGCGTTGCTATTGTTTCAAAAAATCAGGGAGATAATGACGATTATTTGGCGGCAATCGTTAACTTGAACGGTAAAGTAAATGCCAACGGTTCGGATGTTATTGTCCAGACTGAAATTTATAATACCGGATCTAGAAGTGCCGCGGAATATAATAAGGATTCTAAGCATAATGTGGCGCTTTCAAAGGTTATGGTCGGCGGAGAAGTGAGCGGACGAAATGTTGCTTTGAATGCCAGAACAATAGCAACGAATGTCAATAGTGATATTGTAGATTTGGGCAACGATGGGTATAATTGGTATAGCTGGATGGATACTCCTGCGAATTTTATCTTGAGCGACATGATTCATATTGCAGATATGAAATCTTCTGTTGAAGTTTTAGAAGGCGCAAAAATAACAGCTCAAAAAGATTTAAGCGTTAACGCCTCAACAGATTTTAATGCCAGTGCGAAATCAATATTTGAAAACTTAGCGTTTAGTTATGCTGACCTTGATGTGGTAACCGAAGCTATTGTTCGCAGTGGTTCGTACATCGAAGCGGAAAATCTTAATGTATTATCTTCAACTAACGTACAGTTCACAACAGGTGCGGTGGCAACCAATATGTTAGAAATGGCCTTTGATGTGTTTGATAAATCTTTCGGCCACGGCGGGGCATATGCGATATCCGTTTCTTTGTTGGATGTATCAAACAGAGCCGTCATAGAAAAAGAGGTGGCGCTGAACATTGCAAAAGACATCTTGATTGATGCCGAAATGTTTCGTTCATATGACGTATCTACCAAACAGGGTTGGCTTCCGATTGTAGATAGAAACTTCGGCGGAGCCAGTATTTCAATTGCCGCGTTTATTGCGCATACGGTCAATGAAGCCATTATGGAAAGTGATGTTGAGATACCGGGTCAACTGAGTGTTTTAGCTAATTATATAGGTAGGGCCGAGGAATCTGTTTCCGCATCAGGAACACAAAAAGGTAAGCAAGGGCAAGCTGCTTTTCTCGGCAATATAGCTAAATTCTTTTATGATATGTTTAAAATGAAGCTTGGCTATGATGTACAAACGACTTATTCCAGAGCAAATGGATATTTTGATAAAATAAAAGTCAGCGGTGCAATCGGTTATTCGCTTGATGAGGTTGATAATAATGCTTTTATAGGTAATAAAGAAAAAAATATTAAGCCACAAATAAAGGCCGGTAATGTTGCCGTAGAGGCAAATTTACTGGATAACAAAAGCTTGCTTGCCGTGCAAAGTTCCGCCTCAAAGGGTGCAACTTCAATTTCGGGCGCAGTTGCGGTTAATATTAAAGATCTCAGCTCAAATGCAAATGCCTATGGTGATTTTGAAATAACGGGAAACAGCTCTGATTACATAGCTGTCAAAAACAATGATTATGTTTTGTTGCCGGATGGGACTAAAAAAGAGGCTCAAAATAAGGGAGATAAAATACATTTTGATTATACATTCTCAATATATGAGGCAACAGAAGATAATGTGACAGAAAAAGAAGTTAACGGCGTAAAGAAAACATATATTACATTACCTGACGGAACCGAAATCGAAGGTAAAATCGGAGACAAGGTTATTTTACCTGAGGCGGGGTTGAAAATTTCGTCTGAAACAGTTGTAAAGCACGGGTTAAGCCATCAAACATTTTATTCCGATATGGGCAAATTTTTGGATAACTTATTTAATGTTACCATAAATGGCGCGCTTCATGATGTTATAGACCCGCTCTCCGGCATGGACCCAAAATCAAGAATAAAAGAAATTGATACACAAGATGCCAGCGCGTATTTAGGTGCCAACAAAAAAGCCGCAGATATACAAAAAACTATTGATGATGCCGGTAATATGAATTTCTTTAACGCACTCGGTGCCAGTCTGGGCTTGGAATATTTCTTTACCACTTATGCAAACTCTGCGGCTTGGGCTGCATCAAAAGATCAGGAAACAACAGGATTTGCCGGTTCTTTTGCTGTTGCGATAAATAATACTGTTTCCAAGGCAATACTTGAAGATAGTTCCAACGTTATATTTAAATCCCAAAATAACAATGGTAACACATTAAATGTAAATGCCTATACAAACGACCAAGTATGGTCAGGTGCGGGCAATATAGATATATTGAATAATATTGATGAAGGTATGGAAGGTTTAGGTGCTGTTGACGGAAGTGCCGGCGGTGGTGCTCTTTCATTTCAATGGTTAAGTCCAGAAACAATAGCCACTATCGGGGAAAATGTAACAGTTACGCAAGATAACAACAATTACGGCGATGTTGTTGTTAAAGCGTACGACGAAACAGATGATGTAAATGCGGCGGCCTCTAACGGTAATGCTGATGAAACCGGTATTGCCGGTGCTATTTCAATTTCTGCAATCGTTGACGGTCAAGTCAAAGCATCCATTGAATCATCGGCTTCAATCAAAGCGAGAGATATTTTAGTAGATGCAAATAAAGATTTAACTCACGTAAACGGCAACCTTGGAATATCCATAAGCCAAAATTCTATATCTGTCGGTATAGGGGTTAATTATGCCGAAGATGAAGTTGTGTCGTATATTGCAGGTAATGTAGAAGCCTTAAATGATGTCATCGTCAATTCTGATTATGATAAATTATTTGTCAACGGTGCTTTTAATATGGGATTTGCAAGGGCCGGAACAGATATGCCGAAATACGGAAATATATCTGATGAGCAACGCCAACAAAATTTAGATAAAGCGACGGAACTTTTTAATAAAGCCGAGGAGATTAAGAATACCTCAAAATATTTCAATAATTTCAGATCATTATGGAATCTTAGAGACGCCTATACGACATTTGCAAATGCTGACTATGATTTTACAAGACCGGCTAATCCGGATAAAAAAACCGCTACAAAAGCCGGAATGGCATCTGTGAGTATTTCGGATACGGCTTCCAGAGCATATATAGCGGATGGAGCGCGTGTTTTAGCAGGTCGTGACGTTAAGGTTAATGCAATATCTGAGGATTTGTTGGCAAATGCCGCTCTTATACTGTCCGTAAACGGTAAATCTGGAATGGGCGGTGCACTTATCGCTCAATGGACTCAAAACGAAGTAGAAGCATATATCGGAAATGCCGTTGTTGACGCGCTGAGAGATGTTGATGTTAATGCTAATGAAGATATAAGAATGTTTACCGGTTCGGTTGGTGTTGCGCAAGGAAAAGATAAATCTGTGGCCGGTAATCTCTCTTTTGAGTTGCAAAATAATGAGGTAACAGCAGCGATTAAAGACGGCGCAAAAGTAAATACGAACACAGATAATGAAGAGCAATCCGTAAGCGTTGAAGCCGGAGTTAAAAGTCAAATTATAAAAGGTGTGGGTACGGTATCTATTCAAGCAGGCGGTAACGGTGGCGGTGGAGCCAAAGGCGGGACGCTTGACGGAGATATTGCCTTAAATAAAATTAATGCCTATATCAAAGGTGCAGAAGTTAATGCCGGGAAGAAATTAGATGTTAAGGCGACAAACAGAACAGACCTGATAACGGTTGATGCTGCCGGAGCTGTTTCAACTCAAGATTCTTCTTATGCCGGAACATTGGGGGCTTATGTTTCAATCAATGAAGAAAATGCCTATATTGAAAACTCTTACATCAATACAGCAAGTGGCAGACAGAATAAAAATGCCAAAGTGGACGTTGTTGCCTCAAGCACATTTGAGGATTTTGCGGTTGTTGGCACTGTGGCATACGGCAATCAAACTTCGGCTGACGGCTCTGTTCGTGTTGATGGTATCAGCGATGAAATTACCTCCTACATCAAAAACTCGTTTGTTGATACATCAGGCGATGTAACGCTTGATAACGATTCATCGTATAAATATTTATCCGTAACGGCGGCTGGTGCCGTTTCAAGCGGAGGAAATGCAATTTCCGGCGCTATTGCCATTGCAGTTAATACTGCCGTACAAAACAGCTACATTGAAGATTCAACCATAAATTCAAATAAATTAACGTTAGATTCAGATGCTGTTTTTGATACCACTGCTGTTACCGGTGTCGCTACGATAAGCACAAGCGGAAAGTCAATCGGCGGTTCTGTATATGCAGAGGTTATAGATAATGACCTTTACAGTTATATCAAAAATTCAAATGTAACGGCACAAAGTGATATTGATATAACATCCGATACGGATATTGACAGTTTGAGTGTTGTTTTTGCCGGTTCCGGCGGTCAGGGTCTGGCTGCTTCCGGTGCAGTCAGTGTTGTGGTTAATTCTGCAGATTTAAACACATACATCTTATCGGAAAATGCAGATAAAAAAGTTCAAAGCACAAATGGCAAAGTTAATGTTAAATCAAATAACGATGTAGATCTTGAAACCATCAATGGTGCGGTGAGCATTTCTCTTGGAGAAGATGCGGCAGGTGCGGCTATCAATGTTGTAGTTGACAGCAGTGATACAGCCGCCGGTATTGAGGGTGTGGAAGTCAGTTCAAAAGATGATGTTGATGTTGAAGCAGAGTCAGATGAAGACATTATGTCGATATCTATCGGCGGTGCCGGTGGTAATGGTATTACAGTTGCCGGTTCAATTAACACGGTTGTTATGACTTCGGATACAAAGGCCTATATTAAAAATGCTGATGTTACATCAAGCGAGGGAGATATTAAAGTTATATCTTCCGGTGATACGGAAATTACGGGCGGAACCGGTTCGGCAAGCATATCGCTGAGCAGTATGGCTCTCGGGGCTTCTATTGTAACCGGTGTTATTGATAGCGAGGTTAAAGCGACCATTGAAAATTCAAAAGCCTATGCCGGTAGAGATGTGATTGTCAGCGCCGAAGCTAATGAAACAATCGGTGAAAAAAATAAGCCGTTCATTACGGTAGCAGGTGGGTTCTCGCAAGGTTTAACGCTTGAAGGCGTTATCGCTACAATGGTTATGAGCAGTACGGCAGATGCTCATATTATCGGTACAAAAACAATAAATGATGTTGCTTATGGCGTTAATGCCGGTCGTGATGTTGCAATTTCTGCCGAGGGAAAAGATAATATTTTTGCCATAGACGGCGCAGTTAGTGCCAGCACTTCCATAGGTATTGGCGCAACTGTTAATACAATTGTAATTGATAAAGATGTGAAGGCTTATGCTCAAAATGCCAAAATTGAAGCTACAAATGATATAACAGCAGAAGCAAAAGAAACAGATGATTTCTTCACAACTGTTGTAGCTGCTGCCGGAGGTGGTACTGCCGGAGCTGCCGGTGCAGTTAATACAAACGTGATTACTTCAAAATTAGATGCCGGTTATAAAGATTCCACCTTAAAGTCGGGGAATAAAATTTCCTCAAATGCCGAAGCAACGGCAAATATGCAAACCATTACCGGTTCAGCGGCAGGCGGTGGCACGGTTGGTGTCGGTTTATCTGCGGTGAATGATGTCATCAAATATACTGCTGAATCGAAAGCAACCGGTGTAAATGCAGAATTTAAGGAACTCGATGTTAAATCTAAAGCAGACAGCACATACGAATACACAACCGTATCCGGTGCAGCTGCTGGCACAGTTAGTGTTGTCGGTGTTGAAAATGTGAACTATGTAAACAACACGATTAAAGCCTATGCCGATGGTGTGTTGAAGGGTGATAAAGCTGTCATTGATGCCTCTGATAAGGTAACATTCGTTCATCCGATTGCCGGTACTATATCCGTCGGAGGTACAGCCGGCGTTGGAGCTACGGTTATGGTTAACTCCGTAACGAGTACAATAGACGCCTACGTCGGTGGTTCTGATGTTCAAATCAAGGATATTGATGTAAAGGCTAAAGGCGAACAAATATATGACCATATTGTGGCTGCCGGTTTTGCTGGGGCAGGTGTTGCCGGCGTGAGCGGAACGGTGCTTGTAAATGATGTAGATACCTTTGTACATGCGTATATTTCAGATGGTGCAAAAGTAAAAGCGGAAGATGTTGACATTGATGCTCAAAATAAAATCACACTGACTTCGTTTACCGGTGCCGGTGCCGTTGGTGGCGCCGCTGCGTTTGGTGCTTCGGTAGATGTTAATAACTTTAAGTCCACGACCGAGGCATATACCGGAGATGGCGTGACCATTGAGGCAAAAAATGTTGACATTAATGCCAAAACAGAAACTAATTTGGGAGAGCCTGACGCTGAGAACAAAATGATTGTTGCCTCCGGTTCGTTCGGATTATATGCCGGAATTGCCGGAAGCGTTTTGTGGAGCGGAATTGAAAACAGAACAGTTGCACATATCGGCGCCAATAATGTAATTAAACTTGCCGATGAGGGACATTTGAACTTAAATGCCACAGACATTTCCAAAATATATGAAAGCGTTGGCGGCGGTGCCGGCGGTTTAGTCGGTGTCGGCGCTTCTGTCGGCGGTAATGAAATTCATAACACGGTGTTGGCATCTGTTGGTACCGGCACGGTTATTGAAGGTGATAAGGCAGATGTAAATATTTCAGCCGACAGTTCCGAAACAGTTGACGCTTTAGGTGTAATTGTCGGAGGTGGCGCCGGTGCTTTATCCGGTGGTGCGGTTTATGTTCATATCGGTGATAAGGAAGATAATGCTTCAATCAACAATTATGACAACCAAAGCGAAGAAGAACGCAAAACTTTAGAAGGCGCGCAAAAACAAAAAGATGATATGTTCAAGGCGGCAGAAGACAGAAATACTTCGGCAAATGAGGCATATCAAAACGCCTATAATGATGCTTTGGATAGAATTAAAAATCAGTCAAAAGGTAC
>JAFXPE010000017.1 GCA_017528205.1 Alphaproteobacteria bacterium | reverse complement strand
TTTTTTGTAATAAGAAAACCCCCAGATAGTCTGGGGGTTCCGGAAAGCTTACAGCTTTACATCGTAAAACCTCCTTTATATAGTTAGTTATACAGTCTGACCACTGAATAACAAAATAATATAAAGGAGGTTTTAAAATGACCACAAACACATTAGCACATACAACATGGAATTGTAAATACCATATCGTATTCGCCCCAAAATATCGCAGAAAAGCGTTCTATGGGGGTCGCCGTCTGGAAATAGGACAGATACTTAGGCAATTATGCAACCACAAGGGAGTGAATATATTAGAGGCAGAGGTATGTCCGGACCATGTTCATATGTTAATAGAAATACCACCCAAATATTCCGTGAGTAGCGTTATGGGTTTTCTTAAGGGAAAAAGTAGCCTAGCGATATACGATAAATGGGGAAATGCAAAATTTCGGTATCGCAACAGGGAATTTTGGTGTAGAGGATATTATGTAGATACGGCAGGAAAGAATGATAAAAAGATAGCCGAATACATAAGAAATCAGTTAAAAGAGGATGCTGAAGCCAGTCAAATGACATTAGATATAGACCCGTTTACGGGTAGCAAGTAATAGTCGCCCGGTCAGATTGTAGTACGCCCTTTAGGCGTGTGCTGGTACAGCGAGCCTTATAGGCGTATAAGAAGAACCGCCGGCTAGGCCGGCGGGTTCCTTTTTGTAGGAGCCTACCTTCGAATAAGGCGAGGTCAATATGGCTATCGATGCTGTCATTCTTAGGCGTCTTAAGGAGAACCGAAAATCTCTTGCAGAATAAAAATCCGTAATCCTGAGGCACAGCCGAAGAATCTCTTTTCTCGCCGTGCGGCGGTAGCAGTCAATAATGATGCTTCTTTATTACCCCCAAGGTCGCATAGCGACTAATGAGATCCTCACGTCAGCCGTTCCGGCTTCCTCAGGATGACAGTCACTTTTTTCAAGAATTGCCATTTTTTAGCACCGACTGAAAAACACGGTGTTGACATTTGTTTTAAATCTCTTTAAGCTGAAGGCAGATACGGGAGACCGTATCGAGGGTGTGGTAACCCTTGCTAAACATTCATTAGTCGCTAAGCATAGGCGACTTAAAACTGTTATGCCGACTTCTATCCGTAAGGGTGGATGCCGGCGAATAGGCTATGTGCCGAATAAGCTGGACTGTTTAATGATGAATGTTTAGCAGTTACCAACATCCGCCCGCTTCAATAGCGGGTTTTGTTTTAACCACAAAACAGGATGTCGGCAAATGGCAAATGAAGAAGAAACGGCGCAAAACAGGCGAGCAGGTAGAAATGCCAATTTACATCGAGCTAATACGGAAAAAAATGATGAGTTTTATACAACTTATGAAGAAGTAGAAAAAGAACTTAATCATTATGCCAAACAATTCAATAACAAAGTGATTTATTGCAACTGCGATGACCATTACGGCATCGGATTGGGAACGCCTAAATCACAATTTATCAAATATTTGGCGGATAACTTTGAAGCCTTCGGAATTAAAAAAGTAATAGCTACCCATTATGAGCCGGAAAAAACATCAACAATGTATATTTTGGATAAAGATAATACCGGAGATGGCATAATATGTTGGGAAGATATTGAAGAAATCAAACTCAAAGGCAACGGCGATTTCCGGAGTGATGAGTGCATAAAATTATTGCAACAGGCGGATATTGTGATTACCAATCCGCCGTTTTCGCTGTTTCGCGAATATGTGGCGCAACTATACCAATATAACAAAAAGTTTTTAATTATCGGCAATATGAATGCCATTACCTATAAAGAAATCTTCCCGTTGATTAAAGAAAATAAATTGTGGTTTGGGTATGGGTTTAATCGTTCAATGGTTTTCAAAACACAATACAAAAATACATTGGAGGCAAATCGTAAATTTGTTATATCTAAGGGTTACAATCCTGATGATAATTATATTAAAACACCGGCAGTTTGTTGGTTCACAAACTTAGAAAATATCAAACATCAGGAGTTAATCAATACCGGAAAACAATATTATGGCTTTGAAGAAATGTACCCGCATTATGATAATTATGATGCAATAGAAGTATCGGAAGTGAAGAATATTCCTATGGACTACGATGGCATAATGGGAGTGCCGATAACATTTTTAGATAAGCATAATCCGGAGCAATTTGAGATTATAGGATGTGCGGATTATACTGGAAAATACGGTTCAGATTGGCTGTGCGTTGGTCGTATAGGAGAAACTTGGATGAAAAAATATCGTGAGCAAGGTGGGCGTGGTCACTATACGGCAAATATGACTAGTTTGGTGTATTATGATAATAATGGAAATGCAATACCGACATTTAAAAGAATTCTTATCAAGCGAAAGAAATAAAAGGAGATTGAATTATGACCGTGAAAATTACACAGCCGACAATTACCATTCGTGAGTTGGTGGAACAATATCATGACGGCGGCGCCGACAATCGGGTAGTGGCATACGGAGGAAGACTCAACGTGCGACCGGCGTTTCAGCGTGCGTTTGTGTATGAGCCGGCCGAGCGCAACAAAGTGATGCAATCCGTATATAATGGTCTGCCGCTTAACAGTATGTATTGGGCAATCAATGATGACGGTACGTACGAGGTTGTTGATGGGCAGCAACGTATTATCTCAATCTGCCAGTTTTTAACCAATGATGACGGAGCGGGAAACCCGATTGCCATCAATTTTAACGGCAAAAATTCGCAGACATTTGCCAATCTTTCTGCGGAAAAACAAAAAGAAATTCTGGATTATAAGTTGTTGGTCTATATTTGCCGCGGTTCGCATGACGAAAAATTGGAGTGGTTTCATACCATCAATATTGCCGGCAAAACTATGACGGAACAAGAGTTACGCAACGCCGATTATACCGGTAAATGGCTGACCGATGCTAAACAGTTTTTTTCTAAACGGAATAATAACGAAGCCATAAATGTGGCGTTTTATAATAATGACAATAAACAAACATTGTTGGCTCAAACCGGCGAAACCGCCAACCGGCAAGAGTTGTTTGAAAATGTTTTACAATGGATAATCAATGCCAGTCCGACAGAATATCCGAAAATTGAGGATTATATGGCCAAACATTGCGGCGATGAAAATGCCGATGAGTTGATAACATATTATAAAAACGTAATAAAATGGATAAAATCTTTGTTCGTAACGTATCGTAAAGAGATGAAAGGTTTGCCTTGGGGATTCTATTATAACAAATATCACACCCAAAAGTATGATTCCGCAAAATTGGAAAGCAAGTTGCAATATTTATTCAATATATATAACGAAGATGAGGACGGTTTGAAGAAAAACGGCTTTTATGAATATGTGCTTTCGGGCGATAGAACTCTGATTTGGCACCGTTTGTTCAGCGAAAAACAACAGAAACAGGCCTACAAAAATCAGGACGGAAAATGTTGTATTTGCCATAAGGCGTTTGCATATAACGAATTGGAGGCGCATCATAAAACGGCTTTTGCCGACGGTGGAGAAACTACCATAGAAAATTGCCAAATGTTGTGCCACGATTGCCACGCCGAACTTACGGCTTTGCAAAATCGGGAAAAGTAGGAATTTAGGGTAGAAAAGGTTATATCCTTAAATTTAAATGTTTATAGAAACGTTTTACGGGTTGTTAATCTCCGCGGCATAATCTATAAAAAGATTATCCGAGGATAAAATATGATTAAGACCGAGCCAGAAAAAAATAACGCCCCGACGCCTCAGCCCCACAAAATAAATACCGGTGCGAGCGCGGCAAAAATTGTTCTTATATTGCAAATTTTGCTCGGATTGAATCTGATTTTCACCATCTGCCAAATGTTTGGCTCCAGCTTGAATATGGCCGACGATGTCGAGCATTTGCGCGCCGCATATTTTGTCAGCCTCGGCGATGTGCCTTATCGCGATTTTTTTGAGCATCATCACCCTTTGTTGTGGTATATTTTGGCACCGCTTGTTGCCATATTGCCGCACAACACCGCAACTGCACTCTTTGTGGGGAGAATAATTTGTTTTGGCGTATCGCTCATAACCGGCTGGTTTATTTATAAAATGGAAAAAAAATTTATCGGCAATAAAATTTGCGCGTTGCTGTGCCTTAATCTCTATTTCTTGGTGTTCGATAACATAACTTTCAGCGGCTTGTTTCAGGTTAAGCCGGATATTTTCCAGCGCTGCTGTTTTTTCATCGGACTGTATTATCTGTTTGGCTATTTTCATTATCATAAATTCAGAGATTTGCAAATTGCCGCCGTGGCCTTTACTTTGTCCTTTTTGTTTTTGCAAACCGTGGCCTTGTCGGGGGCATTATTGGCGATACCGCTGATATTTTTTCTCTCTAAATATCCGCAAAAATGGCCGGATTTACCTAAGGCGGCGCTTCTTCCGCTGGCAATGCTGGGGGTAGGCGCCTATGCCTTGTGGCGGGCCGATTGTTTGCCGGCTTATTATGAGCTGAATTGGCAGTTGAATTCTCTTTTGGTAAAAATGTGGTTCAGCCCGACCATTGTTACGCTGTTGCCGTTTGTTTTGGTTTTGCTTGCCGCAATCACCGCGATTATATCACTAATTAGACGCAAAAAAATCAGCATTTTTCGGCTTTCCGTGGCGCTTTTGTTTGCAGGCGAGCTTGTCCGCTGCATATTTACAGTCCGCTCCGTGCAACACTATCTGCCGATGCTGATTTTTGCCGCCATGATTGCCGCTCCGCTGATTTGCCGGAAAAAATCGCTGTTTAAGGCGTTTTTCGGCTTTACCGCTCTTTATATTATTTTTGCCGTGTCCGATATACCGCAACCGCTGACAAAATCTGTGCCGTTTGCGCTGATGGATAAAACGGAATACGGTTTGACCATAACTCCGGGCGGCGTGTTTGCTAAGCGTCCGGCTTATTATTGGAGCCATATTCCGGCCGAAACCTTCCACGACATCTATTTTCATTCCGTTGCCGATTATGACATAAACGAGCTGAACCGCCAATATCCGCAAGAATTGGTCTTTTATTTTCCGGATTGGTCACCGTTTGAATATCTGGTGCTGGAAAACGCGCTCGACAGCGAGCAACAAAAGGTGATGAAAAAACACTTCATCGGCCTAGAATCGTTGCAAGATTATCAAAAAATCGGCGCATACGCCTACATCAGAAAACATTGATTATTTTTGAGGCGGCTTAAATAAAGCCTTCGATTTTCCAGTTGTTGTCCTGATAGGTCAGGCACAATATGCTGCCGTTGGGAATATCGGTTGCCGGCTGGCCTAAGGCAATCAGCAGTTGTGTCAGCATAATGCCGTGCGAAGAAACAGCCAAGGTGTTATAGGCCGAGTTTGCGGCATATTCGTTTAAGCCGGCAAAAACCCGTTGCCGCACTTCTTTTTTGCTTTCGCCGCCGACAAAACGCAAGTTTTCATACTTAACGTCGGAGGAGCGCCATTGGCGGTATTTTTCGCCGAATTTGGCCGCAATTTCCGTATAGTGCATGCCTTCGATTTCGCCGACGTTGACTTCAATAAAATGCTCATCGAACACAATCGGCAAATGCAAAGATTTATTGGCAATTTCGGCGGTTTGCTCGGCACGCTTCAGCGGAGAACACAAAATAACTTCCACCCCTTTGTCGGCAAGCTTTTCCCCCACGGCGGCCGCTTGTTCTTTGCCCAAATCGGTAAGCACGGAATCATTGGTTTGTCCTTGGGTGCGGCCGGCCAAATTATAGCTGCTTTGCCCATGACGGAAGATATAAAATTTTTTTATCATTATTTTTGATTTCCCGTCTTGTTGAAAATGAAAGAATTTTTAAATTCCGAAGATAAAAACAGGCCCGATTTGCGCATAAATTTGGTGAACAGATCTTCCGCCACCTTAATTTCTTTGGTTGGAGCGTTGCGTTCGTGCATCATCGTGATAACGTCCATCCATTTCAGCGCCACGCCGGTCATTTCGTCACGATTCAGCGAGCTGTTGCGCGATTCCCTTAATTTGCGCTGAATAAGCAAAGAATCGTGCGGATCTTTGTCGCTGTCATAAAAATTATGGTGCTTGCGGTTAAAAATGCAAATCCGGTCAACGGTTTTATAACGATTCATATCGGCCAAAATCTCCGGCAATAAATAGTAAGAATCGTCGTGAACACCTAAGGTTGCCGGAAAACCGACTTCTTTGGTGATGGCCAGCTGTTCCTCTTGGCGCGAAAAAATCGACACTTCGCTGACATTGCGATGCACACCCAAAGCGACGCATTCTATTTTGTAACCATGCTCTCTGGCCTGTATCAACGTTGCCATTTTATAGTCGTTAGGATCAAGCAAAATACTTTCAATCACAACGTTATAGCCGTTTTTAAAGCAATAATCCATAAGTTTGCCGCGAGCCATGCCGGCGTCTTTTTTGGTTTTAAAGGTATAATTTGCCCGATCGTTTTTAATTATTTCATCGGCCATCGGATGCAATTGGCGAATATCGTCGGTGCCGAACAAAACCGGAAATTCCTCAAAATTATCTTCGGCATAACGGCGAGAAGAATAACTTTTGCCAGCGCCGGATTGTCCCGTAATCAGCACAAAAGTCGGCTTTTCTACCGGATTGCGCCCGTTGGTAAAAGTAGGGATAATCAACTCGTTAACCCACTTTTCGTGTTCTTCGGGGGATAAAATCGGCTCAAATTTCATGTTTTTCTCCTTCGGTTAACTGCTGTAAATAGGGGATATATACCTTGTTTACCTTTTCGATTATCGCCGTTTGACCAAGGTGTTTCAAATCTTTTTGCAATTGCGCCATTTGTTGCTGATATTCTGCCGGTTTGTCATTTTTATTTTGTGCCAAAACATAGAGTTTGCGCAACAAAGTCAAAATCACAAAATTTGCTTGCTCTATTTTTTCAACATTATCCGTCATCATCACACCTTAAGTCAAAAGAAAAGAGGTGTTTGAGCACACCTCTTTACAGCTTATATTTGTTTTTGCTTCAAATCACGAACCTGCTTGAGGTTAGAAACATATTGCGTCTGCATTTTCTTCGAGGCGTTTCTGAAGGCGCTGTGATTGCCGAGCTTTCTGCCGTGTTTGGCGGCAATGGATTGCGCCAGCTTTTTAACGCCGTATCCGTTTTCTCCGGCAATGTTAATTGCCTCGGAGATTTGTTTTTGCTGCGCCGCGGATAACGCCTTGTCGCCGTTAAGCGCCTGTTCCAACGGAGATACCATGCCGTAGGCCTTATAAATCAGGTGGGTGTAGGCAAAGCGCTCAACGCTGATATTTTCCGGCATTTGGAAAATACCTTTGCTTTGTTGTTCGCTCACCTTATTATAGAGCTGTTGCAAATCAACCCCCATATCATTGGCTTGAAGCTGATTTTTGGTATCATAGAAATTCTGCCAGATTTTTTGCTCAGGCGTAAGCTGGGCTTTTTCCGCAGCCGGTGCAACAAAGGCATCGGTTTTGGTGCTTACATCTTGTGACGGAGCTTTGGCCGGAGCTTTTTGTTCCGTGTTCGATTTTTTCGGCGACTTGGCAAGCGAGTCCGACTTTATGGCCGCACCGACAAGCGCAAAGAAGGCAACCACGGCCGCCGCCTTCATTAAACCGCGACGGTTGTTAAGAGTGATTACGGTAGCTTTGTGCGAGAATTTTTCCTTTACATCTTGCCACTTATTTTTGGCAGCCGCCTTAAATCTTTGCCATCTGCTCGGCTGAGACTCCGGAAATTCTTCCAGCGTAGTTTGCTCGATTTTATTTAAGGCCGCAGACATATCTTTTTCAGAGTTTTGGTTGCTGAAAGCATTGAAATATTGTTTCAAGGTCGATACTTCGTCGCGTGCCACCGTAAATTTGTTTTCTACAAAGGCAACGGCATAGCCGACAGCCTCTTTTTCCAGTCTGTATTGCTTGTCATAAAGCTTTTCTTTATGGAACCAACCGCTGGCAAGCTCTTTGTTCAGCTTGTCATAATCCTTGATGCGGCTTTTCATCATATCGGCGGTTAAGCGCGGATTTTTGCGCGGATTGATATGGAACAATCTCTGCCAATAAGTCCGTTTGCTGTCTTCCAAATATTCTTTGACATCAAAGGTAGAGGCTTTTTGCAGTTTATCCAATAATTTTTCCTGATTTGCAACGGCAAACGTATCAATATACTGCGCCATAACCTTGTTATCTTTGGCACGTACTCCGATTTTGCCAACGGCGTAATCATCCAAAAGTTCGGTAGCCTCGGAGAAAATTTTTTCACTTCTGGTATATTTTTCCGGTGAAGACATTTTATTTTTTAAACGGCGATATTCAAAAATATCACCCTTTAATTTAGAACCCGTAATATATCTCACTTTTTTATCCTCTTTAAAAGCGCATAATGCCCTGTCGGTGCGCAAAAATTGCAACCCGTATCATGTGTCCGTAATAAAGATTAATTTCAGACCACAACGCTGACAACAGCCAGCCGACAAAAAAACTATGCTAAATTTCACTAAATTCGTATCTTTAATCGAATATATACAAAAAAATAAAGTTTGTCAATGAATTTTATACGAAAATTCAATATTTATAAAATTATCGGATTATAACGGATTGTATCAACACTTCATGGCGTTTTTGGCTATGCCGGCCAGCGAGGTTTCTTTGTAGTCTTTGTTCAGACTCAAGCCGGTTTCGTACATGGTTTTGATAATGCTGTCAAGGCTGACAACGTGCGTTCCGGTGCGTTGCAAGGCCAACCGCGCGGCGTTAACCGCCTTGATGGCACCCATGGCGTTGCGTTCTATGCACGGAACTTGCACCAAGCCGTTTATCGGGTCGCAAGTCAGGCCCAAGTTATGTTCCATGGCAATTTCCGCCGCATTTTCAATTTGGGCACTATTGCCGCCAAATACCGCAGCCAAACCTCCGGCCGCCATCGAACAGGCAACGCCGATTTCCCCCTGACAACCGACTTCGGCACCGGAAATTGAGGCGTTGGTGCGGTATAAACTGCAAATGGCTGAGGCGGTGGCCAAAAAAGTGATGCTGGCATTTTTCTTTTCCGTATCACTCATGAATTTGCCGTAACGCTCCATATAGCGCATAACCGCCGGAATCAGTCCGGCCGAACCCATGGTCGGCGCCGTAACCATGCGCCCGCCGCAAGCGTTTTCTTCCGCCACGGCAAAGGCCCAAATGTTAATCCAATCAATTGCCGTCAGCGAGTCCATATTATTGCTGTTAAAGCGATTTTGCAGTCGCTCGAACATTTCTTTGGCGTGGCGCTTAACCTTTAAACCGCCAGGCAGAAAGCCGTCCTTTTGCATACCCAAATCAATATTTTCCTGCATAATCTGCGCCAATTTCAAAATTTGTTTGGTAATGGAAAATTGTTTGCCCCAAATTTTCTTTTCGTTTTGCAACACCAATTCGGCGATGGTCATTTTGTTTTGTTTGCATATATGCATCAACTCGGCGCAGGTTTCAAATTTGTAGGGAACGTCATAGGGTTTGCGGTCAATTCGTTGCCGAATTTCGTCTTGACGTGCGATGGTGCCGCCGCCCACCGAAAAATAGACTTCTTCAAGCAAAATTTTGCCTTTGGTATCAAAGGCCGTAAATTTCATCGAGTTTGAATGTTCCGGCAGAACGGTTTTTTTATCCAGCACAATGTCATTTTCAAAAGAAAAGTCAATTTCCTGCCGATTGTCGAGCCTCAGTTTGCCGCTGTTTTTAACTTGCGCAATATAATCGCTTTGCGGGTTTATGTCTTTTGCCTCAAGTCCCATAAGGCCGAAAACAACGGCATTCGGCGTGCCGTGTCCGATGCCGGTTAGGGCCAGCGAACCGTATAAGTGAGTGAGCACTCGGCTGACTTTGGTGATTTTTTGCTGCTGGATAAGGTTGTCGACAAATCTTTTGGCCGCCTTCATCGGACCTACCGTATGCGAACTGGAAGGGCCGATACCGATGGCAAATATTTCAAACAAACTGTAATACATGGGCGTTGCTTTCTAAATTTATCTGATTCATTTATACCAGCGCCACGCATAAAGTAAAGGGAAAAGGGCGGACATACACAAAAAAGGAAGCCGGTCGGCTTCCTTTTTTAAGGCATGGAAACAAGCGTTAGAAGTTTACGTTTTTGAACATTTCTTCCATAGATTTGGCAAAATCGTCGTATTCCTTGCGCGAAACCTTGCCGTCATGGTCGGAATCCAACACATCCATAAAGTTTTTGTTGGTATCATCCATTGTTGATTCGCGGAAAGACTTCAATTCGTCAATATCAAGCTTACCGTCATGATTGCTGTCCAGCAATTTGAAGTTTTTTTCCAGCTCTTTGCTGTCTTTTTGTTCCGAAAGCTGAGAATAAAATGCGGTGTATTCTTGCATTGAGACGAAACCGTCGCCGTCCTTATCCAAAACAGACATGGTTTCTTCATTCTGCTTGGTCAGCGAACCTTTTTGTGCCGCATCCAATTCTTCGGCCGTAATATAGCCGTCGCCGTTGGTGTCAATGGATTCAAATTCGCCATCGAGGCCTTGTGCCATTGCCGGAGCAGCCAACAGCAGAGAAGCTAAAGTCAAATTAAAAAGTTTCATATTATATCTCCTTTATATTGTTTGGTTACAGATTGTTCAGTTTGTTGATTGCATTATGTATGCGGCGCAGGGTTTCTTCCTTGCCCAAAATACAAGCCAGTTCGGTTGCACCGCCCGGCGTAGTTTCTTTGCCCGACAGCGCGATACGCACCGGATACAAAATTTGCCCGTTTTTCATTTCGTTGGCCGTTGCCACGCCTTTTAAGGTTTCAAACAAAGCTTCGTTATTCCAAGCCGTTGCGCTTTCAAGCACCGGCAAGACCAAATTCAAAGCCTTGGCCGCTACCTCGGTGTCGGTTTTCATCTTTTTGTTGGTATATAAATCAGCCGAATATTCCGGAACTTCGGCTAGAAAGGCCACTTCTTCCGGAATTTGTGCCAAAGTTTCGATACGCGGTTGCAAAACCGAACTTAATGCCGAAAAATCAATAGATTGCGACAGATTATTATAGTATGGAAGCGCCAACTTGTGAAAATCTTCGGCCGACAGGTTGCGGATATAGCAACCGTTCATCCAAGTCAGTTTGGTAATATCAAAAATCGCCGGAGATTTATTTAATCTTTCACTTGAAAAAGTATTCTTAAGTTCTTGAAGTGAAAATATTTCTCTTTCATCTCCAGGGTTCCAGCCGAGGAGGGCGATATAATTCAAAATCGCCTCCGGCAAATAGCCTTTGGCCACCAAATCTTGGAACGAAGCGTCGCCGTTGCGCTTGCTGAGCTTGTGCTGAGCATCTTTCATCACCGGCGGAACGTGCACATAAACCGGCGGTGTCCAGCCGAATGCCTCGTAAATCAGATTATATTTCGGGGTAGAAGAAATATATTCGTTGCCGCGCACCACATGGGTAATCTGCATTAAATGGTCGTCAATTACGTTGGCAAAGTTATAAGTCGGCAAACCGTCGCTTTTCAGCAACACGCCTTCGTCCAGCTCGTCATAATCAATTTCGATATCGCCGTAAACCACATCATGAAAGATGGAAGTGCCTTTTTTATTGATGTTTTGGCGCACCACAAACGGCTCCCCTGCGGCAATTCGGCGCTTGGCCTCTTCAAGTGGAATATGTTTGCACGGATCTTTAAGCTTGATATGCGCTTCCGGAGTGTCTTCATCGGCGTCTTTATCTTCTTCCTTTTGGGCACAAAAACAATAGTGTGCACCGCCGAGTTCGACCAGTTTGTGGGCATATTCTGCATACAGCGGTTTGCGCTCCGATTGTACATACGGTCCGAAGTTTCCGCCGATATCCGGACCTTCGTCCCAATCCATACCCACGCGTTTGAGGGTTTTATAGATAATATCCGTCGCACCTTCCACATAGCGTTTTTGGTCTGTATCTTCAATGCGCAAAATAAAGTCTCCGCCGGTAGATTTGGCGATTAAGTATTCATATAATGCCGTACGCAAGTTGCCGATATGCATATAACCTGTCGGGCTCGGGGCAAATCTGGTTCTGGTTTTCATGCCTTTGATTTCCTTAAGTATAAAACATTTACAATGTAAACAGCATAAAACAAAAATTGCGGAATGCAAGCGTTTTATACAGATTTTACCCCTGAATCAGCTGACACATGGCGCCAATCAAATTTTGCGCTCCCTGACACACGTCAACCATGTTGCTGGCCAGCATATAGGCCGGAGTAGAGCAAACTCGGTTTTCGCGGTCAATACAGACGTCGGTAACACCCACTTCTTCATGTACCACGCCGAGTTGTTCCAGCTTTTGCGCCATCGCGCCGCCGGCACCCAAGGTAAAGTGAATTTTTTTATCGGCCAACACCACCGCCACCATTGCCGGAGCAATACACATGGCACCGATAACCAGTTTATGGTCGTAACAGGTGCGGATAACCGAGCGAATGCTGTTGTTCACGTTACAATCAACGCCTTTTTCGGCAAAATCGCACCAATTGGTAACCGCGCCCAAACCGCCGGGAAAAACAATGCCGTCAAAATCCTGAACCTTAAATTCTTTCAAATCCAAAATGTTGCCGCGGGCAATTCGCGCGGCTTCAACCAAAACGTTGCGGGTTTCGCGCATCGGCTGATTGTTTAAGTGATTTATCACCGCCGCTTGCTCGATGTTCGGGGCAAAACATTGATAAGTACAGCCCATATTTTCAATGCACAATAAAGCGCATACCGCTTCGTGAATTTCCGAACCGTCGGCGCGTCCGCAACCGGAAAGCACAACCGCAAAGTGTGGATTTTTGTTCATAACATACTCCTTTGTTAAAATATTTTATTGATTTATCCTATATCTGACATATAATACTGTCAAATTGAATTTTTAGATTAGGGAACAAATTTTAATGCAAGTAAATATTTCAACCTTAAGCAACGGATTGCGCGTTGTATCGGTGGAAAGACCATCAACCGAAACCGTTTCGGTCGGCATTTGGGTAAATACCGGCAGTGCCTGTGAAAATCCGGAAAACAACGGCATTTCCCATTTTGTTGAGCACATGGTGTTTAAAGGCACGCAAAAGCGTACGGCCTTGCAAATTTCGGAAGATATCGAAAACGTGGGAGGCAACACCAATGCCTATACTTCGCGCGAGTTTACGGTATTTTATGCTAAAATGCTTAAAAACGACTTGGAGCTGGCGGTAGATGTGTTGGCCGATATGGTTATGGCGCCGACTTTTGCCGCCGAAGAGCTCAGCAAAGAGCGTGAGGTTGTGGTACAGGAAATCAAACAAACTTTTGATGATCCGAGCGACATCGTGTTTGATTATTTTCAGGAAACGGCGTTTAAGGAACAGGCACTCGGCCGCAGTATTCTCGGACCGGCGGAAAAAGTGCGCTCCTTTGATGCGACGACCTTAAGAGAATATATGAGTCACAATTACGCCGCCGAAAATATCGTGGTTTCCGCCGCCGGAAATTTAAAGCACGATGAGTTTGTTAAAATGGTGGCCGACAGAATGAGCGGCTTGCAGGCCAAAACTTCGTATAACAAAGACAAGCAACTTTATAGCGGCGGCTCTTTCATTAAGCAGCGCGATATTGAGCAGGCACAGGTGCTTTTGGGCTTTAACGGCGCCAGCTATTATGCCGACAATCGCTATCCGGTGGCCATAATGTCTACGATTCTCGGCGGTTCAATGTCGTCGCGCCTGTTTCAGGAAATTCGCGAAAAGCGCGGCTTGGTTTATTCGGTGTACAGTTTCAGCAATAATCACAAGGAAAGCGGTTTGTTCGGCATATACGCCGGTTTGGACAGCGAGCAGATTAAAAAATATCTGCCGGTGGTGGCTGATGAAATCAAAAAAATCGTCAACGAACACGTTACCGATGCCGAATTAAATCGGGTAAAGGTGCAATACAAGGCCGGAATGTTGATGGCGCTCGAAAGTTCGTCTTCAACCGCCGAAATGGTGGCGCGTCGCTATTTGTTGCACAATCGCTTTATTCCGGTGGAAGAAATCATCGCCAAAATCGACAGCGTCAGCAAAGACGATGTGATGAAGGCGGCGCAAAGTATTTTCAGCAGCCCGCTGACCTATACTTTGCTGGGCAATTTGAACGAATATCCGAGTTATGATGAAGTGCGGGAATACATTAAATTTTAACCCCAGATAAAGGAGACTACCATGTCGCGAGCCGAAGATATTTTTGAAAAACTGGTGTATTTCGGAGAAGATGCGCTGGATGAGTTTATCCGTTATCGCCAAACCGAAGAGCTGTTTATGGATTTTAAGCAGGCATCATCTACCGGCAAACACGGCTGGTCACTCAGTCCGGACGACCGCCGCAACTTGGCAAAATGTATATCCGGATTTGGCAATTCGGAGGGCGGCGTAATCGTTTGGGGCGTTGAATGTTCGCGCGATATGGATATCGGTGATGTGGCCAAAGCCAAAATCAAGGTAAGAAACGTGCATCGCTTTATGAGTTGGGTGGAAAGCGCCATCTCCGGTTGCACTATTCCCAGTCATAACAAGGTGCGCAATCACATTATATATGAAGATAAAAACGGCGACGGCTATTTGGCCACTTATATTCCGAAATCGGAAATTGCGCCGCTGATGACCACCGTCGGCAACACCATTTACATTCGCTCCGGTTCCAACAATGTTCCGGCGCCGTATGCCGTGATTGCCGGTATGTTCGGGCGTCGTCCGCAGCCAAATGTGGAATTAAAGCTGGAAAATCGCACGCTTGAGGTGGTAGAAAACGACGATGAGGATATTTTGTATCCGAAAACCATTGATACTCCGCCGCAGAAATATGTAAAAATCGGCTTCGACGTGCATTGCTTTAACGACAGTAATGTGATTGCTCGTGAGCTGTATTTAACCTGTACTACGGACAGCACCGGCGGCGAATATAATCGGGTGCGTTTTTCCAATTATAACATGATGGCCAATTTGTTGGGCATGGAGGGGCATTTGAACCTGATTACCAAGCCGGAGTTGCGTCTGCCGCCGCGCGGAATTTTGAAATTTACGCATATTGAAATTGTGCTTTCGGAATTTGTGGATGATGATTTGCAAATCAACGGCGTTATCGGTGCCGATGGGGCAATGCCGAAATCTTTCCGCATTTTTGCCGGCAAAAACAATTTACGCTCGTTTACCGCCAAGGCTTTGCGTATGGAAGACAGCGCCGAGTTGCTGATAAACGAATTTTTCCACGAATTTTTGAAAGAAGTGGCATGACAACAAGGGTAGAAATTTTTACCGACGGAGCTTGTTCCGGAAATCCGGGTATCGGCGGCTGGGGCGCGATTTTGCGCTATAAAGACGTGGAAAAAGAATTAAGCGGCGGCGAAAGCGATACCACCAACAACCGCATGGAGCTGATGGCGGTAATCGAGGCTTTGAGCGCCTTAAAGAAAACCTGCAATATTTCGCTGTACACCGACAGCCAGTATGTGATGAAAGGCATAACCGAGTGGATGGCCAACTGGAAGCAAAACGGCTGGCAAACGGCCCACAAAAAGCAGGGCGTAAAAAACGTCGACCTTTGGCAACGGCTTGATGAGCTGACACAGCAACACGAAATTCGCTGGGTTTGGGTGAAGGGGCATAATGGACACGCCGAAAACGAGCGTTGCGATGCCTTGGCGCGCGGCGAAGTGGAAAAAATCAAAGCGGCGCAAAGTGCGTAAATAATCTGTGCAAAAGTTCAGGTTGGTCTATACTTTTTCATGTGGTATGATAGATTATCCTTGTTAAGTGAAACTAATAAGGAGAACTTATAATGAAAAAAATTTTAGGCGCAGCGGTTATCTGCGCAGCTATGAGCTTAGCCACACCGGCAAGTGCCGTTGACTCTACCGGCGGTTGCGGTTTGGGTTCTATGGCTTGGCGCGGTCAATCCGGTATTATTCCGCAATCTTTGGCCATTACCACCAACAACACGTTTGCCAACAACACATTCGGCATTACTTCCGGTACTTCCGGCTGTGATCCGAACGGTCGTATTACCGGCGGCACCGGCCGTATGGTATTGGCTTTCTTGGAAGACAATATGGAACAATTTGCCATGGATGCGGCTTCCGGTAACGGTGAAACCATCGAAACATTGGCCGGCATTATGAATGTTGACAGTGCAACTTTGGGTAAAGAAGTTCAGAAGAACTTTGCTTACATTTTCCCGAATGACAACGTTGAAGCGCTTGATGTAACCATTCGCGTAATGGAAGTTGCTCACGCTTAATTTAAAATTATAGAATTTGACTCGTCATCCTGAACGAAAGTGAAGGATCTTGCGCGTCGCTGAGCGGCCTTGGGGTGAATAAAGTAGCTATATTATTCTGCCCAAGGATGCTCGGCGCCTAAGGAGTTTCTTCGCTATCGCTCAGAATGACGGTCTTTCTTTTTAAATATTTCCTTTTAAATACAATAATGCGCCGCTTTTCTGCCTTAATTTTTGCTCTGCTTTTTCCGCTTTCTGCCGTTGCCGCGGCGGATGTTTCCGAGTATGCGCAAAGCACACAATGGCTGAAGATGTTGCATTATCAAAAAACACTCGGCGGTCATAAAGGTTTGGTGCATGATGCCGAATTTTATCTCAGTCCCGAGGGACGAAACAATCCCGAGGCCGAACTCAAAGCCGAGATTGTCGCTTTTCAAAAAGGGGAAGATAAATGCCGCTTTCCGGCACGTTTTAATTTGTTGAAAGAGGAAGGTTTTATTGTCGGTGATTTGAGTGATTGTACGGAATATCAAGAGTTTTTGCATGATATTCGTCCGGCCGGCATTACGCTTTTGTTTACCGATTCTTATATGAATAATCCGGCTTCGATGTTTGGACATACTTTGGTGCGGATTGATACGGCACGCAAAGGCACGCAGATGTTGGCGCACGGCTCGAATTTCGGGGTTACGTCGGGTGCGGATACGGGACTTCCGTTTATCTTAAAAGGTCTGTTCGGCGGCTATGACGGCAAATATTCCTTAAACCCGTATTGGACGATTATCAACACCTATAACAATATCGAAAACCGCGATATTTGGGAATATAAGCTAAATCTGACCGAAGAAGAGCAACTTAAATTCGTTAACCATCTTTATGAAATGAAAGAGGCGCGGATTCAATATTTTTTCTTAACCAAAAACTGCTCGTATATGATTTTGGAACTGTTGGAAGCAGTGCGGCCGAGCCTTGATTTGAGCAGTCAATACAATTATTACGTTATTCCGATGGATACGCTTAAAACCGTGCGTGAGGTGCCGGGGTTGGTGGGCGAAATCAATTATCGTCCGGCGCGCTACACCAAAATCAAACATCAGCTCAAGCAAATGAACGCCAAACAATATGCCGCATTTTTAAAGGGCATAAATGACCACGATTACGAAATGGACGAATTAAGCGAGGTTGAACAGCGGCAAGTTTTAGAAACCGAATATCAGTATTATCAATACCGCTATACCAAAGGTGAAATGGAGCTTAAGGAATATCGCCAAAACAGCTTTGCCGTTTTGCGACGCCGCAGCGCGCTGGAGGCGGCTGAAGAGGTTAAGCCGGAAGGCTTTGATCCGAGTTTGTCGCACGGTTCGGCGCAGGTCAGCTTCGGCGGCGGAGTATATAATCACCAAAGCTTTGAGCAAATTATGATTAGGCCGGCCTATACCTCATTAACCGACAATAATGAAGGTCTTATTCGCGGTGCAGGTGTGCGTGTAACGGAAATTATCGGGCGCTATTATAATCAGAGCCACAAGTTGGTATTGCAACGTTTTACCGCTCTCGGTATATACTCTCTGGTGCCGATAGACAGGGTATTTTGGCCGTATTCTTATAAAACCGATTTCAGTTTGGTGCGCGAATACAATCCGCAAAACGAAAAAGAGGGAACGGTCGGCAATATCGAGTTCGGTATCGGTAAAACTCTGAGCTTAACCGATAGAATTTGGCTTTACGGTATGCTTGACTTTCACGGGCAATACGGAGGTTTGATACCGGATAATTATTGGCTGGGTGTTGCGCCGGAAATAGGGGCTTTTGCCGATTTTTCGCTGTTTAGAATACACTTGGCGGCGGAGCAGACTTTTGCCACTTCACGCTTTGGCAAGCGCTTGCAATTTAAGGTTGACACGGCGGTGGGCATAACCAAGGATTTATCGCTTAATTTTGAATATAACGCCTCGCATAACAAGCGCGGGCACAATCAGCAAGAGTGGCTGACTTCGCTCAAAATGTCGTTTTAGATTTATTATACACAACAGCACCTAGCTAAGTTGACATATAATTAAGATGTTTTATTTTGAGTAAAATTGCTATAGCTTACTTGAGGTCAAACGTAAATATGAAAAAATTACATGTGCGAAATAGTTTTATTTTGGTCATTTTCTGCACAATTCTGCTGACGGTTTTATGTGCGCCGATTTATTCAAATCACTTGGTTTCCGGATTGTGGCAGAGTATATATGCCAATCAAATTGCCAGAATAGATATCAGCAACACGGGCAATGCGAAAAATACCGTAGAAATAATCAAAGCGGAAGCACCTTCTGGATATAAGGCAAATTACAATAAGCAATGCAGAGCCAAAAACGGAAAATGCGTATTTGTAAACGAAACAATCGATTCCAAATGGCATAATTATAAAATAAAGTTTAAGGCTGTTCGCAACGGAGACATAACCGTTTCGTGGCGCGGACCGTATGTGAGAGATGCCGACGGTATTAATTTTCCGGTTTTGGTCGACTATCGCTTTGTCATGGCCAACAAAAAACAAATTTTGAATGGTCGAAAAGCATTCGGATTTGCTCGACCGTTGCACCATAATTTTAAGGCTAAAAAAGGCGAAGTTGTAGAATTAAGGTTCGAAGCTCGTCAACATCATTTTGCGTGGAGCGACCTGCTGAAGTTTTATTCGTTTAACACTTTGTTGTTTTTAAGCGTGTTGATATTGGCATTTTTGCTCAGCTATAAACTTGTGCAATATATTTCTAAATTTAAAATTTTAGAGCGTAACAGCCGCATAGATATAGTGTTTGTGATAACATTTTTAGGTTTGCTGTTTGTTCCGATGAGTTATATATCCTCGGCGCAAAAAAATATTAGAGAAAACCGTATGCTGGCAAATTATCCGCAACTTTTTGAGAATACTCTTAATCTTAATTTCGGCAAGCAGTTTGAAACTTGGTTTAACGATCGTTTTCGCGGTCGAAATATGCTGATTGATTTTTATACCGAAATGAAATACGGAATAAATCGCATCTATCAGAATAATAAAGCAATTTTTTTCAAAAATTCCGGCTGGATGTTCGGTAAGCCTATTGCTGTAAATCCTCCGAGGAAAAATATGACGGATAAAATTGTTTCCGAAATTAAAAAATTTGATGATGTTTGCCGCAAAAATAATATTCGTCTGTATATTTTAATAGTACCTAGAAAAGAAAGCATTTACGGTGACATACTCCGCGGATACGGGTATTCGGAAGAAAGTAATGAAAAAGTGCTTGAATATATCGGCACAATACAAGAATCATTGTCGGATAATCGAGTTATTTATCCGTATGAGGAATTAAAAAACGGTATAGAAAAAGATTTTGTATTTTTTAAGCAATCACATCACTGGACGGATTTCGGTGCATATCTGGGATATGAGATTTTGGCTCAAAGAATTAAGCAGGACTTTCCCGACTTCGAAGTGGTAAATACGGATAATTTCGCGATTTCTCAATCTACATTAATTCGTGACGATTGGGGTAGAGACTACAATCGCGGACATACTACCAAATTATTAAATCTGCAAAACAGACCGGATACGGCAATATTAAACACACTATATAATTACTACGATCCTAAAACTTCGGAAGCCATAACCGAAGAACGCAAAGAATATATAAAGATTTTTAATAATAAAGCAGCGGGCAATAACTATAAGGTATTTATGACCGGAAATTCGCAAAATGAGGATTTGTTGCAATTTATTAGTGCATCGGTAAAATACACCAAATATTTAAGACTTAACAAAAATCAACTTCCATATAATGAGCAGTATAAATTCATGAAATATTACAAAAATGAATTGCTGAATTATAAACCTGATATTTTTATTGTTACCATATCTTTGGGCAAGCTACCTCAAATTGCACATTTTTTAAAGGACTAAGGTCATGTTGCGACGACTTTTAGTTATGTGTTTATGACCAGAAATTCGCAAAATGAAAATTTATTGCAGTTTGTAAATGCTTCGGTTGAGCATGTCAAATTTTTGCGGCTTAATCGGAATCAGCTTAATAACGAAGAAATGTTCAAATTTATGAAACATTACAAAAATGAAATGCTTGATTTTAAGCCTGATATCGTAATTATCACTCTATAGGCAAATGTTATGTCGAGACTGGCTGACTTTTCAAAGTATTAACTCTGTTTTACTTGTTATACACAACAGCGGCGGGCACAAGTTGACATATATATATAATGTTATAAGGTAAGCAAAATTGCTATAGCTTACTTGAGGTCAAACGTAAATATGAAAGTGATCCATATCCGTAAACGTTTTATTTTAGTTGTTTTATGTACAATTCTGCTGACGATTTTATGTGCGCCGATTTATTCAAATCACTTGGTTTCCGGTTTATATAGTAGCCTGTATGCAAATAACAAGGCGCGAGTTTCGTTTTATAATCGCGGTGGTCAGAATAATTCGGTAAAGGTTGCGGATATTAAAACCTCGACACCTTATAAAGTCGAATATCCTGAATCTTGTAAAAACAAGGACGGACAATGCGCGGCTATCGTTATAACCGTAACAAATAAGTGGCAAACTTTCAGCGGTGAGATTAAGGTTAATGGAAATGGTGATTTTACTGTTTATTTGCGCGGTCCGTATATTAAAGACGACAGCGGTAAGCTATTTCCGGTGTTGACGGATTATCGTTTTGCCACAATCAATGAAAAGCAAATATTGGGCGGCAGAAAGGCATTTGAGAATAATAAACCGTACAAATATTCTTTTAAGGCTAAAGATGGTATGGTTATAAAATTTTCTCTTCAGGTGCGCAAGCATCACTTCAGTTGGCGCGATTTGTCGGAATTTTATGCATTTAATTATCTGTTGTTTTTAAGCGTGTTGATATTGGCATTTCTGTTCAGCTATAAACTTGTGCAATATATTTCTAAATTTAAAATTTTAGAGCATAACAGCCGCATAGATATAGTATTTGTGATAACATTTTTAGGTTTGTTGTTTGTTCCGATGAGTTGTATTTCCACAGCTGAAAAATCGTTGCACGAAAATCGTATGTTGGCGGCGTATCCAAAGTTTTTTAATAATGTGTTGAATTTGAAATATGGTAGGCAATTTGAAACATGGTTCAGTGACAGATTTTTCGGTCGAAATCTCCTGATAAACGGATTTACAACCTTGCAAAGGCTGATAAACGATCATTATGCGGTTGGTAAATATCGTATTTATTTAGATGATTGGAGCTTGTCTAACGAACAGGTTGATAATAAATTATCCGACAAGGATAAAGAGCAAATAGTAAATGGAGTACAATATTTGGATAAATATTGTAAAGAACAAGGGATAAAATGCTACCTAATGATTGTTCCGCGCAAACTTGAGTTTGCCAAAGATAAAATTTTTAAGGTTGTAAAAGAACCGGACAGAGCTCAAACTCTGGCAGAATATTTAAGAGAAAAAACAGATTTAAATGTCGTATATCCATTGGCGGAGATGCAAAAAGCTAATTTGCAGGATATGGTTTACTATAAGACCGACCACCATTGGACTCCGTGGGGAGCATATGCCGGTTATTTGGCCCTGATGCAAAAAATCAGACAAGATTTTCCAAATATTAAGTCAGTATCCGAAGAAGATTACAATATATCGTATTCGCCATTGGTGGTTGGTGACTATAATAGGGGAAAATGGGAAGGCTGGTCTTGTCGTGGCTTGAATTTACCCAAAGATAATTGTCCGCTAGATGTTAATTATAAATACTATCAACATAAACAAGAAAATGCGTTACAAAGTAAACGGCATAATATAGATCATGATTTTCATTTTGACATTGCTCCAAATAAAGAGAAGGTAATTCTCTTGGGTAATTCATTTATCGAGAATATTTCTTATTTTATGGCATATTCGTTTGCAGATGTATTGAAACGACGCTGTAACTATAAGGTAAGTAATTTAAAGCTGTCGCGTTTTAAGCCGGAAATAGAAAAAGAAAAAACTAATATTTTGGTTGTGATGATTCATTCCGAATATATCGGGCATTTGAAAGAGTTAAAGGACTAAGGACATGTTGTTTTCTTCGATGACTTTTATTTATGTGTTTTTGCCGTTGGTATGCGCGGCTTATTTGTTGGCGCGTAAAGAGTTGCAAAACTATATTTTGCTGATTGCCAGCATTATCTTTTATGCTTGGGGTGAGCCGAGTTATTTGGCAATTATGATATTAACGATTATCGTCAACTATGTCGGCGCCAATTATATCAGCCGCAGTCACAACACCGCACATCGCAAATGGTTGTTGGCTATAACGATTTTGGCGGATTTAAGCGTGCTGTTTTACTTCAAATACTTCAATTTTATGGTAGAAAATGTCAATGCCCTGTTTCATGCCGACCTCAATTTCATCAAGGTAATAATGCCGATTGGTATTTCGTTTTATACTTTTCAGGCGCTCAGCTATGTGGTTGACGTTTATCGTAATGATACTCCGGCACAACGCGATATTTATAAGTTAGCGCTATATATTTGCCTGTTTCCGCAACTGATAGCCGGCCCGATTGTCAAATATCACGATGTGGCAGAGCAAATCGAAAGTCGTGACGTTACGTTTGATAAGGTGGCATACGGCATAAAACGCTTTATTATCGGACTTGCTAAGAAAATGTTGCTGGCCAACACTTTGGGCGCGGTGGCCGATAAAATCTTTTCTCAGCCGGTGGAGCAGTTTGATTGCTTTACGGCGTGGATTGGCGCAATTGCTTATAGTTTTCAGCTGTTTTATGATTTCAGCGGATATTCCGACATGGCCATCGGTTTGGGCTCTATTTTTGGCTTTAAGTTTTTGGAAAACTTCAATTATCCGTATATTTCCAAATCCATCACCGAATTTTGGCGCCGTTGGCATATTTCGCTTTCTACTTGGTTTAAGGAATATCTGTATATTCCGCTCGGCGGCAATCGGGTGGCCAAATGGCGCAATTATCTGAATTTGTTTATAGTGTTTTTGGCCACCGGTTTTTGGCACGGTGCGGCTTGGAACTTTATTTTTTGGGGCCTCTGGCACGGTATGTTCATTATTTTTGAAAAGGCGACCGGTTGGCACAAAAAAGAAGGTAAAATTATCGGATTTTTTCAACACATATATTGTATTTTGGCTTTTGTTATCGGCTGGGTAATGTTCAGAGCCGATTCTATGAGTTATGCTTGGCAATATATAAAAAATATGTTTGGGCTGACCAAAACACACGAGGTGGCTTATTTGTTGCCGTATTACATTGATAACATCGAAATCATTGCCTTTATTGCTGCGTTTTGTTGTTCTGTTCCGCTGTTTTCCAAAATGTTGCAGATACCTTATAGATACAAGGTGTGCCGCTCGATTGTTAACATTTGGCTGATTGCGTTGTTTATACTTTCAACATCGTTTATTGCGGCCTCAACATATAATCCGTTTATTTATTTCAGATTTTAGCCGAGCCCAAAGAAAAGTCTGTCATTCTGAGCGTAAGCAAAGAATCTCGCGTGGTGCTTTGCAGCCTCGGGGAAAGTTACATGGCCTTCGCTTAAACGGTTTCGTGGGCTCTTTCTTCGCGGAATTTTTCCAGCTTTTTCAAAAGGCGTGAGCGCTTGAGCCGACTTAAATGGTCAATATACAACACTCCGTCAAGGTGGTCTATTTCGTGTTGCAAAATGATTGCCAACAGCTCATCGGCCAGAATTTCCTGCTCTTTGCCGTTATAATCGGTAAAATGCACGCGCACGCGCTCGTGGCGTTCAACCTCGGCACGTTGGTCCGGCAACGAAAGGCAACCCTCGTTGAACAAAACCGTTTCGTCTGAGCGCCAGATGATTTCCGGATTGATTAAATACATCGGACGACGCAAAGACAAATCTTCATCACTCGGATTCGGATCCAAAACAATAATCCGCTTGGTAACACCAACTTGAGGAGCCGCCAAGCCGCAACCCTTGTCTGCATACATGGTTTCCAGCATATCGTCCAAAAACTTGCGCAATTCGTCGTCAACTTTGGCCACTCGCTCGCACTTTTGGCGCAATACTTCCTCCGGATACTCGTATAATTTCAAAACCGCCATCTTACCCCCTTATAGCGTGCGCAATCTGGTCGAGCAGGGCGTTGACCATTTTCGGCTCGTTTTTGCTGAAAAAGGCATACGCCAAATCAACATATTCCTGAATCAAAACCTTGGTATCAACATCGGAAGTGGCGCTTAATTCATAAACCGCACTCAATAGCAAGGCTTGCATGGTGCCGTTCATCCGCTCATACGACCATTCGCCGTGCAAATAATGGTTGAGCGACTTTTCCAATTCTTCTTTGCGTGACTGGGCTCCGCGCACCAATTTTTCAAAATATTCGGTGTCAATCGGGCCGAGCTCAACCAATTTTTCTTCATTGTCGCCGTTTTCTTCCAAAGCGAAACGCCCGACTTTTCCTTGTACAAAGTCCTCAATTACTTCATCAACCGGCAGTTGACCGAGTGCAATCATATAGTTGGCCTGAACCGCCGCCAGACGTGCTCCGGATTTCATTTTAATTTTTTGAGATACAAATTTCGACATGTTAATCATCCTCCCCATGTTCATCTGTCAGCTTTTCAATGGTGGCCACAAACTCGCTCACATCTTTGAAGTCTTTATAAACCGAAGCAAAGCGAATATATGCGATTTTATCCAGATGCGCCAACGCCTGCATCACGCTTTCGCCGATTTGCACGGTGGTAATTTCACTTTCTCCCGAGCTTTCAAACTTGCGCTGCAGCGAAGTAACAATTTTATCCACGCGTTCGGAAGAAATAGGGCGTTTACGCACCGCCAGCAAAATGGATTTTGCCAGTTTATCCCGATCGAACAGAGTTTTTTCGCCGTTCTTTTTCACCACAATCAATTCCCGCAACGAAACGCGCTCAAAGGTAGTAAAGCGCGAACCGCATTCCGGGCATTCGCGTCGGCGGCGAATTGCCGTATTGTCATCGGTGTTGCGCGAGTCTTTTACCTGAGTTTCCTCACAGCCGCAAAACGGACACTTCATGCTTTTGCTCCCTTTTCAATCAATTCTTCCGCCACCTGATACATTTTTGACGAATATCTGGCACCCTTTATAAGGACTGTATCGCCGTTTTGCAAGAGTTTATTTAACAAAAAGTCGGCCACTTCGTCTTTGTTTTCAAAATAGAATTGCGTTTTTTGCGCCGGAAGTTGCGCCAACATATCTTTCATTTCCGGACAAACCCCGATAACAATATCTATGTTTGTTGCGGCCAAAACTTTGCCGATTTCCTCGTGGCGAGCCTTAGAGGTGTCGCCCAACTCGGCCATTTTGCCCAAAACGGCGATTTTGCGACCTTCTGCCGGCATTTGATGCAGATTTTTTATGGCGATAATCATCGCTTCCGGCTGGCCGGAATAACTGTCATCAATCAGAGTATAAACACCGCCGGAGCTAAGTTGCAATTTATGTTGTTTACCGCGGCCGGCCAAAGCGCCGAAGTCTTTAATATGCGAGGCCGCTTTTTTAACGTCAAGCCCCAAAGCCTGCACCACGCTGAGTGCACACCAAGCGTTATAAAGATATTGCTCGCCGCTTTCCGGAGTGGTAAACTCGGCTTCGGGATGAATATTTTTGCCGAATTTGATGATTTTTCCGGTTTTCAAATGCGCTTGTTTTTCCAGTACGTCGGCAAAATTGGTGTCGGCATTGATAACGGCCGTACCTCCGGTTTGCAGACCTTCAAAAATTTCCGCCTTGGCGTAGGCAATTTCTTCAAAATTATTGAAAAACTCGATATGCATCGGATAAACGTTGGTAACTACGGCAACATCGGGCTTAACCAGATTGGTTAAATAAGAAATCTCGCCCTTGGCACTCATGCCCATTTCAATAACGGCATACTTGGCGTTCATATCTATTTCACACAAGCTTTGCGGAACCCCGACAAAGTTATTGTGATTGCCGCCGGTGGCATAAGTTGGGGCAAATTTGGAAAGCAAAAAGGCAATTTCTTCTTTGGTGGTGGTCTTTCCGGCACTTCCGGTCAGTCCGATAACCGTACCTTTGAACAAACTGCGGTTATACGCCCCGATTTTGCCGTATGCCTTTAGTGTATCTTCGACCACCAGCTGGTTTTGCGCCGGAACGTCAGGCAACAGCCGTTCCACCACAACCAGCGGACAACCGGCAGATACCACGTCTTTTACAAAATCGTGCGCATCAAAACGCTCGCCTTTCAGCGCAATAAACAAAGTGTGCTCGTCAACCTTGCGACTGTCGGTCGAGATTTTATCAATTTCCGCCGCCGCGACATTGCCGTTGCAACCCAAAATTTCTGCCAGTTTTTTTGCCGATATTTTTTCCATAACCTTATTCCGTAAAATTCTTGTCTTATCAGTATATGCGCGCATTATAGCCCGACATTTGTAAAATGCAAGATTTTTTCGGCAATTATGCGCCGTATGCCGAAAATATCATAAACGGGGTAAACAATCTGATTTATGCACTTTTTTTGTTTGAATAATATATTGTTTTTGCTTAATTTTCTCAAAATATTGGGCTTAAAATGAAAATAATGCTTGTCAAATAAGATGTTTTTGTGCTATGCAGAAAATCACAGGCGATTGGTCTGAAAAATTTGTTTTAATTTTATGAGGTTAATTTATAATGAGTGATACCGCAGAACGCGTTAAAAAGATTGTCGCAAAACACTTAGGTGTTGATGAGTCTAAAGTTGTTGAAACAGCAAGCTTTATTGATGATTTGGGCGCTGACAGCTTGGATACAGTTGAATTGGTTATGGCTTTTGAAGAAGAATTCGGTTGCGAAATTCCG
>JAFXPE010000016.1 GCA_017528205.1 Alphaproteobacteria bacterium | reverse complement strand
GCCTGACCTTTAACCATATTCATGGCAGATTCGACTGTCGCGCAGTTCAAATCCGGCATTTTTGTGGTGGCAATTTCTTTAACTTGCGCCAAAGAGATTTTGCCCGCGGTCTTTTTACCCGGTTCTTTAGATGCAGATTGAACACCGGCGGCTTTCTTAATCAAATAAGAAACCGGCGGCAACTTGGTGATGAACGTAAAGCTCTTATCATCATACGCGGTAATGATTACCGGCACCGGAACACCCGGTTCGATTTTTTGCGTTTGTGCATTAAATGCTTTACAAAATTCCATAATGTTTAAGCCCTTTTGGCCCAAAGCAGGACCTACCGGCGGAGACGGATTCGCCTTACCCGCAGGTATTTGCAGCTTAATCAGACCTAAAATTTTCTTTTTAGATTTAGCCATTTTATACCTCTCTTAGGTTTGTGGTAAAGACAATGGCTTGTCCCCCACAAGATTATTAACACAATACACCTCAAAAGGCGATTCGCCCTCAAGATGCCTGTTTTGTATAACATATAAATTTAAAAATGCAAGCGTTTTTTATAAAAAAATAGTTAAAATTTTTTTTTGCTTGACAAGCGAAAATTTCTGTTTTATACACGCAAGCAATGAATGCAAATTGCTGTGTTCATTACTGTCCAAGACCGTGGGTGAGACGAGGGGATTTTATGAAAGAACCTTGTTTCTTAATTTCCGACGCAGACGGAGTGAACTTGAGGATTTTTATCTAAATCTTTATCTCCTAACAGGACAGAATTGGGTTCCGCATTGTGCCGCAAAGCATAGTGTGGGTTTTGGTAACGTTCCTTTATCGGAACATAATTCGTATGGAGACAATAAGTGAACCGCGAAGAAAAAGCAGAATTGCTGGCTGAATTAAACGGTATCTTTAAAGAATCCGAATCTGTAGTGGTTGCCGAATATATCGGTTTGACCGTTGCTGAAATGGAAGCATTGAGAAAGAAAATCCGTGAAACCGGCGCTTCTTTAAGAGTTACTAAAAACCGTATTGCCCGTTTGGCTTTGAAAGACACAAAATTTGAAGGTTTGGCAGACCTGTTCAAAGGTCCGGTTGCCATGGCTTATGCCAATGACCCGATTGCCGCTTGCAAGGCTTGTGTTCAGTTTGCAAAAGAAAACGAAAAGTTGGTGATTGTCGGCGGTGCTTTATCCGATAAGATGTTGACCGTAGCCGAAATCAATGAATTGGCATCTATTCCGTCTATGGATGAATTGCGTGCTAAACTCGTTGGCTTGTTGCAAGCTCCGGCTTCTAAGGTTGCTCGTGTATTCAAAGCTTACAGCGAAAAAGAGGCCGCCTAATAATTTTGCGGTTTTATGCGGTTCTCGCTGGCTGTTTTCTCGATTGTGTAGCTCTTTCTACACTGCTCTCAAAAACGGCGGCGCGATACCTCGCCTAAAACCACAAAATGAGGGAATGTTCTTTTGAACTATGGGTAAAAAACTAGTTTTTAGTAATAAATTTGTAAAATTAACTTTATTTGGAGAAAAAAAATGGCAGATTTAGCCAAGATCGTAGATGAATTGTCAGCTTTAACCGTTATGGAAGCTGCTGAATTGTCAAAAATGTTAGAAGAAAAGTGGGGCGTTTCCGCTGCCGCTGCCGTTGCTGTTGCCGGCGCTGCAGGTGGTGCTGCCGCTGCTGCTGAAGAAAAGACCGAATTCGATGTTGTTTTGGTTGAAGCAGGCGCTAACAAGATTAATGTTATTAAGGAAGTTCGTGCTATTACCGGCTTGGGCTTGAAAGAAGCTAAAGATTTGGTAGAAGGTGCACCGAAGACCGTTAAGGAAAGCGTTGCTAAGGCTGATGCTGATGCTATGAAGGCAAAATTGGAAGAAGCCGGCGCTAAAGTTGAATTGAAGTAATTTAACTCTATTCGTTTTTCCATAAAAAATATCCCGACCGTTCGGTTGGGATATTTTTTTGCGCTGATTAAATCGCGTTTAATAAATTTTATATTCGATATATTCCGGTGTGGCGTGGAAAATACCGATGGTAATATCGTTAATCCGCGTGATTTTTTGCGTTGCCGGAATAAGGCGTTTAGAAACCGTGCCGCTGCGGTTGTCGTTGACAATGAGCACAATGTCGTTGTTTTCAATGCCGCCGTATTTGATTTCGTATTGCAACTTAACATTTGATTTGGTGCTGGTGCTCTTTTTATACGGTACGAGTTTCATATCTTTCGGGGACACGGCAATCGGATCTTTGGAAACATAAACTTTGTTGCCGCGAACGATTCCCATATTTTTGTAAAAATTACCGTATCTGTCGACCAAAATAACATAGGCGGTATCCGGAAGTTTCAGCATCATATAACCGATACCGTTGATTTTTACATCACCCAACGGCTTATATACTTCGTCCGGATTGAACGAAAACTCAACTTGCCGACCGCTGATTTTGCCGGCTCTGTCGGTGCGATACGAATCGCCGCTGGTGGTCAGCGTGGTTACGTTATAGGTGGTCAGGTCGTACATGCGTTGGCCTTTGTTGGCGGAAACCGGCGTGTTGCGCTGATAATTATGTACGCTTACGGTTTTAACGTCGCTCGACACATAATTGTCTTCAGCCTCATTGCCGGCATAAATGTACGCCGGATATTCGTTATAGCTTTGAAAACGATGCTTCCAATAAGTGTCTTTATCCGGATTGTCCAGATATTTATCGGAGAATCTGTCATAATATTCGCTGACGATGGACCTTCTGCCCAGGCATGAAAATCCCCAACAATCGGCATTTGCGCTTGGCGCAGAAATACCTATAATCAAAAGCGTTATAGCCGAAGTAAATATTTTGTTCATGATAAGCTCTTTTTAATGTTTAAGTATATATACTGGTGCTATATTAAATCTGTTTTGGTAAAAAAAGTTATAACGAAAGATAAAAAATATGCAAGATATAGGAAGTTGCAAAATTGTTAAGTTTGAACCGTGTGCGGAAATTGATGCAGCATTGGCGGAATTTGCCGAAGAATTTTTTGAGGTGGTGGAAATAAATTACAGCGACGACGGCAAGGAACAGCTGGTGGGATATATGCGTTCGGAAGCTTCGGACAGCGCCCTGCCGCAAACCGCCAAAGCGTGGAACGTAAATTTGCCGCCTTACAGCGTGGAAACTTTGCAGGGGCGCGACTGGTTGGCGGATAACGTGATAAAATTTGCACCGGTCAGAGTGGGCGATTTTTGCGTGTACGGCATTCACGAAAGCAATGTGGATACAATGGGCAAAATCGGCATTAAAGTATATGCGGCGACGGCTTTCGGCTCAGAGCATCAAACCACCAAGGGGTGCTTGCAGGCAATTTCGGATATTAACTCAATAAGTGGGCCGCAACGCAAGGTGTTGGATGTGGGCACCGGCTCGGGGATTTTGTCGCTGGCCGCGGCTAAATTATGGAAAGATGCCGAAATTGTGGCGGTGGATATTGATAACGAATCGGTTAAGGTTACCAAACAAAATGCCATAGATAACGGAGTGGAAAAGCAAATAATTGCCGCATACAGCGACGGATATGCTTCCGCGGTGGTGCAAAAAAATGCGCCGTATGATGTTATTCTGGCCAATATTTTGGCACGGCCGTTGATTGCTATGGCCGAAGATATGGCGAAAAATCTCAAAGTCGGCGGTTATGCCGTTATCTCCGGCTTTATTGATGAGCAAGTCGATTGGGTTATCGGCGAACACGAAAAATACGGCTTGCAATTGCAAAAAATTTATGAGGGCGATAATTGGCGTGCGGCTTTGTTGAAAAGGATTTGAAAGATGAAAATAAAAGAAATTCGCGAAAAATTGAAAACGGCCGGTGTGGAGGCTTATGTGGTCAGCCACGGCAATCGGTTTATCGGACAAGATGTGTTGCCTCAAGAACATAAATTGAAAGCGCTGTGCGGTTTTTCCGGCTCGGCGGGAATTGCCGTTGTGACACTCAACGAGGCATTTTTGCTGGTCGACGGGCGTTATGAACTGCAGGCCAGAAAAGAAACCAAGGCCAAAGAAATCACCGTGGTAGACCAAATGCCGCGCATGAAAAACGTGTGCGATTTGCTCAAAGAAAGAAATATAACCAAAGTTGGTTACGATGCGTGGTGTTACAGCGTGGCGGAAATGGAATTTATCAAGCGTCGCTATCGGGAAATGATGTTTATTGATGTCGGCGATTGGTTGCAGACAGAAGATAAGCGCGCGGTTGAGGTTTGCGAACGCGAGTTGCGTTTTGCCGGACAAAGCAAGGAAGAAAAATGCTCTCTTGTAACTGACATTTTGCAACAACAAAATGCTGATTATTTTTTGCTGACTTCAGCGGACAGCGTTTCGTGGCTGTTGAATATTTATGCCCGCGATTTGCCGTGTTCACCGATTGTGCGCGCGTATGCCTTGATTTCCAAACAAGGCAAAATAGAGTTGTTTGCCGACAATTTGCAAGGGGCTGTGAAAAGCAAAAGTTGGGAAGAATTTGCCGCAACTTTGGCTAAGGCGGAGAATGTCAGTGTGATGTATGATGCCCATTCGGCGCCGGAAAAAATTAAAATGTTGGTCGGCGAGCAGGTGAAACTGATTAAGGCACAGGATATTTGCGCTTGGCAAAAGGCCGAGAAAAATCCGATTGAGTTGCAGGGAATGATAAATTGTCATGTGCGTGACGGCGCGGCGCTGGTGAAACTGTTTTGCTGGCTGGAAAAACAAAAGAATTTGACCGAGCTTGACGTGGTGGCAAAGTTACATGAGTTGCGCGCCGAACAAAAATATTTTTACAGCGAGAGTTTTGAAACCATTGCCGGCAGCGGTGCCAACGGAGCAATTGTGCATTATCAGCCGAGCAAGAAGTCCAATGCGCCGCTTGAGGAGCATAATCTGTTGTTGCTTGACAGCGGCGGACAATATTTTGACGGTACTACCGACGTTACACGCACGATTGCCATTGGTGAACCAACCAAAGAGATGATTGCGGATTTTACCGCGGTTTTGAAGGCGCATATTGCTTTGGCCTTGACGCGTTTTCCTCTTGATACTCCGGGAATAAAACTCGATGTTTTGGCGCGTGCGCAAATGTGGCAAAAAGGCCTTGATTATAAGCACGGCACGGGACACGGCGTGGCCTGTTTCGGCAATGTGCACGAGGGACCGATAAGCATTTCCGTCTGCGCTTCGGATTACGGATTTAAAGAAAATATGGTAACTTCCAATGAACCGGGGGTGTATAAAGAAGGTAAGTACGGCATCAGAATCGAAAATTTACAATATACGCGTAAATCTGCCGAATATCCGGAATTTTTGGAATTTGTACCGCTGACCAAAGTGCCTATTGATAAACGCCTGATTGATAAATATTTGTTAAGCGACGACGAACTGGCGTGGCTTAATAAGTATCATCAAGATGTTTTTGAAAGTTTGCAGGCTTATTTAAGCGAAACCGAAAGAAAGTGGCTTGAAAACGCCTGTTCGCCGCTCTGAAAAGAGAGGGTGAGTGATTAAAAAAGCATTTGCGAGATTAGTGATTGCGTGGTTGGTGATTTTTCCGGCGGCAACGCACGCGCAACAGTTTATGCCGACAGAAAACAATCAGGCAATTGAGGAATATCTGGCAGAAGCGCCGGAAAATTATAATATGCCGATAATGTATGTGTTTTATAACGGTGCCGATTGTTCCGGTTGCACGGAAGCGATAGATTTGATTTATGACTTATACAATCAATATTACACGACCTATTTGAATATTTTTACCGTTGATTACACACTTGATGCAGGGTTTGACTTTGCGGCGGCATACGATTTGACACAGCCGCTTTCGGTGGTGTTGGTGGCCATCAAAAACGGGCAGGCCGTCGGTTATTATAAAATAGACAACCCACAATACTGGCTTGCCGATACGTCATATTTTGAAAATAATTTGAGCAATCAAATCAATAACTTTTTGGCAATGTGAGAAATTTTATCTAATTATTTACCAATTCCGTATAAACTGTCTGGTACTAGTGCTATCAGAAACGGAAGATTATGAGCCAAAAACTGAAATACATATCGCGTATAAAAGATGAGTTTGACACGATTATTTGCGGTGTCAACGGCGTTTTTGCATATGGCGATAATATATTGACACCGGCGGTTGATGCCCTGATTAAATTGTATCAGAGCGGCAAAAAAATTACGCTGGCTTCAAATTCGGGAATGCGAGTGCGGGATTTATATTATGCCCTAAAGCAAAAAGATGTGCCGATGAACATTTTTTATGCCATGATTACGGCCGGAGAAATAGCACATTTTTATTTGAAGAATCATCGTCAGGGCGAAATTTATTTCAATTTATCGGGAAACGAGGCCAATGTGGTGCGCGGCTTGGATTATAAACCTGCCGACAGTATCGTTATGGCGGATTTCGTGTTGGCGGAAACCGATAGCGGCGGTTTGTCCGTGGCCGAGGTTTCACCCCTGTTGGAACAGGCATTGCATTTGCATTTGCCGTTGCTGTGCGTGGGGAACAATACCGCGGTTGCCGGCAACAACGGAATAATCGAAAGCGTGGGCGCGGTGGCCGAGCAATATGCGCTTATGGGCGGACAGGTGATACCGTTTGGTAAACCTGACCAACGTATAGCCGCATATTTAACGGAAAACGTGGCCGGTTTTCGCAAGGATAAATGCCTGGTTATCGGCGATAATATGGCAACGGATATGCGTATGGGAAACAGTTTCGGGGTGCGCACGCTGCTTTTGACCGGCGGAGTGCATCAATTGGGCGAAAATGCCGAGCTGAAACTGAATGATTTATCTGAAAGCTATGGTTTGAATGTTGATTATTATATGGAGTGCTTGCAGTGGTAAAACAAGGACTTCGTGAAACAATGTTGTTTGTTCTCGGCGTGGTAGCAATTATCAGCGTGTGTCGTTGCCAGTTGGGCGAATACCCTATGGTAAGATATGAAAAAATTATTGCGCAGAAACGTTTGCAATATACCACAGAGGTAACAGAGGAAGAAGTAAACGGGTTTGCCCGTTTGTGGCCGGAATATAAAAGGCTGGGGTTTGATAAGGACTTTAACGTATCGTATTTGGCAGTGCTTCCGGAAGAGGCAATGGATTGGAAACGAAAGTTGTGGTTTATGTATCATCATTGGGACGCAAACCGTTTTTTCTATGTTCAGCAACGCATCGGTTATTTGTTGCAAGCAATAGAAATCAGGCGCAACGCCCAAGCAATTTTAGATGTTTTGGAAAATCGACACAGTCCGCTTGACGAGCAAATGAAAGAATTGCAAAGAAAGCGTATAAATGCCGCCGAAATTTCTTTTTCAGAACTGCTTATCGTTTCTTCCCGAGAGCAAGAACTAAGCGAATTATTGAAACAGTAGTATCCGTAACTGCAGGCTGAGTCTGTGTTTGCAGATATAAATTTTTAAAGCAAATTTTTATTTAATTATTTTAATAAAATTATAACTTTATGACTTTATCTTTGTAAATAACAGAATAGGTGTGAAAGAATGAAAATTAAAGAGGTTTGGGATACCGTAATCAATGCCGATTGCATTGAAACCATGAATAAAATGCCGAAAGATTCGGTTGATGTTATATTTGCCGATCCGCCGTATAATATGCAACTCGGCGATACTTTGTTGCGTCCGGATAACACTGTGGTTAACGGCGTGACCGAAGAATGGGACAGTTTTGAAAGTTTGACCGCGTATGACGAATATACCAAAAAATGGCTGACTGCGGCCAAACGGATTTTAAAAGATGACGGCTGTATTTGGGTTATCGGTTCGTATCACAATATTTTCAGAGTGGGTTATATTTTGCAAAATCTCGGATTTTGGATTTTAAACGACGTGGTTTGGAATAAAACCAATCCAATGCCGAATTTTAAGGGAACACGCTTTACCAATGCACATGAAACGATGATTTGGGCAGTGAAAAATCCGAAGGCGAAATATACCTTTAATTATGAGGCGATGAAGGCCTTAAACGACGAAACGCAAATGCGCAGTATTTGGGAAATTCCGATTTGCACCGGAAAAGAGCGCCTGAAAAACGAACAGGGCGAAAAGTTGCATCCGACACAAAAGCCGGAGGCGTTGCTGTATCGCGTTTTATTGGCGTCTTCCAAGCCGGGAGACGTGGTTTTGGACCCGTTTTTCGGCACGGGTACAACCGGTGCGGTGGCTAAAAAAATGGGCCGCCACTATATCGGTATTGAACGTGACGAAACTTATGTTAACGGTGCGTTGAAGCGTTTGGCAGAGGTTGAGCCTATGCCGGATTGCGCTATGGAATATACGGTAAAGAAGAAAATGCCGCGCATTCCGTTTGGTGCGGTTTTGGAACGCGGAATGTTGCAACCGGGAGATATGTTGCTTGATGCCAGCGGCAAAAAATCGGCGATAATTCGTTCCGACGGCTCAATCAAAAGCGAAACGGCCGAGGGTTCGATTCATCAGGTGGGAGCGGCGGCGCAAAATGCGGCGGCTTGCAACGGCTGGGAATATTGGCACTATCGGGATAAACAAAAAGGATTGGTTTGCATAGACGAATTGCGTCGGCAAATCAGAACGGAAATTTACGGTGCGGAGTGAGTTTGAAAAGGTGGCAGGAAAATAAAACGCAAGTTAAAAAAACTCAAAATACGGTTGCCGACAACCAAAATCCGAACAGCGGATATTATGCGGCGATTGATTTGGGTACCAATTCCTGTCGCTTGGTAATTGCCGAACCGACGCCGAGTTCGTTTCATGTGGTGGAAACTTTTTCTAAAATAACGCGTTTGGGCGAGGGAATTATTCAGGACAATATGCTGGCCAAACCGGCAATTCGTCGCACGATCGCCGCGTTGAAAATTTGTCGCGGCGTGTTGGAAGAATATTCGCCGATTGTGCGGATGCGCTTTGTGGCCACGGCGGCTTGTCGGCGGGCGTTGAATTGCGCCGAGTTTGAAAAATCGGTGGAAAAGGAAACCGGTTTGCCGATGGAAGTTATTTCTTCAAAAGAAGAAGCGCGATTGGCAGTGGTGGGTTGTATGCCGCTGTTAAACCGCATGATTAAGCGGGCGTTGGTGTTTGATATCGGCGGCGGCTCAACTGAAATTTCGTTGGCACGCATTACCGAAACCGGCAAAACTTTTATTGAGGGATTTGTTTCGCTGCCTTATGGTGTGGTTACGGTTTCGGAGGCTTTTCCGGGCAAGGAAATGACTAATTTGGCGTATAACACCATTGTGGAACGCACACAAAAAATTTTGCAGGAATTTGAGGATAAATACCAAATTACGGAAGCAATCCGCAATCAGGAAATTCAGGTTATCGGCACTTCGGGCACGGTAACGGTTTTGGGCGCGGTGCACCTTAATTTGCCGCGCTATAATCGAGCAGCGGTTGATGGTTTGGCGCTTTCAGGTTCGGAAGTGAGCCAGGTTATCGGCCGAATTAAGAAAATGGGATATGAGGGACGGTGTCGGCATTCTTGCATCGGCAAGCAAAAGGCCGACTTAACCATTGCCGGATGCACGATTATCGAGGCTTTGACCACGTTTTGGCCGGTGTCGGAAATTACCATAGCCGACCGTGGTATTCGTGAGGGAATGTTGCTTGATATGATGCACCATCAAAAGAATAATTATTTTCGCCGTGACGGGCGTTATCGCAAAATGAGAAGAAAGGGACGTGGCTATGCAAACCGAAAATTTGGCGGCAATTGATTTAGGGACCAATTCTTGTCGGCTTCGGATTACCGATAAATACGGCAATTTGGTGTATCGTCACGCCGAAACCGTGAAATTGGGCGAGGGACTTTATGCCAACAATCGCTTTTCTTCCGAGGCTATGGAACGCACCATGCGCTGTTTGTCGCAATATTACGAAGACATTTGCACTTACGGCGTGTTGCATTATCGGGCGGTGGCGACTGCTTCGTGTCGAATGGCCGCGAACGGTGCCAAATTTGTGAAAATGGTTGATGATGAGTGCGGTATTAAATTGGAAATTATCAGCGCCGAAGAAGAAGCTTTGCTGAATTTGAAAGGGGCACGTTTGAATGCTTCGCCGGAGACGCCGTATCTGCTGGTTTATGATTTGGGCGGCGGCTCAACGGAAATTACGCTGGCCACCAACGAAGATAATCCGAAAATTTTATATACCGTATCCATTCCGTGGGGAGCGAGAAATGCCTCCGAGGCTTTCGACTTGCTTGAATATGACGAAGAACGTGCCGATGAGTTGCGCGCCGAAGTCAGAAAATATACCGAGAAGTTTTTGAACGGTTCCGAGTTTTCAAAATATAAAAGTCAATGCGACTGCATCGCCACTTCGAGCACGCCGCTCAGATTGTTGAGTATGGTGTGGAACACTGAGGGATATAACAAAGACCGCGTTGACGGTATGGCGGCGGAAGTGCAGATGATTGATGCGCAAATAGAAAAAATTTGGCAAATGAGTCTCGAAGAAATGGAGAAATGTCAATATATCGGAGAAAATCGGGCGCCGATTTTTGTGGCGGCTACGGTGATATTTAAAGAAATATACGATAATTTACAAATAAATACCCTGACGGCATCTTTGAAAGGGGCGCAAGACGCGATTATTAAGGATTTGGTTGAACAATGGCAAAGTTAACGCAATCGGCAAAACAGGTGCGCGGACGCAAGATGCTGGCGGTTAAAGTTAAAAACGCCAAATATAACACGGTTTCGTCGAATCGCTGGTTGCAACGTCAGCTGAACGATCCGTATGTGGCGGAAGCAAAGCGTCAGGGATATCGCTCTCGCGCGGCTTTTAAGCTGATTCAGTTAGATGAAAAATATCATTTTTTGGGCAAGGGTAAAACCATTGTCGACTTAGGGTGCGCTCCTGGCGGGTGGACTCAGGTGGCGGCACTTAAAAATAAGGGTAGCGGCCAGATTGTGGGCATGGATTTGTTGCCGACCGAACCGATTGAGGGGGCAGTGTTGTTGGAGCAGGATTTTACCGCAGATGCGGCGCCGGATATGATTAAAGCTCTGCTCAACGGACCGGCCGATGTGGTGATGAGCGATATGGCGGCCAACACTACCGGAGTGCAGAATATTGACCATTTGCGTACGCTTGGCTTGGTGGAAATGGCGTATGAGTTTGCCAAAGAAATTTTGGCAGTCGGCGGCATATTTATCGCCAAGGTGTTTCAGGGCGGAACCGAGCAAACACTTCTTGACGATATGAAGAAACATTTTACCAAAGTTACGCATTTCAAACCGGATGCCAGTCGGCAGGATTCGGTTGAAATGTATGTGGTGGCACAGGGCTTTAAGGGCTGATAAACTTTTATCAACAAGACCTTATTTATTAAATCGCGATTAAATTTAATTTGACATTGGCGGATTTGTACAATATATATCTAGCACAAGTAAAAAATCTCTAGGGAATATTAAATGCCGTTAATTTCAGTAATCATACCGGTCTACAATGTGGAGCAGCATCTTAGAAAATGCTTGGAAAGCATTGCTTCTCAGACCTTGAAGGATATTGAAGTTATTTGCATTAATGACGGCTCAACCGACGGAAGTGCCGGAATTTTGCAGGAATTCGCACAAAGAGATTCACGCTTTCAGGTTATATCTCAGGAAAATAAGGGGCTTTCCGTGGCGCGCAACGTGGGGTTGGAACACGCCAAAGCGGACCATATTTCGTATGTTGACAGCGACGATTTTATTCATGAAAAGTTTTTGGAAACACTCTATAACGTGGCGCAAAAATTTGATGCCGACATTGTGGGGTGCGACTTTTTCAAAATTTACGGCAACGAGGATTTGCCGCAGATTTCCGGCGTTGAACCGCGAGAATATAAGCCGGCACTCGATGTTTTGTTAAATCGTAAAAACTTTATTCATTTTAATGTGTGGAATAAGTTGTATCGTCGCTCGGTTATCAAAGACATTAAGTTTGTTGAGGGCATTTATTTTGAAGATTGGGTGTATAACTGCTGTGTGTTTGCAGAAGCCAAAAGTTTTGTATGGATTGGCGAAAAAATGTACGGCTATCGTATTTCCGATAATTCGATTATGCGCAGTCAGTTCAGTCATAAAAAGTTAGACGATTACGCCGAGGGGATTCGACAGGTGCGGAAGTTTTACAAAGAAAAGCATCCGGAACTTTGGGGCGAGGTCAGGGATACGCGTATATCCCGCACGGTGAAAATGCTGATGAACAGCACGCGCCGCAGTCATGACCGCGAGCTGTATCACGCGGCACAGATTTCTTTGAAAAAACTGTATAACCTTAAACTTATTGGTTATTGCGGCTTGTCTTGCGTTAACAAAGTCAAGCTGTTTAAATTTTTGCATTGATGGTTTTAATTGCGGCAAAATTTAAATTTTTTATTGCCAAAATAAAAATCTTGGTTTATGTTGCAGCCATCAAAGCAAAAATGCTGCTTGAAAATCAATCGTTTTTAAAATTGTGAATAGGAGATAATAAAATGAAACAACTCGCGGGTGCAATCAGAATTGGCTGGGTTATTGAATATAAGGGTAAACCGTGGACAATTACCAAAGCTGTGCATATTAAACCGGGTAAAGGCGGCGCTTTTATGCAGGTGGAAATGAAAGAAGTTGAAGCCGGAACCAAAACCAATGAACGTTTCAGAACCGAAGATACGGTTGAAAAGCTGATGGTTGAAGATAGAGATTGTCAGTTTTTGTTTGAAGATTCTGCCGGTTTGACCTTTATGGAAAACGACACCTTCGAGCAATTTTCGATGCCGTCCGATATTTTGGGAGATTCTCGTCCGTTTTTGACCGACGGAATGCAAGTTCGCGTTTCTTATATTGACGGTCGTCCGATTTCGGTTGATTTGCCGTTGCAGGTTATTTGCACTGTGGTTGAAACCGAACCGGCTTTGAAGGGACAAACAGTTTCTTCTTCTTATAAACCGGCTATTTTGGACAACGGTGTACGCATTGGTGTTCCGCCGTTTATTAACGTCGGTGACAAAATCGTGGTCGGCACTTCCGAAGCCAACTATGTGGAAAGAGCGAAATAATGCCGTATATTTCTCCGACATTGACGTTGATGGTCGGCGCGGTTAAAAAAGTTACCGCCGCATTGACGCGTGATTTTAATGAAATCGAGCATTTGCAAACCTCGGTGCATTACGACGGTTCGTTTGCCGTGCGCTCGCATGAAAAAGCTGTGCGAATCCTGGGCGAGGAGCTGAGCAAAATCAAAGGCGGATATCCGATTGTTATGTCGGCAAAAGACGCTTTGCCGGCCAGCGGCTCATATTTTGCGGTCAGTCCGCTGAACGGATTTGCCAATTTTGCACACGGTAACGCGCAATTTGCCGTGTCGGTTGCCTTGGTGGAAAATAACGTGGTTACCGATGCCGTGGTGTATAGTCCGGTGTCTGACGAGTTGTTTTTTGCCGAAAAAGGTTGCGGCGCTTTTAAGGAAGGTTTCCGCAATCATGAACGCCTGCGCGTGGCGGCTACCAAGTCGGCGGATAAGGCAATTATTTTGTGCAATGCAACGCATAAAGCGCTGGACAGCGCGCTGAGTTTGAGCGCAAATGTGCGCGTTAGCGGTGCGGTGGCTCTGGATTTGGCTCATTTGGCCGCCGGCAAGGCCGACGCGGTGATAGCCGATGATTGTGAGCACAGCGCACTGAGTGCGGGCATTCTTTTGGTGAAAGAATCCGGCGGATACGTTTTTGCCATCGGGCAACAGGACGTGCGTTCCGAGAATTTGAGCAAAGCTATGCTCGGCGGCAGTATTTTTGCCACCAACGAGGCTTTGCGCCAAAAAATTGCCGATGCAACCGCAAAATAATAAAAAAATTTAAAAAACTGTAAAAATAATACTTGCGTATTTGAAATACTTAATATATAAATGCGTAAACTGTGTGTAAAAGTATTGAATTGGAGATTAAAATGAAAAAAGGTATTCATCCTGATTATCACGAGATTACATATGTGATGACAGACGGAACTGAAGTTAAGACCAGATCGACTTGGGGCAAAGCCGGTGATACGATGAAATTGGAAATCGATCCGAAATCTCATCCGGCGTGGACCGGTGTTCGCCGTATTGTTGATAACGGCGGTCAGGTTGGCAAGTTTAACAGCAAGTTTGCCGCTTTCGGTTTGAAAACAAACTAATTCGGTTTGACGCGAATTTAAGCCTGCCTTTGGGTGGGCTTTTTTGCGTTTATAACCTAAAAAAAGTATTGTATTATGTGTGTTGTGCGTTTATTGTAAGAGCATAAAGTAATTTTAATTGAAAGGATTGGAATATGGCAGCTCCTTTGATGCCGAAAGCCACGGCTGTATGGCTGGTTGAAAATACTACATTAACTTTTCGACAAATAGCAAATTTTTGCGAGATTCATGAGTTGGAAATTCAGGCAATTGCCGACGGTGATATCGCATCCAATATTCAGGGCGTGAGTCCGGTAAACAACGGTCAGCTTTCGTGGGAAGAAATTCACCGTTGCGAAGCCGACGCCGCGGCAAATTTGGTGCCGAATAAGTTGGAAAACGACGTGCGTGAACACAATGCCAAGGCTAAAAAAGTTCTTTCGCCGACACAGAGAAGCGAAAAACAAGCCGCTATTTTGTGGGTTTTGGTCAATTATCCGGAAGTTGCGGATAAGGAAATTCGCCGTTTGTTGCAAACAACCGACAACACCATCAACAAAATTCGTAAGGGCGTTGCCGAGAAAAGTCCGGATTTTGCCGATTTGAAACCGAAGAATGCCATTCATTTGGGCTTCTTTACCGAAAGAGATTTGGAAGAAGCTCGCCGCAATTCGGAACAGAAGAAGGCTGCAACGAAGGCGACAAAGAAAAAGAGCGCTAAAAAGAAAACTGCTAAGAAGGCTCCGGCGAAGAAGGCTACTGCGGCTAAAAAGACCACAGCGAAGAAGTCGGCAACCGTAAAGAAGACTGCGGCCAAGAAAGCTCCGGCTAAAAAGGCAACTGCGGCTAAAAAGACCACAGCCAAGAAGTCAGCAACCGTAAAGAAGACGGCGGCTAAGAAAGCTCCGGCCAAGAAAGCAACCGCGGCGAAAAAGACCACAGCGAAGAAGTCGGCAACCGTAAAGAAGACGGCGGCTAAGAAAGCCCCGGCTAAAAAGGCGACTGCGGCGAAAAAGACCACAGCGAAGAAGTCGGCAACCGTAAAGAAGACGGCGGCTAAGAAAGCTCCGGCTAAAAAGGCGACTGCGGCTAAAAAGACCACAGCCAAGAAGTCGGCAACCGTAAAGAAGACGGCGGCTAAGAAAGCTCCGGCTAAGAAAGCAACTGCGGCGAAAAAGACCACAGCGAAGAAGTCGGCAACCGTAAAGAAGACGGCGGCGAAGAAAGCTCCGGCGAAGAAGGCAACTGCGGCGAAAAAGACCACAGCCAAGAAGTCGGCAACCGTAAAGAAGACGGCGGCGAAGAAAGCTCCGGCTAAGAAAGCCGCAACAGCTAAAAAGGCTCCGGCAAAGAAGTCGGCTAAAAAATAATTATCGGTTATATTGAAGAAATCAAGTCAGGCCTCTTTCGGTTTGACTTGATTTTTTTATAAAATAAATGCCCGATATTCTCGGGCATTTTCTGCTTGGGGTTATATAGAATTTATACCAAACGGGAATTATCAATTGCCGCTTTTACAAACGCCACAAACAGCGGATGCGGGGCAAACGGGCGGGACTTCAGTTCCGGATGGAACTGTACGCCGATAAACCACGGGTGGTCGCTGTGCTCAACAATTTCCGGCAAATTGCCGTCCGGCGAAGTGCCGGTGATGGCCATGCCGGCTTTTTGCAACATATCTTTGTATTTGATGTTGACCTCATAACGATGGCGATGGCGCTCGGAGATTTTATCTGTGCCGTAGATTGCGGCCACTTTGGAATTTGGCTTAAGAACGCACTCATAAGCGCCCAAACGCATGGTTCCGCCCAAATCACCGTCTTTGTGACGAATCTGCTTGGCGCCGTCTTTATCCCATTCGGTCATCAAACCGATTACCGGCTCGCAATTTTCATCAAGCTCGGTGGTATTGGCATTTTTGATGCCGCAAAGATTGCGCATGGTTTCAATTACGGCCATTTGCATACCGAAGCAGATGCCCAAAAATGGCACTTTGTTTTCGCGCGCATACTTAGCGGCGTTAATCATGCCCTGCGTGCCGCGCAAACCAAAACCGCCCGGCACCAAAATACCGCTCACATCGTTTAAAATGTCAGCCGGATTCTGAGTTTCCAGCGTTTCCGAATCCACCCACTTGATGCGCACTTTGTATTTGTTGGCAATACCGCCGTGAACCAAGGCTTCGTGCAGAGATTTATAGGCTTCGAGCAACATCATGTATTTGCCGACTACGGCAATGCGAACTTCGCCTTCCGGTGATTTCAAAATATCGATAATGTTTTGCCAACGGCTTAAATCGGTCGGTTTACTGTAATCTAAATTAAAATGCTTGCACACCTGCCGATCCATACCTTCGGCGGAATATGCCAACGGAACCTGATAAATGCTCGGAGCATCTAAGGCCGTGATAACGTTTTCTTCTTTGACATTGCAGAACAGGGCTAATTTGCGCTTTTCGTTTTCCGGAATGGCCATCTGCGAACGGCACAAAATCATATCCGGTTGAATACCGTATTCCTGCAATTTTTTAACCGAGTGTTGCGTCGGTTTTGTTTTCAATTCGCCGGCAGTCGGAATATACGGCAACAATGTAACGTGAATAAACATAGTGCGCTCGCGCCCCAGTTCATATGCAATCTGGCGAATCGTTTCCAAATATGGTTGGCCTTCAATATCACCAACCGTACCGCCGATTTCGCACAACACAAAGTCTTCATCGGTAATATCAGAAAGAATAAAATCTTTGATTTCGTTGGTAACATGAGGAATAACCTGAATTGTTGAACCCAAGTAGTAGCCGTGGCGCTCTTTTTCAATAACGCGCTGATAAATTTTTCCGGTAGTCACGCTGTCAGTACGCTTTGCCGGAACGCCGGAGAAACGCTCGTAGTGTCCCAAATCCAAATCTGCCTCAGTGCCGTCATCGGTTACGAAAACCTCTCCGTGTTGGCACGGATTCATGGTGCCCGGATCTACATTGAGGTACGGATCGAGTTTGCGCAATCTCACCTTATAGCCGCGTGCCTGCAAAATGGCGCCGAGCGAGGCTGAAGCCAAACCTTTGCCCAACGAAGACACCACGCCGCCGGTGATGAAGATGAATTTTGATTTTGGATTTAATTGGATATCTGACATATTTTTTTCCTTATAATCGGTTCTAAAAAAGCGACAAAGGCACTTTATTGAAAAGTGCCTTATGTCCGGTTAATTTCTCAATTTTTTACTCCGCCACAGGTACTTGCGGTTCACTCGGAGCCGGGGCATCCGGAGCAGGAGTCGGCGCAACCGGAGCCGGAACTGCGGGAGCTTGAGCCTCCGGAGAAACCGGAAGTTCGGAAGGGGTTACGACATCATCGACAATAGAGGTCTTTTGTACTTCTACACGGCTGAAATAAATTGAAATTGCCATACTTAACGCAAAAAACAAAGTAGCTAAAATTGCTGTAATTCTGGTTAAGATATTACCTTTGCCGCGTGCGCTGATTAAGCCACCGATGCCGCCGTCACCGCCGCCCAAGCCGCTGAGCGCGCCGCCGTTGGAGCGTTGCATCAAAATTACTGCTACCAAAAAGATAGCCACAATCAGTTGTAAAACTAACAATACCGAACTCATTTAATTATCCTTTCTTATTTGGTTGCGTTTACGGCAATAGCGATGAAATCTTCAGCCTTTAAGCTGGCACCGCCGATTAAAGCGCCGTCAACATCCGGCAATGAGAGCAATTCTTTGGCGTTTGCCGGCTTTACGGAACCGCCGTATAAAATGCGCATTTTGTTGGCAACGGCTTTGCCCAATTTTTTACTCAAAGCCTTGCGAATCGCCGCGTGTACTTCTTGTACGTCGGCGGCGGTAGGCGTTTTGCCCGTGCCGATGGCCCAAATCGGTTCGTAAGCGATAACCGTGTTTTTGGCCGTAGCGTCGTCCGGAACCGAGCCGTTAATTTCTTCTTGGCAAACTTTGATGGTTTTGCCTGCATCGCGCTCGGCACCGGTTTCACCGATGCAAATAACCGTGTTTAAGCCGGCATTGTGAGCGGCAATGGCCTTTTTGCAAATTAAATCGTTGGATTCAAAATGGTCCACGCGTCTTTCCGAGTGGCCGATTAAAGTGTATGTGCAACCGGCGTCTTTGAGCATTAACGGACTGATATCTCCGGTGTGTGCGCCTTTTTCGGCAAAGTGAACATCTTGTGCGCCCAACGCAATTTTAGTGCCGCGCAGGCATTTTTTTATTGAAGTCAACAAAGTAAACGGCGGGCAAATCAAAAAATCACAATCCCATTTTTGAGCCTTTACTTTTGCGGCAACGGCCTTAGCCAAAGATAAACCTTCTTCTTGCAGGCAGTTCATCTTCCAGTTGCCGGCGATGAGTTTTTTACGAGCCATTTTATTTTCCTTAATTTTTTATTTTACCTAAAACTGGCATACTTTTAGCATACCTAATTTTATTTTTCTACAAAAAAAGAACGTTAATCCCTGTTTTATTGCGTTGCATAAATCAATTTAAAAATTGCAATCAAAAATTATGTTCTTATAATAAGGCTAAATTTAATTTTAACTCAAGGAAAAGAAGAATGATAAACAGATTTTCAAAAATGCGTGACAGTTGGTTTACTAAAATTATTTTGACCGTTACGGCTCTCAGCTTTATGTCGTTATTCGGAGTTTCCGGATATTACAGCGCGGCAAACAGCAATAAGGCGGTGATTAAGGTTGATGATATTGAAATTACGCAAAGCGAATTTTCTTATTTGTTGCAACGCGATTTGGCTCGTATTAAAGCAATTACCGGAAAAGAAGATGAAGACGGCGAACTCAAAAAAACAGTGGCCAATCTGATTGCTCAAACGAAACTTAACGACGCAATTTTGGAAAACACAATGAAAAAATACAAGGTTGATTTTTCCCGCGGTTTAATCAGCCAAATTTTGCACATTATGCCGCAATTTTCGGATAACGGCGTATTCAATAAACAAGCATATCAAACTTATTTGCGTAATGCCAACAAATCGGAAGATGAAATGGTTCAAGACATCAAACGCAATATGGCGCATAAAGTTTTGGTGGAAACGCAGGTGGCTGGCGCCAAGGTGCCGGAAGTTTTGCAAAAGCAAATGGAAAAAGTTTTGGGACAACGTCGTACATTTAAATATGTGCGTGTGAACAAGGCTGATGCAAAAATTACCCGTCAACCGACCGAAGATGAGTTGAATCAGATTTATGATGATTTGTCTGACGAATTGATGATTCCGGAAAAGCGCGATGTTACACTTATGTTTTTATCGCAGGCCGATTTGGCGGCAAAGATAGAGGTTTCGCCTCAGGAAGTCGAAGCTTACTATAAAGAACACATTGACGAGTATGAGCAACCGGAAAAGCGTGCGGTTTTGCAAATGGTTTTCGCCAGCGAGGAAGATGCGCAAAAAGCGGCCGAACAGTTGGCACAAGGTGCTGATTTTGCCGCAGTAGCCGCGCAAAACGGCCAAAAAGCGGCCGATATTGATTTGGGCTTTGTGGCTAAAAATGATATGGTGGAAGAATTGGGCGAAGTTATTTTCGCGTTGGCTCCGAATCAGGTGTCGGCTCCGGTACAGCTTGGTGACGGCTGGCAGTTGCTTAAGGTTACGGGCGTAAAGGCGGCCGAAAAGGTTGCTCGAGAGGTGGCCAATAAAGAGATTGCCGACTTGTTGCGTCAGGAAAAAGCTTATGACGGAAGTTACGAAGTTTTGACGCAGATTGAAGATAAACTCGGTGCCGGAACGGACTTAAACGAAGTGGCGCAGGAATTTGGTGCCAAATTATATAAAGTAAAAGCCTATGATGAGGAAGGTAATGCCGAATCGGCGGACGCTTCGCTGACCGAGGTTTTGCAAAACAAAGATGTTATCGATGCCGCGTTTTCTTATAACGAAGGCGAAGTAAGTCAGGCGGTGGAAAGCGATGACGGTGTGGTGGCAGTCAGCGTTGATAAAATTTATGATGCGCACAAAACGCCGCGTGAAGAATCGACCAAAAAGCTGTTGCAAATTTGGGAAGATACCGAACGCGATGCCATTGTTAAAGAAACCGTGGATAACATTCAGCATGATACGGAAGCCGGCGACGACTTGTCTGAGAGTGCCAGACGCTATGGTTTGCGCGTGGTCAACAGCCGTCCGATTAACCGCGGCGAAAATATCGACAAGTTGACCTTGGAAAATATGAAGGATTTGTTTGCGGCAGCCAAAGACGAAGCAGTGGTTATCGAATCCGGTGACGATTATGTAGTGGCGGCGACTTCGAATATTTATGATGATTCGGCATCGTTGACCGAGCAAAATAAAGAACAGCTCAAACAGGCCTTGTACGGCGGATTGGTCAAAGATATGGGTGATGCCCTGCTTAAAGATTATGCCAGCAAGTACAAGGTTGAGGTTCAATACAATCGAATGGGGCTTGGCGATTAATGAAAGTCGTATTTATGGGAACGCCGGACTTTGCTGTGCCGGCGCTCCGTCGTTTAATAGCAGAACATGAGGTGGTTTGCGTATATACGCGCGAGCCGAAACCGGCCGGGCGCGGCAATAAGTTAAATAAAACGCCGGTGCATCTGATGGCCGAAGAATGTAATATTGAGGTGCGTACGCCGCGCACGTTGCGCGATACACTCGAACAGCAAAAATTTGCCGCCTTAAATGCCGATATTGCGGTGGTGGCGGCGTATGGTTTGATTTTGCCGAAACCGGTGCTTGAGGCATTTCCTTTGGGGTGTTTGAATATTCATGCTTCGCTGTTGCCGCGTTGGCGCGGTGCGGCACCGATTCAACGAGCCGTTGAGGCCGGAGATAAAGTTGGCGGCGTGACGATTATGCAAATGGCGGAAGGGTTGGATACCGGCGATATGCTTCATAAAGGCGAGGTTGTTATTACCGACGATATGACCGGCGGCGAATTGCACGATAAGCTTGCGGAAATCGGTGCAGAGCTGATTTCGGAAGTGTTGGCGGAGCGCAAAAAATATCCGCCGATTCCGCAAAACGAATCGGAAACCTGTTATGCCGCAAAGTTGGATAAAAACGAGTGTCGGATTGATTTTGCCATGCCGACCGACAAGTTGTATAATAAAATCAGAGCGTTCAGCCCGTATCCCGGAATGTATTTTGAATACGAGGGCGAAAGATTTAAGATTTTGGCGGCGGAAAAAGCCAAAGAGCAGGGGATTGCCGGCAAAATTTTGCATGGTGTTTCGGAGTTGGTAATTGCCACCGGTGACGGCGCTATAAAGGTTAAACAGTTGCAACGTCAAGGTAAAAAAACGATGACCGTCGAAGAATTATTGCGCGGTTTTCGCTTTACCGAAGGCGTGATTTTATAAGTGCGGAAAGTTATTTAACGTGTTTGGCGCGATATTCGTTAAAGCGGATTTTGAAAGTTTTATCTTTGGGTAATTTATCGAAGTTCGGCATATTTTCAGCCTTGATGGCGCGCTGAATGCGGAAGTTATCCAAACAGCGCTTGGCAGCAACATAAACCTCTGCGTTGTCTGCCGCCGGATTTTGCGGTGAGGTGCCGCGGCCGAAAGCGTCGCATTTGCAAGCCCGCATAAAATCAATCATCATTTTGCCGTCGCGAAAATCATCGGTAAGTTTGGCCAGAAAGGCCACAAATTTGCCGTTGCGCATTTGCGGAACATTGTGGAATTTCATATGATTTTCGGTTACCAACAAAGCAAAGTCGCGATATTTGTTAGGCACTTTCAAGCGTTTGCAAATTTGTTCAACCAGCGGTACGCCGGCTTTGTCGTGTCCGATATGACGGGGCAGAATATCCGGCGGAGTGAGAGTTTTGCCAATGTCGTGAAGCAACAAGGCAAACTTGATTTTCGGCGATAAATTATAGCCTTGGCGCAAAACCAATATGGTGTGTGCGCCGGAATTACCCTCAGGGTGATAATCGGTTCGCTCAGGCATATCCCAGAGCTTTTCAACCTCGGGCAGAACAACTTTTAAGGCTCCGCATTCGTGCATGGAGGCGATAAATTTATCAAAATGTTCAGTGTTGAGGGCTGTTTCAATTTCTTTCCAGACGCGCTCGGCGGTTAAATGTCTGAGCATACCGGTTTTGGTCATGTTTTTAGCCAGTTGCATGGTTTCGGGAGCAATATCAAAATCGAGCTTGGCGGCAAAACGGCACATACGCAGTACTCGTAGCGGGTCTTCGATAAAATGTTCGGTGTTGACGTGACGGATAATTCGATTTTGAATATCTTTAACTCCGCCGACCAAATCGACAACTTCCCGCTTTTTTTCGTCATACATCAGGGCGTTGCAGGTAAAATCGCGGCGTTGCATATCTTCCTCGGGGGTGATATTCGACCCGAACTCAAACTTGAAATCGGTGTGTTTGGTGCCGGTTTTTATTTCTTTACGCGCCAAAGCGTGTTCGTCATGAGTTTGCGGGTGCAAAAACACCGGAAAATCTTTACCGACGCGCACATAGCCTTGCTCCAGCATTTGTTCCGGAGTAGCCCCAAAGACCACATAATCTTTGTCATGTGGGGTTTTTCCTAAAATCATATCGCGTACGGCACCGCCGACTAAAAATATTTGCATTTTTTTTCCTTCGGTTGTACTATAACACAAGTTTTTAATTTAGGAAAGACTTTATTTTTTATGTATAAGGAGTTGATTATGAAGAAAATATTGTTGTGCACAGTAGCGGCGTTGTGGCCGGTTTGCGGGTTGGCGGCCGAGGGCATAACCGAAGATGAGATGATTGCCGATGCCTTAGCGGATCCGCATTTGCAAGAAAGTGTAATCGATAAAATGTCGATGTATGATGTTAACAGCGACGGAGCAATTTCAGCCACCGAAATTGAGGCGCTGACCTCGGGACTGGGCGAGCAGGAAATGGAGGCTTTTCGTTCGCTGGATATAAAATCCGGCAAAGACGAGCTTGTGACAATGATGCAACGGGCATTTGATACGGCCGACACCAATGGTGATAAGATGTTGCGCGGAGAGGAAATTGCCGAGTTTGGTCGTGAATGGGAAATGTTTATCTTAAAGCAAAAGTTTAAGAGCATGGATCGCAACGGTGACGGAGTTTTGAATACCGACGATGTGCCGCCGGTGGAAGAAAGTATGCAAAAACTTGAGGAAGCCACCAAAAAAATGCAGGCATTGGCCGAAAAGTTGGAGCAGATAGATCCGGAGGAAGCCGCGCGTAATATGTTTATCGGTTTCGGCACGGCGGCGGCCAAAGAAGATTTTATTCAGATGGATAAAGATAAGGACGGTTGCGTTACCAAAGACGAGTACGCCGATTATAATGTGGCACAGCAAGAGTTGCTTGATGAAGATGGCGAGGGAAGTTCGTATAAGCTGTCGCGCGAAGATTATTTGGGACTGTTTACCCGCGAAGAGAAAAAGAATCCGAAATGTTTGACCATGGACGAATATGTTGCCAACGAAGCCAAGAGCATGAGCGATATGTCGAATAATTTTGGCGCGGAAGATGATGAGGAGGCCGCTCCGAAAGCGTTGGAAGGTATGAGATTGCAGGTTGTATCGGAAGAATATGCCGATATGGATAAGGATAAAAACGATTGTGTGACTGCCGACGAATATATTGAATTTAACTTGAAAATTCAAGACGATATTCCGGAAGAAGACAAAGGATATATGCTGTCGCGCGAAGATTTTGCAGGTATGTATGAGAGTATTGAAAAAGCCAATCAGCAATGTGTGACCAAAGAAGAATATTTGGCGGACAGAGCGAAGGCTTTCAGCCGTTTGGCCACAGATACGGACGAAGATAAACGTGTGGCAGAGTTAATGTTTGCGGAAATGGACGAGAACGAAGACGGCAAGCTCACGCAGGAGGAGTATGTGAAATACGAAATGTCGGTGCATCCGGCAAAAATGGCTGACGAAAAGACTTTTGAGGGCATTTTCAGCGTGTATGAAGGCTCGGAAAAAGGCTGGCTGAGCAAAGAAGAATTTGTCAGCGGTTATATTGAGGATTAAAGATTTAGTTGTTTTTAAAGCTATCCCCCGCAAGACCGAATGGTAAAAGGCCTTAGCGGGGGAGTTGCTTTTAAATCTTTTAAAATTCGCCGAACATGTCAACGCTCGCAATAGTCAGCTTTTGCTCCAGTTGAGCGCTGCAATCTTCCAGATATGCGGCAATCGATACTTCAGGAGCTTTCGGCCCGAAAATACTGCGTTGGTTGACTCCGGCAACAAATTGCACCGGTTGTGCCAACAGAAACTCGCGAAATTCCGGCAGCTTGGTCAGCACCTTGCCTTTTTTGGCGTGCTTGCGCTGATAATCAAGCTGTTCCTTCTGGTGCAGATATTCGGGATAGTACGCCACGGCGTTCTTGCCCATAAGGTTGGCGATGGCCGTTACCTTGGGAACCGAAATCGCAGACACGCAACTGTTATCAATGCTCACAATCGCCGCAAAGCGATGATAGTGTTGATACACGCCGATAATCAGCTCGTCGGGGAATTCCAGCGTTTGGAGCTTGGTGCAAGCATAATTTTCACCCAGGCGGGCGACACACATTGCACGATTCGGATAGTCCCACTTTCCTTTTAAGAGGAAGCGTTGCGCCGATTCGGTTTCAGTTTGCAAATCCCAAACAGTTACCGCATTGAGTTCCTTTTCTGCCCAAACTCCGTGAACTCGAAGAGGTCTGAGCTTAAACGGTTCAGCGTAGATAACTGCGGCTGTCGGAATGGCGTTCTGCGGCATGTGCCCGTTTTTCGAGTAGGCATAAGCACGGCGGAAGACATCAAGGGAAAACTCCTTGCAGAATTTGTCGTGATACTCTTTTCGCGACAAACTTTGAAAATCAATTTCTGTCTGTTTCATAAGAATAATGTTTGAAATATATAATTGTCATGATAATTCAAAAAACGTCTGTTCATGATATCTGAATATGTCATATTTGTCAAGATAATATCGGAATTTTATCGCTTTGTACGATTTTGTACACAAAATGTACGAAATTTGTTGACAAATAGAGAAAATGATGTTAAATATGAAATTGTCAAAAGACAATTATTAGTATTTACAAACTTACAAAAAAATTATGGAAAGAGAAGAAATGAGGATCGTGAAGATCGTTGGTGTCTGTTTGTTGGGTATCGTCGTCGCAATTGTTGCTTTCGCATCATTTTACGTCGTTGACGCTGGTTACTATGGCATCAAGAAGACTCTCGGTAAGGTGGAACAGACGAGCTATGCTCCTGGCATTGGCCTGAAGGCTCCGTTCATCACCACCGTAGAAAGTTTCGATTGCCGTACCCAGAAGATGAGCGAGAAGACGGCTTGTTACACGGCTGATCTTCAGACCGCTGAGTTAGAGTACAACCTGACCTACAATGTCAAAGGACAGAATGTGCACACTCTTTACTCGGAGGTTGGTATGGACTATCAGTCTAAGAAGATCATCCCGCTGCTGAACGATGTGCTGAAGGATGTCATTGGTAAATGGCAGGCTCAGGAGCTTGTCGCTAACCGTGATTCAGCCAGAGTTCAAGTCAACAATGCGCTTCGAGCCAAGATCGACAATCGCTTCTTTGAGAATATCGACTTTGCTTTTAACAACATTGACTACAGCGACAATTTTGAGAAATCAATTGAAGCTAAGGTCATTGCAGAGCAGAAGGCTCAGGAGGCTGTGAACAACACTCGTCGTATCAAGGAAGAGGCTGAGCAGAAGCTTATCTCCGCTAAGGCTGAGGCTGAGGCAATGGAGATTAAGACCAGGGCACTGCAGCAGAATCGTGCTCTAATCGAATATGAGGCTATCCAGAAATGGGACGGAAAGCTTCCTGTCTACAACATGGGTGGCGCAATGCCGATGATTCAGCTGCCTAACGGCAAGTGACAATGATTGAAAATTCTCTAAACAAAGACCTTTGCTCCGTATGGGGCGGAGGTCTTTCGTTTTTTTAAAGCTACGGTGTTAGAGAGAAGGACTGATATACCTGACCTGTTCGAGTATCTCGTGAAGAATAAGACTGTCATCCTGAGGAAGCCGGAACGGCTGACGTGAGGATCTCGTTAGGCGCTATGCAAACGTCGCAAAGTGATGATATAGCAATGTCATCTTGAGGCGCGTAGTGGCGAGGCAATAGAATATACTCTTGAGTTTGTTCAAAACTTAAGAGATTTTGACGGGGATTTCGCAATGCTCACCCCCTCAAAATGACGGTTGCTACTTTATTGCGCCCAAGGTTGCACGGCGAGAGCGGAGATTCTTCAGCGGCTTTTCAGATTCTCGCTTTCGCAAGAATGACAGAAAAGCGACGCCTCAGAATGACAGTCACTTTCTTTTTGGGATTCTCGGTTTTTGCTTTCGGCAAGCCCAAGAATGACAGCGGAAGATTTTTCAGCTTTCGTCATTCTGATTTTTAATACTCGTAATCGTCGCGGCGATATTTGTTTTTCTTGCGATTGTATTTGGTTTTTACGGCCGGTAAATTCGGCGAAGTAAACGGCTTGCCGTTATGGTCGGCAATTTCATCATTGCGACGGCCGCGACGCACGGCACGAAAGCGCTCTTTTATGGCCTCAAGACGAGCCTTCTTTTCTTTTTTTCCCATAAAAACCTCCGTTTCGGATTATGATATAACATATTTTTGTCGCCACGTCAACTTTTTGCCCGAAAATTGAAATTTGTCGGACGCAGAGTGGGCGAAAATTAATCATTTATTGACAATATCGTTGTATTATTGTATATATATACCAGTTTTAACAGATTGAGGTAAATTGTAATTACAGACCATGAGTCCCACGTTGACCTATATTATAAATTTAATTTTAGTTTTAATTCTTGTTTTTTGTAACGCTTTTTTTGTGATTTCCGAGTTCGCCGTTGTTAAAATTCGCCGCACCAAGCTGGAAGAGTTGGCGCAGAGCGGGGATAAGCGCGCGAAAGTGGCACTCGATATCAATGAACATCTTAATACTTATCTGAGCGCAACACAGCTTGGTATTACCTTGGCTTCATTGGGCTTAGGTTGGCTTGGCGAGCCGGCGGTTTCGCGCCTTTTGGAAGATTTGTTCAGCGGCTTTTTTGCCGGGCAGACCGTTTTGCTCCATTCGCTCAGTTTTGGTATTGCCTTTACGTTTATTACGCTGTTGCACGTTGTGTTGGGTGAGTTGGTGCCGAAGTCTATGGCAATTCAAGACACCGAGCGTTATGCGTTGTTTGTGGCGGTTCCGCTTTATACCTTTAATAAAATCTGCACGCCGGTTATTTGGTGCTTTGACCACGTTTCCATGTGGATTTTGAAGCTGATGAAAATTGAAAAGGCCGACGAAAACGAAGATGCTCACTCGGAAGAGGAAATCAAACTGATTATCGATGCTTCGCAAAAGGGTGGGGTGATTGATGATACCGAGAGCGAGATTATTCAAAACGCCATCAATTTTTCGGAAATCTGTGCTCACGAAATTATGGTGCCGCGGCAGGATATGAACTGCATTTATCAAGATGACAGCTATGACGAAATTATGGAGTTTGTGCGCAAACATAAACATACGCGTTTTCCGCTGTGCGCTGAAGATAAAGACCAGATTTTGGGCATGATTCACATCAGAGATTTGTTGGAATGCAAAGATGCCATTCATAAGGATATCTTAAAGCGTCTGGTGCGCAAAATTTTGTTTGTGCCGGAAAATAAATCCATTTCCGACGTATTGCACGAAATGATGAAAAAACGTATTCATATTGCGATTGTGGTGGATGAATACGGCGGCACGGCCGGTTTGCTGACCATGGAAGATATTTTGGAAGAGCTGGTGGGTGAAATTCAGGACGAGCACGACGGCGTGGCGGTGGCTCCGCTGAAGCAAATAGACGCCAAAAATTATGAGTTTGACGGCGTGTATTTGGTAGAAGATGCTTATGAGGAAATGAATTTGCCGTATCATGAGCTGGAAGAAAGCACCATGGGCGGATATGTGTTTAACCTTATCGGAGAAGAGCCGAAAGTGGGCGATAAGGCAGAAGACGAATTTTGCCGTTATGAAGTGTTGCAAATTGACAATATGCGCATTACCCGCGTGAAGGCAACCTTGAAGGATAATCGTCCGGCCGAGGCCGCGGTATAAAATTAACGCGCAATATTTGCATAAAATATTTGACAAGTTTCTTTTTTTGGCTTATATACGCAACGTATGCGATGATTGCTTCATCGTCTAATGGTAGGACAGCGGATTCTGACTCCGTCAATCTTGGTTCGAGTCCAGGTGAAGCAGCCAATGTGTGCAAGTCGTCAGAAATGACGACTTTTTCTTTTATTTGCAGGGCTTTCAGCGAGTTCGAAATCGATATCGTTACATGTAGTATATGTGTAACGGCGGAGATCCGCGAGTGTAACGAGTGTCATGTTCGGTATGAAAAAAGCATAAAACGGGACAATCTTCAAACTTTTTTAATAAAAAAATGCAAAACTTACAAAGCTGTTCCTTTGGCGGGAATAAAAAATTTTTTCAAATCAACCTTTTCCAATTCAAGCAACTTTACTTTTTTAGCTATTCCGCCTGCATAGCCTGTTAAACTACTGTTTGTTCCTACTATTCGATGACAGGGTATAATCAGAGAGATTGAATTATGCCCGACAGCTCCACCAACCGCTTGAGCCGACATTTGTTTTATTCCTTTTTCTCTGGCAATTTTGGTTGCTATTTCACCATAAGTCATAGTTTTCCCAAACGGAATAGCGAGCATAATTTCCCATACTTTCTTTCTAAACGGTGTCGTCTTCATCAATAATGGTGGGGTAAAATTAGGTGCTCTACCACTGAAATAAATATCTAGCCATTTATCAGTTTGTTCAAAAATCGGCAAATCTCTGTGGATTGCATTGTCTTCTATCGTATCTGCAAAATACTTCTGTCCGTCAAACCACAAACCGATTAAGCATGATCCATTACTTGCTATGGTTATACCACCCAGCGGTGATTGATAACGGTGTATGTAGTTTTTCTCGTATAATTCTGAATCCGACATTGTTTTATTCCTTCATACATCGTGCATTTTATACCTCTTTACGGCCAATATAAATGTCTCTGTGCAGATTTGCAAATTTTATTGCTTTTTATTCCGATACAAAATATCTTCATAGAAAATACCAGGAGAAGCAAAATGAAAATTTCAGAGGCTCATAAGTTAGCGATGAAACGCTTTGAAACGATGATTAACACGGCAGATTCAAATATTGCCAAAGAACTTGTTGCCAATGATGCTCCGTTCTATACGCCTGCATCGCCGACACCTCTTTACGGCGGCGAAGGTTATCTTTCCGTTGTTCATTGGATGCGTCAAAGTTTCCCTGATGTGCAATGGAAATTAGAAGAAATGGTTGCCGAGGGTAATGTTGTCGCCGTCCGTTGGACGTTAAGCGGCACTCACGAAGGCGAGTTTATGGGAATTCCTGCCACTGGTAAGCATTTCTCTACTTCGGTTATGAACTTTTACTATTTCAATGATGAAGGCAAAGTTATCAACGATATTGCCGCCGAGGGTATGATTGGCATTCTTCGTGGCATCGGTGCTTTAGAAAAATAATCTTCTTTCTATCTTACTTTCATTAAAACGATTTAAGCTGCTAATCTTTCCCTGACATAACAGAGTTGTTCTTTGATGACAATTACTTCCTTGCGGTGTTGTTGTAAAAGTTGCGGCACTGTACAGGACGCCCAGCCAACAAAATTGCGCCCTTTGGGGCGCTTTTTTTGTCGGCTGATTTATCTTGAGGTAAAACAGCTAACTTGAACAGGGCTCTGGCAATAGTTTGAGAGCCCTTTATTTTTTAGATAAAAAACTTGACAAAAAAATTAAGGGAAGTAAAATGAAATTATAAGAAGCAATTCTTTATGTAATAAACAGGGATTAGGAAAAATAATATGGGGCAAAGAAGAAGAGAATATACTCCGGGCGAATGGCCTTGGAACCACGCACAAGAAATATGGTATAACGAAGACGGTTCTTTAGATTATCAACATGACTGGAATTCGTATAATCACTCTTGGGATTATACGCGACATTATACAAAAGTTGGTGAAACAACGCGTTGCTCATCTGCGCAAATGAAGGGGGAAGGTGATTACGAGATTTCATTTGATTATTATCCGAATGCGGAAGTAAAATCTGCTTATCTGAAAACACCGCATGGCAATGTTAAATTATCATATTCGGAAGACGGTAAGCTTGAAACTTTAGAAAAAAGTGTAAATGGTAAAAAACAGACATATCACTACACTTACGACGCAGATGCAAAGCCGGAAGGTGTCTTTACGGCAAGCGGATTATATGAAACATACAGGAAAAATGATTATATCAATAACACTGGTGGTTTTAGTATATTTGATGGAATTTCTTCTGAGGAAAATTATGACAGATATAAAGAACGGTACGGCGTAAGCATCAGTTGTGCCGATAAAGAACAGAAAAAAATGTCAGGTCGTGCTCCAACAGCAGAAGAAGCAGAAATAGCATTTTCTATGCTTGGAACAAGAACATCCGACAGAGATTCAACAACTGTGATGGGCAGACTGGAGAAAACATCATCAAAGGATAGGGAAATCGGTAGGGATGCCATTGTTTTAGACAATGGATTGGTTGCGGTTTCTAAAATGTTTGAACATACTGCTTGGGAGCGCGGTGACGCGTCATGGACACCGAGAGGCAATGGAGAACAATGGACTTATGAGCTTGATGGTGCGATTGTTGATGTAAATAAAAAAGAGATTATTTCATCTGTTAACTTCTCACGAGTTGTTCGCGATTCATATGACGGTAGCAAAGATTGTCACCATCTTATCAATTCGCAAACTATGCTTAGAGCAGATGAGAATGTAATAGAATTTTTCATGGGTGATAAATATCATACTGTTGCTTCGGAAAAAGTTGATACGGACAAAGCTTTAAAAACTCATGAGGGTAAAAAACATATTAAGCAAAGTGTACATGAAAAATCTTCAGAAGTAACGTCTCAAGAGCCTGAAACTTCAAATTCTTCCAAGCCAAATAATCGTGGTGGCAATGGTGGCTTTGGTGACGGAAGATAGCCTGTTACTTTTATAAATTCAATGCCTCATCTTAATGGTGGGGCATTTTTTTTATGAGCGTTTCATTAACAAAGTGGAGCTGTTCTTTGGAGGAATTGTTAATCTGAAATTAAGTTTTTGAGCTTAATATCAACTCATTAAAGGAGAGTTTCATGGATAACGATTATATTAAAACCCTTTCAAATGAGGAAAAACTCATATTTTTGAAGATTTTTTGCTGTTTGATTCGCGCCGATAGTAATATTGATGCGGAAGAAATTACTTTTTTGAAAAAAATTGCCGCGCGTTACGGTGTTGATACCAACACGGTTATCGGCATTATCAAAACTCCGAAAATCAATTATGTTGACGAAGCACGAAAAATTACCTCGCGCTCGCACGCTTTGCAGTTGGTAAAGGAAATGTGCGTTATGGCCAATATCGATAACGATTTGGCGGATTCCGAGCTTGATGTTGTGATTGACTGCGCTCGGGCAATGGGCGTGGAAGACGAGAAAATTGTTTTGATTAACCGCTGGGTATTGGATAGCTTGATTTTAACCAAAACCGGTCAACTCATTATGGAAGAAAACAATGGATAAAGATGAGCTGAAAAAGATTTTGCACGAACAATTCGAGCCAATCGAATTAGCCGCGAAAAGAAAACTGATGTATTTGCAAAGCGACAATGTTTTTCTTGACGCTGCAAATGAAGAAGATGCCGAAGAAAAGCCGGTGACGGACAGTTCTTTGGAAGATGCTTTCAGTTATTTTAGCGCACCGCAACCTGTTCCGGCTTATGAAGAGCCGAAGGAAACTGGCGATAATACAATGCGCGATATGTCGGGCATTCGAGAGCGTAAGCAAAATATTGCGGCGCGGATTGCGGCTATAAAAGGCCTCTCCATGCCGGGGGATTATTTAAGCAATAAATAAGAGATAAAAAAACAAACAGGGATTGATACTTCAATCCCTGTTTGTTTTCGGTTTGAAATGGCCACGCATATATTCTGCGGTGGAGCGCACACTTTGGTAGGCTTTTTCGGCCGTATCCGGAAAGTTGTAGGCGGCCCAAGCACAGAAATAGGGGCTGCTGGCCTTGGATTTCAGCTTTGGCAACAGGCGGATTTTGATAAACGCTTCCTGCCGGTCTTCGTCATCTTTCTTTATTCCCGCATAACCGAGAATGAGCTGAAATTCTGACGCTGTCGGTGCCTCGATACCAAAAAACAGCTTTGTGTCCTTTTCCAATTTACGCATCGGTCTGCGCAGTTGGGAAATTTCGTATTGCCATTTGAGCTGCGGAAACGCCTCCAGCATTTTTTGCACCAAATCTTTGTCGGCAATGTAGCTCTGAAAGAGCAAAAACGACAGCGCGTCCTCGTTGCGGCTTTCAATTAACTCGGCAATTACCTCGTCGGCCAAAATACAGTTTTCCAAAGTGCAACATTTCAGCAAATCTTCGGTCAACTCTTTGTCGTTTAATGCCAAGAGAGCCATTTGGGCGGCCGGCGCGGTTAAGCGCTTTTCGTGGCAAAAAGAGAGGTAGTTGGACATCGCCCTGCGATACGAATTGAGTGGGAACGGCTTTTTCTCCTCGGTTCGACACAGCTCAAGCAAGCGCATTTCAAATTTTTCCGGCAACGCAAAGTCACGAACGTAAGAGGCAACTTTGCCGGGTTTGGTGCAATCGAAAAGCTCGGTCAGCGCCGGCTCGTCAAGCGCGGAGGGGAATCGATACGGACCGCCGGTTGTGATGAAAAACACCCAACAGTGCTGCTCGTATTGCGAGAGTTTTCGTCCGCGGGGAGTGTTCGTTGCATAAAGCTGTTTGAACGCCCAATTTCCTTCGCAGATAATGTTCATTTCAGAATCTCTTGGCGCATGGCGATGAAAATATGTTGCCAAAATTCGCTCAATCAAAGGAGTTTCTGCCAGCTTATACGCGTTGCGCAAAGCAATAAATTCTTTGTCGGTAAGTTGCGAAAAACGCGCCTTATACCAACAAACAAACTTTTCAATAATAGTCATAGGCTGATATTTTTTTGAGTGTAAATAATTCGTTTTGCCGTTCTTTGTAGCACTTTTTTGTACAATTGTCAATCGGCGAAAAGTCGATAGAGACAAAAAATACGCCGATTGAGAGTAAATCGGCGCATTTTAATAAATTTAAAAGCTTTATTTTAATTCGGTAAGGATTTCCGGTGCATCATTATTGATTTTATAGCGGATATTCTCCAGCGCGTGCTTTAAGTTTTCTGCCGCCAATTTGCGGTATATGCTTTGCGAATCGTATCCCCACCATGCGGCTTTATATTCGGTATCACTGACTTTTTCGGTGTAAGTGCGTATAACATCTTTATGTTTGTTTAGGATTTGGACTTCAACTTCCAAATCTTGAGTCTTGGCGCCGAAAGGAACACCGAATAACAACGGTACACCTAACGCCAGAAGGCTTACGGTGCCGACTGCGCTATATGCGCTGTTGTTAACGGTGTTTTCATAATTCAGGCGCAAAGAAATAGAGCCTTTATTTGCACCGGTTGTCTCAATAATGTTTTGTTGGACTTCTTTGTGAAAAATATTTTTGGCATCATTGCCGCGTTTATCAACAACTTTTTTCTTTTTTCCGATGTCGAGCAAACGCGGATATATTGAAGTATCGGTTTTAATTTCCAACACCGGCAACAGATTGTTGTTAGGTTGCTTGGACGGTGTTAAATCATTGTAACCGACACTTTTACATGCTGCTAATAAGATTGTTGCCGCTACACATAAATAAAGTTTGTTCATCATTATTCCTTTCATAGGCAACGGTATAACCGCTAGTCTTCTTCCCCCATAGGTTCTTCGTCGCCAATCATTTCGGTGGTCAAATGTCCGGCATCGGCGCGGATTTTGTTTTCAATCTCGTCGGCAACGGCCGGATTTTGCTTCAGGTAATTCTTGGCGTTTTCACGTCCCTGACCGATTTTTTCACCGTTATAAGAGAACCAAGCGCCGGCTTTTTCGATAATACCGGATTTCACGCCCAAGTCGATGAGCTCACCGGTTTTGGAAATGCCTTCGCCGTACATAATATCAAAGTCAACAGTCTTAAACGGAGGAGCAACCTTGTTTTTAACGATTTTAACGCGGGTTTGCGAGCCGATAACATCATCTTTGTCTTTGATGGCGCCGATGCGGCGAATATCAATGCGCACCGAGGCATAAAACTTAAGCGCGTTACCGCCGGTGGTGGTTTCCGGATTGCCGAACATAACACCGATTTTCATACGAATTTGGTTGATGAAAATAATCAAAGTGTTGGAGCGGGCAACGGTGGCGGTTAATTTACGCAATGCTTGGCTCATCAATCTGGCTTGCAAGCCCATATGCGAATCGCCCATCTCGCCTTCCAATTCGGCCTTCGGTACAAGTGCGGCTACCGAATCGACCACCATAACATCAATGGCGCCGGAGCGAACCAAAGTGTCGGCAATTTCCAAAGCCTGTTCGCCGGAATCCGGTTGCGAAACCAACAGGTTTTCAACATCTACGCCGATTTTTTTGGCATAAGACGGGTCTAACGCGTGTTCGGCGTCGATAAAGGCGCAGGTGCCGCCTTTTTTCTGCGATTGCGCAATTACGCTGAGCGCCAAAGTGGTTTTACCCGAACTTTCCGGTCCGTAAATTTCGATAATACGGCCCTTCGGCATTCCACCGATACCGAGCGCGATATCAATCCCCAGCGAGCCGGTGGAAACCGCCTCTATATCAATGTTGGTGTTTTGCCCCAAACGCATAATCGAACCTTTACCGAAAGCTCTTTCAATTTGGCTCAGGGCGGCGTCTAACGCTTTATCTTTTTCCATTTTACTATCCTTAAAAAGTTGTTATTAAATATTTTATGCTGTATTTTTTGCAAAAACTCAAACAAAGAATACATTTATCCGCTAAAATGTATATTGTTCTATTTTTGTTCTTATTGCAAGTGTTATCTCAAACTTGTGAATAATTTATTAAAGTTTTTGAATTTTTATTCTTATCTTATATATATCAGGCAAGAGGGGGTGCAATTATGATTGAACAGGCAATGAAATTGCTGTATTCGCAGTACAACACCTGTATGGATGTGGTGAAAAACGACAAGTTTTACAGCTATTATGCTGAAGAAAAAATCAGACATTCGTTGCAGGTTGCGGGGGCCGGAAACTATTTGGTTCGGCACATAGAGTGGTTGAAAAACAAGCCGGCGGAATATGTGGATATGGTGCGTACGGCTGTGTTATTGCACGATGTTTGCCGTTTTTCGGAAATTGCCGACAGATTTCGCGGTGCTCGAAAATATGATCACGGAGTGGCAGCTTACGAATTTTTGCGTTATACGCCATTGTTTAACGATATTCGCATTCGCCTGCCGATTAAGCATCACGGACACCTGATTGAGGAATTGTATGCTGATGCCGAATATCAAAGTTTGGATAGCGCTTTGCAACAAGAAGTGGAGAAAATTTGCTTTGTTGTCAGAGATGCCGATAAAATCGCCAACTTTAATATGGTAACAAATGAACCGTATTTTTTGCCGCTGTTTTTTGATTTGAATCACGATATTGGTGATAAGGATTTAGCTGTGTCGGATACGGTGTGGCAAAATGCCTTTAGAGAAAGCACCATTCCTTATCCGCTTGCGACAATTGCCGATAAGGTAACGGCGTTTTTATCTTGGTACACGGACATAAATTATCGGGCGGCTATTGATTTTTGTGAGCGGCTCGGCGTTACCAAACGGATGTTCGCTTTTTTCGGAGAATATTGCCACGATGATGAATTTAGGAAAAAGTACACGGAGTTCGTTCGAACATATTTACAAAAGCACAAGTTTTTGGAATAAAATGAAACAAAAAAGACCGGCGTCGGGGCCGGTCTTTTTTTGTGTTGCCTAACAAAAAATTATCTGCCGTTTTGCGGTTTTTTAATCTTAAAGCCGCTCATTCTTTGCGGGTTGGCGGCCAAAACATCTTGCACCAATTTATCTTTGGTGGCGGAAATTTGTTCCCAAGTTAAGTTGGCACGCACATAATCGTAACCGTTTTGAGCGATTTGATTGCGCAATTCGTCTTTGTAGAGCAACATCTTTAGGGCCTTAACCTGACGCCAACGGTCGCTTTCTTGCGACGGAGCATAAATACCGATGGCTTTGGTGTAGTCTTGCGAATCGTTGCGAATATCGGCGCAATGAGCAAAGTCGTTGAAGCCGCTGCGGCCGACGATAACTGCCGATTTGCAGCCCATGGCCTCAATCGGAACCATGCCGAATGCCTCGTTGAGGCTGGACATTACAAAGATGTCGGAAACGTTGTAAACTTGCGACATTTCGGTTTGATTCAATGACGGCAAAAATACCACTCTGTCTTCAAAACCGCGCAAAATTTCCTGACATTCTTCGGTTACCGGATTGCCTTTTTCGCCGCTGACCATATAAACAATGTTCGGATCTTCAAACATAATTTCGGCCATTGAGCGGGAAAGCTCGCTGAAACCCTTGTCGCGAACCACACGGCCCAACGAAGAAACAACTTTTTTATTTGATAAATCAATTTGTTGTTTGTTGCCGTTCAAATCGGTGTATTCAAACTTATATTTCAGTTTGTTGCGTTCTTGCGGCTTAAGCGGGGTAAAAATTTTATCATTATATCCCGGCGGAATAACCGTGATTTTGTTGACATCGGACAAATAAGGTTCGGCCAACAAGCGTGTTTCCTCGTCCGGAGAAGTGGCGATGATAATATCCGAGCGGTCAAACTCTTGTTTTTCTTGCGCAATGCGTTGCTCAAAACCATGCCAAGCCCATTCTTCTTCGCTGATTTGACCGGCCTTATATTGCGGCAGATTACGCTCATATTTTTTGTGGCCCAAAGAGTGGCTGGTAACCAGCATAATCGGGCGACGTTCGGTGAATTTTTCAATTTTGGTGCAAAGCATATCGGCCGCCATCATGCCGTCGCGATAGTGACCTTCAACCACTTCGATATCGTCGATTTCGCCGGATTTTTTGTAATATTCAAACAAATTGTCCACCAATTCCGGAATTACCGGTACAATTTCTTCCTTTGGCAAAAACATAAAGTTGCCGCCGGCCGGAACACGCAAAACCCGACTGCGGATTTTTTCGCTTTCGTGCCATTGTGCTTCTACTTTATAATTAAGCTCGGATTTTTTGTATTCTTTGTAAGTGCCGCCGAATTGCGGGCAAATCCGCGGATCTACACGGCGGGTTACCAAGTCTATGTTATAGTTGTTGGAGCTGTTGGCCAAGGCCTTAACATAATATACCTGACCACCGGTATCTTGACCGGTGATTACATCTTTGGATACGACCTTGGTCAGCTGATAGCCGTATTCATCGGTTATAAAACCAAAATCGCCTTCTACCAGACCGTGGGTAGAAAACATTACTTTTAATTTTTTTGTCATTACACTTCTCCTGAAATTTAATAGCAATATAATAGCCTAAAATGAAAGGAAATCAAGGATAATTTGCCCAAAAAATCAAATGGGGAGAAAATTATTTTTCAACTCGGGTGGCTTTCCACTCAAACCACTTGGCGATTTTTACAAAACGGAAATACGCTAAATTTACCGATGCGATAAATCCCCAACGTCCGTTTAAAAATTGGCGTTTGATTATATAGTAGCATATAAATTGGCGGAAAAACTCCGTTATTAAACGAATACACGAATAGTGCTTGCCTTCAGACAAAGCTGTTTCTAAAACCTGATTGGTAAAGTTGTTCAACTTATTGATTTGGTTGGCAATTGCCAAATAAGAATAATGGTGTACCAAGCCTTTTAACTGACCGATGCGCACATCTTCAGTCAGAGCAATACGGTCCTTTGTCAGTAAATCCGGATACATCGTGGCGTAGTCGCGGTGGTACAATCGTTCCAGATTATACATTTTAGTAAAGCGGCGCGGCCGCTTGAAGCCCGGAAACATATCCCCGATTCTTATTTTATATACGACATATAAAGGGTCTTTTTTGACTTCGTTGATTTCGGCAATCAATTCATCAGACAAAACTTCATCGGAATCAATCATCAGCAACCAATCATATTTGCATTGATTTTGGGCAAAATTTTTCTGATTGGCATAACTTACCCAATCGTGATGCATAAATCTGACTTTGGCGTGACTTTTGGCAATTTCTTCAGTTTTATCGGTGCTACCGCTGTCGACAACAACAATTTCGTCGGCAACTTTTTCCAGCGCGTCCAAAGTTTTGCCCAGACGTTTTTCTTCGTTAAAAGTAATAACATATGCCGATATTTTAACCATATACCAAGCCTCCTACGATAGGATAATACACATATTTTTGCGCTGTGCAATAGTAAAAAAGTATTTTTTTCACAAAAATATAAACGTAAAAATCCGCCTGAGGTCTTTTGCCTCAAGCGGATTTTTCAAAAGTTATACATTACAACCGATGTCGGCTGGCACATTTGGGATATAAATATCCGTGCTTGCCGTTTAATACAGGCTGTCGAGCAACTGATAATACATCCTGAGCGTGGCCGGTGTCGGAATGCCGTATCTGCCGACCTTACCGATGAAATCCGTGCCTTTACGCAGATTAGCTATCGCACAGACGCTCGGCTTTATCCTCTTGCCGGGAATGTACTTCCGGCAATAAGATACACCTTTGCGATTAATTCCGAGGCGCACAGCCGTCTTTTCGGGGGCGTCGGGATCAGGCGTAATCCATATGTCGGGAATCTGGTTGACTCCGGAGTATTCCAGGTGAATCTCGGTTCCTTCCGGCAGCTCCATCTCGGGCAACTCAGCGGCAGCTTCTTCCATCGTGGCTATACAATTTTTCAGCCAGTTCTTGGCAAAGCAAGAAAAGACCTTCTCTGCATCTGCCGCAGTCGGGAGACGGAATTCAATCTCGGGAATGTTATCATCAGCAACGCCAACCATCGTCTGCTTCAAGTCGTTTTTAATCTCTTGCAGACAAAACTCAACATTCTCTTTCTTGACCTTTTCGGAAACAATTGCTCCGAAAACCGTGTCGCCGACGCCGTAGCCGATAAGCTTTCCTTTTTCATTTAAGGAATCAATCGGGAAGGGCATGGAAACCAGATAGCCGTTCAGATAATACACCCAATTGTACGGACTTTTCTCCTCAATCGGGCAACTCAGCCAAGTGGGATAGTTCTTGGCAATTTCACTCACTTCTTTGGCAGAAACACCGAAATGGCGTAGCGCCTTGTAGATCGAATAAACATTCTTTCTCATACGCGTTTTTTCTCGGCTTTAACGAGCAGTGGCTTACATTTGTTAAACAATGTATATGTATTCTTTGCCGATGCAAAGAACCATTTTTCAATTATATCCTCATAATTCGGTTTGTTCGTTAATTGTAACCGAAAGATTTTGAAAGTCAAATTGTTTATGCAAAAAAGAGCAAGAGTCATAAACTCTCGCTCTGTTTATGGGGTAAATAATCATTCGACCAAAGCCTTAAAGCACTCTTGCATTACCCGAATATGGTGCTTGGTGGTATCGCTTACAACCTTACTGAGTCCTTCGCGGCCGCGCCGATCATACCATTTAAAGGCATCGGAACAGGTAAGAAGCAACAAATCCTCTTTGGGCTCGGTCAACACCAACTTGTCACCGCCGCGACCGGCCAAACGATCTTCTAACGCCAGAATGAGGGTTGCCGAAAGCTGATACAAGCCGTACCTGATTTGCTTGGCATCATAACCCTGAACGCTCCACTTTTCACGAATTTCTCTTTCCCAGCCGAGACGATAATCTCTTAAGTCTGCAATTACCTTTTTGACCTCGGCTTCGTTGTTTAAATCTAATTTTGCCATAATAAATCTGGGTTTATTTATAGAGGGGTGTCCTTGGCACGTCCCGTTCCCTCTTTTAAGTGAAATAATTTTTTAATAACTCTCAAGCAGGCTCAATGTAATATATTTTCATAAATTTGTCAATTACTTCTCGGAATGAGAATTATGCAATAAAAAAACTGCCGAAAGCTCGGCAGTTCAATTGTCCTAGGCAAATATTGATTAAAATTCTTTCAGAACTTCAGCACTTTCAGCCACTTTATCAATATTCAGCATCGCAATTTTGTTATATCCGCAGTCAACGTGCAAAACTTCGCCGGTTACCGCTTCACCCAAATTGGAGAGCAGGCTCAAAGCCATATTGCCGACTTGGGTTTGCGTTACATTGTGTTGTAACGGAGCATTTAATTCGTTCCAACGTAAAATGGTGCGAAAATCACCGATACCGGAAGCCGCCAAAGTTTTAATCGGTCCGGCGGAAATGGCGTTTACGCGCACACCCTGTTTGCCCATATCTACGGCCGCATAACGAACCGAGGCCTCTAACGCGGCTTTGGCAACGCCCATTATGTTATAGTTCGGCAACACTCTTTCGGCACCCAAATAGGTGAGGGTAACAATTGAGCCGTTTTCGTTCATAATCGGCGAAGCGCAACGGCAAGCCTCCAAAAACGAATAGCACGAAATGTGCATGGTGTTCAAAAAGTTATCCAAGGTGGTGTCAATGGTGCGACCGCGCAATTGATCTTTGTCGGAAAAGGCAATGGCGTGAACCACAAAATCTATCTTGCCCCATTTGTCGCCCAGCTCCTTAAAGCATTGTTCCATCGAAGCGCTGTCGGAAACGTCACACTTTATCAAAAGCGGATTTGTGAGTTGTTCGGCAAGCGGTTTTACGCGCTTTTCAAGCATTTCGTTTTGATACGATATTGCAATTTGCGCGCCATGGGCATTGAGTGCCTGAGCTATTCCCCAAGCGATGGATTTATCGTTTGCCAAGCCCATAATCAGGCCTTTTTTGCCGGCCATAAGTTGTTCAGCCATTTTTTTATCCTTTTTTAAGTTTATCAGTATATATTAAGTTATGTTTAGTTACTTATACAAGATTAAAGTTATTTGTAAATGTTTTTTTGAAAGTTGTCATATGTTCAAACTTCAAAGTCTGGAAAAACAACAAAAAATCGTGTGGCTGTTTGCCAAATATTTGTTCTATCGGGTGCAAGACGCTATGATTTTGCGCAGCGCCGCGGCCTTGAGTTATACCACGCTGTTGGCGGTGGTGCCGTTTATTGCCGTGGTGTTGGCGGTGTTTACGTTTTTCCCGATGTTTGCCGATATGCGCTCGCAGGTGCAGGAAATACTTATTCAATATGTAATGCCGGATATGATTCAGAATGTGCAGAATTATGTGAACGAGTTTATCGGCGCAGCGGGCAAGTTGACAACTATCGGTTTGTGCGGTATTGCTTTGACCGCAGTGTTTATGCTTTCAACCATTGAAGACAGTTTCAACTTTATTTTTCAAATTCGGCGCGGGCGCAAGTTGACCACCAAAATCTACGGCTATGCGTTTATTATCATTGTGTGTCCGCTTCTCATCGGCTCGGCGCTGTATTTGAAAGGTTACTTGTTTACCATCCGTTATCTTAATCCGGAAAATATAATCGGCTACAACTGGTTTGCCGCTTATATTTTGCCGCATTTGCCGACATTGTTGTGCTTGATGTTTGCGTATGTGTTGGTGCCAAATAAAAAAGTGCGTTATAAAAGCGCTTTATACGGTGCATTGTTTGCTTCGGTGGCAATGTTTATATTGCGCATCGGTTTCGGTTATTTTTTGGCGCTTAATGTAACCTACAAAACCATTTACGGGGCTTTGGCCGCCGTGCCGGTGTTGCTGGTTTGGATGTATTTGTGGTGGACGGTGGTGCTTTCCGGCGCAATTTTAACCGCGGCGCTGGAAGAATTTAAAGGCAAGAAAAAAATGTGGCACAAACAGAAAAACCACCAGCTTTAAACCGGTGGTTTTTCATTGTTAAGGCATTATGAACGCGTAGCTAAAGTACGGGCGTTCAAATAATCTTCACCTACGGTCAATAATGCATATAAACAAATCACGCCGGCAAGATAAGTCCAGTTTTCAACAATGCAGAGACATAAAGCATCATAACCGACGCTATAAAGCAAAATAACCGAAATAATCAAGAGAAGTGTGGCGTTTTGTGCGACAATTCTCAACCAATAAATAACCTTTCTCATAATTTCTCTAACTCTATATCTTAATAATTTGGTTTAAACTCTTCAATATCCGTTTAATTTTGCTTTACCGGCAAATAAATGGTAAAGGTGGTGCCGTTATAAACGGTTGACGACACGGTTAAGTTGCCGCGATGGTGCAATATGATTTGCTTGGCGATGGCCAATCCCAAACCGGTGCCTTTAATCTTCATATCTTTATGGACTTGCATACGATAAAATTTTTCGGTTAAACGTGCCAAGTCTTCTTTGTTTATCTTTTGCCCTTTGTTGTTGAAAGCAATGCTTACCGCCTTGCCGGAAGCAATGTTTTGCCCAGATTTGGCCGGTATTTCCGGAATGGTTTTGATTTCTACCGTAACTTCGGAATTTTCCGGTGCATATTTAATGGCGTTATCCAGCAAATTTTGTACTATTTGATGAATTTGCTGATTGTCGGCCACAATCTTCGGAATGCGATTCAACTCGGAAATTTTAACATTAACCGAGCGCTGGAAGGCCTTTAATTTGAGGGCTTGCATTACATCGTCTATCACTTCGTGCAAATCAACTTTGTCTTTTATCTCTTTATCTTGTCCCATTTCAAGGCGCGAAAGCGAGAGCAAATCTTCAATTAAGTTGGACATATATTCGGTTTGCTCTTTCATAATGGCCAAAAAGGCGTCGCGAGCATCGGCGTCGTCACGCGCGGTGGTTTGCAAAGTTTCGATGAAGCCGGAAATTACCGAAAGCGGCGTGCGCAATTCGTGACTGGCGTTGGCCACAAAGTCGGATTGCTTTTTCTCTAAGCTCAGGGCTTTGCTGACATCGTATAACGAAACCACAACCGAAGCACGTCCCTTAAGATGCGACGGAAGTTTGGTAATGTGAGCGTAAAGTTGGCGATTGTTATATTCCGGAGCGTGAAAGACCACACTTTCGGAAATGCTTTCGCCTTTCAAAACTTTTTCCACCGAGGCAATAAAAATGTTGGTTGAAAACAATTTATCAATGTTGCAGGCTAGAAAATCAGCACCCAAGAATTTTTGCGCCGGCAGGTTTGAGTTGGTAATATAACCCTCGGCGTCAAGCATCAGAATCGGGTCCGGAAGGGTATCAAAAACCGCGGCGTCGGAAAGAGTTTGCGCTTCCAAGGTTTCGGCTTTGGAGGTCCAGATTTTATGAATGGCGGTAATGGCACGTGCCAAGTCGCGGGTGTCTTTTTCCGAAAGCACAATGTTGGAATAGTCGGTGTCACCGTTGGCCAGCGAATAAATATAGTTGCGCAAAATTCTCAGCTCCGAGCTGATGGGAAGTAAGAGCAAAACGTTGGAAATAACGGTAATCACAAAGCACAATACGGCGGTCGAAATCGACATCAGCTGCCAATGCGTGAACGCAAAAAACACAATGGCCAGCGGCAACGAAAGGATAAGCACTCGTTTGGCAAACTGAGAGTTGAAACTTAAAGGTTGGATTTTGAACTTTGCGGCCATGGTGGTATTATTCCGTCAATAAATTTAATAAAATACTGGACTAAAATTTAAGATATTGTAATATGCAATAAGTTTAAATAGGTTTAATTTTCGGGTTACAATGGCAGAAAAAGATAGTATATCGCCGGGAATGGTGCAATATTTGGAAATTAAAAAGTCGTATCCGGACTATTTGTTGTTTTACCGGATGGGCGACTTTTACGAATTGTTTTTCGATGACGCCAAAAAAGCCTCGGCCGCACTGGATATTACTTTAACCAAAAGAGGGCAGATTAAAGGCGAAAACGTGCCGATGTGCGGTGTGCCTTTTCACGCGTATGAGGCGTATATGGCGCGCCTTATTAAGGCCGGTTACAAAGTGGCAATTTGCGAGCAGATGGAAAATCCGGAAGATGCCAAAAAACGCGGCTCAAAATCGGTGGTTAAGCGTGATGTGATTCGGTTGGTTACTCCCGGAACGCTGACAGAAGATTCGCTTTTGGACGCGCGCAAAAACAATTATTTGCTTTGTTTGAGCCGGGCTGTAAATGCTTACGGTGCGGCGTGGATTGATTTATCTACCGGCGAGTTTTATACTCAGGGATTGGAGGTCAACTCGCAAAATGAGGCGGCTGAGCTTTATGGTTTGCTTACCCGTTTGGAACCGAGCGAAATTTTGATTTCCGATGCGCTGTTGAATAATCCGGAGCTGTTTCATTTATTTAACGAATTTAAGGAAAAGCTGTCGGTGTTGCCGCAGGCGCGCTTTAATTATGCCGGTGCGGTAAAGAAAGTTTGCGCGTTTTATAATGTGGCGGCAGTTGATGCTTTGGGCGATTTTTCTAAGCCGGAATTAACCGCGGCCGGACTTGTTTTAGAATATGTTGAAAACACGCAAAAAGGGAAAATGCCGCGCATTGCCGTAATTAAAAAAATCATTGATTCGCAATATATGGAAATTGATGCGGCAACACGCCACAATTTGGATTTGTTTGACGGGCCGCGAGGCAGCTCGCTGATTTCGGTTATGGACCGTACGGTTACCGGTGCCGGCGCCAGAATGTTGGCTTCCCGACTTTCGGCACCGCAACTCGATTTGGCGGAAATCAATCGCCGTTTGGATGCGGTGAGCTTTTTTTGTAAGCATCACGATGTGCGCCAAAAATTGCGCGAACTCTTAAAAATGTGTCCGGATTTGGAACGGGCAATTTCGCGTTTGAGCATCGGTCGCGGCGGTCCGCGTGATTTAAAGGCCATTGCCGATACTTTGAAAACCTTGCCGCAGATAAAGCTGGCGGTTTCGATTTATCAGCATACGCAAATGGTTGACGAGGTTGAACCGGCGGTGGACAATATTTTAAAACGAATCGGCAATCACACCGTGTTGCTGGATAAGTTGGAAAGCGCCGTGCGCGAACCGACAAGCAATCATGAGTTGCCGTTGTTGGCGCGTGACGGCGATTTTATCAAGCGCGGCTACAACACCGCCTTTGATGCGCTATGCGATTTGCGCGATAAAGGTGAGGAAATGATTACCGAGTTGCAGGGCAAATATGCGCAAAAAACCGGCATTGATTCGTTGAAGGTTAAATATAATAATGTGGTGGGATATTTTATTGAGGTGCAAAACAAATATACCACGCAATTGCTTGCAGATCCGGAATTTATACATCGGCAATCGGTATTGAATGCCACGCGTTTTACCACCACGGAACTGACCGAGCTGGAAAATAATTTGCGTAGCGCCAAAGAGCGCGCGTTGGCTATGGAAATATCCATATTTGAAGATTTGGTGCGCGATGTCTTGCTTTCAGCCGATGAGCTTATTCGTACGGCCCAAGCAACGGCGGAGTTGGATGTAGCTTCGGCGTTGGCGGATTTGGCTTTGGAATGCAATTATTGTCGTCCGCAGTTGGATGACAGTTTGGTGTTTGAGGTGGAAGAAGGGCGGCATCCGGTGGTTGAGGCGGCTTTGCGGCGCGATAACGATGGCACATTTGTCGGCAACGATTGTCATTTGCATCAGCAACAAAATCGAATTTGGCTGATAACCGGACCGAATATGGCCGGTAAATCAACCTTTTTGCGGCAGAATGCCATTATTGCCATTATGGCGCAGAGCGGTTCTTTTGTACCGGCAAAGTCCGCACATATCGGCTTGGTGAACAAGGTGTTTTCGCGAGTTGGTGCTTCGGACGACTTATCGCGCGGGCGTTCTACTTTTATGGTGGAAATGGTGGAAACCGCGGCGATTTTGAATCGGGCAGACGAGCGCTCGCTAGTGATTTTAGATGAAATCGGGCGCGGAACGGCTACCTTTGACGGCCTGTCGATAGCTTGGGCGGTGGTGGAATATTTGCACGAGGTCAATAAATGTCGGGCGCTGTTTGCCACACACTATCACGAATTGGCGGTGCTGGCCGAAAAATTGTCGGCGTTGACGTTGCATTGCATGAAAATTAAAGAGTTCAAAGAGCAAGTGGTGTTCTTGCACGAAGTTATCGACGGGGCGGCCGACCGTTCGTACGGTATTCATGTGGCAAAATTGGCCGGTTTGCCGGCGGCGGTTATTCAGCGAGCCGGTGAAGTTTTGAAAAAATTGGAAAAAGACAACCAAAAGAATGACACGGCGGATTTAAGCAAGGAACTGCCGCTGTTTGCGTTTGCTCAGCCTGTGGTGACGGAAACGATTATACGCGAAAAGGAATCCGCGGTTGAGGAGGCCTTAAAAGAAATCGAACCGGATAATCTGACGGCGCGCGAGGCGTTGCAAAAACTTTATGAATTAAAAGAATTGGCGGAGGAAAAATAAGATGAACGTTGAAGAATATTTTGATAATTATACCAAATTTGTGGACTCGGTAACGGCGGAAGTTTCTAAAAACGACGAAATTTTCAAACAAAGATTCGAGTTGCTTTCCAAGCAATTAAACGGCAATTATTCACGCCTTGATAACGCGATTGCCGGTTTGGCCGGTGAAAGCGGCGAAGTGGCCGATTTGTGGAAAAAAATAAAGTATCACAGTTTGGAATATAACGAAGAAAGCATCGGCAAACTGAAAAAAGAGCTGGGCGATGTTTGCTGGTATTTGTTTCAAACCGCATACGCGCTGAATATTCCGATGCGCGAAATCATCGACGGCAATATCGAAAAGTTGCAAAAGCGTCACGCCAACGGATTTTCTCCGGAATATATGCAGCATAAGAAGGGCGCCTGATTGATGACCAACGTTGTCGGCGTGATGCTTCCGTTGCCTTTTGACAAGCCGTTTGATTATACGGTTGATTTTGAAGTGCAAAAAGGGCAAATTGTAGAAGTTCCGTTCGGCAAAGAAAAACAAATCGGCGTGGTGTGGAGTTTGCAAGGCGAATCCGCTTTGGAAGCCCATAAAATTAAGCCGATTATCAAAAAATTTGACTTTCCGCCGCTTCAGGAATCGATGCTGGAATTTATTAAGTGGGTGGCGCAATACAATATGGCTCCCGTCGGCTCGGTTTTGAAAATGGTTATCAGCGTGCGCTCGGTGTTTGAGCCTTCGCCGATGACGGTGCTGTATACGCTGTCGGGAAAAACTTTGTCCGAAGCCAAGCTCAAAAATTCGGACGCGCGTTGGCACGTTATGGATTTGCTGAAGCACGCGCCGTATACCAGACAGGAAATAGCCGCCGGTGCCGGTGTCAGTCAGAGCGTGATAAAAACGTTGATTGACAGCGGGGTGCTGACACCGATTTATGTGGAAAACAAAAAAGAATTTACCGAGCCGGTCGGCGATTTTGTAACCGTGGATTTAACCGCCGAGCAAACCGCGGCGGCCGAGAAATTGTGTCGCCGAGTGGGGGCCGGATTTTCTGTTACGTTGCTGGACGGCGTGACCGGTTCCGGCAAAACGGAAGTTTATTTTGAGGCGGTGGCCAAGGCGTTGGAACAAGGTACGCAGGTTTTGATTTTGGTGCCGGAAATATCGTTGACTACCCAATGGTTGAAAAGATTTCAGAGCCGTTTCGGCGTGCGGCCGGCTTGTTGGCATTCGGGCTTGACCGTTAAGGAGCGCACGGATACTTGGAAGGCCATTATCGAAGGGCGGGTTAAGGTGATTGTCGGGGCGCGCTCGGCGCTGTTTTTACCTTATACCAAATTGGGGCTTATTGTGATTGATGAAAGCCACGACCACTCGTTTAAGCAGGAAGACGCCGTAAATTATCAGGGACGCGATATGGCGGTGGTGCGCGCCAAAATTGAGCATCTGCCGGTTATATTGTCTACGGCGACGCCGTCTTTGGAAACTCTGGTTAATGTTGACGAGGGAAAGTACGATTGCGTGCATCTTAAAAGCCGTTATGCCAATGCTGTGTTGCCGGATATCAAAATCGTGGATATCAAAAAGGATAAGCCGCAAAGAGGCGAGTGGGGCGTTTCTTGGTTGGCACCGAGTTTGGTTAAGGCCTTGAAAGAAAATTTAGAACGCGGCGAGCAGTCGGTGTTGTTTTTAAATCGTCGCGGGTATGCGCCGCTACTGATTTGCCGCGATTGCGGGCATCGAATCCAATGTCCGAGTTGTAGCGCGTGGCTGACCGAGCACAAAAACGCCAATAAACTGATGTGTCACCATTGCGGATATTTTGATGAAATTCCCGAAGTTTGTCCGCATTGCGGTTCGGCGGAAGGTTTAACCGCCTGCGGTCCGGGGGTGGAACGGGTGGCCGAAGAGGTACGTATGCGTTTTCCGGCCGCCAAGGTGGATATGCTCTCCAGCGATAATGCCACTTCGTTTACGGCCATATCCAAGATTATTGATAAAATGGAGCACAAAGAAACCGATATTTTGGTGGGAACGCAGATTATTGCCAAAGGCCACCACTTTCCGGATTTGACGCTGGTAGGCATTGTCGATGCCGATTTGGGGCTGATGAGCAGCGACTTGCGGGCGGCCGAGCAAACTTATCAGCTGTTGTCGCAAGTGGCGGGGCGTGCCGGCAGAGCGGATAAACACGGCGTGGTGTATGTGCAAACGCTGCATCCGGAGAACAATGTGTTGAAAGCGCTGTTGGAAAATAATCGCTCACTGTTTATGGATTTTGAAAAAGACAGCCGCAAGTTGTTGCATTATCCGCCGTACGGCAAGTTGGCGGCGATTATTGTTTCCGGCACCAATCAGCGGCAGGTGGCCGAAGTTGCGACCATGTTTGGCAGAACGGCTCCGCATACGGATAATATTTCGGTTTTGGGACCGGCACCGGCGCCGCTTTATTTATTGCGCGACCGCTACCGTTATCGGCTGATGCTGAAAACAACCAAAAATATCAATATTCAACAGGTTTTGCGCGAATGGCAAAATATGGTAAAGGTTCCGTCGACGGTGAAGGTGGAAATAGATATTGATCCGTATTCTTTTACTTAAAAACGGTTAGCCAACATAAAAATGGCAAATCCGACCAGCAACACGGTTTCCAAGGCCAACAATTCGGCCGAAATGATAACGTTGCCGTTGCCGACAATACTGATTGCACCGCGATTTTGGGCAGCGGGCAGATTATCTTTATTGGCAACCGGACGGTTGTCATTGACCGGATAGCTTCTGGATAAGATGTCGCGAATTTGTTTATCTAAATCAGCCATGTTAGAATACTCTTGCTAGTTTGCTTTGCGCAGTTCGTCATAAATTTCGATAAAGTCTTTTACCTTGGTGGCGGCAACGTCAGGCGCATCTTCGGAAACCTTGAGATAAATCAGCTTGATGAGTTCGGCCTTATCGTGGGCGGAAAGGGCAACGGCGCGCTTTTCAAGCCACAATTCGATGCTTTCAATAACCAAAGCTAAAATTTCGGAATTGAGGGCAGAGGAGGCGGAAGCGGAAGAATTTAAGGTTAAATCAGTCAGCTCTTGTTCGTCAACCCGCAGAATCTGCGCCAGTTTTCGGCGTTCTACCTCGCCCAAGCGGCGCGGCGAACCGTTCTTTATAAATTGCTGAATGTAGGCAATGTTTTTGCCGATGGCCAAAGATACCTGTGCATAATTCAGACCGCGGTCAAGAATCAGACGGGATATTTTTTTGCGGATTTCTTCAGTATTTTCCATATCATACCTCATTGTTGCCGGACATTGATTCATTATATAATATATATCTTACAATGTAAAACGATATTTTTATTATTGACTTAATGATATTTTTCTTATATCAGCAGAATATAAGGAGGGTAAAATGAGCAAAAAAACAATGTCGGAAGCAACTGCAAAACGTCGGGGATATGTGCTTGATAAAAACGGAATATGGCGGAAAAAGTCGGTTTTGGAGAAATATTACGAAGAAGGATATTTAAATTTTCCGAACAGTCCGTTCAGCGCCGAACAACGAAAAGAAGCAGGAGAATTATTATTGCACGATTATTACTTAGGTAATTATTATCGGCTGAAGGGACTCCAGATTACCGATATGCGGATTAAATCCGTCGGAAACGCCGGAATGGAAATGAGTATGTTCTATAAAGAAAGATATTTGAAAGCCATGAAATATGTGCCGTACGAGTTTTGGAATATTGTTTTTAAAGTCTGCATCGAAGACAGTACATTAAACAATGAAAAAGAAAAATATGATGTTAGTCTGCAGAAAAAATATAATGTATATTATCGCAAAATGTTGCTGTGCCACGGTTTAGACAGATTGGTAAATTTTTATGCAAAAAAAGTTGAAAAAAGTTCTTGACATTTGGTACCCATTGTGATAAGAAATTTATCATAATTGATAATTGTATCTAAAACATAACCACAGAAAAAGAGATTGAGTTTGGCTCGGTCTCTTTTTTTGTTTGCGGAGCAAAGAGATGTATAAAGCAATTACGGACAGAATTATTATAAAACTTGATACGGCGACCGAAAACAAAGCCGATTTTTATATCCGGCCGGAAAGTAATAATTGCGGTGTGGTTATAAGCGTCGGCGATAAGGTTCGCGAAGTTAAAGTCGGAGATAAAATAATATTTCATCAATTTGACGAGTTGCCGTTGCCGGAAAAAGGTTTGGCGGCGGTCAGAGAAAAGAGTGTGCTGGGTATTGTTGCCCAAAGTTTTTAGCTTTTATTTAAGGAGAAAAATATGCAGGAAAAAAGACCTCGCAAAGAATTGCGAGACGATTGGCAACGGAAAATTTCCGAGGCCGAAAAAAAATATGCCGATTATCATGATTTGATTGAGGAAATTCGCTCATATTATCGCAATGATCGGCGACGTAACAAGCAAAATGTTTTTTGGGCCACGGTGGAAACCTTAAAGCCCTTTTTATATTTCAAACAGCCGACACCGTTTATTGTGCGCAGTCGCCATTCGGCCGACGAAATCGAAAGTTTGGCCGCCACAATTTTGGAACGAGCGCTTTATTGGAATATGAAGCAGTTTGATTTTGACAGCGTGGTCAAATATGCGCGTAACGATTTTTTGCTTTCGGGCATGGGGATTTTGTGGGAACAATATCGTCCCAGCTTTTATTATGTGGGCAAAGAAATGTTAAAACACAGCGAGCAGGTGGATACCGTTTATGTGAACCCGACCATGTTTTTGGCCGACACCAAAAATGTAGACGTGTGGGAAGATGTGGAATGGATTGCCCGCAAACTGTATTTGAGCGCGGCCGATATTGCCGAGCATTTTGACAACAATGCTGCCGATTATTTGCTGGACCGTTTTGGCGAAAGTGCGAAAATCAGCGTTTATGAAATTTGGGATAAACCGAGCAAGTCGATATATTATTACAGTCCGGAATATCCTTTCGACTTTTTGGACGTGTATGAAGATACCTTGCATTTGAGCGGATTTTTCCCTTGTCCGAAGCCGATTATGGCCACTCTAGCCAACGACGGAGTGATTCCGGTGCCGGATTATGTGGAAATAAAGAGCCTGCTCGATGAGCTCGACGGAGTTAATAATCGCATGCGGTTGACGATGCAGGCGCTGAAGGTTTCCGGCTGTTATGACAATTCTTTTCCGGAATTGGCGAACATTTTGGATAAAGACGTGACTTTGATTTCGCTTGCCGATTTTGAAAAGCTTAAAGATTCCGGAGGCCTAAGGGGAATTATCGATTTTGCGCCGATTGAACAATATATCACGGCCTTAAGCGCTTTAGCCGAGCGGCGACAAACGATTATCAACTCCATTTACGAAGTCACCGGCGTCAGCGATGTGATGCGCGGTTCGTCGCAAGCCGGCGAAACGGCGACGGCGGTACGGCAAAAAACCAACTTCGGCACTTTGCGCAATCAGGACCGGCAAAACGATATGCAGCGCTTTTTGAAGGATTTGCTCAAAATTAAGGCAGAGATAATTTGCGAACAATTTTCGCCGGCATTTTTGCTTTCTTTTCTGAATCCGGAAGAAAACGCCGATATCAATAAATCGGCCGCGGCGGTGAAGCTTCTGAAGTCGGAAAAGTTGCGCGGCATGGTTATAGATTTGGAAACCGACGGTTGTTTCAATCAGGAACAGGAAGAAGAACGCACGCTGAAAGTTTTGCATAATGTGCATGATTTAATCAGTCAGGCGTTCAATATCGTATCGCAGCAACCGGCGTTGTTGCCGCTGTATCGGCAAATGTTGGAAAGTGCCGTGGCCACCATGCCGAAGGCGCGCCAGTTTAATGCGGTTATGGATACGGTGTTTAACAAAATCGCTCAGGAATTGAATAAGCCCGATGAAGTTTTGAACTCGCCGAATAACGGAGAAATCTTGAAATTGCAAGAACAGAAAAACAATCAGGATTACGAAATCAAAAAAGAACAGAACCTTATTAAACGCGAAGAATTGGAATTGAAAAAAATCAAAACACTTTCCGATTTGGAGCAGGGGGCGAAATAAGCGATGAAATGCGTCTCGCTTAAGCACGCATAACATTTATTTAAGGAGAAAAATATGCCATATGATTCACAAGGGCGTTTTTACAGAGTGCATAACTGGGAACAGGATCGCATCAACGAAATAGAAATCGTCAGCGATCGTCACGATGAAGAAGACGACAATTTTGCCGAGGGTTTAAGCAGTTGTTTGTTAAAAGACGGACGTGCGGCTATGACCGGCAAACTCAATATGAGCAACTTTAAAATTCAGAACGTGGCCAACGCCACAGCGGCAAAAGATGCGGTCAATAAATCGCAACTCGATACTGTGTCGAGTGCCGGAGTTAAATTAACGGGAAATCAGACAATCGGCGGCAACAAAACTTTCAGCGGAACAACAAGTTTTAGCGCCAATCCGCAGATTAATAATACCGCGCCGGAGCTGATTGTGATTGAAAGTGATGTCATCAAAGGACAAATTCCGAATTCAACACAATATGCCGGTATGAGCTTTCGCGACAGCTCAGGTGATGCGACCGGTTTGCTTTCGCGTATTTTAGTCGGTTATGAGACGGATAAAGAATCTTGGATATCCTTATCGGCCTTTCAATGTGACAGCAAACCGGCGACAACTGACGGACTTGTCGGCAGCAGTGTTACGATGCACTATCCGGCAAGCGGAAGTCCTTATGCCACGGCACCTAACAGCGATGTTGTCGGCTCAGTCGTTACCACCAAAAGCATAAATAAAGCATCAAGCGGATACGTTGAACTTGGCAACGGTTTGATTATGCAATGGGGAAAAGTGGCATCAGGGGGCAATGCCTACGTTACGATTACATTCCCGAAAACATTTTCAAGTGCAACCAGTTATTCAATTACGGCAACGCAAAGAAGCAGCAGTTCTTCTTTGGCCTCTTCTTCGGCCGTGTCAATTTATAATCCGAGTGCAACATCGGTGAAGGTTGCATCACGGGCAATCAACGAATCGTCGACAAATGATTATTTTTATTGGACAGCAATAGGATATTAAGGAGAAAAACAATGACAGATTATAGTGAATGGAAAGTATTGAAATCGGTAATCAATTACAGCGGAAACGACGAAGAAAAGCAAGCCGAAGCGCAAGCGGCGCAAGAAGAATATACCGCGGTTGCCGAATGGTGCAACGAAAATCAGCAATACGTTATCGCAGATGACGGAGAATATTTTAAAACGGCAAAAATTCCCGAGCCGACAACCGAAGAAAAAGCAACGAGAGTGCGTTTTATTCGCAACAGTTATTTGGAGCGCTACGTTGACCCTTATGTTTGCAATCCGTTGCGGTGGGCCGATTTAACGCCGGAAGAACAGCAGGACATTGTCAACTATCGGCTGTATCTTTTGAATGTTCCCGAACAACCGGAATTTCCAGACATTGAAGTTAAAACTTTTGACGAATGGAAGGCAGGTGCGTAATGGCCGGAAGAATTTGCAACAACCTGATTGAGGTAAGGCAGGGAGACAGTTTTGCCATAAATGTTTGCGTGCGGCAAAAGTGTGCTCCGGCAGATTTAAGGGGCGCCACAATTCGCATGCAGGTTCGTGATGAAGCGGATAATATTGTGATTGAAGTGCTCGGAACGCCGGTTGATGTCCAAAACGGCAAAATGGTGTTGTTGCTGACGCCGCAAATGACCGACATTGAGGTCGGAGACTATGTTACGGACATTCAGGTTACAACGGCCGACGGTAGTGTGAACACAATTTTTCCGGCCAACGTGAGCCAAGTCGGAACTTTTAGAATTACACCACAGGTAACACAATAACGGAGGTTGAAATGTATGGGGATATGGAATGTGCCGAATTAACGGCAACACTCGAAGGGGCGGTTTTTGAGGCGGCTGTGACTTCGCAAGTGCCGCTTGAGGTAAATATCGGCGGCGAGGTGCAGTTGGATGTGGGCGAGACAATCAGTTATGTTAAAACCGGCATAGATGAAATTGAGGCGGCAGTCAGCGAAAAAACTGCCGCTTTCAATTTGAATGCCGATAGCAAAGTAACGGAATATAATAACAACGCTGTCGCTAAAACCACGTCTTTTAACGATAATGCCACGGTTAAGCAGGCGGCGGTTGATGCAGGTGCCGCGCTGGCTCAAAATTGGGCAACCAAAACCGATGGTACTGTTGACGGTTCGGAATACAGCGCAAGATATTATGCCGGACAGGCCGCGGAAATTATAGCCTCTGCCGATGTGGTGCATAAAAGCGGTGCCGAAACCATAGACGGTGCAAAGACTTTTCTGCAAGATGTTGCGGCTAAAATCAATTATACCAGAGGTATTGCTCCGGCAAGCACTGTGTATCCTAAGCCATTTATTATATATGACGCTAACGGCAAAATCTTCGCCTGCATGCAATTATTATTCTCAGCCAATAAGTTAACCAGAGCAGAGTTGTTAGCATATAATGGTGCGGACAGTAGTGATAATTCACCGGCCTCTATGGGAGTGGTAAACAATAACGGTAGCAAATATGCTTATGCACCAACCCCGACGGAAGATACCGCCGCCTCAACACAAATTGATACGGTGGGAGCTCGGAATACTAAGCTGGGAAGCTATGTTACACTTGCCGGCAACCAAGAAATAACCGGCAGAAAAAATTTTGTCGGCAGTCTTCAAAATGTGCGTTTGAAGATGAACTCTGATGCAGAAAACGCTTATACGGATTTGGCATTTTTAAAAAATGATGATACGCGCGTTGCATACATCAGAGGAAATAGTTCCGGCGAATTAGGTATAGTCGCAAACAAAGTAACGGTTCCGGCCAGCTCGGAGGCAAATTCGGCAGTTAATACCGCGGCTATAAGCAAAGCCTCTAACGGCTATGTGCAACTCGGTAACGGCGTGATTATCAACTGGGGAAAGACCACGGTGCAAACATCATCGCAATCGACAACTGTAACTTTTTCCAAGGCTTTTTCCAACAATAACGGTACTCATGTGGCAACTCAGGGCGGCGGTGCAACTTTGCCCAAGGTAACAAGTATAAACTCGACATCGTTTGTCTTGAGCCGTGATGAGGCAACAGCATCGGCAAGTCCGGCAACATACACTTGGATAGCGGTGGGGTACTGATTTATGGCGGAGGATACGGAAAATGGATTGGCTGCAGTTTTTGCAAATTATTTGCGTGCCGGCGTTCGGTTGGCTTTTTTACAAGCTGGGCGAAACCCGCAAAGAGTTGAGTGATTTTAAGGTGGAAGTGGCAAAGGGTAATGTTTTGTATGCGCAGAAATACGCCTTAAAAGAGGATATTCAGCGCATGGAAAACAAAATCGACGACTTGCGTGACTTAATCATTGAAGAAATGAAGAAAACAAGCAAAAGGAGGGCTTAAATGGCGGATTTGGATATATTGGCGCGAACAATTTACGGCGAGGCGCGCGGTGAGGGAGCGGAGGGAATGGAGGCGGTAGCTTGCGTGGTGATGAATCGTTATCGCTCGCACAAGTGGTATTGCGGATATACTTGGAAAAACGGTATGAAAATACCGAGTGTGGCGCAAACGTGCTTAAAAAAATGGCAATTCAGTTGTTGGAACAAAAATGATCCCAACTTGGATAAGGTTTTGCGCGTAACGGCTCAGGACAAGCAGTTCAGGGAGTGTTTGCTGATTGCCGAGCGGGCGCTTTCCGGCGAGTTGAAGGATTTTACCAACGGCGCGGTTTATTATCACGCCAAAAATATTAAGCCGCAATGGGCAAAGGGGCGTTCTCCGTGTTATGAGGTTAAAAATCATCTGTTTTATCGGGAGGAGTAAATGGGGAAAAAGAAAAATTATCGCTTTTGGCGGTGGTTGATTTTGACGATTGTGCGGGTGGATAAACTATATGCCTTGACTTGGGGAATTGTTATTTTGCTGGTTTTGGCCTGCATAAAAAGCGATTTGGCGTCTTTGCTGGCGAGGTTGATGTTATGAAAATAATAATAATAGGGGTGGGGATTGTGGTGCTGTCGGCTTACGGCGGGTATTTATACGGCAAAAGCCGCGTCAAATTGCAAATTGTCGAAAAGCAGACGGAGGTGATTAAATATGTGGCGCAAAAAAGAGCAAAAATTCAAACTAAGCCCAATGCTTCTCGTGATGAGCTTATTGGGCTCATGCACGACGGCAAATTGTGAAACGCAATTGTTGCCACAGTTTCCGTATGCCGGTGCAAAGGTGGCGGCGGAAATGCAAAATTTGAGCGCCGAGGATTTTCCGTATTTATGGGAATGGGTGGCGCGGCTTAATAAGTTGCGGCAAGAGTTGGAGAATTAAAACAAAAACAGGAGGCAAAATGACCAAGAAAAAAATTTCGGCATCTTATTCGTTTGCCGAAAGTTTTGAAATGTTGAACAAGTTGCAGCAAATGGCAATCGACGAAGGTAATCTCAATTTGGCGCTCAAGGCCGAGGAACTGAAGTGCAAAATAGCGGCATTGCAGGCCGACAGCGAAAATCAGACAACAAACGAAAATTTAACCGGTATATTAGTGGATTTTATCAATGAAGAACAGAGTGGCGAAAATTCCGCGGATATTTGCACCGCTCATCAGGCAGAAAAAGCGCTATAAACTTTATTACGGCGGCCGAGCAGGCGGCAAATCGTATGCTTTTGCCGACAGTTTGCTGTTTTTGGGGCGGATGAAAAAATTGCGGATTGCCTGTATGCGTGAAATTCAAGACAGTATCAAAGATTCCGTGCATAAACTTTTGAGTGACCGCATCCTCTTTTATAATTTGACCGATTATAAAATTACGGAAACGCAAATTATCAACACCATAACCGGAACCAGCTTTATTTTTAAGGGGCTGCAGGAACATAACGCCGGCAATATTAAATCGCTGGAGGGAATCGATATTGTGTGGTTGGAAGAAGCGCAGAAAATCAGCAAAAAAAGCTGGGAAATTCTGGATCCGACCATTCGCAAACCGGATTCCGAAATTTGGATTTCAATGAATCGCGAGGATGAAAATGATCCGGTGTGGAAGGCGGTGGCTGCCAATCCGGACGAACGGACTTTGGTGGTAAGGGTAAATTATACCGATAATCCCTTCTGTCCGGAAGAAATGAAGTATTTGGCCGAAAAATGTCGCCGCGAAAATCCGGAAGACTTTGCCCATATTTGGCTGGGCGCTCCGGCCGCAGCGGGTTCGCATCGGCTGATTGCCTATAAAAACGTGTGCTCCGCCGTGCATAGCCCCGTTCAAAGCTCGGCGGCACCTCTGGTCATCGGTTTGGATGTGGCGCGTTTCGGCGACGATAAAAGTGTTTTTTGTTTTCGGCGCGGCAGATGGTGTGTTGAATTTAAGACATTTTCGCATATGGATAACGTGGATATCGCTAATTATGCCACCGGCTACATTCGCGAGCTGAAACCGGAGCGCGTGTTTATTGATGCCGGCGGTGTGGGCGGCGGAGTTGTCGATATTTTGCATAATCGCGGATTTAAGAAAATCGTGCGGGCAGTAATGTTCGGTGGCCGGGCGCTGAATGATAATCGCTATCACAATCGGCGGGCCGAAATGTGGGACGGATTACGGCAATGGCTTAACAGCGAGCCGGCGGTCAAAATTCCCGATGACGAAAATTTGTGTGCGGAATTGTGTGTCGTGAACAAAAAATACGACAGCCGCGGCCGGTTGCAATTGGAAGAAAAAGAGGAAATCAAAAAGCGTTTGGGGCGTTCGCCGGATATGGCCGATGCGTTGGCGCTGACGTTTGCCGAACCGGTGTATTTGAACGGTTTGGAGGCAAGCGGCAGATTTGCCGACGACAGCATCGAAAAAATGTTTTTGGCCGACACCAAGCGCAACGACGGAACTTCGTGGTAAGGATAGCAAAATGACTTATATAGCAAAACAATTCGCGGAAGAAATCGTTCTTCCGGACGGATCTGTCGCATCGTCGGTTGCCGATGTCGATAAGTATTTACGCACAAGCGGTGCAGCGCGTGCCAGCGACTATTCTTCCGAATATATTCAACGTGTTCGGGAAAAACAGGAAAAACAGCGGCAGGAAGAAATTTTTGCCGATTTTTTATACAATTACAAAAGGATGATATGGAAATGAGTGAAACAAGAGATGAATTGGAACACCGACTCAAAACTCAAGAATTGACGGCCCCGAAAGCCGAAGTAAACAATTTGAGCGAAACGTCGGAAATTCAGAATGCAGCCGCCGCTAATTCGGCGGAAGCCGCAGAAACGGGAGAGGTAATTTGCGTTGCTCCGCCCGGCTATGGTGATAAATTTGCGTCCGAATTTGGAAATCTGCCGACCGAATGGCAGATTTTTTTATGCGAACGCGAAGCTGAAAACGAGAAAACAATCAATGATTATTGCAAAAGGTTGGAAGCCTACGGATTTTTGGAATTTTTGTTCGGAAATGCGCGGGAACGCTTTAACCGTCGCGGTTTCAAAACCATTCAGGAATGGTTGCAGGCTTTGGCGTGGTTGGATGCGGCAATGGAAGAAAATCCGGAAGCCACATTGCGCGCCGTGGCTTTGGTGTATGGCGTGGATTTGAAGGCAAAATCCGCGAATAATTCCGCCGTTTCGCCGGAAATGGTGGCACGCGTGTGCAAACTGGAACGCGGTTATCATGATTTGACTTCGTATCTTCAGCAGGAACAAAACCGAAATTTGGCAAATTTACTGTTTATGTTCGGTCGACAAACCGACCAAGAGGGAAATTTGTTGCACCCGTATTTTGAGGCAGTAAAAGAGCTGGTTTCGGGGTTGCTGGAAAGCGGATTGTGCGCAGACATAGAGACTGCTTACGGCAGTGCTTTGTGGCTGTGTCCTTCCGTCAGAGACGAGCTGATTCAAAAACAAATCAGCTCAAAAGCGGCTGAGGCCGATAAGGCCAAAAAGGCCGCGTTTGCCGTAAAAGGCAAAGCAGATATGCCGGCAAGAGAGCTGACTTTGCGGGAAACTCTCGAAAAAAATATGGCGGCGTTAATGGGTTAATTTTTTTTTATGAGGAATAAAATATGGTAAATGATTATAATGACGTGTTTACAACCACGTTGAAAGACAGAACGGGTAAATTGCATGACAATATGTCGAAAAACAGCGCGCTTTTGAAACGCTTAAAAGAAAAGGGTAAGATGAGCCCGATTTCCGGCGGTTCCAAAATTTTGGAAGAGTTGGAATACGGCGAAGGCGATATGGTGTGGTATTCCGGTTACGATACCATTACTTATACGCCGAAACAACTTTTTTCGGCCGCGGAATACGCGCTTAAGTTATGTGCCGTTCCGGTGGCGATTTCCGGCGAAGAAATGTTGATGAACAGCGGACACGACCAAATTATCAATTTGTTTGAAAAACGCATCAACAACGCGGAAAAAACTTTGATTAACAAGATGGCCGCGGCGGTTTACGGCGACGGTACCGGTTCTTCGGGCAAAGAAATCGGCGGTTTGGCTCTGTTGGTGGCTGATGATCCGACTTCCGGCACCGTGGGGGCAATCAATCGTGCCACCACCGGAAACGAATTTTGGCGCAATCAGGCGGTGAGTGCCGAGGTAACTCAGGACAACATCAAACAGTTGATGAACAGTTTGTACCTCAAATGCTCTCGCGGCAGCGATAAACCGGATTTAATCGTGTGTGACGATACCTTGTATTCGCTTTATGATGCCAGCCTTATGGATTTGCAACGTTTTGTGGATCCGAAAGCGGCTGACAGCGGCTTCATCAGCCTTAAATTTAAGGGCGCCGATGTGGTTTATGACGGCGGACAGGGCGGTCATTGTCCGGAAAATCATATGTATTTTCTGAATACCGATTACTTGTATTTACGCACTCACAAAGATCGCGACATGAAGGTTATCGGCGGCGACAGAACCACCGTAAATCAAGACGCGTTGTATCGCATTATCGGCTGGGCCGGCAATATGACGATGAGCAACGCGGCATTGCAGGGCGTTTTGATAAATTCGGACGATTAATCGAAACCGGCCGCAAACAAAATGAAAAGGCGGATATCAGTCCGCCTTTTCGGATTTGCGCGGCATAAAATTATAATAAAAAACAAGAGAAAGGTGTGAAATGGATATTGATTTTGCAATGTTTCGCCAAATGGCGGAAAATTCCGAAAATAACCGCAATGTGGCGGCGCACTTCTACGATAAGGCGGTTAAAACGGATAAAACAACGGAAAACGGTTTGCCGATTTTTAAAAACGTGACTTATGTCGAAATCAGACTGAAAGATAACAATACCGAAGTATTCAATCAGCCGGCAACGGCCGAAAAAATCAGGCGCTTTCCGCAGGAATATTCCCTCTATCAGCAAATTAAAAAGCAGGCGGAACAGGGAACACCGCTGGAGCAATTTGCGTTTTTGTCGGCGGCGGAAATTGAAACCTGTCGCAGCCGCGGCGTGGCAACGGTGGAAACTTTGGCGGCTTTGGATGCCGATAAAACCAGAGATTTGGGCTTGGAACAGGAACAACATCTGGCCAGCCTCTTTTTGCAAAAGGCCAAAGAGGCTAACGACGTTGCCGTGTTTGCGCGCAAAGAGAGTGAATATTTGCGGCAGATTGAAAAGTTAGAAGAAGAAAATAATAAACTAAAACAAGATATTACTGAATTATCTAAAACTAAAACATTAAATCGTAAAAAGACCAAAAAAGGAGGTTATTATGAAAACAATACTGGAAATATGTCGGGAAGTGGCAGATTTGGCGGCGGTCAGACGTCCGAATGATTTATTCAATGCCTCCAGCCAGCAGGAGAGCGTGTTTTTGAGCATTGCCAAGTCTTCTTTGGACAGTATGTTGCGCTACGGCGATTGGCAGGAACTGACCAAAGACGGCTCGTTTTGTACGGTTGCCGGCAAAAAACAATATCCGATAAAGGAAATTGCTCCCGATTTCTTTTGCTTGCTCAATAATACCATTTTTATCAAGGATAGCGGCGAGCGTGTTATCGGCGCTATTACGCCGGAACAATGGACCAGCGAAAAATGCTTCAGGAGTGCCGGTTGCGGCGTAAAATTTAAAATTCAAAACGGCCGCTTTGTGTTTTTGGAAGAGCCGCCGTGCTGTGTTAAAATCTATTTTCAATATCGCTCGGACAACATTGTCTGGGATTTCAAAACTTTTGAAGAAAAAAACGTGCTGGATGCCAATACCGATGTGCCGATTTTTGACGAATATCTGGTTAAGCTGGATATTTTGTGGCGCTGGTTGAAGCGTAACGGCTTGGATTATACCGAAGAATATAACGAATTTCAGCACGAGCTGAAAAAGCGTTTCGGTGCCGGATTGGCAACGCGGGATATTTGTTTGGCATCAGCAGATGCCTTGAGCGAGGAGGCGGCAAATGCGGTTAAGATCGGTTTTAAGGAATAATAAATCTGTACAATTTGCTTTAAGTTCACCAATTAAAGGATTGAATAAGCGTGATAATATTTTGAATATGGATGGCGGATATGCGCTTGAAATGGATAATTATATTCCGCTGGATACCAAGGTTATTTTGCGCAAAGGCTATGTTTCGTATGTTAACTTGAGCAATCAGGTGAGTTCCTTGGTGCAATATAACAGCGGCGCTTATAAGCGTTTGCTGGCCGTATGCAACCACAAAATTTGGGATATAACGCTGGCCAACGAATACGCCGCGATATTGTCTTCCGGCATCAGCAACGACGTTTTTCAGAGCGCGCAATACAAAAACTATTTGTATTTTGTGAACGGTACCAACACTCCGAAAGTTTTTTATATTGACGCTCAGGGTACGCAACATTGCGGAGATTGGGGATTTTCCGGCAGCGGATTGACGGCGGATAAAATTATCAATGTCGGTGTTTCCAAGCAGCGCTTGTGGTTTGTGGAAAAAGATTCGCTGAAAGTGTGGTATCCGCAGACGGCCGGTGCTGTTTCCGGCACTTTGGAGTATTTTGACTTTTCGCAGGTGTGTCGTTACGGCGGAAACTTGGTGGCGGTTGCCGGTTGGACACAGGACGGCGGACAAGGAATTGACGATTTGACGGTGTTTATTACCTCGGAGGGCGAAGTTTTGGTATATTCCGGCTCGGATATCAGCAATGCCGACGATTGGAATTTGCGCGGCTCATACAAAATCAGTCGACCGATAGGCTATAATTGTTGCGTGCAATATCAGGGCGATGTGGTGATTATATCGGAAGACGGTTATATTCCGCTTTCGAAGGCTTTACCGGCCACACAAGCCAATTCGTCGCAATTTGCCTTCAGCGACGCCATTCGCGGTTTGGTGCTGGACAGAACCCAAAAATATGCCGCTCGTGAGGGTTGGCAGGGCGTGATTTACGGTCGCGGAGGATATGCGCTGTTTAATGTGCCGGTCGCCAACGAGTTTGAGCAACACGTTATCAATGTCAATACCGGTGCCTGGTGTCGTTTTACGGGTTTGCGGGCTTTTTGCTGGTGTGAATTTGAGCGGCGGCTTTACTTTGGCTCGGACGACGGAGTTTATTTGTTTGACGAAGGCTATTCCGACGACGGAGCGCCGATATGCGGAACCGTGATTCAGGCCTATAACAACTTGGGTACCGAGCAATTAAAGAAAATTCAGCTGATAAATCCGCGCACCAAGTCGTCGGCACCGTATAATTTGGTGATTTATACCAATATGGATATGGAAGAACCCAAAACCGAATATGTGGAGAATATCGGCTCTTCCGGCGCCAGCAAATGGAACACGGTTAAATGGTCCTCATCTGCCGATACCATCGGCGTATATTGGGGAAATTCCGGCCGCACTCTGTTACGCAGTCAATGGATTGCCAATTCGGCAACCGGTTATAAGGCAAGCGTGGTGTTTAAAACCAAAACCAAGGGAAATCAAATCGAATGGTACGAAACCGACATTCTTTATGAAGTGGGGAACGGCGTGTTATGACATATCGCATTATACAGGACAAAGACGGCAAAATCACTCATTGGGTGTGTCGCGGATTGGGTTATGACACGGCATGGCTTGACGATTATCTGACCTTTGGGTTTGAATACGACAATCGGCTTGTCGGCGGGCTGATTTTTCATGATTGGCGATGCGGGCAAGATGTGTGGTGGACCGTTTATACGGTGGATAAGCATTGGTGCAATCGAACAATGTTGCAAAAGATGTTCGCGTTGGCGTTTAATATCTTAAAATGCCGGCGCGTTAATCTTTTGGTCAGCAAAAGCAATGTTCGGAGTTTGGATTTTGTGCGGCGGCTCGGCTTTAAAACCGAGGGTTTGCTGCGCGAATACCGCGAAAACGGCGAAGATTGCTATTTTATGGGGATGCTCGCCAAAGAGTGTCCGTGGTTACAGAAAAAAGGAGAAAAACATGAGTAAATCAATAGGCAAAGTATTCGGAAACAGTTCGGTCAACGATTACGGATACGAACGCGATTATGTGGATTATTTGAAAAATTACAATACGGGAAACTATGACAACACCCAAAGCAATATGACGGCGACGGCGCTGAATATGAGCCAGAACCTCGGCAATATGCCGGAATATAAATTTAACGTTGATTATTCCGACGATGCGCGACGTCAGGCCGAGGAAGCGACCTTTAATTCATATGCCGCCAAGGTGGTGCCGCAATATCAGCAACAAACCGCCGATTTGCATACCAGCCTGATAAATCAGGGAATTCCCGTGGGAAGCGAAGCGTATCAGCGTGCCATGAGCGGGTTGCAGAGCTCGCAAAATGCGGCGCTCAATCAGGCGGCTTATCAAAGCGTGTTGAACGGGCAAAACGCTTATTCGCAATCTTTGGCGGACAGCATAAATGCGGCGCAATTCAACAATACGGCGCAGCAAAATTATATTGCTCAGATTCAATCTTTGCTGAACGGAGCGGTTTCGGGATATGATAATATGGCAAATCTTTATAACGCGCAACAGGGTATAGAAGCGCGGAAAACCAATGCCAACCAGTCGGGCTGGAACAACCTGTTTAAGACGGTTGATACCGTTACCAACACCGCCAAGTCGTTATTTTAATGGGGTTATCGTCGGCAACGGCCGTGGAGTAAAATGCGCGGCCGTGCGCCTTTTTTATTCGGCGCGGTTAGGAGTGATATTTTGAATGAGATTTTTGATGATTTGCCGATTTTGCAAAGAAATCCGCGATTGTTTGAGCAGACCGTTCAATTCGGCGATAATCTCATCGGTATAAGACGGCTCGTTGCGAGAAATGCGGCTGATGTAATATGCCGCCGCGTTCAAAACCTCGTTTTTGTTGGAGCGCAGTTGGTTGATAATATCCGCATACGGCGGGCGCGAGCGAGAAATATCGGCTTCGTTGGCCGCAATATATTCATTTTGCAGGCTGATAGCCTTGTCGGCGGAAATATTGCGATAACTCTTGGAGCCCGAATCCGTCGTGAATAAATTTAAGAAGCTTTTGAATAACGATTTTTGAGCCATTTTCTTTCTCCACAGTAAATATATAACGCAGATTGTAAAAATGAAGTTAATTTTCCGCCAAATATGTAAATTTTCTGCTTGATTGTTAAACGGCTTTGTGCCACAAATACAACAAACGGAAAAGGAAAACAAATGTCTAATCAATTTTCGCGAACCGAATTGTTGTTGGGAAATGCCGCTCTCGAAAAGTTGCAAAAAGCGCGCGTTGCCGTGTTTGGCGTCGGCGGAGTGGGAGGTTATGCGGTTGAAGCGTTGGCGCGGGCGGGAATCGGTGCAATCGACTTGATTGACAACGATTGTTTCAGCCTAAGCAACCTTAATCGTCAGCTTTTGGCCACGCATAAAACAGTTGGCAAATATAAGGTTGAGGTGGCGGCAGAGCGAGTGGCGGAGATAAATCCGGAATGTCAGGTAAGGGCGCACAAAACGTTTTTTTTGCCGGAAAATGCCGCACAGTTTGATTTTTCACAGTACGATTACGTGGTTGACGCCATTGATACGGTGGCCGGCAAAATCGGCTTGGTGGTGGCCGCAAAAGAGGCCGGGGTGCCGATTGTTTCGGTGATGGGGGCCGGCAACAAGTTAGACGCCGCGGCGTTTGAAGTGGCGGATATCTACAAGACCTCGGTTTGTCCGTTGGCGCACGTTATGCGCAAAGAATTACGCAAGCGCGGCATTGAACACTTGAAGGTGGTGTATTCAAAAGAAAAGCCGCTAAAGCCGCGCGAAACCATAGCCGATGATAATTCCGCAAGGCGACAAATTCCGGGCTCGGTTTCGTTTGTACCGCCGGTGGCGGGGCTGATTGCGGCCGGAGAGGTCATTAAGGACCTGATTGCTTCGGAGTAGTTAAAAATATGGCGTTTAGGCCGGAAATTTCTTGCGAACTTTAAATAAATATTAATGAATAAGCGTTAAAAACTCAGCATATGTGATAAAACATTTATTATTATCTTGAAAATATGAAAAAAAGTGAGTATAACACAATAGAAAACTACTCTGAAAGGAATTTTATAATGAAAAAAACATCGATTTTATTGGCATTGGTTGCTACTTTAACTTTAGGTTTGTGCACAGCTTGCAAGTTTCAGACAAAGGTAGCCGTGGTTGATTTGGCTGCGGTTGTCAGCAATTCTGAACAAGTTAAAGCTCTTCAGGCAGAACAAAATGCCAAGGCTCAGGAATTAACCAAGTGGTTGCAAGATGCTCAAGCTGCGGTTAACAAGCAAAAAGACGAAGAAAAGAAAAATGCTTTGTTACAACAATACAATGCAGAATTTGCTCAAAAGAGAGAAGCATTGGCTCAGCAATACGCTGCTGCTTTGCAAAAAGTTGATGCCAGCATTACCGAAACCATTACCAATGAAGCTAAGAAGTTAGGCTATACTTTGGTTTTGGCTAAAGGTACAACCATTTACGGCGGTGATGACATTACCGAACAGGTTGCCAAAGTCGTAAAATAATTTCAGTTTTTGAATGAAAAGACTCGGTGGAAATTTTCACCGAGTTTTTTTTGTGCTTAGAAAACGGCAAAATAAAAGTTTTTTCCGTTGTGACAATTTAACTGATTTTACACCAATTTGCATTACACTTGTCGGGTGGAGAAAATATGCTGAAAACACTAAAACAAATTACCTCCGCGGACCGATATTCGGTCGGGGGAAAAGCCTATTCTTTGGGACGTCTGATTAAACGTTTTTCCGTCCCGAACGGATTTGTTGTTACGGCAGATACTTTTGATGCCTTCATTCGGGAAAATAAGTTAAAAAGCAAAATTCAAAAAATAATCTCCGCAAAAGGGGATTGCTTCAGCAAATCAAAGCAAATCAAAGAATTGATTATGGCGGCGCCGCTGAACAGAGCGGATACGCAAGATATAATGCGGCATTTTGCGCGGTTGCATTCTCCGCTTGCGGCAGTTCGTTCCTCTGCCGCTTGCGAAGATGCCGCGGATAAAGCGTGGGCCGGACAATTGGACACCTTTTTGAATGTCAACAAAAACGATTTAGCGGAAAAAATCAAACTTTGTTGGGCTTCACTTTTTTCAGAACGAACTTTGGCGTATGATGCCGATATTCTTGATAAGACTTCGGTTGCCGTGATAATACAGGAAATGATTTCCGCCGATGCGGCCGGAGTGGCGTTTTCGGTCAATCCGCTCACGCAAAATATCAACGAAATATCGGTCAATGCGGTTTTCGGTTTGGGCGAAGCCATTGTTTCCGGAACCATCACCCCTGACCAGTATTTACTGCATAAAACCGGACGCATCTTAAAGCAAACGCACGAAATTCAAACGCGTAAATTGTGCCTCAAAAACGGGGAGCTGGTTTGGCGTGATATACCGCGTGATAAGCAAAATAAGCCAAAACTCTCGGCCGAAACGCTGTTGAAACTCGGGGCCGTTGTGGCAAAAATCGAAAAATTTTATAACTTTCCCGTGGACGTGGAATTTGCGGTTAAAAATCGGAAGATTTACATTTTGCAGGCCAGACCGATAACCACTCTCAATAATGCCGAAAAAGACTATCGAGTGCCCAAAGTTTGGGAAAGGCACAGCATTCCGTTGTTTACGCAAGACGGCTTTGAAGGGTTGATGGGGCAGACCAAACTGATTGAAAAATATTTCAAATATCCCTATGTGGCGGATGTGGATGCGGCGGCTTATGCCGAACAGCATTTATGCTATTCGCACAAATTTACGGCAGAGAGTCGAGATGCTTATTATTGGGCCTATAAAAGGCGTGATTTTTCGGCGTTTTTCAGAGTAGGGAAAATTTGCCGGCGCAACTTTCGCTTTTATCAAAAAACTTTTGCCCGCTATGGCGAAAAATTGCCAACTCCGCACGAATTGGAAAATATGCTCAATGCTGTTTGCGGCCGTATGCATTTTGAAATGGTTATGGTGGATATGCTGATGGATTTGTCGGATATTGTATCGGCGGATTTATTAAATTTGCTGACCAAGAAAAAAATTTCCGACATTACCGAAAAAATGCTGATTTTATCGGCAAATGAGGATTTAACGCGTATTGAGCGGGAAAATCAGTCAATGCAAAACATATTGGAAAATGCGCGTAAAATAAAAAATTGGGAAGCTGACGAAAAAATAAATCAGCTTATCGCCGAGCATTTAAGCAAATTTTCGGGTGTTACGGTGCGGGCAATGCATGGCAATTTTATGACCGCAGACGAGGTAATTCGGCGTTTGAAAGAAAACTTGCAATCCGGCAACAATTTCTTTGCCAAAGATGTGGCTGCGGATAAAAAGTCGGTGCAAAGCATTTTTAAGCAATATCGTTTTACCGCTTTTGAAAAAGAGTTTATTGCCTTTGTTAAAGAGGCCAATTTCTTGCGTACACACATTTTGGATATGTATCATTGGCTCAGTCAGAGCTTTATGGCGATATTCGATAAAATCGGCCGACCTTTCGGTTATAAAGGGTTTGATTTTCGCAATATGACACCGGATGAAATTATCGCTTGGTATCAGCAAGAAGGCGATTTTAAGCTTCGGAAGGATAATGAATGGCTGTGGTATCGTTTCGGCGACGAGCGCAAAGTGGTTGATACGCCGCGAGAAATAGCAAAAGCTTTAAAGCAATTTGTGTTGCCGGATATCAAAACGGATGCGGCAGACAGTCAGGTTCGGGGAACGGTTGCTTATGCGGGAACGGCACGCGGTCCGGCGCGAATATTGCTGGATATTAACGAAATCGGCAAAGTTCGGCGCGGCGATGTAATTATTTGCCCGATGACGTGGCCTTCGGTGATTATTGCTTTGGAAAAGGCCGCGGCATTTGTAACCGACGAGGGCGGTATTTTGTGTCATGCCGCCATTTTAGCGAGGGAATTTAAAAAAACGTGCGTTACTGGCACCAAAAATGCCACAACCTTGTTTCAGGACGGCGAAATGGTGGAAGTTGACGGCAAAACGGGAATCGTTCGTAAAATCCAAAATTAACGGCTGTTTTGCATTCGTGGGCAAAAATTTTGCATTTTGGCGTGTTTCCCTTGTTTGCGGAATTTTTTGAACTGGTAAAGGTGGCGGCTTTTTATCGGCAGTTGTTTTCGCAACCGGCGAATGACGGTGCTCCAATTTTCTCCGGCAATAAATTCTATGTTGGGGTGATGTTTGTTCAGCGTTTCCGAAACGGTCTTTTGCTGTTCCATGCCCGATGGCGTAAAACCGCATATAACATGAGCCCGCGGCGACAATTCCGCAATTTTTTCCGCCATTAAAACATCGCTTGAAGTATCCCCCAATACCACGATGGTCGAGGGTTTGTAACCCATACCGACAATGGCGTCGGCATTTTTGGTCATAATGTGCTTGATGCGGATATGATTATCTTTGCAGGCCGTCTTTTGCAACGAAACCTGCTCGGCATCATCGGCAACGCTACTGGCAATTACATTTATCCCTTGTATTTCGTGCAACAAGCGGGCAACGGAGGGAATAACCGTCCAACCGTATTCAACACCTTTTTGAAAAGGCTTCAATTTTTTGTTGAGGCAACCGCTCGGATCAAGCTCTTTTGCGCCTTTTACAACTTCGGCATCGGCGGGAATAAAGGGGTCTTTAATGTGGTCTTTATCCATTCCCAAGGCAAATAGTGTACCGGCAAAATCAACGACAATCAGGAATTTATCCTTTCGCAACTGTCTTAATTTATTTTGGATATCCTTTTGCATGATATTCCCCCTTTGAGGGATATTATAGCATTTTGCGGGAAATAAATCAAGCAACTATTGAAAGAGCGGCTGACGTCGACCGGCATACTCCCGTCTGCCTTTCGCTTGAAGTCGTCTTGCTTAAATTTACTTTTATCATTTTTTCAGCAGAAAATTTAAGCTTCGGTCACTTGGTTGCAAGTTTTTCGCTGTGCGTCGCTTACGCTTGCTTGCTCAAAAGCAACCTTCGCCTGTCGTCAACAGACAACATTTTGAGGTTGTTTGTTTTCCTCCAGCTCTTTCCAAGAGTTCAAATCTCACTTGAGGGACTAACAAAAAAAAGCACCCTTTCGGGTGCTTTTTAATTGGCGGAGAGAAAGAGATTCGAACTCTTGGAGGGGTCGCCCCCTCGACGGTTTTCAAGACCGCTGCATTAAACCACTCTGCCATCTCTCCGTTTGTATTAAGAACAACAAAACTTGAGGTATTCCAGAAAACCGTATTGAAACTTCGTTTCAACGACGATTTAGGCTATTTCGCTCGTTCTTGGAACTTCGCTCATACCCAATCTGCGCTTCGCTTCGATTCCAAGACCGCTGCATTAAACCACTCTGCCATCTCTCCGTTTGTATTAAGAACAACAAAACTTGAGGCATTCCAGAAAACCGTATTGAAACTTCGTTTCAACGACGATTTAGGCTATTTCGCTCGTTCTTGGAACTTCGCTCATACCCAATCTGCGCTTCGCTTCGATTCCAAGACCGCTGCATTAAACCACTCTGCCATCTCTCCTTTCTTGTTCTTTATACAACAAGTGTCTTGCTTCAATCCGGCGGTGTTGCGGACCTTACCCGAATCAAAACAGACGTATCCAGCAAATACATAGGTTTTTTGGCATAATACAAGGCAAATGTCAAGCATTATTTCGTGGTCGATGATAAATATTTCGCAACAACCGCAAAATTCGGGATTGAATTTGTTTTTACGATGATTATTTTATCGGCAACAGGGGGAAAATATGGAAATTTATTTGCTGGCGGCACTGTTGTTTTTGTATGTTGTGACGGCGATGCTGATTAAAGAAAATTTGTTGCAAAAAATTTGGACTTCGGCCTTTATTTGCGCCGGTTTTTTGCTGTTTACGGCTTTGTTTTTTCTGAGGGTTCGCGGGCAAGACGTTATGTTGACGGCCGATGATTTCAACTGGTATTTTTTCTTGTATGTATTCGGCTCGTTGGCGTTTGCTTTGGGCTTGATAAATTTGTGGATTTACCGCCGAGCTTTGTGGCAAATGTGGCGCCCCGAAAGTGATACGGCTCAAAAAGAATAGTTGCGGAGTTGCGATTTTTTGTTTATGATGCGTAGCAAGGTAGGGAAAAATGTTACGCATAAACAATATTAAAATGCCGCTGAATGCCGATGTTGAGGAATTGCGCCGCATAGCCGCGGAAAAGCTGGGGTGCTCAGCGGCGGATTTGCACAACTTCAAGGTGGCGAAAAAGTCGGTTGATGCCCGCAATAAGCAAAACGTGCATTTTGTGTATAGCATAGATTGCGAGCCGCAAGTGCCGGTTGTGTGCGATAAAGATGTGGAACAATTGTTGCCGGAAGAAAAGTTGGTGTTTGATTTGCCCGATGACGGCGTACGGACGGTGGTTGTGGGCAGCGGTCCGGCCGGAATGTTTGCCGGAATCGCCTTGGCTGAGGCCGGTTTGCGACCGATTATTTTGGAACGCGGAGCCGATGTTGATGCGCGGCAAAAAATTGTGGAAACATTTTGGAAAATCGGCAAGCTCGACACCGAAACCAATGTGCAATTCGGGGAGGGCGGTGCCGGCACTTTTTCTGACGGCAAGCTGATGAGCGGCATTAAAAAAGATAAGTTCACCGCCAAAGTTATGCAGGAATTATACGCCGCCGGTGCGCCTGCGGAAATTTTGTATTTAGCCAAGCCGCACATCGGCACCGATAACTTGCGCTTGGTGGTGCGTAATATTCGCAAAAAAATCGAGGCTTTGGGCGGCGAATATCGTTTCAATCATTGTTTGGAAGATTTAATCATTAAGGATTCTCGCCTGCAGGGAATAAAAGTTCGTTGCGGAGTCGAAGCTTATGAGTTGGAAGCCACGCGTTTGTTTTTGGCTATCGGCCACAGCGCGCGCGATACTTTTGAAATGTTGCACCGCGCCGGTGTTCATATGGAACAGAAACCGTTTTCGGTGGGAGCCAGAATCGAACATAAGCAAGCCGACATTAACCGCGCGCAATACGGTGCGGCGGCAAAAAGTCCGTATTTGGGGGCGGCCGATTATAAAATGGCGGTGCATTTGCCGAACGGGCGCTCGGTTTATACGTTTTGCATGTGTCCGGGCGGAACGGTGGTAGCGGCGGCGTCGGAAAAGGGGCGGGTGGTTACCAACGGTATGAGTGAATTTGCCCGCGCCGGAGAAAACGCCAATGCGGCGTTGTTGGTGGGCGTCGGCGAGGCTGATTTTGCCAGTCCGCATCCTTTGGCCGGTATGTATTTTCAGCGCAAATTGGAAGAACGCGCTTTTGCTTTGGGCGGAGGAGATTATCGGGCGCCGGCGCAGTTGGCGGGGGATTTTTTGCACTCTAAAGCAAGTGTCGGCGGCGGATCGGTTGTGCCGAGTTATGCTCCGGCCGTGAATTGGAGTGACTTCGGCGCGCTGTATCCGGCGGAAATTGCCGAAGCAATGCGGGCCGGATTGGCGGAAATGGGTAAAAAATTGCGCGGTTTCGATGCTCCCGACGCGGTGTTGACCGGCGTGGAAACTCGCAGTTCGTCGCCGGTGCGAATTGTGCGCAACGAAACAATGCAAAGCAATATCAAGGGGCTGTATCCGTGCGGCGAGGGTGCCGGTTATGCCGGCGGAATCACCTCATCAGCCGCCGATGCCCTCAAAGTGGTGTATAGCTTAAGCAAGTGATTTTTCGGTACATATCGTCATACAGAGCCATATTTTTCCGTCATTCTTGCGCATTTTTCAACCGCATATCAACAGAGTTATTCACAATTTATACCGGGCTTATCCGCAGGTTATACACAGAGTTATCAACAAATTTTTACACATTATATCAACAGGTTATTAACGAATATTCCACCGATTTATAACAAGGTTATATACACCTTTGTTAACAAAAAGAAAAGACACCTCCGCCGGCGGAAGTGTCTTTGCTTTTAATCAATACGGAAACGCGTTGCCAAGCTGATGATACAGAAGATAGGGCGAATCAGCCAATCCGCGTATCTTCTTTTCAAACAGCACCATGTTCAGCATCGCCTCTTGTGCCAGTTCGGGACAGCGCTCGGCCACCCAAACCGCCATTGCCGGAGAAACCTCACCGTTGGCAAGGCGCGGACGCACAAATTCCAACAAATCAGCCATTCGCTTTTTGGCGTTGGCTTCGCGGTCAAAGGCCACATAGACATTGCGCTCATCATCGTGCCAATCATCGATATCGCCATACAGAGAATAGCCTAGCAGCTGATGAATCGAGCGGCGCATCGAAGACAGAACAATCAGGTTTTGCAACTTTTCGGACAATCCCTGACGGAACAACTCGGCAATAAGGTCTTTGTCGGCAATATAGCTTTGCACCAAATAGCCCTCCAAATACTTCGGCGACATTCCCCAAGCCATGCGGCGAATAATCGAGTTTTCCAAAGTTTGCGCGCCGATGTTGCAACGGTCGATAATCTTCCAGATAAACTGTTCGTTATCTTCCGAGCCGAACAACTCCCACAGAGCCTCAAAAGAGGTGAACACCTTGCGATTGTGAAATTCTTGCTGTGCGCGGAAATATTGCTCCAAAATTTTGCGATACGACACGGCGCGTTCGGGATAGTTGCAGTCGGCGGCTCGTTTGGCCAATAAGGCCTCACCGGACGGACTCAACTGATGGCCGACAACGTAGCTGTCCATGGCCGGAAATTGCTCGCTGAGGAGAAGCTCCAATTCGCTATCGGGCGACAACTGATGGCGCAAACATCTCAGGGCACCGGATTCACCGCAATCCAAAATCCAATCTTCTTCGGCCGGCGTCAGCGGAATGTCGCGCGAACACAAGCTGTGCAAATATGCGTGGCGAATGTGCTCGTTTTTCATAATCCAGTCGATTTTCAACAAACCCTCGTCGGCCGTGTGGTGTTTTAAATAAAGCTCCAGAAAGTTTTTACACTCTTTACAGGTAAGCTTTTTCCACGCGTGCAGACTAATCCAAGCGGATTTTTCTTTAGGGTCCTGAAAGGTGTCATAAATGGCGCAAAGATGTTCCAAATCTTTGGCTTCCAACGTGCCAAATCTGATTTTGCACGCCCAAAAAACACGTTTAATCCAGTTCATAATAGTAAATTTTTAGAATTAATAAATATGTTAATTATAGTTTGAAACTGTCTATTTTAATTGGGCTTTATACAGCGCGGCATAAACTCCGTCAGGCTTTTGCACCAAATCTTCGTGAGTGCCGTATTCGGCTATTTTGCCGTTGTTAATCACCACAATTTTATCGGCATGACGAATGGTGGAAAGCCGGTGCGCAATCACAATAACCGTACGGTCTTGCATTAAATTTTCAATGGCTTTCTGCACTTTGGCTTCTGATTTGTTGTCAAGCGCCGAGGTGGCTTCGTCCAATATAACGATAGGGGCTTTTTTAATAAAGGCGCGGGCAATTGCTATGCGCTGTCTTTGTCCGCCCGAAAGCAGAGTTCCGCGCTCGCCGATATCGGTATCCAAACCTTGCGGCATATCTTTGATAAAATCGTCGACATACGCCGCTTCAACCGCACGTTGCAATTCTTCCGTCGTGGCGTTTTCGTTGCCGAGTAATATGTTGTCGCGGATGGTGCCGGAAAACAGGAAATTGTCCTGAAACACAATGGCAATTTTGTCGCGCAAAGATTCCAACGTATAATTGCGGATATCTTCGCCGTCTATCATAATTTTTCCGTCGGTAACGTCGTAAAAGCGCGGCAACAAATTTACAAAAGTTGATTTTCCGCCGCCGGAATTGCCGACCAACGCAATGGTTTCGCCTTTTTTGATTTGCAAATCAATGTGTTGCAACACCGGCTTGTTTTCGGCATATTCAAAACTGACGTCTTTATATTCAATGCCTTTGCTGACCTTTTGCAATTCTTTGGCGTCGGGACGATTGCAAACCGCCGGTACAGCCTGCATCAGCTCAAACACCCGCTCCATGGAAAGCAGGGCAATTTGCACATTGTTAAAGCTGTTGCCGATACCCTTTATCGGATTATAAAGCAAAATCAGTGCAGCAATGAACGAAACAAAATTGCCGGCTGTGATTTGTTGTGAAACAATCAAATAGCTGCCGGTCCAGATAACCAGAGCGATACCGAGCGACACCACAAAATGCATAAACGGCGAAAGCATGCCGGTACGTTGCACCATTTTGATGCCGAGTTTGAAAACTCTTTTGAGTGTGGCGTCAAAACGCGAATTTTCATAGTCGTACAAATTGTAAGAGCAAATTACCCGATTGCCGCCGTAGGCCTCGTTATATTGGGTGGCAACATCGGCATTGGTATACACGGTTTGCTGATTGATGTCTTTGATTTTTTTGCGCACCCGAGTTAACGGCAACAGGGCGCATATCAACACGGTTACGGCAATCAAAGCCAACTGCCACGAATTGTAAAACAACACGGCAATAAGCGAAATAGAGGAAAAAAAGCGCGTGCAAAACTGTTTGAGGTTGTTTAACAAGCCGCTGCAAGCCGCTTCAACATCGTTATTAAAGCGCATGATTATATTGCCGGAAGTGTTGGTGTCAAAGTAATTGGCGTCAAAACGCAGAAGTTTGCCGAACAAATCTATCTTAACGTCGTTGGCAATTTTGCGGCCTACCCATGTGTTTAAATACAAGGCGGTAAAAGTCAGAATTCCCTGCACGGCACTAAAGCCGACGATAACAATCGGTATCCATATCGTGTTGGTGTTTTTTTCAATCATCATCACGTCCATATACGGTTTCAGCGCCCAAGCGATAACCGCATCGAGTGCACCGACCGGAATGGTAATTAAAACTGCAGCCAGAGCTCGTCCCCAATACGGACGAATATACGGCCACATCTGTCGGTAGTCGCGAATGAAATTGGTGTTGATTACTTTTGCCCAAAGTTTGTTAAACATTGCCGTCCTTCAATTATTCAGCCCATTATAGGATAAAATTTGAAAAAGTAAACAACGGATTGAAAAAAAGATTCTTAATGTTTTGTTTTTGCGCTGAATATACGCGTCAGCTCGCAAAAAAAATGCCCGAACAAGTCGGGCATAAAGAGATTTTGTGCGACTATTCGGTTGGTTCTTCCTGTTTTTTCATAAAGTTTTCCAACCAATGAATGTCGTATTGTCCGTCAAGATATTCCGGCTGAGAAATAATTTCCTGATGCAACGGAATAGTGGTTTTTACGCCCATAATCACAAACTCTTCCAAAGCGCGGCGCAAGCGCATCAATGCGGCGTTGCGGGTGCTGGCGTGGACAATGAGTTTGGCAATCATGCTGTCGTAAAACGGCGGAATTTCGTAACCGGAATAAATTTCCGAATCAACACGCACTCCAAGTCCTCCCGGCGCGTGCCATTCGGTTATTTTGCCCGGACACGGTGTAAAAGTCTGCGGATCTTCGGCATTTATGCGGCATTCAATGGCGTGACCGTTAAATTTGATATCTTCTTGGGTGTATCCCAAATGCGCTCCGGAAGCGATGCGAATTTGCTCCTTTACAATGTCTATCCCCGTAACAGCCTCGGTTATCGGGTGTTCCACCTGCAAACGCGTGTTCATTTCCATAAAATAAAACTTGCCGTTTTCATACAAAAACTCAAGCGTTCCGGCGTTGCAATAACCGATTTTGGCAATGGCTTTGCGGACGATTTCGCCGATTTCCTGACGTTGATCTTGATTAAGCGCCGGCGAAGGGCATTCTTCAATAACCTTTTGATTGTTACGCTGAATCGAGCAATCGCGCTCGCCCAAATGCACCACATTGCCGTATTTGTCGGCCAGCACTTGAATTTCAATATGGCGCGGATGTTGCAAATATTTTTCCATATATACCACGTCACTCGGAAAAGAGGCTTTGGCTTCGGCTTTAGCCATAGTAAATGCTTCTTCTATGTCTTCGTCGGAAAAGGCAATTTTCATTCCTTTGCCGCCGCCGCCGTCTTTGGCCTTTATAATAATCGGATAGCCGATTTTTTCCGCCCATTGTCTGGCGTCATCAACGCTTTCCAAAGCCGGAGATCCCTCAGTTATCGGCAAACCGGCTTCTTTGGCAGCCTTGCGGGCGGTAATTTTATCGCCCATCAGGCGCATTTGTTCAACGGTCGGGCCGATAAAAGTTATGCCGTGTTTTTCCACCATTTCGGCAAAGTCTGCATTTTCGGACAGAAAGCCGAATCCGGGGTGAATGGCGTCGGCACCGGTAATAACCGCGGCGGAAATTATGGCCGGTTTATTCAAATACGAATCGGTCGAGCGTGCCGGACCGATACAGACGGCTTCATCTGCCAGTCTGACGTGCATAGCGTTGGCATCGGCTTCGGAATGAACGGCAACCGTGCGAATCCCCATTTCACGACAAGCGCGATGGATACGCAAGGCAACTTCTCCGCGATTGGCAATTAAAACTTTTTCAAACATATTGTATCCTGTATTTTATTCAATGATAACAAGCGGTTCGCCGTATTCAACCGGTTCTCCGGTTTCTACCAAAACTTTGGTAACACGGCCGGATTTGTGAGCTTTTACCGGATTGAACGTTTTCATGGCTTCAATCAGGCAAACGGTATCTCCGGCGGCAACTGTGTCACCTTCTTTGACATAGGTCGGAGAATTAGGGTTGCTGGACAGATAAACAACGCCAACCATAGGAGATTTGACGGCATTCGGCGAATTGCTGTAATCCTCTTCTTCTTTTGTTTCTTCAACCGAAACCGGAGCAGATATTGCCGGTGCAATCGGAGCCGGAGCGTAAGACGGCACATAGTTGCAGCTGAGTTCTCTGGTTAATGAAATTTTGCAATTTTCGTCTTCGTAATTTAATCCCGAAAGTTGGTTTTTATCAAGGATTTCAGCCAATTTGCTGATAGTTTTAGTATCAATTTGATTTGCCATATTTATCCTTCTTTCCTTTAATTGATATCACATAGCGGTATCTATATCCTATTTTTGCAAAAAAACAACAAAAATATGTCATTTTTAGCCAATTTTATCTAAAAAAACGCAAAAAATGAGCGATTTTTGCAATTTTTTGATAATTTTACCTGCGGTGGATAAAGTTGTTTATTTAAGAGATTAAAGCTCCGGTTGTTTTGTTTTCGGATTAAAAATTATAAAAACAGTGAAAAGCGAAAATAAAAAATGCACAATGATGTAAAAAATGCACAATGATGTAAAAAATGCACAATGATGTAAAAAAAGTATAGACATTTAAAAAAAACTATATTATAAAGCACTTCGTACCGATGGTCAGATAGCTCAGTTGGTAGAGCAGAGG
>JAFXPE010000015.1 GCA_017528205.1 Alphaproteobacteria bacterium | reverse complement strand
TGCTCGCTTCGGTCACTCGTTTTCTAAATTCGCTTCGGTCGCTGCCGCTTTCCTTGCTTATTAAGAAAACTTCGCCGCTTGTGGTAAAAACAGCATTTTAAGGCTGTTTTTATCCTCGCGCCCAACTGAGCTACAACCCCAAAAACAAAACTTGTATATCATACCGTTTTTTAAAAGTAAAGAGAAAAATTTACCTTTGTGTTAATTTATAAAAACCTAAAGCGCATTGAAATATTCGTGCGACAGGATGCGGTTGATTTCTTCGGCCTGAATGGTCGGAGGCAACACCAATCCTTCTTTAATCAGCGGCGTGTAAAGCACGTAAAAAGGCAAATCGTTTCGGCCGTATTTGTGCATGTAAGCGTTGAGTTTTCCCGAGCCTTTGTTCACATCTACTTTGATTATCTTCAGCTTGAAACGTGCTTGCAGGCGCTCCATCACCACGCTGTTTAAGCGGAAATGCTCGTTAATCTGGCACGTTAAGCACCACGGCGCATTTATAATCACCAATACCGGCTCGTTATTTTTTAAGGTTTCTTCCACGGCGCCGAAATCGACCTCTTGGGCAGTATCCGCACGGTTTTGATTATAATAGGCAATTTGATGACGGCCCACCGTATGGGCGCCCAAAATGACGGCCGCAAGCAATAAAACGCTGCAAAGTACGTAACTGCCGCGCACGATTTTATGCAAATTTTGGCGCGAGATGCTCTCGTCCAAAACGCCGTCGGTGTATTCCCAAAACTTTTGAAAAATACCGCAGATAAAGCCGATGACAACGGTTATTAAGGCTAAACCGAGAGTGAATACCCAACCGTTTGGCAACAATATGAGCAATAAATACCACGCCGCGGCTAAATACAGTATTATTTTCAGAGTTTTTTCCGTGTGGCGAATATGCAGTTCGATAAAGCGCCAAAGGGCGTTGTGCGGATTAAGCAACAATAAACACGGCGCCGCAAAGCCGACAAACATGGCAAAGATGGTCGAAAAATAGCGCTTGAAACCGCCGGAAAAGGCGTAAGATAGGGTGTCAGACAAATAAGGCAGAGTAAACAAAGTTGCCCCCCAAACGCTCAGCAAACCGAGGCTTAGTAAAGTTGTTTTGAAGTATTTGTTACCGATTTCTTTGATAAGACCGAGCATCGTCGGCAACAATGCCGCAAACGCGACCGTACCGAATAATATTGCCGCAAAATAGCCGGAGCGGCTGAATTGTGTGCCCCAAACCGCGATAAAGTTTTGCACCTTAAACGGCATAAACGCCAAAAAGATAAAGGCAATAAAAGTGCCGCTTAAAAACATGATTATACTGCGAAGCGGTGCGATTTGTTTTTGGCGAAAAACGTGGCGCGTGACGGTTATCATCAGTATAAATAAGGCCAGAGAACACGGCGTTAACAACAGCCCCAAACCGCATAAAAACGCGTAAAACAGCATCAAATATTTATCGGCCGACGGTGCATCGGTAAATGCCGCTTCCGGCACCAGAGCCTTGCGATATAAAAAGCGGTTGTTAAGATTGGCCGAAACGGTGTATTCCGAGCGAGCCAGATTTAGCGGTTTGCCCTCGTTCTGAGCTTCGATATAGGCGTATATTTTGCCGTTTTGGAGGGTGTAGCGCGGGTTATAAAATTTGGTGTAGCCTTCGTTATCTTCCAAAAATAAATAGAACGAGCCGACTTTCTTTTTGGTTTTAAACACCAGCAACAAAGTTTGTCCGACTTTGTTTTGCTTCACGCTGAAATCTTGCAACTTGAGCTCGGAAATATCGTCCGACGGTATGCGATTCAGCGATTGAAAGAAGAAATTCTTGTAGCCGTTGCTGAACAAATCCGTTCCGGAAACGTCCAATTTCAGCTCAAAGAAAAACGGTTGTTGTCGGCAATCCATTTTTAAATTGCATAAAGTGATACTGCCCGATGTTCTTAAGGTTACCGGTTGTTTGTTATCCGCCAAACGCACTTTTATCGGCAACATAAAATCGCCGAAATATTTGTGGGCATACGGCAACACGTTGGTGTATATCGGTATCGGATACAACAACTCGGCCGCGGCCACGTTTTCGGAAAGCGAAAAATCGGCAACGGGTTTTTTCAGTGAAGGAGATAAATTGTTGGCCAGCACAAACATTCCGTTATCCGGCATAATGTGCAACCCGAAATAAAGCTCATCTTTTTGCTCGGTATAAATGTTTTGCGACAAAAGGCGGATTTTAACGTTTTCGCCTTGCAATGTCGCGCTTTCGCCCAATTCGGAAAACAGCGGATTTTTATAATAAGTGCCGTAGAGCAAAAGTTTTTTCCATTCTATTTTTTCGGCAATGCGGTCGATTTGGGTTAAAACGTCGGGATTATCTTTTTGCGCTCGTTCAAAGTCGGAAATAGCGTTGCGCTCGTCTTCACTCTGGCCGTAGGAGATGAATTTTTTGAAGTTGTAAACCTTGAAGAATTTGCCGTCGGCGGCTTTCATATACGGAACTTCGCCGTAGTGGTCGTATTCGGAAGCGTGATGCACTTTGCGATAGGTGTGCGGAACCAAATATCTTTGCGCAAATTGCATATAAACATCTCGGCCTTTTTTATACAAGGTGAAAGAGCGACGGAAAAAATGGCGCCACTCTTGCAATTCGTCGTCGTTGTCTTCAGGAAAAAACGGTCGCAAATTTTCGATAAAATCTTCATTTTCAAATTCTTCTATCGGGTATTTTTTATAAAGATATTCACCAACCTCATAGAGCATAAACATAAGCTGAGCCAACTGCGGGCGGGTGTTCGGATTTAAGGCGTATTCTTCGGCACGCTGTCTGGTTACCTTGCCTTCAAAATCTTCGGGCAAATTCGGAGCCGCGCCGAAAACAACAAAACTGTTGAAAAATAATAAAAAGAAAACTATATAGCAAAATAAGTGTTTCATCTGGTGTTTTTTCCTTTTAATATATTTAAACTTATGATACACTTAAAAGGTAAACAAAGCAATATTTAACGGTAACGTTGATGGATAATTTTGAGGATAAATATGCCTTAACCGGCAAGTTTTTGGTAGCAACGCCATCTTTGCAAGATGACGATGTTTTCGAGCGCTCGGTGGTTTATATTTGCTCGCATACCAAACGCGGGGCCATGGGGGTTATTATCAACAAGCCGCTCGATAAATATACTTTTTCGGATTTGACCATGCAGTTGCCGCTCCAAAGTTATGAACGCCTCAACGAAATTAACCTCTATACCGGAGGGCCGTTGGAGCAGGTTAGGGGCATGGTTTTACATTCCACCGATTATTTTAAAGACGGCACAATTGAGGTGGGCAACGGTATCGCCATTTCTTCCACCACGGAGATTATTGCCGACATCGCTTTTAACCACGGGCCGGACGATAAACTGGTGGCGCTCGGCTATTCTTTTTGGCAGCCGAAACAGCTGGAGGCGGAAATTTACAATAACGATTGGCTGGTGATTGACGGCAACAAGGAACTTTTGTTCCGCACCAAAGATGAAGAAAAGTGGCAGCGTGCGGTTGACGAACTGGGCATAAAATTTGACCGGTTTGTGGTGCAAACCGGTCATGCGTGATTTAGTTTTTTTTCTATTTTTTATTCAGAGAATCCAAAACAGCCTTGGTGATGGCATTTTTAGCCTGAGTTTTTACCGAGCGTTTGGCTGATTTTACCGCGGCATCGGTTGCAGTTTGCAACGTTCCCTTTTTTGCCGACTTTTTGCCGGAAATAAGAGCCATAACAAAGGCAATGCCGATATTGATGATACGGCGTTGCATCGGTTTGCCAAGCTTGTTCCACCAAGCCTTAACCTTAGCGGTAAAGCCCATCGGCTTGCCGGCATTTAAGGCATCTTCCTTGGCTTTTTCCTGCTGCGCGATATACTCTGCGGTTTGTTCTTGAATTTGGGTACCGGTAATAATGCCGGAATAGTCAATGTCTTTCATCTCGCAACGATACGGCAGAAGCTGATTCATTATGTCGTCATTGGAAACATAAGCGCCGAGCGCGCGGGTTAAGGTGCCGTTTTCTTCCAGCAACAGCGAATCGCCGCGGCCGAGCAAATCTTCGGCGCCGTCGGTGTTCAGAATGGTCATGGAATCGACCGGAGAAGAAACTTTATACGAAAGACGTGTCGGCAAATTAGCTTTGATTACGCCGGTTATAACATCAACCGACGGGCGTTGGGTGGCAATTACCAGATGAATACCGGCCGCGCGTGATTTTTGCGCCAAAATCTGCACTTGTTTTTCAACGTTTTTATCAAACAGAATCAGGTCGGCAAATTCATCAATTACGCAAACAATGTAGGGCATTTTGTTGCCTTTGGCCAAATATTCGCCAATGTTGCGTACCATATTTTTTTCAAACACGGCATATCTGGCATTCATTTCATCGCAAAGTTTTTCCAACCAACGAGCGGCCATACTCATATCCGTAACCGCCGGACACAGCATATAGCGTTGGTTGTTATACATACTGAACTCAATGCGTTTCGGATCCACCAAAATCAGTTTGAGCTCGTCAGGGCGCTTTTTGTTGATAAGCGACAGAATAAAAGAGTTGAGCCCTACGGATTTGCCCGAACCGGTAGTGCCGGCTACCAGCAAATGCGGCATTTTGCTCAAATCTTTCATAATCGGTTTGCCGTGCATATTTACACCAATCAGAATCGGCAGAGCATAGTCGGCGTTGCGAAATTCCCCCGATTGCAAAATCGGTGCAAACGGAATGGTTTGGGCTTGCGGTTGCGGAATTTCAAAGCTGATGTAAGTCGAGTTAACCACCGGAGCAACGCGAATGCCGCTGACGCCGATTTCGCGTGCAATATCTTTGATGGATTTTTCAACTGTTGAAAATTTGGTTCCGGTATTAAGTTGAAATTGAATATCGGTAATCAGCGGCCCCTCAAAAATTTCGCCGATGGTGCCGTAAATACCGAAGTGCGACAGAGTTTCTGTCAGTTTTGCAGTTAAGTTCTCAATCACGATTACATATCCTTATTTTGTTTGCCGTCGCCAAACATTTGATATTGCCCGACGCCGCCGAAGTATTTGCGGAAGAAGCCGAGCTCGCGATCGGCAGGCTTGGTTTCATCGGAATCGATGCTGATATTGTTGGCATCATCCAATGTGCGTTTATCAATTTTGCTGACTTTATTATCAGCAAAAGTTACGGCAATAATGTTGCGATCCAATTCCGTCGGCTTCATAAAAGCAATGCGGCGAATGGTTGATTCCATATAAATCCAGTGGTCGTCGCTTAATCCGGTAACCAAACTCGGTGCACCGAGCGTTTGATAAACTTCTTCTTTTGTTTGTCCGACATGGAGTTGTTTTAAGTAACCTTCTTCCGGCATATTACCGTTGTGGTCCAAAAACAAATCCGAAGAACAGGCCGGCATAACCAGCAGAGCAAAAAGAAAAAGCAAATTGCGTATTGACATCTGTATAATTCCTTATATTTATATTTTATACAGTATATATAGCACAAGGATTTCAGAATGCAAAAAAATTTTTCATATCCGGTGAAAATAGATGAATTAAATCAAAATCGCTACAGTTACGTTTTGGATGCAGATGATGCCGAATTGCAAGATATAAAGCAGATTTTGCAGGTAGAAGACGTTAAAAAATTCAGAGGCGAAGTGTTTTTGAAACTCAATAAAAAAGATAACTTGCTACGCGTTTGGGGAACAGTTGAAGCACTTTTGACGGTGCAAAGCGTAATCAGTTTGGAAAATTTTGAGCAAACAATCAAAACTCCGTTTGAATTGTTTTATGACACCAAAGCCACATACAAGGATATTCGCGATTTGGAACCCGGTATAAACGATGAGATTCCCGATGTGATAGTAAACGGCGAAATCAATTTGGCCGATATTTGTATTGAGCAGGTGGCGTTGCATTTGGAAGACTATCCGCGCGCCGAAGGCGAGGTTTTTGATTTCAGTCAATATATGCAAATCGAACCGCTTGAAGTTGATAATCCGTTTGCCGTATTGGAAAAATTAAAAAAATAAACACTTCCGTGTTAGAAACAATTTAACATCAAAGGCTTTTCGTTGCTTAAAAAAACTCGAACAAACAACACCGTCGTGTTAAACGCTACTCAACACGTTCAAGGGGAAAATGGCGCTTTTATACGAATTGCCATGCAATAAACAAAACAATAAAAAGAACGCCTCCTACGATAAACCATGTCGTCATGACACCCTCTCTTCCAAAGCAATTTCATTGTACCATAAAACACTAATATTTGTCAAGTAAAACCGTATATTTACACAGTATTTTTACCCTCAAAAAAGTCCGGAAAATATACGCTTGCGGGATATGATTCAAAACTTGCACACAGCAGATAATAAAACTTGATTTTTCAATATTGTGTGCTATAACTTCGCCATAAACATTTTTGTTTACTGCAGTAATCAGCGTAATGTATGTATTTTCAATATGTTATGCTTTATTTAATAACTATTTTAAAGGATATGTAAATGTCAGATGTAAAAATGAAAATGATGGACGCCAACGAGGCTTGTGCCACGGTGGCGCATCGTATGAACGAAGTATGCGTGATTTACCCGATTACTCCGTCTTCTCCGATGGGTGAGTGGGCTGACGCATGGTCTGCCGCAAAACAAAAAAATATTTGGGGCGTTAGTCCGGATGTGCAAGAAATGCAATCCGAAGCCGGTGCGGCCGGTGCTTGCCACGGTGCGTTGCAAGCCGGTGCCTTAACCACCACCTTTACCGCATCGCAAGGCTTGCTGTTGATGATTCCGAACATGTATAAATCGCCGGCGAATTGATGCCGTTTGTTATGCACGTTGCGGCTCGTTCGCTTGCTTATCACGCTTTGTCGATTTATGGTGATCACTCCGATGTTATGGGTTGCCGTCAGACCGGTTTTGCCATGTTGTGCTCCAATTCGGTACAGGAAGCCGAAGATATGGCCGCCATTGCGCAAACTTCTACTTTGCGTTCTCGCGTTCCGTTTTTACATTTCTTTGACGGTTTCCGCACTTCACACGAAATTAAAAAGATTAAATTGCTTTCCGATGATGATTTGAGAGCAATGCTTAAAGACGTTAATTACAAATTTAACGTTGAACACGCTCTTAAGCCTGAAAAACCGGTTATTCGCGGCACAGCGCAAAATCCGGATGTGTTCTTCCAAGGTCGTGAAGCTTCGAATCCGTTCTATGAAAAAGTTGAAGGCATTGTTCAACAAGAAATGGATAAATTTGCAAAAATCAGCGGTCGTCAATATCATGTTGTTGACTACGTCGGTGCAAAAGATGCCGAAAACGTTGTTGTGGTTATGGGCTCGGGTGCCGAAACGGTTGAAGAAGCTATTGAATATTTGAACGCACACGGTGCCAAACTCGGCGTTTTGAAAGTTCATCTGTATCGTCCGTTCCCGACCGAATCATTCTTAAAGGCTTTGCCGAAAACGGCAAAAGTTGTTTCGGTTTTGGATAGAACAAAAGAATCCGGCGCTTTGGGCGAACCGCTTTACTTAGATGTGGTTACCGCACTTTCACAAGCGTTCAGCAACGGAGAAATTTCGTTCTTGCCGAAAATTTACGGCGGCCGTTACGGTTTGTCTTCTAAAGAATTTACACCGGCTATGGCTAAGGCTGTGTTTGATAATGCGGTTGCCGCTAAACCGATTAACGGCTTTACCGTTGGTATTGAAGATGACTTAACGCACAAATCTTTGGCTTATGATCCGGCATTTGATGTTGAACCTGATGATGTGGTTCGTGCCGTGTTCTTCGGCTTGGGTGCCGATGGTACGGTTGGTGCCAACAAGAACTCCATTAAAATTATTGCCGAAGATGCCGGCAAATACGGTCAGGGATATTTTGTTTACGACTCCCGCAAATCCGGCTCTATGACAACTTCGCACCTGCGTTTTTCGGATAATCCTATCCGCAGCGCTTATTTGATTAACAAGGCCGATTTTGTGGCTTGTCACCAATTCCAATTTATGAAAAAGGTTGATATTCTGCACATTGCCAAAGACGGTGCAACTTTCTTGTTGAATGCTCCGTATAAGCCGGAAGAAGTTTGGGATCAGCTGCCGATTGAAGTTCAGGAACAAATTTTGGCTAAGCACCTGAAGTTCTACACCATTAACGCGGTGGAAGTTGCGCGCGCAACCGGCATGGGACAACGCATCAATACCGTTATGCAGACCTGCTTCTTCGCAATTTCCAATATTTTGCCGAAAGATGAGGCAATTGCGCAAATTAAGGCGGCAATTAAGAAGACGTATTCTAAGAAGGGTGATGCCGTTGTTCAAAAGAACTATGCTGCGGTTGATGCTTCTTTGGAACATATGTTTGAAGTTAAATATCCGGATCACGTTACTTCCAAATTCCATCGTTTGGCACCGGTTCCGGCCAACGCTCCGAAGTTTGTTCAGGGTTTGACCGCAAAATTGATTGCCGACAAGGGCGACAGCATCAAAACTTCGGAATTGCAAGAAGTTGTTGACGGTACTTGGCCGACAGCTACCACGCAATTTGAAAAGCGTTGCATTGCTACCGAAGTGCCGGTTTGGGATGCCAATACCTGTATTCAATGCGGCAAGTGCTCAATTGTATGCCCGCATGGCGTTATCCGTATGAAAGTGGCTGGCGATGAAGAATTGAAGTCGGCTCCGGCTACTTTGAAGCACGCTGATTACAAGGGTAAGGAATTTGCCGGCAAGCAATTCATATTGCAAATTTCTCCGGAAGATTGTACGGGCTGCGGCGTATGCGTAACCGCTTGTCCGGCTAAAAATAAGGAAAATCCGGAATTGCATGCCATCAATATGGACCATATTGAAAATCATCTGGAAACTGAAAAGGCTAATTGGGCATTCTTTGAAACTTTGCCGTATGTTAAACGTACGGAAGTGGTAAAGAACTTGCCGAAGACCACGCAGATGATTCAGCCGTTGTTTGAATTCTCCGGTGCTTGTGCCGGCTGCGGCGAAACTCCGTACATTAAGTTATTGACGCAATTGTTCGGTGACAGAATGGTGGTGGCAAACGCTACCGGTTGTACCTCCATTTATTCCGGAAACTTGCCGACAACTCCGTACTGCAAAGATGAAAAAGGTCACGGACCGGCTTGGGCTAACTCTTTGTTTGAAGATAATGCCGAATTCGGTTTGGGTATGAGAATTTCTATCGACCACGGTAAGGAAATGGCTGAAGCTTTGATTAATGGTATGAAAGACCAGTTGGGCGATATTGCCGATAAGATTTTGGCCAATCCGCAGAGCAACGATATCGAAATTGACGCTCAACGCGATAATGTTGCCGCTTTGCGCGCCAAATTAAAGGGCATCAACAGCGAAGAAGCTAAGCACTTGGACGAAGTTGCTGATTACCTGATTAAGAAGTCGGTATGGATTATCGGCGGCGACGGTTGGGCTTATGATATCGGCTTCGGCGGTGTGGATCACGCCATTGCTTCCGGTCGCAACGTTAACATTTTGGTAGTTGATACCGGCGTATATTCCAACACCGGCGGTCAGCAATCCAAGGCTACTCCGATGGGTGCTTCCGCAAAGTTTGCAACCGCGGGTAAAGAATTGCCGAAGAAAGATTTGGGCATGATTGCCATGTCTTACGGCAATGTTTATGTAGCTCAGGTTGCCATGGGCGCTAACGATATGCAGGTCATTAAGGCGATGAACGAGGCCGAAGCTTATGACGGTCCGTCCATCATTATCGCTTACTGCCCGTGCATTAACCAAGGCTTGAATATGGCTGACGGTTTGAGCCACCAGAAGAATGCGGTAGAATCCGGATCTTGGGCTTTGTATCGTTATAATCCGGATAATATGAAAGCAGGTCAAGCTCCGTTGATGCTTGACTCTAAAGCTCCGAGCAAGCCGCTTGCCGAATTTATGGCCAGCGAAACACGCTTCCAGGTTGTGAACAAGTCCAATCCGGCGCGTTATGAGATGCTCGTAGGCAAGGCGCAAGTTAATGCGGATGAGAAACGGGCTTTACTTGAACACCTCGCCCAGTATAAGTAAGTAAAAAGCGTATAACGCATTTTCTACTTGAAGGATTTTCTCTTATGTACCATTTCGTACACTGCGAGAAAATCCTTCTTCGTATTAAACGCATTCTTCGCTTTTTATGGGGGCATGTGTCGTTTTGTTCACTGCGCAAACAGGCTTTCGGCGTATTTACACGCTATCCGTAGTTTTTTGGGTGTATTTAGGGAAAACCTTTTTCTATCAGATACGTTCTGCGCGGTTTTTAGAAGGTAAGTAATTTAGCCTCATTCTCCGAAATTAAGTTAAAGACAGGGAAAAATTTTCCCTGTCTTTTGAAAATTTTAGGCTTTCGGAGTCATACTGAGCCGTAGTTTTCCGTCATTCTTGGCTTGACCGAGAATCTCGGGAAACTGGCGAAGAATGACTTCGATACAAAAATCAACAAACTTGTATGATACAGTCTAAAAAACTAAAAACCACGTTCTTTTAGGTCTTCTTTAATGCGCTGTTCCAAGTCGGAAATTTTGAGGCTTAAACTTTTATCTGCTCCGGCTTTACGAGCGTTTTCCAATTGTTTTTGCGCAATTTCCAAATTATCCATACCGTAACTGAACTCGGCCGCGGCATATAGCGAAGCCGCGCGCTGATTGTTCATATCGTATGCACGCGAGAGCAGTTGCCATGCTATCGGCGTTTGTTCGGTAATAAGCGATTTTTGCAACAGATTGATAATACGTTTAACCTCGGCGCTTGACGGGTTGTTTTCCAACAAGGATTGAGCCAAGCTTAGTTGCAACAGATAATTGTTCGGCAACAGTTTCAGCGCCGTTTCATATTCCGCAACACTTTCTTTAACTCTTCCGCTTTCAAATAAAAATTGTCCTTTAAGTTCATGAAAATACGGATTATTCGGCTGCTTGGCAATCAAACCGTCAGCTAAACGCAAAGCTGTGGTTATGTCATTCTGCCGAAAAGCCAAAATGCTCTGTGCGTAGCGGGAGGCAAGCGAATCGTTGCTGTCCGGATACATTCTGGCAACTTTTTGCCTGTCGAGCAGAAATGCGGATAATTTAGCTTTAATCAACGCGAATTTTTCATCCAGCGGGTGCTGAGTGGAAAAGTGATTGTTTTTACTGGCTTCCGCAAAATGCGAAATACGCTCGGAAGTCATCGGGTGAGTGCGGAAATACGGGCTTTCGGCAATACCGCTCAGGGCGTTTCTTTTGCGGATTTTATTCATAAAATTCTGCAAGCCTTGTGTTGATTGTTTGGTTTGTGACAAGAGTTTTATGGCGCTTTCGTCGGCGCTGCGTTCTTCTTGAGTTTGATAATGCAATATGCTGTTTATGGCCGAGCTTTGCGAGCCGAGCATAACCGCCATTGCCGCATCGCCGCGTCCGGTAGAGATTGCCGCCGCTCCGGCCGCAATCATCGAACCGAGCATAACATATTGCATTTTTTGCAATTTAAGTTTTTGCCGCACAATGTGACCGCCCATAATATGTCCGGTTTCGTGCGCCAAAATGCCGGAAAGCTCATTGGTGTTTTGCGCTTCAATCAGCGTTCCGGTATGCACAAACATATAATTGCCGTCGCTGACGAAGGCGTTGAGTGAATTGTCGTTAACGATAAAAATTTTGCGAGCATCAAAATTTACACCGGCGGCCCGATAAAGCGGGCGAATAATCTCGGCCAAAAAATTTTGGGTTTCGGCATCGGAAATCAGCGTCATACTTTCGGCGTTAACCGGCTTGCAGAACAAACCGGTCAATACCGTAAAGCATAATATAATGCAGCTGATTAACCGAGCAACCTTTGCCACCATGATTTTTTCTCCGTCTTGGTATCATTGGCGATGTTTTCCGGTTTACGTTCGTTTGAGCGCTCTTGATTGCGACGCTCGGCGCCGTTGTCGCGGCGTGTTCTGCGTCCGCGGTTGTTACGACGGAAGCGGAAACGGCGGTCGCCGTTTTCTTCGCCCTGAGCTTCATAATCTTCGGCTTCCTCCTCGTCTTCGTCATACTCCATATTTTCAGCCTCATAGCAAGTGGTGGTGGCGTCTTTGGTTACGCTTATCTGCTGCAATTTTTCACGGGCAATGTTATAATCGGAGATGTCTTTCATCGTCGAATCGCCGGAGATGATTATTTGCAAATCATAAGTTTCTTCCAAAGCGGAGAGTTGTTTGCGCTTGTGATTGAGCAAATATGCCGCAAATTCAACCGGCACGCTGACGGTTAACTTAACGCCGCGATTGCGTACGCCTTCACCCTCAATCGAACGCAGAATAAGCGTTGCACCAGATTCAACCGTGCGGGTAACACCGCGTCCGTGACAATACGGACAAGGCTCATAATTGCTTTCCATAAACGAAGAATGCATGCGTTGACGCGAAATTTCCAACAAGCCGAAAATACTCATCTTGGCAATTTGAATCCGCGCGCGATCGTCTTTCATGGCTTCTTTCATGCGCTTTTCGACCGCGGCATTGTTTTGCGCCTCATACATATCGATAAAATCGACCACAATCAGACCGGCCAAATCGCGCATCTTGAGCTGCTTGGCAATTTCATCGGCGGCTTCTAAGTTGGTTTTCAACGCGGTTTCTTCAATATCCCTTTCTTTGGTGGCGCGTCCGGAGTTAACGTCTATGGAAACCAACGCCTCCGTCGGGTTAATCACCAAATAGCCGCCGGATTCCAGCTGTACCACCGGATTGTGGAGCTTATCCAGCTGAGCCTCGATTTGAAAACGCTGGAACACCGGAACATCACCCGGTTTGCGATTGCGAATGTGCTTCAAATTATGCGGCGAAAGAATCTTCACAAAGTTGCGCGCGGTTTGATAAGCCTCGTCGCCGTCAATGATAACTTCGGAAATATCCTTGGTGTACATATCGCGTAAAGCCCGTTTAATCAGATTGCCTTCTTCATAAATAATGGCCGGAGCCGAGGTGCGCAAAGCACCGTAACGAATGGCGTTCCAAGTGCGGATTAAATAGTTATAATCGCGGATAATGTCGGCGTCGGTCTTGTCTTCGCCGGCGGTGCGGATAATCAAAGACATATCGCTGTTGAGCGGCAATTTTTTCATCACCGCCTTTAAGCGTTTGCGATCGTTGGCGTTGGTGATTTTGCGCGAAACGCCGCCGCTTTTAACGCGGTTAGGCATTAAAACGCAATAACGGCCGGCAAGCGAAATATAAGTGGTGCAGGCCGCACCTTTGTTGCCGCGCTCTTCTTTGACAATTTGAATCAGCAGAATCTGACCTTCTTTGATAACGTCCTGAATAGTGCTGCGATGAAACAGCTTGCGTGCCTTCAGGAGTTTGCGTTGCAAATCGAAATTATATTCGTTGCCTTCGCTTTCTTCAATATCGTCATCGCTGTCCAAATCTTCATCGATTTCATCTTCCAAAGTTTCGGATTCCAAACCAGCGGCTTCGGCCATTGTCTGCGGCGCCTTCTTGCGGTCACGCGGACGGCGTGAGGCTCTGCGGCGGCGACGCGACTTGTTTTCGGTCGGAGTTTCGGCGCTGTTTTCTTCAGCAGCAATTACCGTCGGTTCAACCATAGCTGCATCTTGCGGCAAAATAATCGCCGTTTCGGTGTGCGGGCGAAAAACCGGCACTTCCGGAGCTTCGGTCGGTTCAACATTTTTCTTTTTCTTTTCGGTCTTAGCTTTATCGGTGCTCGGCTTGGTATCTGCGGTTGTTTCTTCCGAAAGCGCCGCGGCGTTGTCGGTATGCAGATATTCGTCATTTTCCGGCAGAACATCTTGCGCCGGTTCCAACTGAGCCTCTTCAACTTCGTGAGCCTGCTCGGCTTCTAAGCGGCGGCTGGCTTCCAAAGCTTCTTTTTCGGCCTTATAGCGCGCGCGCTCGGCATCGCGTTCCTTTAAATAACGAATTTTACCTTCGATAATTTCATCAACTTCGGCATCAACTTCTTTCATAATGTTTTCCGGCACATTGTAATAGTCCGGATGAATTTCGTTGAACGCCAAAAAACCGTGACGATTGCCGCCGTAATCAACGAAAGCGGCTTGCAAAGACGGTTCGATTCTGATAACCTTGGCTAAGTAAATATTACCTTTGATTTGTTTGCGGGAGGTTGATTCAAATTCCACATCCTCCACCTTATTTCCGTCAACGATAACAACGCGGGTTTCTTCCGGTTGAGTGTCGTCGATTAACATTCTTTTTGTCATAATAAACCCCATATTTCATGACCTTATGCGGTCATCTTAAGGGTGCAGAATAACTTTTCAGATTAAAATGCAAACAGCACAAGTCAGCGACTTTCGTCGCGGTGCCGTAAATATGTTCATCTGTCATCCTCGGCCGTTTTTGCGCTTGTTCTTCTTTGTTATTTGAAAAACGGCGGAGGGTGTTATCTTTACCCAAACTCTTGTTACTATCTGTGATAGCGTGAAGTTTTCGTATTATGTTTCCCTCAATCTGAAAACCGACACGCAATCAGTAATCACCGCTTAGAATAATGTATAAAATTAAAAAAACAATAAAAATTTGTGCTTAACACCCAAAAAAATAGAACGAATTTTAACCGATTGGTAATATATCGCGCATATACTGTCAGTAATTTGTGAGATAATACGGGAAAGAGAGTATTTTGATGAAACTTTGTTACCGGTGTTTTGTGTGCGCGCTGTTTATGCTTGTGTATTTGGCGTGCAACATCGAAACGGCGTTGGCGGCAGTTAGCATAAAAAATATGCGCATCGGCAATCAGGCAGACGGCGCACGGGTGGTTTTCGATATGGATAAAAGTATCGATTATCGGGTGTTTTTGTTGGATGAACCGCGGCGCGTGGTGGTGGATTTGGAAGATGCCGATATCGGTCAGCTTTATACCAAGGCCTCAAATCAGGTAATTTCTCAAACCCGAATCGGCAAAATGTCGGGCAATGATAAACGCGTGGTTTTGGAACTTTCACGGCCGGCGATTTTGAAAAAAGCCTTTTTGATTCCGCCGCAAGCCGGTCAAAGTTGGCGTTTGGTGATTGATTTGATGATGTCGGACGCCAAAACTTATGCTTCTAAAATCGGCAACAAATATATGCTTACCAACAATCTGCAGTTTTCTCCAGATGCGGAAAGCTATGATGAAGATGACAAACAAGAAGCAAACACCAAAATTAACCGCAAACGCATAATTGTTTTGGATGCCGGCCACGGCGGCAAAGATCCGGGTGCAATCGGAAAATACAGCAAAACTTATGAAAAAACGGTAACTTTGTCCATGGCCAAAGAATTGAGATCGCTGTTGCAAAACAAAGGATATACGGTTTATTTAACTCGGGAAAACGATATTTTTATTCCGCTCAGACAGCGCACGAAAATTGCTCAGAAACGCAAGGCCGATTTGTTCATGTCCATTCACGCCGACAGCGCGCAAAACTCTGATGCAACCGGCTTGTCGATTTATACGCTTTCGGATACGGCTTCCGACCAAGAGGCGGCCGCTTTGGCCGAGCGCGAAAACAAAGCCGACATTATCGGCGGTATTGATTTGGGCGGCAACACCAAGGAAGTTAACGATATTTTGATTTCGCTGTCGCAAACCGATACGCGCAATAAATCTTCCAAATATGCCACTTATGTGGTGCAAGAAATGTCAAAAAGTGTTAAGGTGGTAAAAAATACCCACAGGTTTGCCGGTTTTGCCGTGTTGAAAGCACCTGATGTTCCGGCCGCACTTTTGGAGATGGGATATCTCTCCAATCGTACGGAGGAAGCCAATTTAAGAACACCGGCATATCGCAAAAAATTAGCCGAAGCGGTGGCTCGTGCCATAGACAGATATTTTACCGATCCGGAAATAGCTGCTAACTGGTAAATTGTTATTGCATTTTTGCTAAATTGTAATAAATTCGAGTCAATCAGAACGTTAATTTATGTGGGTTTAAATGCTTAGATTTATCTCTTATTTGGCCAGTTTGGGGCTGTTTTTTCTTATCATTTTGATTGTGGTGATTACCTATGGAGTAACCAAAATAAATATCACCATTCCGGACTATCATCAGTTGGCAAATTATGAGCCGCCGGTTACCACTCGTTTGTTTGCAGGTGACGGACAGGTTATGATGGAATATGCGGCCGAAAAACGTTTGTTTGTGCCGATTGAAAAGATTCCGGATTTGGTGAAAAACGCCTTTATTGCGGCCGAAGATAAGCATTTTTACAAGCATTCCGGCATAGATTTGAAAGGTATTATCCGTGCGGCGCTCGGCAATGTGCGCAACATGGGCAAAGGCAAGCGTCCGGCCGGTGCTTCTACCATTACGCAACAGGTGGCGAAAAACTTTTTGCTGAGTTCGGAGCTTTCGTATACGCGTAAGTTAAAAGAGGCGATTTTGGCGCGGCGTATCAATAAAGCTTTTTCCAAAGAACATGTGCTGGAGCTGTATTTAAACGAAATTTACCTCGGTAATCGGGCCTATGGTGTTGCCGCGGCGGCCATTAATTATTTCGGTAAGGCATTGGACGAGCTGGAATTGCATGAAGTGGCGTATTTGGCGGCTTTACCGAAAGGTCCGAACAATTATCATCCAATAAAGCATTATGAAGCGGCAATTGCTCGCCGTAATTGGGTAATTGATCGTATGAATGAAGACGGCTACGTTACGGATGAGGAAGCCGCAGAAGCGAAAAATAAGCCGCTGGAAGTGGTGGAAAGAAAAAGCGGATTTTTGAAAGATACCGAATATTACAGCGAAGAAGTACGTCGTACTATCAGCAAAAACTTTGGTGATGAAGCGCTGTATCAGGGCGGACTTATCGTCAGAACCACTATCGACCCGAAATTGCAGGAAATTGCCACGCATGCTATGCGCAAAGGCTTGATAGATTATGATATGCGACATGGTTGGCGCGGGGCGACCGCCAATATCGACATAGATGAAAATTATAAGCAAAATCTGCAAGAAGCAGTTTTGGTGGCAGGCGCAGAGCCGACTTGGAAAAAAGCTGTGGTGTTGAATGTCGCGGCCGATAAGGCTGAGATTGAAACCGTTGACGGTGAAAAAGGCCGAATTTTGCTGAGTGCCACAAAGTGGGCGCGTCATGCCGAAAAAGGCAAAAATATGGGACCGGTACCGACCAAAATGGAACAGATTTTGCAAAAAGGCGATGTGATTTATGTCGAAAAAGCCAAAGATAATTCGAAGGATGCTAAAGCTGACAACGCCGATGTTTATAACTTGCGGCAAATACCGGAAGTTGAGGGCGGAATGGCGGTGATGGATCCGCATACCGGTAAAGTTTTGGCTTTGGTCGGAGGTTTCTCGTTTGCCAAGTCGCAGTTTAACCGCGCAACTCAGGCGTATCGGCAGACCGGCTCCAGCTTTAAGCCGTTTGTTTACCTGACGGCGTTGGAGCAGGGGTATTCGCCGACGGATTTGATTTTGGACGCGCCGTTTGTGTTGGATCAGGGCGTGGGTATGCCGAAATGGAAACCGGTAAACTATTCTAAAAAGTTTTACGGATTGATGACTTTGCGTCGCGGTGTTGAGCTTTCCAAAAACCTGATGACGGTGCGTTTGGCACAGGATATCGGCATGGATAAAATTGTGGAAATGTCGCGTAGAGTAGGCGTAAACGATAATTTACCGCCGTATTTGTCATCTTCTTTGGGCGCGGCGGATACGCGTGTTATCAATATGGTCAGCGCGTATTGCGTGATTGTTAACGGGGGCAAAAAAGTTCCGCCGTATATGATTGAGAGAATTCAAGACCGCACCGGAAAAACAATTTATAAGCACGAACAAACACCGTGCCCGGAATGTGCGGCCGATAAATGGGAAAATCAGCCGGAGCCGAATTTTGAAGTGGTACGCGAACAGGTGGTTGACCCGCTGTCGGCCTATCAGATGACTTCTATTTTGGAAGGCGTGGCCGTGCGCGGAACCGGAGCCAGATTGAACGGCTTGCATCGCCATTTGGCCGGCAAAACCGGTACGACCAACGAAACTAAAGACGCTTGGTTTGTCGGCTTTTCGCCGGATTTGGTGGCCGGTGTTTATATCGGATTTGATGATCCGGTCAGCTTGGGACAAGCCGAAACCGGTGCTCATGCTGCTTTGCCGATTTTCTACGATTTTATGGAAGCCGCGTTGAAAGATGTTCCGGATACCAGCTTCCGTATTCCGGCCGGAATTAAACTGGTGCGAGTGAACCCGTACACCGGCACTCCGTCGGCGCCGGGCGATAAGGCGGCAATTATGGAAGCAGTGAAGCCGGACTTTCAATTTTATAATCGCCAACGGGTGGTCGGTAACGAAGACTCCGTGGTGTCCGGTCCGGAAAATGAAAACAGCAGTCTGCAACTGGGAGGAGAATATTAATGCGCGCGGAATTTTATAACGTTATTACGCAAACCGAGCAGTCTCTTGCCTTGCTCAGGAGGTATCTTTGACTATGATAATGCTGTTTTGCGCCGCGAAGAATTAAATTCGCTGACCGCCGACGCCGATTTGTGGAACAATCCGGAAAAAGCGCAAAGTTTGATGAGCGAAAAAAACACTCTGGAAAGCAAGCTGGATAATTTTGAAAACTATTCCCGCAGTTTGGATGAATATCGCGAAATGGTGGAGTTTGCCGAAGCTGAAAACGACGAAGCCATGTTGGCGGAGTTGTTGATAAATTTGGAAAAATTGCAACAGCAAACCAAGCATGCCGAGTTGGAATCGTTGCTTTCGGGCGAAGCGGACGCTAACGACGCTTATTTAGAAGTTCATGCCGGAAGCGGCGGTACCGAGGCGATGGATTGGGCGCAGATGTTGCTCAGAATGTATATGCGATGGGCCGAAACACATCAATATAAAACCGAATTGATTGAAGAAACTCCCGGTGATGTGGCCGGATTGAAGTCCGCCACCATAAAAATCAGCGGCAAAAATGCCTACGGTTGGCTGAAGTCGGAAAGCGGCGTGCATCGTTTGGTGCGGATTTCGCCGTTTGACAGCGCGGCGCGTCGACATACCAGTTTTGCTTCCATCGGGGTTTATCCGGTGATTGACGATAATATTCAAATAGACATCAATCCGGCTGATTGCCGCATTGACACCTATCGGGCTTCGGGCGCCGGCGGTCAGCATATTAACAAAACCGACTCGGCGGTGCGTATTACGCACATTCCGACCGGTATAGTGGTTTCCAGCCAAACCCAACGTTCACAATTTCAAAACCGCGACAACTGTTGGAAAATGCTTAGGGCACGTTTGTACGAAATAGAAATGCAAAAAAAGGCCGATGCGGCTCAGGTGGCGCGTGATAATCAGGGGGATAACGGTTGGGGATATCAAATCCGCTCGTATGTGTTGCAGCCTTATCGGTTGATAAAAGACTTGCGTACCGAGGCCGAAACTGCCGATTGCAAAGCGGTGCTCGACGGCGATATAGATTTGTTTTTGTTTGCGGCTTTAGCCCAAAAAGTTAGTCAGACGGAAAGCGGCAGGTAGGGCGAAGAAATGAAGAAAATTTCGGCAAGAGCATATTTTTTCAAAAAGATGTTTGACTATTTTATGGTCGGCATATTTATCGTGTTTTTGCTGTTGATGTGGACTTTATACAAAGGTCCGGTTTCGGTACCGTATTTGAAGCCGTATATCGTGCAGGCTCTCAATTATGATGAAAACGATTACACTATCGGCATCGGCGATGTTAATATCGAATTGGTGCGTTCGATTCAGCCGCTTCGGGTGACGGCCAACGACGTGGAGGTTAACAAAAAAGACGGCACGATGAGCGTGAGTACGCCGAAACTTTATCTTTCTTTCAGTTTGCGCGCTTTGCTTAAGGGAATTATTGCTCCGAGCGACATCAGTTTAATGAACCCCAAAGCGCATATCACAGCCTCTTACGGCGTTAAGGAAGAAACAAAAAACGAAAGCGGACGGCGCAAGTTGCAGTTTTATGCCGAGCGCATCAACGAGTTTCTGGATAATTATAATTCAGAGGATAAAATCTATCCGGAAAGCTACGTTAACAACATAACCATCAAGGGCGGTGAGCTTGAATTTGATGAGGTGGATTTCAATCGGGAATGGATATTATCGGACGTTAACGCGGAATTTAATCGTGATTTCATTAACTTAGAAGTTAATGCCAATGCTTTGGTGAATATCAATGATAAAATCGCTTCCATCGGTTTTGAAAGTGAATATCACGCCTCTAAAGACGAGCTTAATTTTGAGCTATATTTTTCGGATTTGGTTATATCCGATTTGATGGGAACTTTTAACGAAACCACCGAAGATAACATCTTTTCCATGATGTCGATTGAAGTGCCCGTAAACGGCAAAGTCAGCACAGTACTTAAGTTGGAAGATATTTTGAAGCATCCGGAAGAGGCGCAGGACTACCTTAATTCCGCGGTGGAAAAAATAGAATTCGAGCTCGATGGTGGACGCGGTTATATTTCGTTTGAAGGCGAAGAAAAATTTAATTATGACGTTGACGAGTTGTTGCTTGCCGGCACGGTAACCGGCGGCATCGACGAAATTCATATTGATAATGCCGAGTTAAAAATGGGCGGACAAAGCGCCATTTTAGATGTTGACCTCAGCGGAATGGAAACTTTTTATATGGAAAAGACTTTGCAAGATACGGCGCTGCGTTTGCAAGTTAAAGTGGCGGATTTTCCGTTTCAACAGCTGTCACGATTTTGGCCGCGCTATTTATCCGAGCCGGCGTGGAAATGGTGTAAAGACGGTTTGCTCGGCGGTCAGGCGAAAAGCGGCGTGTTTGTGTTTGATTTCGGATATCGGGCGCAAACCAAAGATTGGGGGTTGTTGTCACTCGACGGCACGGCGCAGTTGCAAGATGTTGACCTGTTTTATTTGGAAGGTATGCCGGTGGTGCACAATCTTTACGGCACTGCCAAGTTTTCGGACCACAATATTTTAATTGATATAGATAAGGGCATCAGCGACGGGGTGATTGTTACCGACGGCAAAGTCGATATTTATGATTTGGATAAGGAAGACAATTTTATCTTAATCGATATAATTGCCAATTCGTCGGTCAGCGACGCTTTGAAGCTGATTGATAACGAGCCGTTGAAATTTACCTCGGATTTGGGGCTGGATGCAAATGCCGTTGACGGCAATGTGGACGTTAAGTTGAAGCTCGATTTTGAGTTGCGTCAAGATTTGGATACCAAAGATATTAAAGTTGATGTTGATGCCGATTTGCACAAAATCTCCATCAAAAAATTTATTCCGAATCGCACCATTTCGGCTGATGAAATGAAACTCCACGTTTCTTCATCCGGTTGGGAATTGAAGGGCGATGCCAATTTTGACGATATTCCGGTAAAGCTGACGATGAACGAAAAATTTGCCGATAAAGCATATAAAAGCAAGAGCCGTTTTTCGTTTAAGCTCGACGATAAGGCCAAAAAAACTTTGGGCGTTGATTGGAAGGTTTTGCAAGCGCCGAGTTTGGAAGGATATGCTTTGGTTAATGCCGATGTGGTGGTGCAGGAAGACGGCATTATAAACATTGATTTGGCGGCGGATTTCAGCCATGCCAAAATGGATTATGCCTATTTGGGATTGGTGAAAGAAGTGGGGGCGGCCGCCGATGTTAAAGCTAAAATCAACGTTAAAAACGGCAAAGTTACCTCCATTAACGGCATCAGCCTGATAAAGTCGGGATTTTCCGTTAACGGCGATATAATAATGTATGACAGCGGCAGAGTGAAAACGGTGGATATTAAGCAAATCAGCGCACCGCGTACTTCGGCAAAAGCCAAAATCGGCTTAACCGACAGCGATAATCCGCAGATAAAAGCGGATATTTCCGGTGATAGTTATGATTTGCGACTGTTGTTTGATGACAACGAAGACGAGACAAAAGATAAAAAAGCCGAGGCGGTGCAAGAAAATGAAGATGACGGCTTGGAAAAAGTCAATAACACCGATATAAACGTGGCGGTGAGCCAGTTATGGACCAACGATACCACGCCGATACACAATTTTACCGGCAACGCCAAATTGCGCCACGGAATCGGCATTCATGAGCTGAATATGGTCGGCAACTATGGGGTGGATAAGTCGATTAAACTCAATTTGAGTTATGTGCCGCGCGGCGATAAAGAGCATTATCTATCGATTGACAGTAATAACGCCGGAAGTACCCTGAAGGTGTTGCGTTTGTATGATAATATGGTGGGAGGCAACTTAAAAATTGAGGCACGACGCAGCGCCGATAAAAAGTTTACCGGTCACGCCATGGTGCGCGATTTCAGTATTCAAAACGCGCCGGTTATTGCAAAAATTCTGTCGGTTGCTTCCTTTACCGGAATGTTGGATTTGCTGAAGGGTGAGGGGTTGACCTTTACGCATTTCAGCGCACCGTTTGAATATCAGTACAAGATTTTGAAACTTAAGCACGCTAAAGCCGAAGGCAATGTGGTGGGGTTGACGGCAATCGGACAATATAACCGCGCCACCGACAATGTGAAAATTCGCGGAGTGATTGCGCCGGCATACAGCCTTAACAAGTTTTTGGGGCAAATTCCGGTGGTCGGCAATTTGCTGGCCAGCAAAGACGGTACGATTTTTGCCGCCGATTATAAGGCCGAGGGCTCGGTCAAAGATGTGGAAGTTGATGTAAATTCACTGTCGATTTTAAGCCCTAATTCGATGAAAGAGTGGTATTACGAAAATTTCGGGGAAAAAGAAGATGAATATTAAAAAAGTCAGTGTTGACTTTCACGGTGTCATCAATTCCAATCCCGATTTTTTCAGCAAGTTTTTCGGTTTATTGCAGGCTAAAGGCGTTGAAGTGTATATAACCAGCGGCGGACCGCAAAAATTTGTGGAAAGGTATTTGGTAAGGCACAATATTCCGTATAATCATGTGTGGTGCATCTTTGATCATTTTAACAGAAAAGAAAAAATTGAGCTTTCCGTTGATGGTTCGTTTCGGATTGACGATAAACTGTGGAACACGGCTAAAAGCAAGTTTTGCGCACACGAAAATATAGACCTTCACATTGATGACAGCATTGTTTACGGACGTTATTTTACCACTCCGTATGCGCGCTTTGATACGTTGGAACAATGCTTTGTTGTCGGCAAAGAAAAAATATCTCTCGCCGCAGACGTTGAAGCTATTTGGCAGGATTTGCAAAAATATTTGCCGGCCTAAAATTTGTTCTTGTCGATTTCTTTGAAATAAGCCACGGTTTCTTCCGAAAGTTTGCCGGTAGCTTCGTCATCAACGGCGATAATACCGTGCGGATGCTGTTGCAAAACGCTTACCGGCCACGCGTGAGTTAAACCTCCTTCAATGGCATTTTTAATGGCTTCGGCTTTTTGTGAGCCGCTGGCCAAAATCATCACTTCTTCAGCGTCCATCATGGTAGAAATACCGATGGTCAAAACAAGCGGCGGAACTTTAGAAATGTCATTGTCAAAAAAGCGCGAGTTGGCTTTCAGCGTGCTCGGAGTCAGCATTTTGGCGCGGGTACGCGAGCAAAGCGAAGAGTACGGCTCGTTAAAGGCAATATGTCCGTCAACACCGACGCCGCCGATAAACAGGTTTACCCCGCCGTATTTTTTGATTTTGGCTTCGTAATCGGCACATTCTTTGGCATAATTTTTGGTTAAGCCGTCCAGAAAATAAACGTGCTCTTTTTTGATGTTGATGTATTTCAAAAATTTATCCCACAGAAAATATTGAAAGCCGTGTTCGTCTCCGGCACCGACGCCGATATATTCACCCATGCCGAAAAACACCACATTTTCAAAAGAAACCTTGCCTTCTTTATAATATTGCGCCAAGTGCTTAAACATGCCGAGCGGCGTTGAACCGGAAGGCAAGCCTAACACGAACAAACGCTTGGGAGAAGGGCGATGCTTGTTGATGCGATAGACCACATAATCTGCGGCCCAACGGGAAAGTTCTTCATAGTCTTTTTTGATTACAACTCGCATTTGCTCCTCCTTTTATCAATAGTGCGGCGGTGGTGTTTCTTCGCTTAACGGTTTTACCACATCCTGCGTAATTACATTTTTAAGAAATTCATTTTGTTTTTGCAAGCGATTTATTTGTTTGCCCTGTTCGATAACCACGTCGCTGAGGTCGTCGAGAGCTTTTTGCATGTTGGCCAACGACATTTCTATATCTATCAGGCGATTGTTTATTTCTGTCTCGTTCATGGGCTTTTTCCTATAATATCGGCAGTTTATCCAAATATTTCGTCAGCTCTTCCTCGCTGTTGAGGTTAACCGCTTCGATGCGTTGCAACAAAGCAATTTTTTCCGGCTCGCTGAGCTCTTTTTTATTGCCGGCGGCGTCAACTTTCGTGTATTTCACGCCGTATCCGTCGTTGTAAATTTCATAAAGCAAGCGGCCTTGTTCGTCAAATTCGCGATAATCGCTGCCCGACCATTTGTTGTTGCGGAGCATTTTTTCGATTTTGACCTGTCCGTTCGGATAATAAACCGTGAGCTGGCCGTCGAGTTTGTTGTGTTTATAATACATGGTAAAGGCGGTTGTGCCGTCTTCGTAAAATCCGCTGACTTTGCCCTCGGCTTCGCCGTTGACAAACGGAACGGTGGTTAAAACCTGCCCGTCGTCATAATAGGTGGTCATAACGGAATTAACCTTGCCGTTATCAAAAGTCGTGGCCATAATAACTTTGCCGTTTTGGCCGTATTCTTTGTATGCACCGTTGTATTCGCCGTTTTTCATTTCGGTTTCGATGTGAAGTTTTTCGGTTTGCGGATAGTATTCTTTAAAGCTTCCGGTCATTTCGCCGGCTTCGTAAGCAATAACGGCTTTAAGTTTGCCGTCCGGATAATATATGGTCAAAGTTCCGGTCAGATTGTCGGTAATCGGCTTGCCGGAGGCATCATAATACAGCTCTTCCGGTTTTTTACCGTTGGTCGGAGTAACCAAACGATAATACAATTCGCCGGTCGGATAATAGCCGACAACTTCGCCTTGATAAATGCCGTCTTTATAATGCACTTGTTGCGAGGTATTGCCGAGGTTATCCTTATGTTCCAAAATGCCGGAAATTTTACCGTTTTCAAACGGCACGATTTCTCTCGGTTTATGGCCACCGCCCTGATAATATTGTGCTTTGCCGTTAATCACATTATCTAAATATTGAGCCTCAAAGGTTTTGTTGCCGGCGGAATCGTAACTGACCACAAAGGAGTTTATTCTGCCGTCGGTAAAGTTGGTGGTTTGCTTGATTTGTCCGTTCTCATAATATTCGGTTGCCGGACCATTCATCACTCCGTTTTTATAAGTATAGTCGTGCTTCGGCTTGCCGTTGGCATAAAACTCCACTTCGTGGCCGTTGATAACGTTGTCTGTAAAATCGGCCTCGGAGAGTTTCAGTTCTTCTCTTGAAAACAGGGTGGCCTTGCCATTGAGTGCGTTGTTAACATAAGGCATAACGGCATATACTTTACCGTTCGGATAATATATGGTCATATCGCCGTTTAAGGCATTGTTGACAAAGTTAGCCTTAACCGCAATTTTGCCGTTTTCATCATATTTGGCGTATTCACCTTCGCGAACGCCGTCAACAAAGGATATTGCTTCCTGCACGTTGCCGTTTGGCCAATAAGAAAGGGCTTTGCCGTTGATTTTATCATTTTTGTAAGTAATTTCCGAAAGCAGATTGCCGTCTTCGTCAAAAGTGCGTTGCATACCGTCGGCCAAACCGTTGACGTAATTGGTGGTTTGAAAGGTTTTGCCGTCTTCATAAAACAGGCGCTCGATGCCGTCGATTTTGCCATGAATATACGATGCTTCGGAGCGGAGCTGACCGCTTTCGTAAAACTCTTTCATTTTGCCGTGAAGCAAACCGCGATCGTCAAGCTCTAAGATGGAAACGACTTTGCCGCTCGGATAATAGGAGGTTTCTTTGTCATGCTGGATATTGTTAACAAAGGTGGTTTCGCTGGCCAAATATCCTTCTTCGGCATATGATTTTGCCGGTCCGTTCAGCATATTGTTGTCGTAAGTATAAACTTTTTCCAACTTGCCGCTTTTGTAATAAGTTTTGGTTTCGCCTTGTTGAATGCCGTTGGCGTATTGAATTTCGGAACGCAAATTGCCGTTGGAATAATAGCTGCGAACCGTGCCGTGGCGCACTCCGTTAACATACGGGGTTTCGCTGCGCAAAGCTCCGTTTGAAAAATATTCTTTTTCCACACCGTCTTCGTGTTTTACCGATGCCAAATAAGATTTGTCGGTAGCTTCCTGATGGATTTTTTCTAAGTTAACCTGCGGGCGAAGGTCAAGTTTTACGACAATAAACAAAATGACCAACAGGGCGCCAATTATTATCAGACGGTTTTTATTCATACTGTTTCTCCCATAATGATATACAAGATATTATGACACATATCACGAAAAAATGTATTCTTCAAGTTTATAAATCAAAATTAACAGAAAACAAAAGCGATTAACGTCGCGAAATCAAAAGTGAGTTGACGGTGTTTGGCAAATAGGCGTCGTTGTTGTCGACAAAGGCCTTATAAACCAGCGTTTCGCTTGAGGTCAGCGGTGCGTTTATGCCGTAGAGATTATAAAAGTGTTCGCTTTCTTCTTTATATTGCGCGGCCTTGGCTTCCATGCCCTGTTTTTGATAATATTCGGCCAATTGTCTTTGGGCGTTGGCAACTTGGGCGGCATACATAATACGGTCGGCAATATCCATTACGCTTTGATAGGCAATCATGGCTTTTTCAGGGCTGTTTTCCAACATATACAAATCGCCCAAACGGTTCCAGGCGTTAACGTTTTTCGGCGAAAGTTCGGTGGCCAATTCAAAAGAATTGAACGCCAACTCCAAATCGTTAAGGCGCGCAATATTGCCCAAAATGCAAGCACAATTTGCCGCCATGGCATAAGTCAAATCCTGAATGACATTTTGTTCGGTTTCGGCTTTTTCCATCAAATTATTGAGCAGAGCCTGCAAAAGCAACAAACTGCCGGAATAATCGCCTTTGGCCAGTCCCATAACCGCATCTTTGAGCTTGGGCAGGGTTTCGCGGTGCGGTAGAAAATCAAATTTTCCGGCGTTGCAAAGCCCCACAAAATCACGAACGGTGCGGATAAGTTGCAACACATCTTCGGCCGACATTGCGGCTTTGGAATTAAAATAGATAGCTTGGGCGATTTTTTGTTCGCTGACGTTGCGACCGAGCATATTAAGAATGATGCCGATGACGGATATCGAATTGGTCGCTTTTGGTTTATCCGGCTGTGAAATTTGGGAAATTTTGGCTTGTTCGGCTTCGGCATAAAATTGCATTTTTTGCTTGAGCTCGTTGTATTCTTGCTCCAAATTCAAATAATCGGCAGTTTTTTCCGAAGCCTTAATCAAGTCGGCCGAAAGTTCGCGCTCTCTTTGTCTTTCTAGGGCTTCTTCCGTATCTTCCGGCTCCGTTTCGATTTCGGTCGGTTCGGAGGCGTCTTCGAGGTTTTCGGCATCATCACGCTTCGGCAGCGGTGCCGCGTTTAGGTTGTTGTCGTTGGCCAAAATAATTTGCGGCTCTTCCAAAGTATAAAACAGGCCGTCGGGCTCCGAATCCGGATCTTCCATTTCTTGCTTCCCGGCGCGAAAAGTGTCAATGGTGGATTTGATATAAATAATGATAATCAGCAACAAAAACAGCGCAAATATCAGCAACACCACCAAACCGCTGGTGCCGAAAGTATCTTCGGTTAAGCTTTGGAATCTTTCGTATTTGTCATAAAGCTCCGAAATAAAGTTATGCAGGTCAGCTTCCGCCGGAGGCTGCCAAGAAAGAAACTGGTGCATATTTTTATCTTCTAACATTATTTCGGAATCGCCAAATTTTTAAACTTCGCTTAAATGTATACAATTCAAATCAAAAAGTAAAGTGTTTAAGTCAAATTGTCAGACTTGTGTATATCAAAAAGGTTCGGTTAGGGGGCAACGATGTTTGCCGGAGAGAAAAATCAGTTGATAGGGGTTTGCTTAACCAAATCCAGCAGTTCGGTATCTCCGGTTTGGGCGGCGTATTCTTCGGCAATGTGCCGATTGTGGGCCGCGTCTTCCGGATGGTCGGTCAAAGTTTCGATGAGGGCCAAATTGAAATAGTCTGCGGCCAGACCTTCGTTACGCTGACAGCTTTGTTCCAGATGCAAAGATTGCTGAAACAAAACTTTGGCGCGTTGCAAATCACCTTTTTGCAAATAAATAATGCCCAACAGATTGTAGACGTTGGCAACGTGAAAATTGCAGGATATATGTCGTGTCCATTTTAGAATGTCGCGAAGGTTATTTTCGGCCTGAACCAATGAATTTTGCCGATATTGCGCCGATGCCGCCAGATATAAACATTCGGCGTAGGCCGAGTGATTTTGGGTTAAGGCATAAATTTTGCGCGCTTGTTCGGCATATTTAACCGTGGAGCGATAGTGTTTTTGCAAATAAGCTGTTTGGGCCAGAAGTTGCAGGCTGAGAGCCGTGCTGTGGCGATTTTGTTGACGCTGATGAATGTCAAGCGCCGAATTTAAATTATTGACGGCCGCCGTCGGCTTGCCTTCAATAATTTTGAGCAATGCCTGCTGATTGTAAATATCGGCGCGCAAGCGGTCGGTAATCGGCATTTGTAAAGCCTTTTGATAAAGCTCGGCCGCGGTTTCACGGCGGTTTTCAAACACCATAAGCATTCCTTTGATAACGGTAGCGCGTGCCAAAAACAGCGGCGTTTTTTGCGTTTGATATATTTTTACGGCCGAATCAATCATGGTTTCGGCAATGTCGTTAACGCAACTGATGCGATAGATGTCGGCAAGGATTAAATGACAGGCGGCGGTTTCCATGGCATATTGCTTTTTTTGAAAAGTTTTGAGCGCCGCAGAGGCGGTTTGCGAGGCAGAAAGCATTTCGCCTTCGTAAGAATAGGCAAAAGACAAGGCCAGATTTCGATACGCCGCCAAAACTGAGCGGCGGTGCGGCAAAGGCGAAGCTTCTAATTTGCTCAAGACGTTATTTAGGGTTTTGCGGTCGTGCGACAAATGGGCTATCAGCGGAAAAAACACGTCGTAACGCGAATTGTTCAGCCATTCTCCCTTGTTTTTGAGCATTTTTTTGTATGCGGCACTTAAGTCGGTGTGGGCATACAATAACAGCGCAAGTTGCCGGTCAAGCGTTTCCAAATAAGCTACGGCATATTCCGTATATCCGGCAACCAACTTGCTTAAGGCTGTTTGTGCTTGCGGACAAGGTTTGAAATATAATATTCGGCAACAGCGATTAAGAACATAGGTAGAAAAAAATGTTTCCCGCTCGGATTTTTGTTGTCGCTTTAAAACGTTGATGCGCACGAGATTTTGCAAATATTTTAAACGCCAATGCCAACGCAAAATCAAGGCCGGCAAAAATATCGCCGCCAGAAAAATTATTATTACTATATAAACAAAATATTTTCCCGACATTTACATTATGTTAGCATTTTTAAATTATATTACCTTCAATAATTGTTCATAATATAGGATTATTTTAAAATGGCTATTACAAAATTAAATTCTAACCAACTTTATCGTAAGTGCGACCCGTCTAAATTTGATTTTAACAGTACGGCGGATTTGGAAGAACGGTTGTCGGCATTGGGACAAGACAGGGCAATCAGTGCGGTGGAACTCGGTATTCACATTAAGTCGCGCGGATATAATTTGTTCTGCTTGGGACCGGAGGGAACCGGCAAAACCAGTTTGGTTAAAAGAATTTTGGAAAAAGAAGCCCAAAAGCGCAAAACACCTGATGACTGGGCCTATGTTTATAATTTTGAAGAGCCGTATAAACCGAAGGCTGTGAGCTTTCCGGCCGGTATGGCCTGCGATTTTGCCAAAGATGTCGACGACTTGATTGACGATTTGTCGGTTGCGCTTCCGGCGCTTATCGAATCAGACGAATATAAGGCGGCGCTGGGAATTATCAAGCAAAAGTATAAATCCAAAAAAGAGGAATATATCGGCATTTTACAAAAGAAAGCCAAAGGCAAACGGGTTTCGCTGTTGCACATGCAAATGGGTTTGGTGGTGGCGCCGATGAAAGACGGCGAGGTGCTGAGCCCGGACGCATTTGATCAACTTCCGGATGATGAAAAGAAGTTGATTATGGAAGATTTAAATTCCATGCAGGAAGAAATCGAAAACGCCACGCAAGACTTGCCGATGTGGGAAGAAAAACAAAAAGATGAAATCAATTCTTTGCGCAAAAAATTTGCCAAGGCGGCGGTTAAAGAGCCGATTGACGAGTTGCGCAAAAAGTATAAGGGACGAACTCAGGCAACCAAGTTTTTGAAATCAATTCAGGAACATATTTTGGATAATGTCGATGATTTTGTGCCTGAAGATAAAGAAAAAAATTTGATGGCCGGAAACGGAGATGAAGAGCCGTTGCAAATGCTGCTGAGCCGGATGAAGCAGCCGGAAGACGATAAGTTTTCCAAGCTCAAAGTAAACGTTATCGTTAAAAATGTTCCCGACAGCGGGGCGCCGATTGTGGTTTTGGATCACCCGACACAGGGAAATTTGGTGGGCAAAGTTGAACGCATTCAACAATACGGTGCGTTATTGACCGACTTTACGTTGATTAAGGCCGGCGCTTTGCATCGCGCCAACGGCGGATTTATTTTGCTTGATGCCCGAAAGGTTTTGGAACAGCCGTTTGCATGGGATTCTTTGAAACGTGCCATAGCTTCCAAGCGCATTAAAATCGAAGCGCCGAGCGAAGAAACCAGCTTTACGACTATTTCACTTGATCCGGAGCCGATACCGTTGGATATTAAAGTGGTGCTGACCGGAGATTTTGAAATTTATGATTTGTTGTGTGAACGTGATCCGGATTTCAGAGACTTTTTCAAAGTTGAGGCCGATTTCGGCATTATCATGGAACGGACACCGGATAACGAGGTGGAATATGCCAAACTCATCGGTTCGCTCTCCAAAAAGAAGGGATTGCGTTCGTTGAATAAACAGGCGGTATCGAGAGTGATTGAATACGCTTCCCGTTTGGCCGGAGATTCCAATAAACTGACCGCTCATATTTCTTCTATCGGCGATTTATTGCGCGAGGCGGATTATTGGGCGCGGGTTTCAAATTCTAAACAAATCGGCAAAAATCACATCGATCAAGCCATTGATGCACAAATTTATCGCTCGGATCGGGTGAAAAAATCCATGCTCGAAGAAATCGATAAAGGCACGATTTTAATGGACGTAACCGGCGAGAGAGTAGGGCAAATCAACGGCTTGGTAGTGTATGATTTTTCCAATTATTCTTTCGGCAAGCCGGCACGAATCACTACCCAAGTGCGCATCGGTAAGGGGGATTTTGTAAATATTGAGCGCGAAATTGCCATGAGCGGTCCGATACATACCAAAGGCGTTTTGATTTTGCAATCGTTGATTGCCAATCGCTTTGCCAAACGTTCGCCGCTTTCTTTGTCGGCATCGATAGTTTTTGAACAATCGTATGGCGGAGTTGACGGCGATAGCGCATCTTCAACCGAATATTATTGCATGATTTCGGCTATTACCGATTTGCCGATTAAGCAAAGTATTGCCGTTACCGGTTCCATCAACCAATTCGGCGAAATTCAGCCGATTGGTGGCGTAAACGAAAAAATCGAGGGCTTTTTCGATGTTTGTTCCTATAAGGGATTGACCGGAACGCAAGGCGTGATTATTCCGCGTACCAATGTTGATAACCTGATGTTGCGCGCGGATATCGTGCAAGCAGTGGAAGACGGCAAATTTACCATTTACGCCATAGATACGGTTGATGACGGCATTGAAATTTTAACCGGTGTTAAAGCCGGAAAATTAAATGCCAAAGGCGAATATCCGAAAGGTTCGGTAAACCGTATGGTGCAAGAAAGCCTCAAGTCTTATTATGAGGACTATGCGCGTTATGCCTGCGAAACCAAAGGCTGTTTGTAAAACCAATCGGAGGTTTTAATGCCGCGTATATTGGTTGTTGTTCCGACATATAACGAAAGACCGAACATCGAATTTTGGGCAAAGCGGTGCTGAATGTGCTCAAAATTTCTTTAACCCGCGGAAGTATTAAGCGGCAGATGCGGGCATAATTTCGCGATTATAACAAAGGAAGACAAGATGAAAAAAATATTTACGGCGGTTGCGGATTATTGGAACGGTTATTCTTTTGCGCAAAAAATCTTTTTTATCTGTTTGTGGAGCATCGGTTTGCATTTGCCGATTTGTTTCGGAGATTTTATTTCGCACGACGAGCAATATACGTTGGTGTTGATGCAAAAGTCTGTGACAGAAATGCTGCATTTGATTGTTTTGGAAGACGGACATCCGCCGTTGTCGTATTTATTTTACCGGTTGCTGGCATTCGGTGATTGGGAAACCATGATTCATACTATGCGAATTGTCGGCTTTACGCTGTATGCCTTGGGTATGTGCGCACTGGGATATTGGCCGGTGCGGCGTTTGCTTAATGAAAAAACGGCGTTGTGGTTTGTGTTTCTGGCAATGTTTATGCCGATTTCATTTTATTTGTCGGCCAATATAAGAATGTATGTATTTGCCTGTTTGTTTTTAACCGGAGAGTTTGTTTATGCCTTGAATATCGCTTTTAAGCGCCGCAAAGGAGACTGGATTTATTTTACGATTTTTTCGGTGTTGGGGTTGTATTCGCATTATTATTGCTCCTTGGTATCGGCGTTGATTTGGCTGATGCTGTTTTATGATTTGTGGCGGCAAAAAGAATATCGCGAGCTTAAACATATATTCGGTTGCGGCGCGATTACCGCAATTTGTTTTTTGCCGTGGGTGTATGCTTTTTTGCAACAATATTTACAGTTGAAAACAGCTTGGTATCCGAGCTTGTTTGAAATGCAGACGGCGTTCAGGGGATTTTTTGAATCATATATTTTGCCGCCGTTGTTCATTGATATAATTTGCGGTTTAATGTTTATTTTGTTGCTCTTTAAAAAGTGTTTTTGCTCCAAAAATATTGAAATGTCGGTCAAAGTGGTGCGCCGAGCATTGTTTATCGCTCTTGGCTTATATCTTTCGGCTTGGGCCATATCACTTATTTTGCGCCCGATGTTGGTCGGTATGTATTTGGCGGTAATTCGCGGCATTGTTTATTTGGCGGTTGTTTCAGCTTTGCCGCAAAAGCCGTTTCGCAAGGCATTGTTTGTGCTGATAGTTGTTCTGGAAATTGCGGGCAATTTTAATAATTATTATGATTATTCTCATCTGAACTTATGGAAACGCGGTGTTAATGTCATTAACAGTCATGTTGCGGAAAACGACGTAATTTTATACGGCGACACCCATGCTCATATGTTTTTAAGAACCTCGTTGCCTGAGGCAAACATCTATTATGCTCCGCTGGAACCGGAATTGATTTTGCTGCACGATGAAGTGGCAAAAGAAACAATTACGGAATATAATATTGATAAAACCGCCGTTTACGGTATATATGATTGTCACAGTCGGAAAAAATATCGCATTGGGACTGTTGTCGAGCGTTTTGCCGGATTGTACTATCCGTTGTGTTTACTCAAATTTTCCGCAGATGAAGTGCAGATATTGCTGGATAAATCGCAGCCAATTCGTGAGCAAAGTCTCTATTAAAATGAAGTTGCTTTTTGTTATAAAATATTGCATATTTAGAAAATATTAATTAACAATATGGTTAAATATAGCAAATTTGTGTTTATATGAGGAATAGAAAATGAGTCATTCAGATATTTTAGGCAATTCAATGATACCGATGGTGGTGGAACAAACCCCGAAAGGCGAGCGTTCTTACGATATTTTTTCGCGTTTGTTGAAAGAACGCATCATCTTTTTAACCGGCGAGGTAAATGACGAAGTTTCGTCTTTGGTGTGTGCTCAGCTTTTGTTTTTGGAAGCGGAAAATCCGAAAAAAGACATTTCGCTTTATATCAATTCTCCGGGTGGCGTGGTAACGTCGGGTTTGGCAATGTATGACACCATGCAATACATTTCGTGCGACGTGGCAACAATTTGCGTGGGCCAAGCGTGTTCAATGGGGTCTTTTTTGTTGGCTGGTGGTGCCAAAGGAAAGCGTTATTCGTTGCCGAACTCGCAGATTATGATTCATCAGCCGTCGGGCGGCGCCAAAGGACAGGCTACGGATATTGAAATTCAGGCCAAATTGATTTTGGATTTGCGTAAGCGTTTGAATGCCATTTATGCCAAAAATACCGGTCAAAAATTGGCGGTTATCGAAAAAGCCATGGATCGCGATAATTTTATGACACCGCAGGAAGCTTTGGATTTTGGCCTGATTGACCATATTATTACCAATCGTGATGAAATTAAGTAGGTGAATTATGAGTAAAAAAGATGATGATGAAATTTTGCATTGTTCGTTTTGCGGCAAAAGTCAGAAAGAAGTAAAAAAGTTGGTTGCCGGTCGCGGCGTTTATATCTGTAACGAATGTATCGATGTATGCCATTCGATTATGGAAGAAGAAGCCTTTGACGACGAGAAAAAAACAGCCGATAAAGAACAGCCGATGGGCGAGGACTTGCCGACACCGTCCAAAATTAAAAAGTTTTTGGATGAATACGTTATCGGGCAGGATTATGCAAAAAAAGTTCTGGCCGTTGCGGTGTATAACCATTATAAGCGCTTGAATAATCCGAACAAAGACGAGGTTGATATCAATAAGTCCAACGTTATTCTTATCGGCTCTACCGGTTGCGGCAAAACTTTGTTGGCGCAGACCTTGGCCAAAATATTGAATGTACCGTTTGCCATTGCCGACGCCACCACCTTAACCGAGGCCGGCTACGTTGGTGAAGATGTGGAGAATATTGTCCTGAAACTGGTGCAAAATGCCAATTATGACATTGAGAAGGCGCAACGCGGCATTATCTATATTGATGAAATCGATAAAATTTCGCGCAAAGGTGACGGGCCGTCGATTACGCGCGATGTTTCCGGTGAAGGCGTGCAACAGGCATTGCTGAAAATTATCGAGGGAACGGTGGCCAATGTGCCTCCGCAAGGCGGCAGAAAGCATCCGCAACAGGAATTTTTGCACGTTGATACCACCAATATTTTGTTTATTTGCGGCGGCGCTTTTGCCGGTTTGGAAAAAATCATCGAAAAGCACGGCGCGGAAAACAATAATTCCATCGGTTTCGGCGCTAAAGTCGGTAAAGATGAAAAATCGGTGGGACAAATATTAAAAGACGTGCGACCGGAAGATTTGGTTAAATACGGCCTGATTCCGGAATTTACCGGTCGTGTGCCGGTGATTGCCACTCTGGATGATTTAGATGAAAAGGCCTTGATATCGGTGTTGACAGAGCCGAAAAACGCTCTGGTCAGCCAATATCGTTCGCTTTTTAATATGGATAACGTTAAGCTGAGCCTGACTAAAGATGCTTTGTATGCCATAGCCAAACTGGCAATCGAGCGGAAGACCGGTGCGCGCGGTTTGCGTGCCATTATGGAAGAAATCCTGATGGAATGGATGTACGAGCTGCCGGATAAAAAGGAAGTTACCGAGATTATTATTGATGAAAAGGTGGTAAAAGGCGAAACCAAGCCGAAGCTGGTTACCAAACGAAACTCAATGAAAAAATCGGCTTAGGATAACAGATTATCAGAGGTTAAAGCAGTCGTCGACAGAACTCGGCGGCTGTTTTTGTTTGTTTTCTGTGGTAACGTTGTGCGACTTACGGATTTTTTGTCGCTTTGTTTTTTATTGATTTCTTAACAAAAACGGTTATATAATTATTGCCGTTGGGATAGCCCATATCTCAATAAAGGGAGTAACAACCCTGAACCTTATGGGCAAATGGGACTTTTGTTTCTTAAACAAAGGTTACCATTGTCGTGTGGGCTCACCAAATCGGTGGGTGCCGGCGGAAATAAGGCTATGCTCGAATATGTCGGGCTACTTATCATAAGGTTCGTAGTTGTTAACACCCATCGCCTTTAAAGGCTTAATTTGGTTGGGCTGAGTGGTTGTATAAGTTTGGGCAAGACTTGTGCGTTTTTAGGCAATGATTACGATAAAATACTGGGGATGAGGTGCGGACATCACACACCACCGGGGCTAAAGGCGCGAATTATGGAACAAGCCGTAGATTTGATAGAAAATGAGGACGTCGACACCTTTCTGGTTGGAGAAAAAGGCGGCTTTGAGGTTGATGCCTATGATGTTGTGCTGGAACTTCAAAAGGAATATTCGCACATTCGGATAATATTTGTGATTTCAAACATAACCGATTTGCATGAAATGGGCGGCGATTCGTCGTACGTTGCTCAAAGGCGCGGATTTGACGACTTCATTTATCCGCCAAAATGCGAACTCGGATACAAAAGATTAAGCATCGTCTACCGTAACCGCTATATTATTGAAAATACGGACTTCATAATAGCTTACAACAAACGCAAAGGCAAAGCCTACGAATTCTGCAAAGCCGCAAAAGGAAAAAGTGTTAAGGTAATAGAATTGGCTGTAAAATAATAGTTTTAATATTGTTTGTATAGGGCATAAAATCGGTGGCGAGAGCTTTCGAGACTCGTCTTGCTTCGTAAGCTCTGCCGGCGCTTGGCTTGGCAATCGCTAACTACGCTTCGGTCACTTGCGTTGTGGCTTTGCTGCGCGTCGTTTACACTAGCTTGCTTAGCACACACGCTTCGCCTGATATTAAAAAAATAACATTTTGAGGTTATTTTCTACTTTGTCTTGCTTCGTAAGCTCTGCCGGCGCTTGGCTTGGCAATCGCTAACTACGCTTCGGTCACTTGCGTTGTGGCTTCGCCGCGCGTCGTTTACACTAGCTTGCTCAGCACACACGCTTCGCCTGATATTAAAAAAATAACATTTTGAGGTTATTTTCTACTTTGTCTTGCTTCGTGAGCTCTGCCTGCGCTGTCGCTTGGCAATCGCTAACTACGCTTCGGTCACTTGCGTTGTGGCTTTGCTGCGCGTCGTTTACACTAGCTTGCTCAGCACACACGCTTCGCCTGACAGAACAAAAATAACATTTTGAGGTTATTTTTGTTCTGCCAGCGCGACCTGAGGTCGCTCGTTCGAGTTGTAAACACCACATTATAAACACAAAAAAGGTCGCTGTAAAAGCGACCTTTTTTGTGTTTATGGCGGGAGCGACGAGACTCGAACTCGCGACCTCTGCCGTGACAGGGCAGCGTTCTAACCAACTGAACTACACCCCCGCAGAACAGTTATGTCTTATATAAGAAAAAAAATTAAAATGCAATACTTTTTTTTGATTTTTTGCAAAAATTTTTTATAACTGTGCAAAAGTGTTGTTTGTCGGGTATAACTTTATTATCTGCTTGCTTTTAATTTCAAACCTTTTATCATCACCTCAGCATGAAGGAATAAAGGATTATGCCTGCATTTAAAAATTTTAGGAAAAAATTGCGTCGGCGTCGAATAGAGTCCGCATTATTGGCCGGTTACGCGTTTGCCGTAACCTGCGCGCTTTTTTTATCTTTATTGAATAAGCCGTTTTCTTCGCAACCTAAACTGCCGATTACGCACGTGTCTGCCGACGGTTACGATTTCGGGGCGGATATTTTAACGCCGGCTTTCAACGATTCTGCGGCCGATAATCCGTTTGATTTGATTTATAACGATGTTCAAAACATAAAATTATTGAGCTCTAACGAGGTTATAACCTCCAAATTTGAGGTACAGCAAAACGGCAAAAATGTGGTTATGCCGATTGAATCTAAACCTAAGTATGAGGAAGATTACGGCGAAATTTCCGGAATTTATCAAAAAGAACGCCACGTTTTGATTGTGGAAAAAGGCGATACGTTCATCGGTTTGTTGACCAAACTCGGAATGAACACCAAAAGCGCCACCGAAGCTTATAATGTGTTGAAAAAAGTTTTCGATGCACGTAGTCTTCGAGTAGGGCAACATATTGAATTAACGGCAACTTTTGATGTGCGTTCTCACCAGTTGGAAATGCTTGATAAGTTGGTTATCACTCCGGAGCGCGGCGTGAAATATATTTTGAGCGTCAACGAATACGATAAATATGTGGCGCAGGTCGAGCGCGAAAAATTTGAGCCGGATGTGAAAGTGGTGGACGGCAAGGTTGATGGCGCGGTGCTTAATTCGTTGATTAACGCCGGCGTTACCCGTCGCATTGCCAACGAGGTGGTGAACCGTATGTCTTATATGGTAAACTTCCGTACCGATGTTAAAAAAGGCGACACCTTTAATGTTAAATATGATGTCAGCAAGGCGGCAAACGGTGATGTGGTGAAAATCGGCAATTTGTTGTCGGCATCGTTTAAAACCGCCAAGAAAACGTATAAAATTTATCGCTTTAAAGACAATAACTATTATAATGAAAAGGGCGAAACCAAAAAGACCGGTTTGGATATTAAACCGCTTTCCATGCGTGGAGCAAGGATTTCTTCCTTGTTCGGTTATCGCCGGCATCCGATTCATAAAACCATGAAATTCCATAACGGTGTTGATTATGCCGCTCCGAAAGGCACGGCAATTTATGCCAGCGGCAACGGCGTGGTGGAAATGGCGCAGTATGTCAACGGTTACGGCAACTATGTGAAAATTCGGCACAACGGCGAATACGAAACGGCTTACGGCCATATGCAAGGATATGCCAAAGGTATCAAAAAGGGTGTTCGGGTGCGCAAGGGACAGGTTATCGGTTATGTCGGCAGCACCGGACAATCCACCGGTCCGCATTTGCACTTTGAAATTTTGCGCAAAGGACAGCGTATAAATCCGCTGAAATCTAATGTGGCAACCGGTAATGATTTGGGCGGCGCGCAACTGACGGAATTTAAGCATAGAATGAATCAGATTGACGCGATGAAAGAAAAAATCTTCCATAAAGAAGAATCCGCTCCGGTTTTGGCTTCGGTTTTGGAAGCCGAAAAAGCTGCTGAGGCTGAAAAGGCTGCCGCGGCTGAAAGCGAGGCCGCAGCTGACGGTGCCGAAATTAAAATTGAAATATCCGATGATGCCAAGGCCGAGGTGGTGGAAGTGTCACCGGAAAAAAGCGCGGAAATATCCGTGGATGAGATAACGGCTTCGATGATGAAAGATACGCCGATAAAAGATGTTGCGGGCGAAACTACTTCGGAAAAGCCGTTGGAAACGCCTGCCGCCGAACCGCAAAACGAGACCGAGCCCGTAACCGAAACCAAAGCGGAAACCGAGACCGAGACGGAAGCTCCGGTTGCGGCAGTACCGGCTTCTTATAAGGGAAAAGTTTATTATCCGCCGCGAATTTCGGCCGAGCAAATGCGCCAGAAACTTTTGACATCGTCACGCAATTTGCCGTCCGGTAAAAAAGTGGTAAAAGTTCCGCCGCGCAAGCCGAAATATGCCAAGAGATAGCGGTGCACAAATTCGTTTGCTCTCTTGATAATTGCCTGATATAAACTTAAATAGTTAAAAGGTACGGATATTTGCAAAAGAGGATATGATATGGATAATTTGCCCGAATTAAGAGATATTCATTTGCCCGACAGCATTCCTTTTTTTCCGCTGGCATACGGTTGGTGGGGTGTTATTGCTTTTGTTATCGGCGTATTCATATTATATAAAGTTGGGGTATATTTGTGGCGCAAAAGCGCGAGAATATACGCACGCCGGATTTTGCTTTCGCTGAAAGGCGATATCGGCTTGGAATCGGCAGTTAAAATGTCGGAAATTTTGCGTCGTGCTTGTGTGCGTAAATATCCGGAAGCCGTGGCCAAAACCGGAGATGATTGGTTGCAGTTTTTGAATCTGAAATCAAAATATCCGTTGCAGGGAACGGCGGCCGAGCTGCTTAAAAACGCTCCGTTTATGAACATAAAAGAAGAAGTCGACCGCGCGGAAGATATGGAAAAGGTTTGGCGCTTTTGCTACGATTGGATAGGGGCTAATTTATGATAAGTTTTGCGTATCCGGCGTTGGGTTGGCTGATATTGTTGCCGTGGTTGGTGTATCATATTTTTCCCAAAGCGGGAAAGATGTACGGCGACGCCTTGCAAATTCCGTTTGTTTCCGACATAGCAGAAGTTAAGGCGCAAACTAAGGGCAAAATGGTGCTTGCGGCGGCGCGGGGCATTACGGCCAAAAGCGGCTTGTTTTTGCTGATTTTGATTTGGGGTTTGTCCGTTGCGGCGTTATGCCGTCCGCAATGGGTGGGCGAGCCGCATAAGGTTCATCAACAGTCGCGGGATATCGTTTTGGTGGTAGATATTTCCAAATCTATGTTGGAACAAGACTTTGCTTATCAGGGCAGATATTATGATCGCTTAACGGCCGTCAAAAATGTGGTGGCGCATTTTGCCGAAGAAAGGGTTGATGACAGACTGGGCTTGGTGGTGTTTGGCACTCGGGCGTATGTGCAGGTGCCGCTGACTTTTGATAAGGCATCTTTGCAAGAAACTTTGTTTAATCTTGACGCCGGAATGGCCGGAAACTCAACTTCCATCGGCGATGCCGTCGGTTTGGCCTTAAAACATTTGGCCACGGACGATACGGATACCGCTAACAAGGTTATCGTGCTCTTGACCGACGGCGAAAATAACGACGGCAGTATTTCGTTTCCGCAGGCCATAAAGCTAGCGGCGGAAGAAAAGGTAAAGTTTTACACCGTAGGCGTCGGCAGCGATACGGAAGCCTTTTTCGGCGGTTTGTTTTCGCTACCGAAAGACAGCGGTTTGGACGAAGCCAGTTTGAAGCAATTGGCGGCGGTAACCAAAGGAAATTATTATCGGGCCAAAGACGTTAATTCGCTGTTTCAGATTTATGATGACATAAACCGCTTGGAAGCTCAGGATAAAGAGGGGCGTTTTGTGCAAGAAACCAAGGATTTGTTTTATTATCCGGCGGCGCTGGCGGCCTTGCTGTTTTTGGTGTTGTTCGGGGTTGTGAGGAGAAAGTAAAAAATGGAGTGGTGGCAGGATTTTCATTTTTTACGCCCATATTGGTTGACGGCTTTGATTTTGCCGCTGATATGGGGTTGGTATTTGTTTAAAAACGAGCGGGTCCAGTCGTCGTGGGCCGATGTGTGTGACGAAAATTTGCTCAATTATTTGCTGATTAAAGGCGAAAACAAGCAAAGACGCATTTCGTATGTTTTATCGGTTTTGATTTTGTTTTTTGCCATTATAGCGGTGGCCGGTCCGAGTTGGGTAAAGAAAAAGAATCCGGCCATGAGCGTGGATAATCCGGTGATGATTATGATTAATCTTTCTACCGATATGGCGGCCAAAGATGTTTCACCGAATCGACTGGAGCGCGCCAAATATATCGTAAAAGACATTTTGCAAACATTTAAGACCACCGAAACCGGATTGATGGTGTATAGTGACGAACCGTTTGTGATTTCGCCGCTGACCGAAGATGTGCAACTTATCGACAACTTGTTGCCGACGCTGAATGTTAATGTGATGCCGTCAAACGGCGACCGGCTGGATAAGGCAATAGAAATGGCGGTGGAGCGCATGAAACAGTCGGGATATGAAAAAGGTAATCTGATTGTGATGACTTCCGATGTGGGCGAAAGATTCGACGCCGCGTTGGAAATGGCCGAAAAAGCGCATAATCAGGGCTTTGACGTGAATATTATTAAAGTGAGTGCGGCGGATAATGAAAAATTGCAGATGGTGGCAAACAAAGGCAACGGAATTTATCTGAATTATAATCAAAATTATGCGGCGCTCAGCGATAAAATCAACAACATATATGCCGCGCAAATTAAAGAAAGCGAAAATATGCAAACCGTGTGGGAAGATGCCGGATACTATGTTTTTTGGTTGCCGGCGTTGTTGCTGTTGTATTATTTCCGTAAAGGCATATTGTTGGTTTTGGCGCTGTTTTTCCTTTGTGCCGAGGCAGAGGCCGGCTTGTGGCTGAATGAAAATCAGCAGGCCATGCGCTATTTTAAGCAACAGCAATATGATAAGGCGGCACAAATGTTTAAGGGAGCTGATTGGCGAGGAGCGGCGGCGTATAAAAACGGCGATTATCAGCGAGCTTTGAAAGAATTTTCTCAAGGTGCCGATGCTACTTCGTTGTATAATCAGGGAAATGCCTTGGCCAAGATGGGGAAAATCGACGAGGCCATCAAAATGTATGAAGAAGTGCTGAAGCAAGAGCCGGATTTTGCCGATGCCAAATTTAATCTGGAATATCTGAAACGCCACAAAGAACAGCAAGATAGCCAGAATCAAAAGCAAGAAGATAAACAGGATAAGCAAAATCAAAATAACGAGCAACAGTCCGATAAAGAAAAGCAACAAGAGCAGTCGCAAGACCAGCAACAGCAAGACGGTGAGCAAAAGCAACAACAGAAAGATTCCGAGCAACAGCAAAATCAAAGCAGTGAAAATCAGCAGCAAGAGCAGGAACAGGCGCAAAAACAACAGGGCAATGAACAGCAAAATGCCGAAAATCAGGAAAACAATCGGCAGGATAATCAGGCGCAAAATCAAAATCAGCAACAACAAGGAGAAGACAGTCGCGATAATTCCGAGCAACCGCAAAACGGAAGCAACGGCGAGCAGAATCAGCAGGAAAAGGGACAAAGTTCGCAATCCGGCGCGGAAAATAACAGCAATAACTCTGCGCAACAGCAAGACGAGCAAAGTCAGCAAAATGACGAAGGTCAGGAAAAGGAACAACAGGTTCAGGCTCAGTTCGGCGAAGAAGATGAGAATTCCGAGCAAAAGGCGCAAACAGCCGAGGTGCAGATAGGCGACAAAGACGATGAAGAAAATAAAGAAAAAATGCGCGTCAGAATGCAGAAATTCCGCGATATACCGGAGGATAAAGGCGGTTTGGTGCGGGCAATTATAGCTAAAGAATATCGAATGAGAAAGGCGGCACAAAGAGCCGGACAATAAAGAAAAAGAGGTGGTTATGTTGAAAAAACTTGGTTTTATGGTGATATTTGGGGCGGCGTTGGCTTTTAATTGTTACGCCGGAGATTTTTTTGCCAATGTGGAGCCGCAGCAGGTTCCGTTGGGCGAAACCGTAAAGTTGGAATTGAGTTACAACGGTGACGATGCCGGCAGATTACAGCCTGATTTCAGCGGTTTACGCAATGATTTTACCATTTATGCAACTTCAAATTCCATGCAGTCAAATTATACCAACGGAGTTTTCCAGCAAAAAAGAATTTGGAAACTGACGCTGATGCCAAAGCGGGAGGGAGTGCTGACAATTCCGGCCATCAGCGCCGGAAATTATCAAACTTCACCGGTGGAGGTTGAAGTTCTGCCGTCGGGTTCGGCGGTGGTTCAACCGCAGAAAAATGCGACATCTGCGGCCGCGGGGACAAATAATCCGCAAGCTGCGGCAAATGCGCAATCGTCCGATTTTTGGGCTGAATTGGCGGTGGAATCCAAAACGCCGTATGTGGAGCAAGAGTTAAACGGCACAATTTATATTTATGACAGAAAAGGCATTCAATTTCGTAGTGAGCCGTATTTTGACGACACCGACGATTGGGATATCAAACGGGTAGGAAACGCGGAAATCAGCGAGAAAAACGGCCAAAAAGTCATTCGCTTCAATTATGCCTTTTTCCCAAAGAAGAGCGGTAGCTTAACAATACCGGTTGCCCGCATGGAAGGAGTTTATCTTTCGTATGAAGAAACACCGATAAGTAGTTCAATCGGCGGACTTTTTAGAATGTTTGATGCCAATTTTGATATGTCCGGACTGTTGGGGGTACAAAAGCCGGTGGTGTTGCAAACCAAGCCGATGACGATAAATGTTAAGCCGATTCCGGAAAATTACGGAAAAGATTGGTGGTTGCCGGCAACCGCGCTGAAACTGAGCGCCAAGTGGATCGACGAGCGTCCGGTGTTTAAGGTGGGCGAGGCCGTAACCAGAGAAATTTCGCTTATTGCTTCGGGAGTTTCCGAAAACCAGTTGCCGGAGTTGGAATTTAAGGAAACTTCGGCTTGGAAGCAATATCCGGAAAAGCCGCGCTTCACCACGGCAACGCACGGCAACGAGTTTATTTCGGAGGCGGTGACGCGGGTGGTGTATATTCCGCAACGCGGCAGCGAACAAATTATTCCGGAAATCAGGCTGAAGTGGTATAACTTGAAGGACGATAAAATGGAAATGGCGGTTATTCCGGCTGAAAAAATGTATGTTGCCGGACCGGTGAGCGATGTGGCGCAACCGGCGGCAATTCCGGCAACCGAGGCGCAGAAAACACCTGCGGCAGTTGTCGATAAATCGGCTCCGAAGATTGCGGAAAAGGTAGCAAATACGGCAACGGATAAGTGGTTGTTGCTGGCTATAATAATCGGGGCGTTTTTGGCTGGAATTTTGTTTAATTATCTGTTTTTACGCAATAAAAACGCAAACGCTAAAGAAGTTTCGGCAAGCGATAATTTGCATTTAATCGAAAATAACCTGAAAAATAAGGACTATCGTGCCTTGCGTGACAATCTCATTGTTTGGGGACAGAAAAGATATAATGACGAATTTATCAATAATTTGAATGTGTTAGCAGACAAAGTTAATGTTCAGGAATTTCGCGAGCAGATGGCAGTGCTGAACGGTATTTTGTATGCCGGACATACGGATACTTTGGATGATAAAACGATTTTGCAATGTTTGAAAAGCAAACGCGTCAACGAAACCGAAAAGAAACGGGCGCCGTTGCCGGAGTTGTATAAATAACTTGCAAAAGCCGTAATTTTGTGTTCTAATCGCCCTAGACGATTGAAGGAAACTGAGATGCCTTTGTTAAAAAAAACGATTATGTGGGCTTTTTTTCTGGCGGCAATGTATTTTGGCGGCAGCGGAGTCCAAAGCGCCAGCAATTTTTTGCAGGGAATGGGTTTTGTTTCCATTTTAATGGCGCTGATTTGCCTTTATATTCTTTTCAAACTGATATGGGGACCGCTCGGAAGTTATATGAAAACGGCGTTGGTGCTCGGCGTAATGTTTTTTTGCGCGTACAGCATCGGCCTGTTTGACGGCAACACCTTGCATTCGTTTTTAACCGGTGCGCCGACCGCATCGGTACCGGTGCAGAGTACCGAATCGGAAAATATTGCCGAAGTTGAGGAGCTGAGCGCGCAGATGTTCAGCGATGTAAATACCGAAGCGGCGGAAAGTTTGGTGCGGGAACAAGCCGCACAACAGGCGGCGCCGGCGGTAAATGACGGCGGTTTGGTGGGAAAAGTCAAAACATTTTTATTCGGCAATCAGCAACAGGGGGCGCAACAGGGCGCCGGACGTAACATTAATCCGTTGGATTACCCCGAAATCAGAGGCGTGCCTCAAGTTTTAAGCGGCAGTATTTTGGCGATGAACGGCCTGAAAATCAAGTTGTTCGGTATAGATGCACCGGATCCGTCGCAAACTTGCGCCAATCGTTCCGGCGGCGGCTATAATTGCGGACAAGAGGCTATTTTGTGGCTGCAAAACTGGCTGGGCGAAAAAGAAATCAGTTGCCGGATTTTAAGTAAGGTTGAGCGGGGGTGGGTAACCGGCGCATGTTTTGCCGATGAGGGCAAATATGATGTGGCCGCGGTGGTGGTAAATGCCGGTTGGGCGGTTGCCTACACGCAAAATACCCGAATTTATGTGCCTTATGAACAACAGGCGGCGGAAGCGCATCGCGGATTATGGCGCGGCGAGTTTTATAAACCGTGGGATTGGCGGAAAATGCAAAATCGCAAAGTGAAAATAAAAATCAATGCCCCGAAACAGACCAACAAAAAAAGCGGTAAATTTTGGGGGCTGTTTTGATGCAAAAAGTTTTTGAAACCGCATCTGAAGCAGAAACAGCCAAAGTGGCCGAACGCTTTGCCTCTATCAGCAAGGCGGGTGATGTTTGGGCACTGAACGGCACGTTGGGGGCCGGCAAAAGTGTGTTTGCTCGTGCGTTTATTCAGTTTTTAACCGGTGCCGAGGAAGTTCCCAGCCCGACATTTACGTTGGTGCAAACCTATGCGGCGCCGAAGTTCGATATTTATCATTATGACCTGTACCGCCTGAAATCCGCAGAAGAAATTTTTGAGCTGGGGGTGGAAGAGGCCTTCTATTGCGGCGTTTGTTTGGTGGAATGGCCGGAAAAAATGGGCGAATTTACCCCACGCAATATGTGGTTGGTGGATATTCAAATCAAAGACGGGCGGCGGATTATTACGGTGAGTGCTCAAGATGCCGAAAAATGTGAAAGATTGCAAAATGTCGGATAGCTCTTTGTTGCACGCATCGTTGGTGGAAATATCCGGTGTCGGAGTGCTTATAACCGGCAAAAGCGGAAGCGGAAAATCGGATTTGGCGTTGCGGCTGATAGAAAACAAACAGGCCAAATTGGTGGCTGATGATGTGGTGTGTGTGGAAAAAACAAATAATCAATTATGGGGAAAAGCTCCGCAAAATATTGCCGGAATGCTAGAAGTCAGAGGGGTCGGAATTGTGGAATATCCGTATCTTGAGCGTACCAATATTCAGCTTTCGGTGCGCTTGGTTGAGCAAATTGAAGAAATTGAACGAATGCCGAAAGTTAATAATGATTTGATTTTAGGACTTGAAATTAAACAAATAGCTTTGTATGCTAAGGAAAATTCCGCACCCGATAAAATTATGGCGGCGTTGCGGTTGATGTTTGGTAAAACAACGGAAAGACAATGAAATGTTGAAAAAAACGTTTGAAACTTTTTTGCAGACTCTGGGGAGAGCACCGGTAGGTTTTATTGTCAGCTTGGGCTATTTTTCGCAATTTGTGGCCAAATCGGTGTATAATTGCTTTATGCCGCCGTTTTATTTTAAGTTGTTCGGTAAGCAGTTTTTGAATATCGGTTTTTATTCTTTGCCGGTGGTCGGACTGACAACGTTGTTTGCCGGTATGGTAATTGCCATTCAGACCTATTCCGGAATTTCGGAATACGGGGCGGAAAGCGTGGTGGCCAGCGTGGTGCTGATTTCGGTAACGCGCGAATTGGCACCGGTTTTGTCGGCGTTGATGGTGGCCGGGCGTATCGGTGCGGCCATGGCGGCAGAAATCGGAACCATGAGGGTTACCGAGCAAATTGATGCGTTGGTGACCTTGTCGGCAAATCCTTTCCGTTATTTGATTGCACCGCGTATTTGGGCGGCGATTATCGTTATGCCGCTTTTGGTTTTGTTTGGCGATATAATCGGCATTTTCGGCGGATATCTCGTCGGAGTTTATAAGTTAGATTTCAATCCGGCAAATTATATCAATAACACCATGAACAATATGGAAGCCGTGGGAATCATCATGGGCGTGGTTAAGGCGGCGGTGTTCGGTTTTATAATTGCGGTTATGGGCTGCTATCACGGATATCGCTCTAAAGGCGGAGCGCAGGGTGTGGGAGAGGCCACAACCAACGCGGTGGTTACGTCTTCGATTTTAATTCTTGTTTTCAACTATTTGATTACGGAATTGTTCTTTGCAAGGTAGGCGGCAGATGTCAGAAAATAAAATAGAAATCCGAAATCTTTATAAGGCATTTGGACGCAAACAGGTGTTAAACGGCGTTGATTTGGATGTGAAAAAAGGCGAATCGCTGGTGGTTATCGGCGGCTCGGGAACCGGTAAATCGGTGCTGATTAAATGTATTCAGGGTTTGTTGGTGCCAGATAAAGGCTCGATAAAAATTGACGGCGAGGAAACGGTTGAAACCTCTAAAAACATTCACCAAAAAATGGGCATGCTGTTTCAGGGCGCGGCTCTGTTTGACAGCTTAAGCGTGTGGGAGAATGTGGCGTTTGTGCCTTTGCAACATTCCAAAATTTCTCGCAAAGAAGCTAAAAACGAGGCAATTAAAGTTTTGAAACAAGTGGGTTTGGCGGCCGATGTGGCAGATTTGTCGCCGGCGGAATTGTCGGGCGGTATGCAAAAACGCGTGGGCTTGGCCAGGGCCATTATTACCAGACCGGAAATCATCTTTTTTGATGAGCCGACAACCGGATTGGACCCGATTATGGCCGATGTTATCAATGATTTGATTATCGAATCGGCAAAGGGCTTGGGAGCAACCACTCTGACCATTACGCACGATATGGCTTCGGCACGCAAAATCGCCGACCGAATTGCTATGTTGTATCAGGGCCGGATTATTTGGATTGGCACGGTGGCCGAAATGGAAGAATCGGATAATCCGTATTTGCGGCAGTTTATTACCGGAAGTTCTCAGGGACCGATAAAAATGGAAGTGTAGCATGGCAAAGAAAAATACCATATTCGTCTGTCAAAATTGCGGCGCGACTTATTCCAAGTGGCAGGGAAAATGTGATGCCTGCGGCGAATGGAACAATATTGTGGAAGAAGTTTCGCAAAGCGATGGATTTTCTAAGCTGAGCACCAAAAAAGAGGGCCGTATAATAGATTTTGTGCCGCTGAAAGGGACTATGCAGACATACAGCCGTCTACAAACCGGAGTTAAAGAAATAGACCGAGTGACCGGCGGCGGTTTGGTTCCGGGGTCGGTTATTTTGGTGGGCGGCGATCCGGGAATCGGCAAGTCGACTCTGTTGTTGCAAATTTGTGCCGGTTTGGCCTCTAAAGAAGAAAAATATCCGTGTTTTTATATCTCGGGCGAAGAAGCAATCGATCAGGTACGCATCAGAGCCAATCGTTTGGGGTTGGCGGAAAGTCCGGTTAATTTGGCCAGCGCTACCGATGTGCGCAACATAATCACCACTTTGGAAAAAACCGAGGCAAAGGTAGTGATTATCGATTCTATTCAAACCATGTATTTGGATGAGGTTGAATCAACTCCGGGGAGTGTCGGACAAGTTCGCGCCTGTGCTTATGAGTTGATTAAATTGGCCAAACGCAAAGGTTTTGTGTTGTTTTTGGTCGGACACGTTACCAAGCAGGGCGAAATTGCCGGTCCGCGCGTTTTGGAACATATGGTGGATACGGTGCTCTATTTTGAAGGCGAGCGCGGACATCATTTCCGAATTTTGCGGGCGGTAAAAAATCGTTACGGGGCAACCGACGAAATCGGCGTGTTTGAAATGCAGGACAAAGGTTTGGTTGAGGTGGAAAACCCTTCGGCGCTGTTTTTGGCCGAACGTCAAGGTAATATTTCCGGCTCGTGCGTTTTTGCCGGCATTGAAGGTTCTCGCCCATTGTTGGTGGAAGTGCAGGCTTTGGTGAGCCCGAGCGGTTATTCTACGCCGAAACGTGCGGTGGTAGGTTGGGATTCTAACCGGTTGTCGATGATTTTGGCGGTGTTGGAAGCTCGTTGCAGTATGAATTTCAGCGCCCACGATGTTTATTTGAATATTGCCGGAGGCTTGAAAATCAGCGAGCCGGCGGCAGATTTGGCGGTGGCCATGGCGGTTATATCATCACTTACCAAAAAGCCGTTGCCGGCAGATATGGTGGCGTTCGGAGAAATCGGACTTTCCGGCGAAATCCGTTCGGTTACGCAAGCAAATTTACGCTTGAAAGAAGCGCAAAAACTTGGATTTTCCGGGGCAATAATTCCGCCGATTTTCGGTAAGGATAAAAAGGAAAAAGGTCTTAAAAATTATGATTTGTCATGCTATGAAATAGGGCATGTTCAACGTTTAATAAATTGGTTTAATTAGGAGCAAAACAATGGAACAACTTAATAACTTAGACGTTATATTTTTAATTATTACGGGAATCTCCGCGTTGGTGGGAATTGCGCGCGGCATGACCAAAGAGTTGCTGTCGCTGGTCGGGTGGATTTTGGCGGCGGTTTCGCTGTTTTATCTGGTGCCGATGCTGAACCCGTATATGGAACAATATGTGGCATCTAAACTTTTATCCAATATTGTTACCGCGATGGCGGTGCTGATTGTGTTCAGCATTATTTGGATACTTACGGCCGATAAGTTGGCCTCCAGCGTGCGTTCCAGCAAACTGAGCGCAATTGACCGCATTTTGGGCTTTGTGTTCGGTGTGGCGCGCGGTGCGTTGATTGTGGTTTTGATTGCGTTGATGCTTTCTACCATGGCTCCGAACGAAACCAAGAAAGGCATATTTGCCGAATCGCAAATTTATAAGCAGGCGGAAATTTATGTGGAACCGCTGAAGAATATGATTCCGCAAAGCTGGATTGATACGGTTAAGGAAAAGAGCGCCAGCTTAGGCTTCGGCAAGTCTGCGGAAGAAGAAGAGGAAACCGAGGACAAGCAAGAGACTGCGGATAACACCGCCGAGAATACCGCTGAGGTTGCGGAAAATAAGGAAAATGAGGTCAAAGAGGAAAAGCCGGCCGAAGAAGAAAATGATGAAATGCCGAATTTGAGCAACACGCTGGAATTTATCGACAGCAATTTGGAAATGTTGCAGAAAAACGGCGAGGAATTGTTCAATCAGTTGGCTCAGCCTAAAACTCAGGAAGTAAAAGAGCCGGAAGCCGAAGCAGCTCCTAAGCCGGCGGACGAGCTTATTTCCGATTTGGATAAGTTGCTGGATGTTTTGGAAGATAAGGTAGTCGTTACCGATGAAAAAACTCCGGAGATGAAGTCCGAAACCCAAAAAATTACCGACAAGGTAAAGGGCAATAAATAAACGACAATTTACTTTAATAAACAAGGGCGTTTTTCGGGAAGAAAAGCGCCTTTGATTTATTTATTTAATCAGCCGAAACAAAACGAAACTTTTTGTGTGTTGCAATATCGGGGCAATTTTTTTATGCTGACCGTAACAAAACAAAATTAAGGGGGATAAAATGGCAAAAATTCATGCAACTGCAGTCATCGAAGACGGAGCTCAAATCGCCGCAAGCGCAGAAATCGGACCTATGTGTTGGATTAGCTCGCAGGCTAAAATCGGCGAAAATGTAAAGTTGCTCGGACAAGTAACGGTTTACGGCAACACAACCATCGGCGAGGGAACCATTGTTTTTCCGGGAGCACGTTTGGGGTGCGGCCCGCAAGATCACGGCAATGAGTTTCAGCCGGAATCCAAGCTGATTATTGGCAAAAACAACATTATTCGCGAAAACGTTACCATGCACAGCGGAACTCCGAAAGAGCATTATACCACCGTTGTCGGCGATGGCGGAATGTTTATGATTAACTCGCATATTGCGCACGATTGTGTGGTCGGTAACAATGTGATTATGACCAACAACGCGGTTATCGGCGGCCATGTTCATTTGGGCGACGGAGTAATTTTGGGCGGCAACTGTGCTATTCACCAGTTTGTGCATATCGGCCGCAAGGCTATGGTCGGCGGTGTTTCCGGTGTGGCGCGCGATATTATTCCGTTCGGTATTGCCAACGGAATGCCGGCTAAATTGCGCGGATTGAACGTTATCGGCATGAGCCGTAGCGGAATTGACGAGAAAACCATAAAGGCTTGCACCCGCGCGTTTATGTTCATTTTCAAGGGCAAAGACGGAACGTTTAACGAGCGCGTCGAGGCGGCGTTTGAAAAATTCAAAGATAACGAAATGGTTATGGAACAACTGAATTTCATTAAAGAATCACTTGCGGGAAAACGCAACATAACAATTGCCGATTAATTTAGCTGATTATAAACGGCATAAAAAAGGAGAGGCGGAGTTTCGTCTCTCTTTTTTTATATTTCCCACGTGGTGTGTTTGCTTTTCAGGCGCGCCTTGTTTTCTTTGATTACGCTGTCTTTGAACTTGTCGTGAAAAAGCTGAGAGGCGGTTTTTATATGCGTTTCGCTGCCGTGTTGCTCGGTGATGAGGTCTTTATCGTTCAGCAGATTATAGTCAAATACGTGCGTATATACGCGCTTTTTGTGTTTATCAATGTAACCGATGTTGATGGTCAGGCAGTCATAATGGTCAAGCGGCGAGGTGGTGATGTGCGTTTCCAAAAAAGGTCCTACCTGTTTGCCGTCTTTGTTTTTGAAACCGATGCTGACGCTGTGATTGTTTCTGCCACCCATTTTGATTTCCAATTCATAGCCGGCATCTTTAACGGTTGGGGCAAAACGTTTGACGTTTTTTTCAAATTCGAGCAACTTGGTATTCAAGCAAGCGGATAATTTTTGCAACTCCTTATCTTCGGAAAATTTGCGTTTGATAACCTTTTTTTCGGCATTAGGGGCCAAAAAATGCGAATTTATGTGGTGTTTGCCTTTGGTGGTATAAACTTTGAAATTGTCGCGGATAGCCTTAAAACAAGCGGCTAAATCGACGGGCCGTTCCGGCAAGGGTTGAAAAACAATGTGCGCATCACCGTTGCTGTCGATTTGCATTAAAGGTTTTTGCTGAACTCTTTTTTGCAATTCGGCGATTTTGATATCCAAATCAAGAACAGGGGTGGCGTTTGTCATATTGTTCTCCGTCTTTTGTTTAATAATAGCAAATTTTGTTTAATTTGGCAAGAATTATTGCCGCCGAAAATAAAAAAAAAGCGTTCCGCAAGGGAGCGCTTTCTTTATGGCTATGGTCGGCATCAAGATTTTTGCTGCCGATACTTTTCTATCGAACTCTGATAGCGGGCGGCGAGTTGCATTTTCTTTTCACTGCGGTCGTCAATTCGTTGCAGCAGAACTGCTATGTATTCGAAATAACAACGTCCGTGGTCGGCCAGAGCGCACAGCAATTCGGTATAACCCTCAGCGCCGTCTCTTAAGGCAAGATTGCAAATTTGCTGAGCGTGTTGCTCGTTGCAGCCGTAGCGCGAGAGTTCGCCGGAAAGAACCTTCTGAACCAGCTTGTTTTCAGAAGCTTGAATCAGCAGTTCAATCGTCGGGTTAAACAACGGATAGTGCTGAATGTAATGCTTCAAGAAGACGGCCCATGGAGTTTGATTCTCCGCCGTAGCGAATTGTCTGGCAACGGCAACTTCTTCCTCAAGAGAAAGATTACGGGTGTAATCCGTAGAGTTGGAAGCGTCTAGCTTCTGGTTAAAAACCGCAGCGGATAATTTCTCAACTTGTCCGCCGTTAATGAATTCTAAGAGTTGTTCCATATTTGTATAATTTGGTTTCTAAATAATGATATATCAAGATTCAGGATACAGTATTATCGGATTTTTGTCAATAAGGAAAATAGGGATAAATATTTTTAATGTTAAATCATCTGCCGGTATATTGGCGCTCGCGTGAACGCGAAAGCATACGCTCAAAGGTGCGCTCGGCTTGACGTGTGCGCTCGTGGTCAAAGTTAACGTTTTGCTTTTGTTGGTCTTGGCCCATTTTATGAATACGGAGTCGTTGTTGCATTTCTTGCGATTGTTGACGCTCGGTGGCTTCACGCTCAAGCTGTTTTTGCCGATTTTCGCGCGCAAGTTCTTGCTCGGACTTGTTCTTATATTTGGAATCAATCCGTTCGTTAATGCTGTTTAATAAAAATTCTGCGCGGCGTGTGGCCATGTTAACCTCCTTCTATTTGTCTAAATCATAACATATTTTGTATAAAAATCAAATGTTTTTTTTATTGTTTTTTAATAATAATTTGCATATACTGAACAAAGTTTGATAAATATTGTGAAGGAGATATATTATGAGTGTCGGTTTGATTGTGGCGGTTGCGCTGTTGCTGTTCTTTTATGTGTTGTATGCGCGCCTGATTAAAACTCGTAACAAAGTGCAGGAATCTATGGCTGACGTTGATGTTCAGCTCAAGAAAAGATATGACTTGATTCCGAATATGCTGAATATGGCAGCCAAATTTATGGAACACGAAAAAAAGTTGATGACCGAGTTGGCCGATATTCGTACTCGCGCTATGAAAAGCTCGTTTGCCGAAGCTCCAAAAGAAAAAATAGATTTGGAAAATATGCTGAATCAAAAACTTCATGATTTTAAAATTTCACTCGAAAATTATCCGGATTTGAAGTCTAATCAGACCATGATTACCGCCATGCAGAGCATGAACGAGGTGGAAGAGCATATTGCCGCGGCGCGCAGATTTTATAACTCCAATGTTAATGAGTTGAAAAATCTGGTGGATATTTTCCCGAGCAGCATCGTGGCGCATTTGTTGGGTATCACTTATGAAAATATGCCGTTTTTCCAGGCTACCGAGGCCGAAAGACAGCCTATTGACAGCAAGGATTATTTTAAATAAATCAAGGTGTTAAATGGTTGATTTTATTTCAGATAAAGATGTTGCCGCCAACGATCCGTTTGAGGAATATTACAACTCGGTTATTGTGCCGATGGTGGAAGAAGACAATAAGCTCAAAGAAAAGTATCATAGCCAATTTTGGGGGTATTTTTGGTCCATTATGTTTTTAATGGGCGCCAACCTGTTGATAGTGTTGTTCAACGCTTTGATGCATGATCATCCGATAAGTTTTCAGCAATTGTTTATTGTCAATGTGGTAGCTTTTTTGATTATGTTGGTGCCGATTTATCGCTATCGCCGAGCACAAAAAAAGGATGTTTTTGATGCGTTTGTACAATATTACGGCGGTTTGGTGCATCATAAAGACACCGCGGTTAAGTTGGTGCATTCGCCGATTATACCTTTTCACGAAACAGTAAACGCTACGCACAATGTATCGGGAAATTGCGGTGAGGCCAAAATAGAAATTCGCGATACGGTTTATCAAAAATCCGGAATGTTGGGCAAAATGAGCTATCAGCGCACGGTTTCGTCGGGCGTGGTATTGTTTATGACTTTTGCGCAGAATTTTAGGGGCAAAATTTTGATATTTGATCGCAACGGATTTTATCGCAAAAAGAAATTCGCCAATATGGAATATATGAACAATAAGTTGGATATTCCGGCGGCCAATTACTTTTATATTTTCACCGACAATGAGGATTTTGCCGAGAATATGCTGCCGGCGCTGTTTTTTGAACGGGTGCTGGATTTGAAAGAGGTGTTCGGCGCCAAGCATTTGTATATCGAAATTTGCGGCAATTATGTTCGGATGTATTTTGAGGGCGCGCAGCTTTATTTTGACAATTACGGATTTTGGAGCCGCAAGACGGATAAAAACAAGTTTTTGCAATTAAACAAAGCTTTTGAACAAGTGTTTATGTTTGTGTCGCTGATTGAGGTTTTGAAAGAAAAACAATGACGGACATTACAAAATCGCAAGATTTTATTGAAGCAAAGCAAAAATTCGACGCTTATTACGATACGGTGTTGCAACCGATTTTGGAAAAAAGCAATCGGGTACGTTGGCGGTACAATTTTGCCTTTGTGACATTGATTTTGATGAGCTTGGTGCTGTATCCGACGATTTTGTATCTGTTGCTGGCAAGCAATATAAAACACGAATATTTGGGGTTGGTGCTTTCCGGTTCTTGTTTGTTGGTGATTTTGCTGTGTGGTCCGTTGTATTATTACAAGAAAAAAGTAAAGCCGCAAATAATGCCGGATTTTGCCAATTTTTTCGGCACCTTTTCTTATTCGTACGAAGGCAAAATCAGCGACGCTTTGTTGCGTCAGTCCGATTTGTTCGGCGCCTATACCCTTAATGTGGGGGACGACTATTTTTCCGGCACTTTTGAAGACGTAAGAATTACGGTGGCGGAAGAAAAGTTGCTGGAAATCAAAAAAGATTTTTGCAATTTTGACATCAAAAAAGAGGTTTTCGGCGGTGTGTGCATATTGTTTGAAATGAACAAAAATTTCAAAGGGCGCACGGTGGTGCTGAAAGACCGCGGCATTATCGGTAACGCTATAAACAAGGTAAATGGCTTGCAGAACGTAAAGCTAGAAGACAGCCGCTTTGAAAAAGTGTTTGAGGTATATTCCGACGACCAAATCGAGGCGCGCTATCTGTTGACTACGGCTTTTATGGAAAGAATGCTGAAGTTGCGCGATTTGTATGAGGGGAAATCTATTCAATTTTGTTTTGATAACAACACGCTGTTGTTGGCGATTCCGACCAAACAGAATATGTTTGAAGCCAACTCGTTTTTTGGCTCGAATGCGGATAAAAAGCGGGTGGATTTGGTGTTTGAACAGTTTTACACCGTTTTTTCCATTGTTAAATTGCTGAAATTAAATCAACGTATCGGAATGTGATGTTCTGCTGTGCATATTCGCAGATTCTCGATTGCAAAAAAAAAGAATTGCTTGTAATTTTGAGAAAACTGTGCAGGGAGAAAGGTTTTGTTTTCTAAATTTGAGCGCATGACTGCATGGCGCTATTTGCGTGCAAAACGCAGAGAAGGATTTATTTCGGTGATTACCGGTTTTGCTTTTACCGGTATTGCTTTGGGCGTGGCGACATTGATTATTGTGATGTCGGTGATGAACGGTTTTAAAGCGGAATTACTCAATCGAATTTTGGGAATCAACGGGCATATATCCATTATCGCTTCTCCGGGCTTTCCGTTTAATAATTACAAAAAAGCCGTGCAGGATTTGCTGGATATTGATGAAATCGAGATGGCTCTGCCGTTGATTGAAAAGCAATTGCTGATTTCTTCGGGCAAAAGCGCCGAAGGGGCGATGGTGCGCGGAATTGACAGCGACGATATTTTGAAAAAGAAAATCATGCGCGACGGTTTTTCTACCATCGATATGAACGAATTTTCCGGTGATGTGGTGGTTTTGGGAGATAAGCTGGCCAAAAAACTCGGCGTTTATATCAACGACGAGATTACGCTGATTTCGCCAAACGGCAAGGTGACCGCGTTCGGAACGGTGCCGAGAATTAAGGCTTATAAGGTTATCGGAATGTTCAATCTGGGCATGTATGAATATGATGCCAATTATGTGTTTATGCCGCTGGAAACGGCGCAGAGCTATTTTGGCCTTAAAAATGCGGTTTCGGTGATTGACGTTACCCTCAAAGATGAGAAAGATTTGAAAAAAATGCGGACCATGCTGGAAAAAAGTGTGAGCTTGGACGCCTACGTTTATGATTGGAAGCAAACCAATGCCGCGTTCTTTAACGCGATTGACGTGGAACGCAATGTAATGTTTTTGATTTTGACGCTGATTATTTTGGTGGCGGCTTTCAACATTATTACCGGCTTAATTATGTTGGTGAAAGACAAAAGCCGCGATGTGGCGGTTTTGCGCACCATGGGCGCGACTCGGGCTATGATTATGCGCATTTTCTTTATGGACGGCGCGTTTATCGGTTTGGTCGGCACGGGGTTCGGTGTGGTTTTGGGCTTGTTATTCTGTCACAATATTGAAAATATTCGGCAGATTTTGCAAAATTTATCCGGTCGCGAGCTGTTTTCTTCCGAAATATATTTTCTGTCGCAGTTGCCGGCAAAAGTTGATAAAATGGAAGTGTTGTTGGTAATTGTCATTACTTTGATATTGTCGTTTTTGGCCACAATTTACCCGGCATATCGTGCGTCTAAATTTAATCCGGCGGAGGCGTTGAGATATGAATAACAGTACCTTAACACTCAAAAATGTGAATAAGAGTTTTATGCAAGGCAACGAGCAACTCGACGTTTTAAAGGGCGTTAATTTGGAAATTAAGCCTAAAGAAATTGTGGCGTTAATCGGACCTTCGGGCTCGGGTAAATCTACGTTGTTGCAAATTGCCGGATTACTGGACGAGCCGACCTCGGGAGAGGTATATATCAACGGCGATTTATGCACCGGAAACAATGATAATATGCGTACGGCTTTGCGGCGCGATTACTTGGGTTTTGTGTATCAATATCATAATTTGTTACCGGATTTTGATGCGGCTGAAAATGTAATTTTGCCGCAGTTGATTGCCGGAGTTAAATATAAAGAAGCGCGCGATAAGGCGTTGTGGTTGCTTAATCGTTTGGGCTTGGGTGAGAGAATTAAACACCGGCCTGCCGAATTGTCTGGCGGCGAGCAACAGCGAGTCGCAATTGCCAGAGCATTGGCAAATACGCCACGGCTGCTTTTGGCCGATGAACCTACCGGAAACTTGGATCCGAATACGTCGGATAATGTGTTCTTAGCTTTGCTGGAAGTGGTTAAAGAAACCGGTTTGTCGGCTTTGGTGGCAACACACAATATTGATTTGGCGCATAAAATGGATAGAGAAGTTTCGCTTAAAGACGGCCGCCTGATAGATGTACGCGCTACGAATTTCATTGCTAAGGGAGAAAATTTTTATTGAGGCGCGGATACTAACTTTTTTTTAATAAAAATATGTTCGTATATTATCAATAAAAAATTAAAATGGAATAAGAATGGGAATGTGGTCTTATATTGTCAATAAAAGCAAAAGCTCGGCCGTTTTGGTTCTGCTTATCGGACTGTTTTCTTATTTTTCATATTTTGCCATTAAAGGCGATAGGGGATATTTCAAGTATTTATATTTGCAAGATAAGGTTGCCGACGCCGAAAAAATTAAAGATAATTATGAGAAAAAACTCAGCGAGTTATCGCAAAAGGTGAGCTTGCTTTCGCCACGCAGTTTGGATTTGGATTTGCTTGATGAGCGCGCAAGAGCGGTTTTGAACGTTATCGGCGAAGATGAGTTTATCATTATTGATGAAGAAGACGAAGAAGTTACCAATTAAAAAGACAGATTTATAAACAAAAAAAATCCCTCGCGGCGGTTAGGCGGCGGGGGATTTAAATTTCAGACATCAGTATGCACTACATCAACTTTTTTTGTTCTGGGTAGTAAAGCGATACCTAAGACACACAGCAGTAAGAGCCCAAAAACAACAACAACTACAGTTTCGTCGGTGTGGTATAATTCCTCAATCTGCTCGACTGTCTGCCTACCGGTAACCGCCTGAATACCATTCATACGCGGCGAAGTGAACACGGTAACGAGCATTCCCTCAACCGGCTCAACATTCTGCGTTTTGCCATATGAATGCGGATTGTTGTCAAGAATAGTTACAGTGGCAACGGTGTATTGAGTTGAGTCAACAACCACAAAACAAGTGCCGCTTTTCACCTCATATTGCAGATTGCCAGTACCGATAATATTCGGCTCAATCGGCTCGCTTTCAAAAGCAGAGCAACCAGTTAATGCTACGCTGAGCGCGGCAATTAACATAAAGACTAACTTTTTCATACGCATCTGCATTTAAGAGTTACATCTGTAATAAGGACTGCTCTTGAAAGAGCGTAACCTTTTCGGCTCTTCGATAGAAAAGCCCATGGCTTGTGTTTCTTCAGCCGTATAGGCTTTCTTGCCTTGCGGTGTTTTACAGTTCTTTTCCATACTTTAATTATGTTTAGAGTTTAACAATCATTCGCATCAGAACGGCAAGTCGTCATCGGCATATTCCGGCTCAACGTAATCGGCGGGTGCTTCTTTGGCAAAGCGAATAATTCCGTGCCGACAGAATTTGTCGCGACAATCAGATCTGAAGGAATATTTGAAAATATAGACTTCCAAACCCCACAAATCTTGTCTGTCGGTAACGATTGTGTATTCCCTAATCGGAACATCAACCTTCTTGTCACGACACATACAAACCAGTTCATAGTCATCATTGTCATCAAGCTTCAGCCTGAAATACTCATCATAGTCATCATGCTTTAACCACACTTTGGCCGCATGATACCCTGGCAAAGTTTCCAAAAACTCTTTTTCCTTTTCTGAAAACGTACCGATAGTTTCAAATGCCGCAGACAATTTTTGATTACCAGGAAGCATTTGGGTTTTGCTAAACGGGAGGAATTTATCGTGGCGATAATATTCCAGCTCCATGAGAATGTCGTACCAAGACGAATTCTCATCACATTTTTGACAATCTTGCGCATACAAGCGTTTCCACGCCTTAACACGCTCTTTAATTTTCTCAAGCATATAATCAAATATTAAAGTTATTCAAAAAGTGCTTTCGGAAGCCAAAATTTCCAATCCTTACCCTCGCAACACCATACCGCGAATATCAGGAAGAAATTTGCAACAATCAGATTTGCCGCCATAAGCCATGCACGCGCATCTATTGTAGTCTGTGCGACAACCAATAAAAGAGCGTTCATCACTCCGAGAGCCTCAAAACAAATCGCAATACGATTGTAAAAGCAAGACTTGTCGTGAATGTGCTGTTGCCAATGGCGACATCCGGTATTCGCCGAACGTTTCAGAAGAACGGTCAAGAGCGTTAATGCTACATAACCGGTAAGAACCGCACCGCAGTATAAATACCACGAATGCCATACAAACAAAGCCACCGCGGCAACAGCAACAAATAAAATTGCAGTAGCCGCCATAAATGCCATTTCTTTCATAATTATGTTGTTTTACGTTAATAATTCATTGTTACAATTATAGATTTTCTAACCGCCACCTTAAATAAAAAATATGTCAGAGTCAAACAAAAAAAGGAACCCGCCGGCCTAGCCGGCGGTTCTTCTTATACGCCTATAAGGCTCGCTGTACCAGCACACGCCTAAAGGGCGTACTACAATCTGACCGGGCGACTATTACTTGCTACCCGTAAACGGGTCTATATCTAAT
>JAFXPE010000001.1 GCA_017528205.1 Alphaproteobacteria bacterium | reverse complement strand
ATTCGGGTGGTGCGTGATAATATCAACCATAAGTGCAAACTGGAAAGCACCGCGCCGCTTGATGCCAATAAAACGGTGGAATTTGTGGCGATGGCGTTTGATTTACAGCTTCCGCCGGTGGAAACCGTTCCGGTGCCGGAAATCACGCTTTCGCTTGATAACGTTTCAACCGAGCTAATCCAATACTTGGATAACGCTATCGAAACGCAAGATATGATTGAGATGACATATCGGCCGTATTTATCGAGCGATAAAACTTGCCCGCAGATGAATCCGCCGATAACTCTTGTTATTACCGACATTCAGGTTGATGTGCTTAAAATCACGGCAACCGCCAGAATGATGGACATCGGCAACAAGTCCTTTCCGTCCGAAAACTATACGGTTAAAAAATATCCTGGATTAAGCAGATAATGCTTGATATTTTGAGATATTTTTTATTTATATTAAATAAGTCTAAAATTCAAAAAGGAAAGTATACATGTTGAAAAATGAATTTAGTAGTGAAGAAGAGTATAATTCTATACAAAAAGCTGCTTTAGCTTCTGTTCCCTTAAATAAGGTTGATCATAACCATTTACCTTGTGGTATAGCAAGTGGCTTTTTTTTGAAGTATAAGAACCATATGTTTTTTCTAACTGCTCAACATATTTATGAGGGTGATTTAGAAGAAAAAAAAGGAAGATGGGGAATTATATGTAATTGGGATATACTGAGAGGAACTCTAATAAAACCACTAGGTCAAATGGGATTTCTTCTATCTGGACATTTTACTAAAAAAATGGCAAGAGCTTTGGTGTCACCTAAAGCAATCAATATTTTAAAAGCCAATGGTTGCATGGAAATTGATCTTGCATATAAACTAACTAATTTTATACAAACAGAAATAAAATTATCTAATGATGGAAGCAATATTTTATTAAAAGAAAAGAGGTTACCACTAGAGGATAATTTAGATGTGGATGTAGATAAAAATGAAACTTATACGTTTTCAGGATATGTAAAACCATATGAAAAAGTTGATGTTTTAAAAAAGTATAATGTAGAAAATTGCTATTTTCATGTTGTAACTCCCGTGTGTTTCTTCGGGTTAAAATATACAGGTAATAAAGTAAATCTCAAAACAGGGGAAATGTTAATATTTGAAATGCAAGATTATGTAGAAGATGAATATATCAAAGGTTGTAGTGGAGCTCCTATTTTAGATAGTAAGGGTAATTTAATAGCATTAGTTTCTGAAAGACACGAGGTTAAAGCAAACAAATATAGAGGCACGCAGAAAAAAACATTGATATACGGACTGAATTTAAAAAAATACAAAATAGCTTTAGATATAGAAATAAATGATTTATGACACATTTTGCAAATAAATATATCGGCTTGCCGTGGGTGGCAGGCGCACAAGGCCCCGACAGTTTTGACTGTTGGGGTTTTGCTCGTTATGTGCTTAAAAACGAATACGGACACGATGTGCCACAAGTGACCACCAATCCGGATAATCTTCGCGATGTTTTGCACGCTTTCAAGCACGACTTGGCCTTTCAGGCGTTTTATGAAGTACCGGAGCCGCAAGATGGCGATGTTGTCTTAATGAGGCAAGCAAAAAATCCGGTTCATGCCGGAATTTGGCTTGATGTTGACGGCGGTGGTGTTTTGCATTGCGTGCGTGAAATCGGCGTGGTGTTTCAAGATGTGCCGTCACTTAATTTGTGCGGTTGGTTTTTACATTCCTATTACCGAGTAAAAGAGAATATTTAATGCTATACTTTAACTATTTTACAAACCCTTGTCAGCCGGATAAGGGGCGGATAAGTGCGATTATTGAACAGCCGAAAACCGTTTGGCAGATAATCAAAGAGCAGAAAGTCGATTTAACGATGCCGATTTTGTGCCTCATAAACGGTGCTCCGGTATTACGCAAAGACTGGGGCAATGTGTTTGATGACGGCGAGCTTATAAGCATTGTCTCTCTTCCTCTCGGCGGTGGCGGCGGCAAAAAAAGTTCAAATCCGGTGCAAGTTGTCTTAACGGTTGCGGTTATTGTCGCCTCGGTTTATACCGGTGGTGCGGTTGGAGCGGCTTATGGTGCGGCTATGGGTGCAGCGGCGGCCGCGGCTGTCTCTATCGGTGGTAGTATCTTGGTTAACGCACTCGTACCAACACCGAAACCGGCTCTTAACGGCATGACTTCCTCGTCATATACGCAAAGTCCGACATATTCTTTGCAAGCACAGGGTAACACGGCACGTTTGGGCAATCCGATACCGGTTATTTATGGCAAGCACCTTATTTATCCGGATTTTGCCGCTCAACCGTATTATCGTTATAAAAACAACGAACAATACGTTTATCAGCTTCATTGCATCGGACAAGGCAATTACTCGGTTAGCCAAATTCGTATTGAGGACACGCCGATCAGCTCATTTAAGGAGATAACCTATAAAGTCATTAACCCAGGCGAAAGCAACACGCTGTTTGACGAAGATGTGGTTACATCGGCGGAAGTTGCCGGTCAGGAATTGCTCAAAGGCGAAATTTGCGGCGGCTTTGTGCTTAACCCGACCGAAAGTAAGGTCAACAAAATCGAAATTGATGTGGCATTTCAGCGAGGTTTATACTATGCCAACGACAATGGTAGTTTAGGAAGTAAAACCGTGCAATGGCGAGTTGACGCACGGCTTATTGATGATGAGGACAATGCTCTCAGCGATTGGAAAACTCTCGGAACGGAAACTGTAACCGATGCAACTGTCAACGGAATTTATAAAACCTATACCTATTCGGTGGCACAAGGCAGATATGAAGTTCGGGCGACACGGCTTGATGACAAGGACAATTCTTCACGTGCCGGACACGAAATCCGTTGGGTTTCCGCCAAAGGTTATGTGGTTTCAGATAAAAGTTACGGCAATGTCACTTTATTGGCCGTAATAATGAAAGCCACCGACAACCTTTCGCAACGTTCCTCTCGTTTGATTAACTGTGTTGTTACACGCAAGCTCAAAACGTGGACACCAAGCGGTGGTTGGAGCGGATTAACGGCGACACGCTCTATTGCTTGGGCGTTGGCGGATATTTTGAAAGCAGATTACGGCGCAAAATTGACCGATAAATCCATCGATTTGAACGCACTTTACCAACTTGACCGGAAATGGAACAGCCGCGGCGATACGTTTAACGCCGTGTTTGACAGTAAATTGACGGTTTATGAGGCACTTTCACGCGTTGCAAAAGTCGGGCGAGCGGTGGCGTTTATTCAAGGTGGTATTGTGCGGTTTGTGCGTGATGAACCGAAGACAATTCCGGTGGCACTTTTCGGGCCGAGAAATATCGTCAAAAACACGCTTTCAATCCAATACATCATGCCATCTGAAGACACGGCGGATAGCGTATGCGTGGAATATTTCTCGGAAAACACTTGGAAAACAAGCGAAGTAACCGGAACGTTTAGCGGTTCAACTTCGGATAAAACCGCCACGGTGGAACTGTTCGGATGCACAAATAAAGCACAAGCCTTGCGTGAAGCGGTGTATATGGCACTTGCCAACCGCTATCGGCGGCGGATTGTTACCTTTACCACCGAGTTAGAGGGTTTAATCCCGACATACGGCGATTTAATCGCTATCACGCACGATATGGCGCACTGGGGTAGCGGTGGCGAAATTATCGCACAAGACGGCTTAAAACTCACGCTATCCGAGCCGGTTGAATTTACATCTGGCACTAAGAATGTGTTGGCGTTACGAGAGAAAAACGGCTCGCTTTCGGGGCCTTATGAAGTGACGGCAACCGAACTTAATACCGAGGTTATGCTGAAAACTCAGCCGAATATTGAAATTTTGACGGCTTCCGGTATGGAACGCACGCATTTTGCGTTTGGAACAACCGATAAATGGAGTGTTTATGCTCGTGTTACCGGCATTCGCCCACGCTCAAACCAAGTGGAAATCACGGCAGTCATAGAAGATGACCGTGTGCATCAGAATTAAGGAGAAAATCATGGATTGGCTACAATTTTTACAAGCAATTTGCGTTCCGGCGTTTGCGTGGCTTGTTCACAAATACGGCGAAATGCGCAAAGACTTAAACGACTTCAAGGTTCAGGTCGCCAAAGAATATGCAACGCAAGTGCATATTAACCGGCTTGAACTCAAAATTGACGATTTACGACAACTTATATGGGAGATCCACAATGAATCTAAGACCACCTCGCGGAATAAGAAACAATAACCCTGGCAACATTCGCCATGGGCAGAATTGGCAAGGCTTAAATCCGGACGGCAGGAACATTGATCCTGCCTTTTGCGTATTTAAATCACCGGTTTTCGGAATTCGCGCGCTTGCCAAAGTGCTGATGAATTACAAGAAAATCCACGGTTTGAATACCGTTCGGCAGATAATCAGCCGCTATGCGCCGCCGAATGAAAACCAGACAAAGGCCTATATTAAGACAGTGGCAGAGCAAATCGGCGTTTATCCGGACACGGTAATAGATATTGAGGAACGCGGCATTTTAACCGTGTTTATCAAAGCCGTTATTCGTATGGAAAACGGCGTTCAACCGTATTCGGACGAACTTATCCAACAAGGAATAGACCTATGCGAAAATTAAATAACCGTTCATGGATTCCGCTAATCGGGTGGATACTCTGTTACGGATTTTTTCATAACTGCGTCATTGCGCCATATTTTAAGGCCGATATTATAGACTGGGAGCAGTTGTTGACCTCTCTCGGCATAATGCTCGGCATAAGCGGCGTGCGCGACATCGGAATGTATCGAAAGGAAATTAAAAATGATAAATACGACAAATCTACTCAACCTGATAAAGAAGTTTAGAGCGGTGGTGTTCGGAGCTATCGCTCTTTTTTTATATTTGTTCGGCTACAAAAATGCCAGAGAATCGGCAGAAAATCAGAAGAATAAGGAGGAAAACAATGCAATTAAAAAAGCTCAAGAGGCTCGCCGGAGCCTTACTAATCCTAACAGGATTGAACGCTTGCACAACAAATACAAGCGGTAATTATTGCCTGTTGTACGAGCCGATTTACGCCGACTACGACAATGATACTGCCGAAACAATCCGCCAAATCGACCGCAACAACGTGGTTTACGAGGCAATTTGCGAGAAATGAATAACGCCCTGATGGATCAATCCATCAGGGCGCTTTTTTGTTTTAAATATTATCTTTCAATTTCGGCTTTTGATTTTTTGAGATTGAGCGGATTTATCTCTCTCGGTAGGAGTTTAGGATAATTAGGATGTGCTTGCAAATAGCTTTCCAATGTCTCGCCGGCCTCTAAAAACACCATTGGTTTGCCGAGTGCCTGCCATTGCACCAAACGACGGTCATAATCTTCTTTGGAACTGACACGGTTGACATACTCTTCCGAATTGCCGCGGTTGATAAAACGCTGACGATACTCGTCCAAAGCATCGCGTGTCGGCAAAAATATCTCGTAATCAATACCGGCTTTATCCAAATTCGGCAACGACTGCTCCGGATGACACCAAACCAAAATATAGTCATATTTACCGATGTTTTCTTGAATGGCGGCAACGTAATTATCCGGAAAATCCGGATTAAGCTCTTTTTTAGCAATGCCTTGACCTTTAACTGCCTCGGCATCATAATTGCCGTAATTTTCAATCAAATACTTATACGGCGTAGATTCCAAATCCAAAACGTTTTTATACTTTTTTGCCAGCGTTGTTTTGCCAACACCGCCGAAACCGGCAATAATAACTGTTTTATGTTGTTGCATTTTGCACCTCTTTTTAAAAAATTGGCTATACGATAGCACATTTATTTTTGATAATCAACAAGCTAATTTTTTACCTTTAAAAACAAAAACACCTCACAGCGGTTAAACTGTGAGGGGTTATTGTTAGAGTTGTTCAAAAATATTACATCAAATAGTCGACGATGCAACGTGTGTGCATATAGCACTGACAAGCCGATAATACACCGACTATGGCTATCAGAACAAACATTGTCTTTTCGCCGAGGGAGCGGTAGCTCCACCATTCATTGAATCTCTTAACGGTTTTCATACGCCAGCGTTTTAAGCGTTACTCATCTGTCTCTCATTCTGGGCATTCAGCTCCTTACGATATTCAACCCAATGGTACACACCAACAAAGAAACCGGTGCAGACCATAGCAAGGGCAAAGCCTAAAACAACGTACAGCGTAGCGGCGACAAAGTCGTTACTCATGCCAGCATAATACGCAATTAATGCCAGAACACAAGAATAACCGGTACCTTTCATGAACAAAGTCATCAACTTGAATGCTTTTTCCATAACTCTAAAATTACTCACGCCTTGTCGTGAGGATTCTAATATATACAACATAATTTTCTTTCTACAAAAAACTATACAGGTTTTCGCAAGTTTTGTCAAGAATAAATTTTTGGCAATGTGAATTTTAGTTAAAATACAGGCCGGTAATGGCGATAAAGCCGAGGATAAGCGCAATCAGCTTTTGCGGTGTGAATTTATCCGTTTTAAACAGCACCGAGAGGAAGAACATCACAAAAATCCCCATTTGCTTAATCGCCATCACGATGGTCGGCGTGTCGTTGATAAAACTGAACGTTTCCAACACATAAAAAATCGTTTCCAAAACACCGATGGCGAAAGCCAAAAAATAAAAGTCGTTATACCAACGCGGGTTTGAGGTGTCTTTTGTATCGTTATCTTTGCCTTTAAGCGCAAGGTAGCCGAAATACGGCAACGCCACCACATAATAGCCGAGGTTGAGCGTGATTTCGCTTGCCCCATACGCCGCCGACACCTTAATCAGATAAGTTGCCACCACATACAAAAACATTGTGCCGAGTGTCAGCACAATCCCGATGGGCTTGACCTCTTTAACCGAAGTTTTTTCGTTTTTGATACAGTTGATATAAAACAGCGCGATGGCAAACACAAACAAGCTCAATAATGCCAAAAAACGCGCCGAAAGCGTTAAATAGCCGAGCATACAGTCAATAATCGTGGTAAAAAACAGCTCACTGCTTTGCACCAAGCCAATCAGGGCAATCGGTGTGTATTTGAGGGCTTTCAAAAAGCAAATGTAACCGAGCAGAATCAATATGCCGTGAAGCGCCACATAAGGCAAGGCCTTAAATGTGCAATCAATGCCGATAAACGCGCCGATAGCCACTTGCCCGATACCGGCAATCAGCGAGAGCAAAAACACCATTTTATGGATATTATGACGGCTTACGGCATAGTCCAGCGTGGCATCGGAAGCCGAATCAAACAAAGTCGCCAACACAGCGGTGTATCGTTTATCTGTCATTTTATTACCTCTTGTGCGGCTATCGAATATTTTGCGGCTTAACGTATAAGTTCATATATCCTGAGCGTTTCATATCTTCTTGCCAATAATCGGCATACATCGCTTCCTTAGGCTTTGGTTTAATTGTTGCCAGTTCCATCATTCGATTATTTAAGAGACTGCCGACTTCAACCCGATGCGCCCATCTTTCAACAATCGCCTCCGTGATTTTGCGTTGCGCTACCTGCCATAAATCGGTATTTTTTATATCGGACAGCCAAGCGTTCATAGCATCTGCAGAAAAGCCGTTGTATGAGTTACCTTTTTTAAACATATTTTGGGTAGTCAAATACGAAAACCTCAACATTTCCTGACCTAAATCGGATTTATGAAATGTGCGCTGTTGCTTATAATCTATTTGATTGAAAACGTCCGCCGACATTTCATCAAGCATGATGATTACCGGCACATAGGCATCAGCATTGAGCGGTTCAGTTTTACCGTCAAAAGCCTGAGTTAAATCATCATTTATCAGTCTTAAGGCTTTCGCATACGTTGGTATATGAAGCTTTTCATCGCGATTTTGTATAAGATTGCGCACCAATAAATCCAACTGTTCATTCTTAGTCGGTTCTTCTATTTGTTTTTCTAAAAATGTTGTTTTTTCAACCGTATCTTTTAAGACTTCGGCAACACTTTTATTATGGTAATAAACACTTTGCCGCGAACTGAATTCATCGGTTACTTTCATTGTGGCTCGTTGTTCGTAATTTTTTAAATCAGCCCAAGGAGATACATTATTACCGCCGTAAAAAGAGTGCAAACAACTCCAATCCGATAAAACGCGTTTTCCTTTATATTCCCCAACAGAGAAAGGCATACCGAAATAATGATGACCGCTGCTATCGGTTGTTGCCTCTTTTACTCGGTCCAGCATTTTTTCCTTATCGTGGTCTTTATAGTAATCATAAAAAATTCCGACTAACGGCGTCGTGGCATGCGTACTTCCTTCCCGATGAAATAACTTGCGCATTGACTCGTTGTCACCCATCGTATCACTCAAAAATATAGCATTACAGCGGTTGCCGTAAGCGGCACGCCATTCTTTTTCGTAGAGTATGTCAGACGGACATTTAATTTTTTCCATATCTTATATTTCCAATGGTTTAAGATTTAATTTTGCGCGATTAGATTTACTATCAGTTATTTAACCAAGTTTCGGCTTTTCATTTCTTTAATAAGAGCTATATTTTGTTCTTCTATTGCCTTTTTATTTTCGCTGTGATCGCGCATATACTGTGTGCGATCCGAAAAATTCATTTCTGAAAAATCTTTCTGCTTGCCTTGTAAATAGTCAGTTTCGCCATTCAAGAGGTCAGCAACCTGAGTAGCTTTGCGCTCAGCATGACGTTGAAGTCCGTCAATATCTTCTTTCTGCAATTTTTTAATTCTATCGTATGACGTTTTATCAATTATAAAAGGACAACCTAAAATATCTCTTGAAGATAATTCAGCCAAATCATTAAGATTTTTTCCGACAAAGTATTCCTGAATTTTTTTACTCATGTTCGTCGTTTTACGTGCAGTTTCTAAATTCCAATCTTTGGGGGATAGTGATTTTCGGTCAGAATACGCTGTGTCAACAATTTCTCCGCCGGTAATCTTTGCTTTAATGAAGTATTGGTGAAAAGGAGGATACGGTGCATCGTTCTTAATGGTTATTTGGTATTCCATATAAAATGTTTTGTTTTTATCCCCGATGCTATCTTTAGCCATTTCAAGAGATTGCTTGTATGTTTTAAAGCAGTTTTTGCAACTATAAAACTTTGAATCTCTCTTGGTAATAATTATATCTCCGTTAGCCTTTTTGAAGTCATCATAAAATTGTTGTACCGGCTTGCCGATATATTTAGCATTAAGTTCTTCAGCACGCTTAATGAAACCCTGAGGAAAGTCTGGATATAAAAGAAAATTACGAGCATAATCTATATAATCGTTTAACCCGATTTCAGCAATTTTACCATCTTGAACATGTAATAAATAACAATCCGGAGTTGGAGAAATATAGTCTTTATAATCCGGCTTGCGATTACTGTTATTGACTTGTAAATACTCATCCTGTTGCATATCTGTCTCCTTTATTAAATATATCCTCGGATAGTTGCATTTATTTCAAAATTTTCCGCGATTATAGCGTATTTTTACAATAAAAGCAACCCCAAACGATAACAAAACTTTATTTTTGCTTGTCTTATGATTGAAACCGGTGTTATAAAGAAGTGTAACTTGTAATCTAAATAAGGAAATAAATGTTAAAGACACTTATAATTGCACTTCGTTTGATATGGATTTCGGCGACAAACAAGGATACTAAAATTCGCTTGATTTTAAGTTATATGTTTGGTGTTGCTTTTGGCTTAATAACCTTTTTTACGCCGTTGGCTCTTTCAGAGATGATTAAACAAATTTCACAGCATAATATTGAAAAAACGCTGTTTTATTTTTATGCCATGGTAATATTAGCGGTGGCTTTGATTGTTTTTCGCTATGTTTGGCGATTTAGTTGCGAGCAAATTTCGCGCATTTTACCGATTAACCTGCGACAGATTTATTACGGCAAAATTTTCAATAAACCGTACGAATGGCATCTGCAAAACAGCGTTGGCTATTTTGCAACGGCTTTAACTAATGTATGTAAGGCTTTGGAAGATTGGCTCTGGGAGATACCGTTCCATTATATCGGCATTTTTATCGTTACTTTTTGTTTTCTGATTTACACATGGTTGTTATCGGTTTATCTGTTTCTGTATTTTGCGGTTTCTTTGGTGCTGATGTTCTTAATTATCCGCTTTTTATACAGCCGCCGAATTAAATATATCGAAAAATACAATCGTAGTTTTGTTGCTTACGGTAAAACCTTTATTGACTTTTTATACAATGTCCGCTCCGTCAAAAAGATGAATCTGTTGGGTTTTGTAAATAAAAAACTTGATGATAAAGGCGAAAAAGTTTTTAGTTCATGCATTAAGACAATGCACTATAACGCATATCAATACGGCTTTATTGAAACTTTTATCAATGTTTTGTTTTTATTGCCAATTGGGTATTATGTGTATCAGTTTATCAAGACAGGGCAAGGCGTTGAAGTGATTGTGATGATTGCCGCCATTCAAAGCAAAATCGCCGAGCTTGGCTTGCAACTTATGGCGTTAATGACAGAACTGGCTCGTGCCGGTGTGGATTGCCGTATCTTAGCCGAGCATTTAGGTAAAGACGAACCTAAAATTACTTCTCGGAAAAACCTCAAAAAATGGCACGAAATCAAATTTGCCGACACTTATTTTGAATATACCAAAGACGGCAATCTGTTCTCGCATAAAGTGGCTGATTTTACCATTCATCAAGGCGACCATATCGCCGTTACCGGTAAATCGGGCGAAGGTAAAACTACGTTCTTAAATCTCTTTACCAATCAATTTGCGGTGGCAAAAGGCAAAGTTACGGTAGATGGCATTGATTATAAAGATTTACCAACAGCTTTTTTTGACGACCATATAACCTATATTTCGCAAGATGTTGAGCTGTTTGATATGACTTTATACGATAATATCGTCATGGGAAAACGTGTACCGGCAGAAAAATTGCAAAAAGTGATAGACGGCTGTTGCCTAAATGAATTGATTGCCAGAATGAATGGTAATCTGCATACGGATATCGGCGAAAAAGGTGTAAAAGTATCTGCCGGCGAAAAACAGCGCATTTCTTTAGCGCGTGGTTTATTGCTTGACAGAGATATTTTGGTTTTGGACGAGATAACTGCCAATTTAGATCCGGCAACAACGCAGAATATATGGAATTATATCTTTTCGGCTTATGGCGACAAAACCATTATCGCTGTTTCGCACGAAAAGGATTTGTTAAACCACGTTACCCGTCGTTTAGAATTCAAAAAAGGGGTCGGAAAGGAAAGTAACTCAAAATGATAACAAAACTTTATTTTTGCTTGTTTTAAGATTGATTTTAATGTTATAAAAGGGCTAACTTGAAATAAAAAAGGAGCGTTGAAATGTTACCGATTGTTGCTTCCGTTGCCGGATATGAGTTGACCGATGACGAGAAATATTGGCTTGCTAAAAATCAGCCTGCCGGCGTAAGTTTTTTTGATAATAACATCAAAAATAAACAGCAATTCAAAAAACTGCTCGACCAAATAAGAGATGTTACCGACAATGAAAAAATATTGCTCTATATTGACCAAGAAGGCGGTCAGGTGTGTCGGTTGGCGGGGCAAGATTTCCGCACCTATGCGCCGGAGCAAAGATTGGGACAGATTTCGCCCAAAGCCACGCGCTTGCACGCCGGTTTAATCAGCGAAGAATTTAAGGAGTTGGGGTTGAATATGAACTGCGCTCCGGTGTTAGATGTTTTGCGAGATGACACCAGTTCGGTTATCGGCTCACGCTCTTTTGGTAGTGATAAAAAACTCGTTGCCGCACTCGGGCGCGAAATGATTTCTACCTACGTTAAAAACGGCGTATGTCCGATAATGAAGCATATCCCGGGGCATGGCTCGGCGGTAGAAGATTCACATCTCGGCTTGCCGGTTATCAATAAGAGTTTGGAAGAATTGGCAACCGATTTTTATCCGTTTATGGTTAATCGCAATGCTCCGGCGGCGATGACGGCGCACATCGTCATTTCGGCGGTGGATGACCAAAAGCCGATAACTATCAGCAAAAAAGGCATAGACACTCTTATTCGCCAAGAAATCGGTTTTGACGGCTTGCTGATTTCCGATGCTATGGAAATGGATGCCCTGAAAGGCACAATCGGCCAAAGAACTCGGCAAGTTTTGGAAGCCGGCTGCGATTTGGCTCTTTATTGCAGCGGAGACATTAACGAACTGAACGATATGGCGGCAAACTGCCTGCCGATGAGCGATAAAACGGCTGAGAGGTTGGATAAAGTATATCAGGTTATTGCCAAACCATTGTCAAACGAAAAGTATGACTATAATGAATATTTGGCGTTGACCGGCGAGCTTAAAGCGTATTCCAAAGCCGATGACATGACGATGGTTATGGAAAATATGAAAGAACGCGAGAAATAATTTTTACCTTTATAGCAACAAAAAAAATCCCTCGCGGCAGTTAAGCGGCGGGGGATTTAATTTTACAGCATTTTTACAAAAGATAACTCGTCGGTGTCGGAATCATAATCCACTTGCACCACGCAACAGTTCGGCAAGCCCAAACCATACGATTTAAGACCGGCCAACAATGATGACATCACACCGCCGTGAGTTGAGATACCGATGACGTTATGCGGTGACTGACGAGCAATTTTCAGCAGAGCCGCATTAACGCGGTCAAATACCTGATGTTTACTCTCAGCGTCAGCTCCAGGGTATTTACTGTCCCATGTCGTCGGTGTCGGATAAAGAACATCATGCATCAACTGCGGCCACTTTGCGCCGATTTCATCCATGGTGTATCCTTCGGCATCGCCAAAACAGCATTCGTGCAGATTATCCTCTATTTCAAGCGGCACCTTTAAGCACTCGTTGACAATTTCGGCAGTGCATTTTGCTCGTAAAAACGGCGAAGAATATATGGTTTTGATACCATAATTCTTGATTTTTTGCCCGAGTTCGGCGGCTTGTTCCCGTCCGCGACCGTTTAAGTTCGGATTGGCGGATGTTCCTTGCCACACTTTTTTGGCGTTCAGTTCGGTTTCGCCGTGTCTAAAGATGTAGAAAACTTTTTTCATGATTATTGCCTTATAGTTTATTATACGCAATCTATACCATTAAACATCCGGTGTTTCAACGATTTTCGCAATTGAACAACAAAAAATCCCTCGCGGCACGGTGGCGGTGGGGGATTTTTCGTTAAACAACACTAAATTACTTCTTGGTCGGCGGCGTGAATTCTTTCACGCTTAAGAACACTTCATCATTAATCAGCAACTCGGTCAGATGCTGATGCTTCGGTGAATTGAAGATGGTAACCGGCAGATTCTCAAGAACCGGCGGTATAGCCGAAGCATCATAGGAATCTTCCGAGAGATGGTTGATGGCATCTACAAAAACGGCATCTATCCAAGCACGTCTGCGGTGGAACTGTCGTATCATGTAGGCCATTAACTTCCATTGTTCGTCACGCGGCACATCATGCTCAGCCAGTTGAGTAGTTGGCATATATCGCAACAAATATGGCAACGGAAATGCTGACATAGGAGCAGATAATCGAATTTTCTTATGCTCGTGCCACATATTTCCTCCGGTTTCTACGACCTTTTGAATCATTTCATCGTATTGTTGCCGATATTCAACCCCAACCGGATGCACATAGTCAAAATTAACATCGGAGTCAACATGAGTATTCCACTCGTCAACATAAACCCACTGGTAGCCCTTTCGTCCCCAACCGTAACCAACATGGTAAACGCGTTCTACCGCCTCAAAAAAACGATCGAAGAGATATTCATGCACTTGGTAGGCGTTTGCATCGCTGATAAACAAAATGACGGGAACTTCGTAAATTTTACCGTCACCGGCTTTTATTCTTTTCATACGCTATTGATTTACTCACGCCTTTTCGTGAGAGTTTTAAATAATTTAACATTATAATTTGATTTTGGAAATGATTTTAGACGAAACTTATCGCAAATGCAAGAAAAAAAATTGATTTTATAAAAAAAGAAAGCCTCTGACAACTCGTGTCAAAGGCTTAAGCGTAAAACTAAAACAGATTGCTATCACGCGCAAATTACGAGAATGGTTGCTTCCAAACCAACTCAACTGCTTGTCATTGTTTTTGCTTCTGGGGAGGTCATTTGCGAACCCGCCCGACAATCTAAGGAAAAACACTTGAAATGCTTAAGGCCGCTTGTCACCCGTTAACAGTTATTGACATCCATACGGACGCTTGCTTTCGCTCGCCACTACTTGCAAGAATCACCCCAGACCGTATTTTCGGCGATAGCTCTTCATCCTTATAGAAATCAGAGGATCATCCGAGCGCGGTGGTGGGCAGATTTCCTGTTTAGCATTCAAATGGCGTTTTCGCAGGCCTCTAATAACGCGTGCATATAAAACAGCTAGGAAGTATCCTTTATCCTCAAAGAGGAAAGGTCTGATGCGCCCTGTGCCTCCTTATTCGCCGCTCGCAATGCAAATTTCCTTAAATTAAGTATATATTGTGTTAGTTAGAATAATATCATAACAATTTGAAATTAAGCCGTTGATAGCACCGAATTTTCAAAGAGTCAATAAAAATCATAAATTTTGCTTGCATTTGCAAAAATTTTCGTCTAATATCGTGTTTAACAATCAAATTATGAAGATATAATTGGAAATTGGTTCTTTGTGTAAACAAAGAATACATATATATCAGTAATCGTTTAATTAATGTACGCCGGAGAGAACCTCCGCTCGTTAAAGTCGAGAGAAAACGCGTTATGAACACAAGACGTAAATTATTTGACATCTACAAGGCATTACGCCATTTTGGAGTGTCTTCTGAAGAAGTCGTTGGACTTGCTCATGGTTATCGAAACTGGCTGGACAATCCGGTAGAAAACGTTCCTTCTTACGGGACTGTTTATTGTCTGGATACCAATCTGTATTCAATGCCGTTCCCGATTGAGGGACTGGGTAGTCGCTTCGTTGGTATTGAGATTGGCGGTGTTGTTTATCTGGCTGGGTACTTCAGCAATGTAAGCCATAATGAGTTGGAGGCTAAAATCCAAGAACTCAAGGCTGAGATTGCTAAGGATTTTGCCGCGGCCGACTACTTCAGTTTCAAACTGAGGATGCCTACCAGAGCGGAAGCCAAAGTTTTGGTGGAGAAAACGAACGATAATCGTGATCTGAGTACCAAGATTTACAACAAGTATGGCAACGTGTGGATTACGCCCAGTGCCGACCATCCGGAACGAACGTTTGCAACGCTCATAGACCACAGCGCAAAACCGCACTGTCCGTCAGAGAATACGCAAGCCGCACTCTATTTGGTCGTTCAGCCCAAAGGCGATGACCTTTTCATTGGTGAGGTTGACTATTTCGGAAAACTTACACCTAAGACATCGCTGAATCGGAATCTGTTGTTTTCGAGTGTCAAACATTAAAACTCTTAAGCTATGGGAAAGATTAAAAATTTCTGTGGTAAGTGGTTTGACGAAGAAGTTGGGTTGTGTATTCTCCTCTTTCTCGTTATCGCCGCGGTCATAATCGGCGTTGAGAGCTTGCTCTTTTGGATTGGCGGATTGTTCCCGTCGGTCGAGAACTTAGGTCTTACGATTGATACCATTCTCTTTATGTTACTTGTTTTACCCGCTTTTATCGGGGCAGGATTGACTAATCATAAGGGAAACGGCAATATCCTCGTGGGATTGACGGCAATTATGGGTATTTATATCAGTGTTGTCTGGTATTTCCACGCGGGCATCTTAGTCGGCTGTTTAGTCCTACTTTTTTCGGCCATGTGGAGATTGCACAAACTCGGTGTTGATACATTTTGGCTTGCTATCGGAGTATATTCCTATGTGTGTTATGGTATCGGTGCATACTGTGCGATGATTTTCAACGGTCTTGAACCGGCGATTAACATCTATGGTATCGTTACGCTTATCATTGCGGCAATCTGCATCTTGTTTATACCTGCGAGTGAATGAACGTTAAACGTTATAGATATGGAAGATAAAGCATTAACTCCTTTTGATTTTGGCTTTGAACTTGCTTCTGAGCCGAAGTTAGAAGCAAATTCCTACAATGTAGGCGGAAATGTGTGCAAAACGTGTCCTATCAAGGAAACGTGCTTGCTGGCAAGAAAGCATTATGAAAGTATGTGCTTTGAGGGTTTGCAAAAAACTCTGACACAAACTGATGTTTGCAGAAGGGTCTTGGAAAAAGAAAACTTATCTGGGGAAGATACGGCTTTGCATTTGTATATTGACAGTATGTTGTATCATCTGGAAAATATGCCCGATGCTAAAACGCATCCCTTGGATATGTTCACACTCTGGGACATTCGTACTGACTGTGCTATAGATGGAAAGTACGACGGAGTTTTAAATCCAAAACAAGCCGTAGTATGCCGTTTCTTTGGTCGTCAAGCAATTGACATCTTGCGCGCCCGCGGTTATGAACTCTGAATAAAGCGAAGAAAGAAACGTAAATAAATGAACTGATTAAAAAATCCCCCGTCGCTTAACCGCCACGAGGGATTTTTTTGTTTGACTCTGATAAAATTTTCGTCTAATATTGTGTTTAACAATCAAATTATGAAGGTATTATTGGAAAATGGTTCTTTGTGTAAGCAAAGAATACATATGTCAGTAATCATTTAATGTTCGCCGTAGAGAACCTACGCTCGTTAAAGCCGAGACCAAACGCTTATGAGAAAAAATGTTTATGGTATTTTCCGAGCATTGCGCCATTTTGGCGTTTCGGGAAAAGAAGTGGAAAAAATTGCCAATGCTTACAAAACATGGCT
>JAFXPE010000014.1 GCA_017528205.1 Alphaproteobacteria bacterium | reverse complement strand
AGTAACTCGTGCGACTGCCGCTGAAGGCACATTGCAAGACAATATTGATGCAGAAGTAACTCGTGCGACTGCCGCTGAAGGCACATTGCAAGACAATATTGATGCAGAAGTAACTCGTGCAACTACTGCTGAAGGTGAGTTAGATACAGCAATTAAGGCTGAAACAACTCGTGCAACTACTGCTGAAGGTGAGTTAGATACAGCAATTAAGGCTGAAACAACTCGTGCAACTGCTGTTGAAGGTGAGTTGGATAAAGCAATTAAGGCTGAAACAACTCGTGCAACTGCTGCTGAAGGTGAGTTAGATACAGCAATTAAGGCTGAAACAACTCGTGCAACTGCTGCTGAAGGTGAGTTAGATACAGCAATTAAGGCTGAAACAACTCGTGCAACTGCTGTTGAAACTAATTTAGACAAAGCAATTAAAGCCGAAGTAAACAGAGCAACAGGCGTTGAAGGTGATATTGCCAACTTAGAGGCAACTTATGCAGGTAACCTTGCATCTAAAGGTTCAACTATTGCTGAACATTTTGCTGCTGTTGATGCTCGTATGGGTAAAATTAATGGTTTGTTTGACGGTTCAAAAGTAAATTCAACAACTGTTAAATCAACAACTGGTGCAGGTTCTAACTTAGCAAAAGGAACAACTGTAGAAGACCACCTTGTAAGCATTGATAATGCAATTGGTGATAGAACCAATCTTGGTTCAAAGAATGCTTCAGTTAATAGTGAAGTTAAAACCAGTGTTGCCGCAGGTTTGAAAGCCGCAGGTGATGCAATTGGTGATGCTGACTTCTCTACAACTAAATATGCTGTAGGTGCAACAGACCTTTCTTCTGCAATCAGACAATTGGATTCATCTATGGCAGAAACTCAAGCGCACAATGATGCTCGTTTTGCTGCAATAGATAATCGCATTGATGGATTACGTAAAGAAATGAGACAAGGTTTGGCTGCTACTTCTGCATTAGCAGGTTTAGTTCCGCTTGATAATTCATACAAAACACAGTTAAGTATGGCTATGGGTGGATACGAAGACAAGCAAGCCGTTGCACTCGGTGGTTTCCATTATATTAAAGATAACATCATTTTGAATGCAGGTGTTGCATATGGTGGAAGCAAGAGCACTGCTTATAAAGTTGGCGTAACTTTTGGTTTCTAAGGTTGAACAACTGGAGAAGGGCATATCTTGCCCTTCTCTTTTTTATAAGGATAATTTGATGATAAAATACATACTTTCTATAATTGCAATAGTTGCTCTTAATATCTGCACTTTATATTGGTATACAAAATTAGTTTCTATTCCTAAAATTGCCGTTGTTGATATATCTAAAATTGTTGAAAAGTCAGAGAAAGTTAAAGAATTACGAGATGACAATAATAAAAAACTTGATGAACTTGAACAGTGGATTGAAGAATCAAGAGTAAAAGTTCAAAAAGAAAAAGATAAAACAAAAAAAGAACAGTTAATAGACCAGTACCAAGATATAGCACGACAAAGAGAAAATATAATCAAGCAAAATTATGATGCAAAATTACAAAAGATAAATGATGAAATATCTGCAACAATAAAGAAAACAGCAAAAAATAATGAATGTAATGTAATTATATTAAATAGTGTGATTATGGAAGGTGGATTAAACATTACAGATGAAGTATTAAAAAATTTGCCGATGTAACAGATTAAATCAGTAGATTTATTTCATTTATAGCAAGAATTGGAACAGGACATTTATATGAGTTTATTAACTCCATTTATGACGAATATAATGTTCTGTTTCATAGGCACTAATGTTTATTCAAAAAATCGTGCCGAATGGGAAGGTATCGCCATCCTTCCCATTTTTTATAATTTTTTCTCAATATCTTTCAAATATCCATATAATGTCGGTCGGCTTATATGTAATTCTTTTGCTATTTTAGTAAGTGAGTAGCGTTTGGCATACATATCTTTAACAATTTCTATCTGTTCATCTGACAGTTTTTTCTTTCTGCCTTTATATTTTCCTTCAGATTTTGCTAAAGCAACTCCTTCACGCACACGAGATGCTATTAACTCTCTTTCCATTTCAGCAACCGCACCGAGCATCGTCAGCATCAATTTTTGTATTGGGTCATTTGTGTCGCTACTGAATGTCAAATTCTCTTTCTTAAAATGAATTGTAGCACCTTTTTTAGTAATTGTATCAACCAATTCCAATAAATCACGAGTATTTCGTGCTAATCTTGACATTTCATGAACTTCTATTCTGTCATTCGGTCTTATAATATCAAGCATCAACTGTAATTGTTGTCTGTCTGTATTTTTACCAGATAATTTATCCTCAAATATTCTATCATAATCATTGTCAACAAGTTGCCGAGCATCATTTTGATGTGTTGTAGAAGTTCTTACATAAAGCATTTTCATTTTCGTATTCCCTAAAATTGTAAAGTTTATTATGTTATACTTTACAATTTGTAAAATGTCAATACTTTTATATGTAATTTTTACAATTTTTATATGTTATCTTTACACTTTGAAAGTATTATGTATGACTGTAGTCTATTTTTACACAATTCAGCATCATTTTTTCATATAAAATTTATAATCTGACATAAAAAACATTTTCCAATGAAACAAATACATAATCGATAGTTATAATTTTTAATCATTTCATCTGTGAAAAAGTGTATAAAATTAACATCTTTTTAATTGTAATCGATAAAAATGCTACTCGGAATAAACATTAAATATACTTAAATTCTACAATTTTTGTATATCAACTCTATTTGTAAAGGATTAAAAAAATGGCGAATAATCAAGAGAATAGCTCGAAGAAAGCTATTGTTTATGAAGGCTGGAGCGATAAAGTTGCTTCTGATGTATTAAATAATTCCAAAATGGAAAAGGTAAAGGCAAGTATCAAAAGTAATATTGAAACAAATATTAAATATTACACTCATAACAGTGATAATGCTATGAAATTGTCTCCGACAGTAAGAATTTTGAAGGATATGGAAGATTATACAACAGTCATTCTGCGTTGCGGCACATTCCCGATTTGGAAGAATACTGTAAAAAAAGGCGCATTCAAACCTGTTGATATTTTGGATGATTTGATGACAAAGGTTGATACAGATTTCTTCAAAAAGGAAATTCTTTCCTATTTAGATAAGAAAAAGGCAAGTTCTTCAAATACTACAGATGGTAGCAGTAAAGGCAAAAAGTCTGGTAAAGGTAAAGCGGGCAGCAAAGCATCTGCTTCTAAAGGCAAAACAGAAACAACATCTGCTGAATAATGTATAATTTGATATAAAGGGGGTGTTATTTCATCCCCTTTATTCATTCATCTCCTTTATTAACTTCAAATTTTGTTCCAAAAACGGATACTTCAACTTTGAAATTTCTTTATACAAATTCTCTAATTTGAATGCTCCGCCATATACAATTTCACCTGTATCACTTCCTTGCCATCCACATAAGGCATTTTGATATTCTTGCGGAACACCACTATCACGAAGAAATCGCTTGCAGCAATGTCTTATACTATGAAATGTATACGATTTATTACTTAATCCTATCTTATCTAAGTATCTGCCGAACCAATGTGATATTTGCGAGCGATAATATTTGCTCTCGTGATACTTCAATTTAGGAAACAATCGCTCTTGTTTCGCATTCCGCATAGACTTAACAAAGTCAAGGAAGCCCATCTCCTTTAACTTCGGATGAACAGGGATGATTCGCCTTGATTGCCGTGTTTTAAGGTGCTGGTCTTCTCGCTCATCGGTCAGTTGAAAGTACCATATCTTGTTGTCATACTTGATGTCCGCAACATATAACTGGGCTATTTCGTTCAGGCGGCACCCTGTGTAAAGTGCTATCAACGGTATCCAATAGTTGTGGTAATTACGCAAGTCCTTTTTCCGTGGATACGTTACAGGATTAAAAATCAACTTCAACTCATTTTCGCCAAACCCGTCTATTTTCTTTTCCTGCTCCTTTTTAGGAATATCTACATCGTCATCTAAACTTTCGATGATGTAGCGCCTCCTTTTAGCGAAGCGGAGCAACTCTTTGAACTGGCGCAGGTACTTGATTGCGTTCGCTTTAGACACGGTAGGATAGCCTTTTTCGAATAAAGCCTTGAAATCACTGGATTTTAAATTTTCGGGCTTTTTTACTATTGTGTGTAGCCTTACAGGCAGTTTAAAAATTATGTCGCTGATACGCTGGCAGTCTTTGTACGTAATATCCTCAATATATTTTTTACCGATAATTCCAAAAATTATTTGTAGCCTTTTAAAACTTTGCTCTAAACTGTAATTTGTAATGTTGCTGATATTTTTTTTGCGTTCCTTCAGTTCATTAAAAATATCTTGCCACTTGGTTTGTGATTTTTGCGATTTTAAAACTTCTTCCGTGCGCTGCTTATCAACAGCAATTAAACAATGCCGAACTCGTGGATGTAAATTTGAACTTAACGGAGTGTCATTTTGTAAACTGGTAATTTTGCTATCCACAAATTTATCAACACCACGCATTGCCGATAACAACATCATCTGCGGTTTTTCAATTTCGTTAGCATTACTGATAAGAGGTATATCTTCATCAATAATTCGGTTAAATTGTTTTGCTATGCTCGGATTTGGTCTGCTGTCAATTACATCTTTCACATAACCTTGGAAATATTCTTCGGCTTTTTCTATTTCATAATATTTTTCAGTCGTATCAGGATGTAATTTCTTTTCTTCTTCAAATTCTTTTTCAGGAAACATTTTAACAGCATCAGCATCAAATGTATCTTCCATTATGCTGTCATACTTAATTTCAAAAACTTCATCCAGTTGCTTTAATTTATGGACTATGATTCTATCAACATCCGCCAAGTCCATTTTGATTTTGCCATCTTTTATCAGCATCGCCATTTGCCTCAATAAGTTGAACTTCAGGTCTATTCTATAACTCTCTTTACGCAGCAGTGCAAGTGCTTCCCAATAGTTATTCGTATGTAAAGTGTATTTGAACTCACGCCTGCCAGCGAGAATTTGTAGCGAATCGGGAACTTTAGCCCTGATGTAATAAGTGTGGTTGCGTCTCACCAGACGATTGAAACCGAACATTGATGTCACCTCTCTTTTGGCGTTATCGGTGTAGCACGTTGGTGTATCACCTCGGTGTATCACCCCCCTGAAAAGGCACCCCTGTCGGACATTTTGTAAAAAAAATGACGTAAGAACAACATCTTACGTCTTTATTGGAGCGGGCAATGGGATTCGGACCCACGACATCAACCTTGGCAAGGTTGCGCTCTACCCCTGAGCTATACCCGCATCATTTGCGAACAAAGTATTTAATAACATATAAAAAATAAAATGCAAGATTTTTTTTTATTTTTTTTCATTTTTTTTATTTGCACCGCAAATCCGCAATATGTTGTTTATGAACACCTAACTTTTGTTGCTTAAAAAACAAACGGAAATTATAATGTGCGCATCAATAATCGGGAGAATAAAATGACAACTCAAAAGTCGACGCAGCAAATTCGCTTTGAAAAAGAAGCAAAAGCTTTGCAAAAAAATATTGCCAAGCGCAAAAAACAGCAGCAGGAACTTGATAAAAAGAAAGCAGAAAAGGAGAAAAAACGTGGACAAGATTAAAATTATCGGCGGTAATCCGCTGTTTGGAAAAGTTTATATCAGCGGGGCGAAAAATACGGCTCTGCCTATTATATGCGCCAGTTTATTAACCGAAGAACCGGTAACGATTCAAAATATTCCTTTTCTTTCCGACATCAAATCGCTGAATGCTCTTTTGCTGCAAATCGGCACCAAAATTGAAGAAAAAGCCGAGGAGCGGAACGGACATTTAACCCAAACCATAACTTATCATACGCCAAAGCCGGAAAGCTTGATTGCGCCTTATGATTATGTGCGCAAAATGCGGGCGTCGTATTATGTTTTGGGGCCGCTTTTGACCAAATACGGTCATGTGGAGCTTTCGTTGCCGGGCGGATGCGCCATCGGGGCGCGGCCGATGGATATTCACTTGTCTTCGCTGGAACAAATGGGTGCGCATATCGAAATTAAAAACGGTTATGTGGTTGCCGATATCGAGGGCAAGTTAAAGGGCGCGCATGTGGCATTTCACTCCGCTTCGGTCGGGGCTACCTGCAATATTTTAATGGCGGCAACTTTGGCCGAGGGCACAACCGTTATCGAAAACGCCGCCAAAGAACCGGAAATTGCCGATTTAATTGATATCTTAAATAAAATGGGCGCCAATATCGAAGGTGCCAACACCTCAACCTTGACCATTCACGGCGTTGATAAACTGCACGGAGTTACGCACGAAATCATTAACGACCGAATCGAAGCCGGCTCTTATGCCGTTGCCGCCGCCATTACGCACGGCCGAGTTGAGTTGGTTAACGCTCCGGCCGAATATTTGCAAACACCGCTGGATATTTTGCGGAAAGCCGGTGCCAAAATAGAAATGACGGAAAACGGATTTATTGTTGATGCCCAAAACGCCAAACTGGTCGGACAAGATGTGTTTACCGACTATTATCCGGGATTTCCGACCGATTTGCAGGCGCAATTTATGGCGCTGATGTGCGTTTCCGAGGGGGCGGCGATGATTACCGAAAGTATTTGGGAAAACCGCTTTATGCATGTGCCGGAATTGATGCGTATGGGCGCCAATATCAATGTTCACGGTCATGCCTCGGCCATTGTGCGCGGTGTGGATAAACTTTCGGCCGCACCGGTAATGTCTACGGATTTGCGCGCTTCGTTTGCCCTGATTTTGGCCGGTTTGGTAGCCGAGGGCGAAACCATCGTTAACCGTGTTTATCACTTAGACCGCGGATACGAGCATTTGGAAGAAAAATTCAAAGCCATAGGAGCAAACATTGAAAGAATTAAAATACCTGATTAAAGCGCTGGCATGCCTGTTGCTTTTGCCAACGGTTGCAGATGCGCAAATTTTGAACATGGGGGTAAATTTTGAAAAACTCGATTTACCGGCCGGTTTTTTGCAAAGTTTAGAAAAGTGCACGCCATACAGCGGCGAAAAGGGCTATAATCGCAACGAGGTTAAGGTTAATACCGTTTATCAAATTATCGGTGTGCAAAATGACTTGTGCGTGTTAAAAATTGACGGCTCGACCAACACTTCGGTTAATATTCATCAAGAGTGTAATTTGCCTTTGAAAACGGCAAAAACTTATGCCGAAGCACTCCGCCGCTATCAGGCTAAGGGCTATAACCCGCGTTGGGACGAGCAATACATTAACAAAAATCGTGATTATCAGACGGCTTTGGAGATTATGTCAGACACCAAATTATGCCGTTTTTATCGCGATAAAATCGATAATACCTCGGTTATTCGCGAAAATTTGGCCGCTTGTACTCCGGCCGAAGAAACGGAAATTACCGCCGGTTTGAAGGTAACACGCACCATTGTCGGCAACGAAGACGAAAGTTGCCGTTATCGCATGACTTTGCAAAAGGCCCAAACCGAGGAGCCGTTGGTTAAAACTTTGTCCGATAATTTGGATGATCTTGTGCCAGAGCAGTTGGCTCTGATTTTTGAGTGCGAATTTGACAAGGAAAAAACCGATTTTTATTTGCAAGTTTTGGAGGCGCAAGTGGTACCGGCCGAGGACGGATTTGACTATTCCGCCGCGCAGCGAATTTCGCCGCAGGAAGAAATCGGATTTATTTTTGACAGCTGTATTTTAAAAACCGATAAATAGTCGTAAAAAAATCGCGTTCCCCTCTTGCGAGCGGCAAAAAATAACCCCATATAAGTATTAGTTGTTTAAATGGGAGAATTTTAATGAGTAAGCAAAAATTTAAAACCGAAGTCAGTAAGCTGTTGGATATTGTGATTAATTCGCTTTATTCCGAAAAATATATTTTTCTGCGCGAATTGATTTCCAACGCCAGCGATGCTTGCGACAAACTACGCTATTATGCCCTGACCAATCCGGGAATCGCCAAAGATAACGGCGAATTTAAAATTGTCATCACCCCAAATTCCGAAACCAACACGCTGATTGTCAGCGATAACGGTATCGGTATGAATAAAGACGACTTGGTAAACCACTTGGGAACAATTGCCAAGTCCGGCACGGCGGATTTTGTAAACAACGCCAAAGACAACGGTTCGATTGTGGACTTAATCGGCAAGTTCGGTGTCGGTTTTTATTCGGCCTTTATGGTTGCCGACAAAGTTGAAGTAATCACCAAGCGCGCCGGCGAAGAACAAGCTTGGCGCTGGACTTCCAACGGTGTCGACGGCTTTGAAATTACCGAGGCGGAGCGCAATAAATGCGGTACGGACGTTAAGCTGTATTTGAAAGAAGATGCCAAAGATTATGTTGATACGGTTTATTTGCGCCATATTATTCGCACTTATTCCGATCACATAAATTATCCGATTGTTTTGGATTTGGCAAAGGCCGGCGAAGAAACCGTTAACACCGGTTCGGCGTTGTGGACCAAAAACAAGGCCGAGATAACCGATGAACAATACAACGAATTTTATCATCATATTTCCCGCAATTTCGACACGCCGTGGATGCGTTTACATTTCAAGGCCGAGGGCAGTATCGAATACACCGGATTGCTCTATATTCCGTCGGAAGCGCCTTATGATTTGTTTCAGCCGGACAGACAGCAAAGCTTGAAGCTTTACGTTAACCGCGTGTTTATTTCCGATAAGGTTGACGAGTTGATGCCGGCTTATTTGCGCTTTGTAAAGGGAATTATCGACAGCGCCGATTTGCCGCTGAATATTTCGCGTGAAATGTTGCAACAAAACGCCTTAATCGCCAAAATCAGAAACGGCACGGTTGGCCGGATATTGAAGGAGTTGAAAGCTCGCTCGGAAGATTATGACGACTATATGAAGTTTTGGAAAATCTTTGGTATTGCTTTCAAAGAGGGAATTTACGAAGATGTGGCCAATCGTGAAACTGTGGCCGCCCTTTCGCGCTTTTATTCCACCAACGACAACGAGCGTCTGACCTCACTTGATGAGTATATTTCGCGGGTTAAAGAGGGCCAGACCAACATTTATTATATTACCGGTGACGATGTGCCGACATTGCGCAACAACCCACAACTGGAGGCCTTTAAGGCCAAGGGAATCGAGGTGTTGTTGCTGACGGACCCGATTGATGAATTTTGGGTTCAGGTTTTGACCAACTACAAAGGTTATCCGATTAAGCACATTTCGCAAGCCGATATAGACTTGAAAATGGAGCGCGACACACCGCGCGCCGATGAGGGCAGTTTGAAGCGTCTGACCGACTTTATGGCCGAATTATTCAAAGACGAAGTCGGCAAAGTAGAGGCAACCGAAAAATTGACCAACAGTCCGGTGAGTTTAACGGTGGAAAACGGGCAGATGAGTATTCACCTCGAGCGTTTAATGCGCAATCATCAGCAACAAACCGCTTTTGCCAGTTCGCGCATTTTGGAAGTCAATCCGTATCATCCGCTGATTATCAAACTGGCGGACAGTATGTTTGACGAGAGCCAAAAACAGACGGTGGAAGATGTTTCGCGCCTGTTGCTCGACCAAGCAAAAATCGCCGAGGGCGAAGCAATTTCCGACAGCTCGTTCTTCAGCGAAAAGCTCAGCGATTATATTTTGCGGGCATGGCAAAAGAGCGCTTAAAAAAAATCGATTAACGTAAAAAAGAATAATCCCCCTCAGACATAACAATGTCACAAGGGGGATATTCTTTTTTACTTAGCGGCGCATTGCCTCATTAAGAAGCCCGATAACCTCACCGATTTGATTTTTGCTCACCAGTATCAGGTTGACGGGGTTCAATTTGCTAAGATACTCTGTACAGTCGGCATCGAGGATGACGTTGGCAAAGAGTCTCCAATCGGAGACAGCCTCCTCAGCCTCGCGGATATTGCCGGTGTCCAAGATGAACAGTTTCCGGTGCATTTCCGAGCAGAGGTGAGGAATTGTGGTAACCTCGGTCATACTGACTTCATCGTTCTCTAACAGGCATGAATACCACACGTTGGCAGCATCCAGCGTTCGCTTAATTTGTGAAATGTTCATATCTAAATTGTATTTGGTAGGCTTTCTTTGTACATCTTTTTATGTTTTTTGTCAATATTTTTTTAATTACCAATAAAAATGCCGGTGCGCAAGTGAGCACATCGGCAATTTTTGTTTTATTATGCAGCAAATTATATAATCATCGCAGTCAATTCAGCTTCTGACACCACTTGGTCGTCAACTTTTGAAACGCCCTTAAAAACAAAAATGTTGCGATGAACTTTTATCTTTTCAAGGTGCATTTTCAACTGGTCTCCCGGACGTACCGGTTTTCGGAATTTAACGCCGTCAACCGACATAAACAAAACACTGCGTTTCTGGGTTTCGTAATTGCCTTCCGCCGCCATTACGATACAGCCGGCGGTTTGTGCCATAGCCTCAATTTGCAACACTCCCGGCATTATCGGATTACCCGGAAAGTGCCCTTGAAAAAACAACTCATTCATGGTTAAATTTTTAATACCGATACCGCGTTCTCCTTCTTCTTCAACAATCAATCTGTCTACCAGCAAAAACGGATAACGATGCGGCAACATCTTCATAATTTCATCAATGTTATAAATTTTTTCTTCTGCCATTTTATCCTCTATTTTTTTGAATTTTTCTGTAAAAATGCAACCTGACGCATAAAGTCCTTAAACGGAACGCACGGACTGCCCATCACAACGGCACCGGCCTCGATGTCACGCATAGCGCCGGATTGCGCCGCCACCTGCACTCCGCTACCGATGTTCAAATGGTCGGCCAAACCTACTTGTCCGCCCAAAACAACATAGTCGCCCAGCGTACAACTGCCGGCAATACCCACTTGCGAAACAATCACACAACCGCGCCCCAATTTGTCGTTATGCGCAATTTGTACCAAATTATCAATCCGCGTACCATCGCCGATAACCGTATCATCCAACGCGCCGCGGTCGATGCAGGTATTAGCGCCGATTTCCACATCATTGCCGACAATCAGACGGCCGAGCTGCGGAATGCGATGATGCTGACCGTTAATCAATTGAAAACCGAAACCGTCTTGTCCCAAACGCGCGCCGGTATAAATGTAGCAATTATTACCGATTATACTGTAAGCAATTGAAGCGTTGTTGCCAATCCGGCAGTTATTACCGAGTTTACACCCTTCGCCAATAACCACATTCGGTTCGATAACGCAATTGGCGCCGATTTCGGCATTTTCGCCGATAACCGCGTTGGCTCCGATGGAGCAATTCTCTCCGATTTTGGCGCTGGCGGCAATTTTGGCCGTGGCATCAATGCCGGTCTGCACGCCCTTCGGCGCATACATAAACTCGTTGAGTTTGATAAACGCAATTTTCGGATCTTCACAGAGCAAAACAATCACATTTTCCGGCACAAATTGCTTAAGTACCTCGGTAGTAATACAAGCCTTAGCCTTCATTTGTTCCGCTTTATCTTTGTTTTTGCGATCGTAGAAAAAGCAAATGTCTTCGGCACCGGCGGAAGTCATAGTGGATATGTTTGCAATTTTTTCGTTTTGCTTGCTTAAGTCTGTCAATAAAGCCGATGTAACCTCGGCCGCTTGAGCCAAGGTTACATTTGCTTTTATGTTATAAAAGCGTGAGTCTGCCATATTTTACTCCTTACAGGCTGGTACCGAAGTTCAAACGGAACACTTCTTTTTCATCGTAATCCGTCTTAACCATCGGGAAACCGAAGTCGAGGTTAACTCTACCCATCGGCGACAACCAGTCGAAGCCGAAACCGATAGATTGTCTGACTTTTCCGGAGTAGGCAATTTTGTCTTCGTCAAATTTATCCGGTTTGCCGATTGTACCCAAATCCCAGAAGGTGCGGCCTTTAACGCCGAGTTCGTCCAAACCGATCGGGAAGGTCAACTCAACGCCGGAATACATCATCCAGTTACCGCCCAAAGCATCGCCGGTTCTGCGGTCACGAGCACCGATACCTGCGGATTCAAAACCGCGCATGTTGGCACCGCCCAGATAATATCTGTCAGACATACGAACGTCTTTTCCGCCGTAGCCTGCAATATAACCGCCGGTGGTAAAGATTTTGAAAGTATAATTGTCGGCAAGAGTATAGTATTTGTAGATTTTGGCATCAACACGATTGTATTTTGTATCTCCGCCCAAACCGGAAATATCGTGCCCCACGGAAATGAAGTAACCTTCTTTCGGGTTATACGAATTATCGCGTCTGTCATAAACAAACGTTTCGCCCACAGCCGAGGTTGTGGCCCGACCTTTTTCGGCCTGAACAAATTCGGAAGCGTACGGCTTAACGTTTTTGATATCGTTGTTACTCAAAGTATAACGCACAAAATGATGGAAGCGGTCGGTATATTTCCAACCGAAACGCGTACGTCCGCCAATGGTACGGGTATCATACGATGCCTCTTCTTCATAATCTTGATCTTCCAAAAACAGGTCAACACCGGCGCTTAAGCGGCGACCTAAGAAATACGGCTCAGTAAAGCTGATGCTGTAATCTTTGCTCTTTTCGGAAATTCCGGCGTTTAACGAAACTTCCTGTCCTTTGCCGCGGAAGTTATTTTCCGTTACACCGGCACGAATTAACGCACCGTTTGAAGTAGAATATCCTACACCGACATTGAAATAACCGGTGGATTTTTCCGCTACAACCGTGTTGATATCAGCCTTATTTTCCGAAACCAAATCGGTTTGCAAATCAACCTTGCTGAAATAATTCAAGTTTTCGATATTACGACGAGAATCGCGCAGTTTGGAAATGTTGAAGGCATCACCCTCTTCCAATCTGAACTCACGACGGATAACTTCATCGTCCGTACGGTCGTTGCCGGTAATGTTAATACGGTTGATAAACAGGCGCTCGCTTTCGTTTACGTTGAATATCAAATTAACTTTGCCGTTGGCCGGATCACGATCCAATTCGGTGGTCACATCAACAAAGGCAAAGCCCTTTTTGCCCAAAGTTTCGGTCATTTCGGAAATGGATTTTTCGATATCTTCGCCATTGTACCAATCGCCCTTTGAAATTTCCAAATCCTTATACAATCTGTCCGTATCCACATTAGGAATATGCGAAATAATCTTAATGTCATCAACCTTATAACGCGGACCTTCTTCCATGGTAAAGGTCAAAATAAACGATTTATTATCTTCGCTCAACTCGGCAACCGCGGACTGAACGTTGAAATCGGCGTAACCGCGATTGGTGTAAAAGCGGCGCAACAGCTCTTTATCATAGTCCATTTTTTCGGCATCATAGTTATCAGCCGAGCTGAAGAAACGATACCAACGACTTTCGCGGCTCATAATTTCTTGTTGCAAATCCGACGCGCTGTAGTGCGTGTTGCCCAAGAAGTTGATTTTATCAATGGTTGCCGCCGAGCCTTCGTCGATTTCATAAATCAAATCCACGCGGTTTTCGTCGCGTTCAATGATTTTCGGCTCAACCGTAACGGAATAACGGCCGGTTTTGCGATATACGTCCAAAATGCGTTGTACATCTTGTTGCACCTTAGCCTTGTCGTACACCGAACGCGGGCCCAACTGCACCTCGGCTTCCAATACTTTATCGTCGATTTTATCGTTGCCGTCAAAAGCGCGCTGACCGATAATCGGATTTTCTTTAACATTGATTTTCAAAACATTCTTAGAAGAAATGTCAAAATCAATATCGCTGAACAAGCCGGTGTTATAAAGATTTTTGAACGCCACATCCAGGTCTTCTTGCGAAACATTGCGGTCTTTACTGAGATTCAAATAAGAAAGCACCGTTTCTTTTTCAACTCTCTGAAGTCCGTCAACTTCAATGTTTTTAACATAGTATCCGGCAGCATTTGCTTGAAATGCGAGTAAACTCGTTAACAACCCGGCATAAATTTCTTTTTTCATCTTTTTCATCCCTTACTAATTAAATAAACGATCGATTAAATGCGTTATGTCATTCCATGTTGCCCATACCACAATTGCTAGAATAATCAACACACCAAACTTAAACATATATTCTTTGATTTTCGGCGAAAGTTCGCGGCCGATTACCATTTCTATCAGATAAACCACCCAATTTCCGCCGTCCAAATTCGGAATCGGGAACAAGTTAATCAAGCCCAAATTCACCGAAATCAGAGCCATAAAATATATAAATCCGACCAAGCCGCCATGTTTGCTGGCATCGCCGGACATTTCCGCAATACGGATAATTCCGCCCACGTCTTTGCCGCCGCGACGGCCGGTAATCATTTGCCACACGCCGCGCAAAGTCAGTTCCGTAATGTCATAGGTTTCTTTGGCACCGGAATACAGAGCCTCAACAAAACCCAAATGCTCGGAATATGTCATCTCCGGCGAAGACTTCACTCCAAGCATACGGCGCATTTCGCCGTTTTCTTGCTTGGTTTGCTTGTCTTGCAAATTAACATTATAAGTAATGTGACGGCGATAAGTGATGTCAAATTCATCATCCTGATGCGATTCAACATATTCTTTTAATTCGCCGAAAGTGGCAATTTCCGTATCATTCACCGAAACCACCAAGTCGCCGTTACGCAATCCGGCACGCTCTGCCGGCCCGTTACGAAATACCTCATTTAGCACCGGAGGAACATCTTTAATTTCTTCCGTTTCTTCGGTATTTTCGGTGTTTTCACCGCATTTACCGTACGGCAACGAGCGAACACCAATCATTTTGTTTTCTTTTTGCACGCCGTTTTCCACAAAATCTATTTTTTCGGCTTGCAATTTTACTTTTCCGGTGCGCTCAACTTCGACCACCACCGGATCTTCCACTGTTAAGGTAATAGCCTTGCTCAGGCTCTGAAAATCAGGTGTTTCTTCGCCGTTAACGCTTAAAATTTTATCTCCGGCCATAATTCCGGCTTCGGCCGCGGCGCTATCCGGCACAACTTCCCCCACATAAGAAAGAAAAGTAACTTTGCCGTAGCTCCAGAAAAGCGCAAAGAACAATAAAAAGGCCAATAGATAGTTAAACAACGGTCCGGCAACCACAATCAGAATTTTTTTCCAAACACTTTGAGTTGAAAATGCCACTTTTTTATCTTCTTCCGAAAGTTTTGCCGTATCGGCAGTTGCCGAAGAAGCATCGCCGTCACCCAAAAACTGGCAATAGCCGCCGAGTGGAATTGCCGATAATTTCCAACAGGTTCCCTTTTTATCCGTTTTGCTCCACAAAACTTTACCGAAACCGATGGAAAACGCCACCACTTTAACATTAAGCATTCTCGCCACGATAAAATGCCCGAATTCGTGGACAAAGACGAGTATGCCTAAAAGAACGAGAAACGGTATTACGTAGTATAAAATATTGGTTATTATTTCCATATTTAATCACCTTATAATATATACATAAAGAACAAATACATGAACACCGAAGCAAAAATCAAACCATCGATACGGTCGAAAATTCCGCCGTGTCCCGGTATCAGTTTGGAAGAATCTTTAACCCCGACTTTGCGTTTGATGGCCGATTCAATTAAGTCACCGATTTGTGCCAAAATGGCAATCAACACGGCAAGCGCGGCATAAAACAGCTGGTTGTCGACATTCCACTCGTATTGCATCTGCATCGGTTTATACGAGAAGGAAATGTAGCGGAATTTACTGAAGTCATAGAACGGAATTTCCATAATTTCGGTGCAGAAATACATAAAGATTATGCTCACGGATACCGCCAACAAAATGCCGCCGATTAAACCGGACCAAGTTTTATTCGGGCTGATTTTCGGTGCCAATTTCGGACCGCGCAGATTGCAACCCACAACCAAACCGCCGATATCCATACTCCAAACCATCAAAAAGAACCAAGCCATCATAATAAAGCTGTAATTGAAGCGCGCATCAAAGTTGCCCTCACTCGGGTCAAACGAGCGATACATCCAAATCAGCGAAGCCACACCGACGGAAATATAAGGTACGCCGAGTGTTATTAATTTGCGATATTTTTCCTTATCTGCCATATTCCAGACAATAACCGTCACAATCAGAATCACCGGAATAATCACTTCAAAATTATACGCCCAAATAGCCGTCGCCAAACTAATCATATAGGCGGTTACATAGTGTGAAGTTTTAGCACTTGAGAGCATATTGGCCCATTCCCAAGCCAACAATCCACCAACGGTAATTGTCAGAACTTCAACAAACGGACTACCGATATACAGCGTTATGATGGCAATAGGAATCATCACAACCGCCGCCAACACTCTTTTAATCATTGCTCCCATTTTACGACTTACCATATCTTCTCTCCCTTCCGGTATAATCTTCAATAATTTGTTTTAATTCCGCTTCTTTAAAATCCGGCCACAACGTGTCGGTAAAGTAAAATTCGCTGTACGACAACTGCCAAAGCAGATAATTGCTGACACGCAACTCACCTCCGGTGCGAATCATCAAATCCGGATCCGGAATATCCGCCGTGTATAAGTGCGAGGCAAAAACTTCGGCATCAATGTCTTGCGGCGATATTTTGCCCGCTTGCACTTCTTGTGCGATTTTACGTGCGGCCGCCACAATTTCCTGTCGTCCGCCGTAACTCAGCGCCACACACAACTCAACCGATTTTTTATCCGCCGACGCCTGTTCTATTTTTGCCATCTTTTCCACAATATCCGGTGCCAGCATATATCTCTCGCCCACAAAACGAATACGCACGTCGTTTTCTTCCAGCTCCTTAAATCCGGTATTGAGATAGTGCCGCAACAGCTCCATAAGCTGGTTAACTTCGGCTTCGGAACGCTGCCAATTTTCGGTTGAAAAAGCATATACCGTCATATATTTCACGCCCATTTTTTTGGCCGCTTTGGCGATTTCGATTAAAACATCCGCACCTTTTTTATGGCCTTGAGAAACAGGCAATCCGCGCTGTTTTGCCCAGCGACGGTTGCCGTCCATAATAAATGCGATATGTTTCAAACCGAGAGTATTCACTTTTCACCTACACCTGAATAATATCCTTTTCTTTGGCGTCGTACAAATCGTCAATTTTCTTAACGGCATCATCGGTCCACTTTTGAATGTCGTTATTGTACTTTTTCTCCTCATCTTCGGAAATCAGCGAATCTTTTTTCATTTTTTTGACTTCGTCCATGGCATCGCGGCGGATGTTGCGTACGGCCACTTTAGCCTGCTCGGCGTATTTTCCGGCAACTTTCACCAATTCTTTACGACGTTCTTCGCTGAGCGGCGGAATCGGAATACGAATCACCTGTCCGTCATTCATCGGGTTTAACCCCAAATCGCTTTCACGCAGAGCCTTTTCAACGCTTTTCGTCAGTCCCTTATCCCATACGCTGATTGAAAGCGTGCGCGCGTCCGGAACACTTACGGTTCCCACCTGACTAATCGGCGACATATTACCGTATGCTTCGACTAATATGCCGTCAAGCAAACTGGCGTGAGCACGGCCGGCACGCAGACCGCTAAAATCTCCGCGCAGAGATTCCAAGGTTTTTTCCATGCGTTCCTGGGTATCGTTTTTTAATGAATTATAATCAGCCATTTTTACCTCATCTATGCTTTAATAATCGTATGTTTAACTTCTCCGCAAACCGCCTTGATAATCGCATCCGGCTCCGATTGAGCAAATATCATTATCGGCAGGTTTGCCTCTTGTGCCATTGCCACCGCGGTTATATCCATAACTTTCAAGCGTTTGTCGATAACCTCGGAATAACTTACGGAATCATAACGTTTTGCCTGCGGATTGCTTCGTGGGTCAGAATCATAAACACCGTCAACCTGAGTAGCCTTCATCAGCACATCACAATGCATTTCCGCCGCACGCAACGTTGCACAGGTGTCGGTTGTAAAATACGGACTACCCGTACCGCCGGCAAAAATAACCGCCTTGCCCGCTTCCAAAGACGCTTTGGCATGACGAAAACTATAAGTTTCGCACGCTTGCGGCACAGCCAATCCCGAATACACGTCAGTCGGGCAATCTGCCGCTTCTAACGCTGATTTTAAAATCAACGAATTCATCACCGTTGCCATCATTCCCACTTGGTCGGCAACACTTCGATCCATAAAATCAGCGGCATTTTTTGCTCCACGGAAAAAGTTTCCGCCGCCTACCACCAGACACACCTGCACGCCGGCTTTTCTGACACGAGAAATCTCTGCGGCCAAGCGTTCGACCACCGTCGAATCTACCCCGCTTTTGTTTTCTCCGGCCAGACCTTCGCCCGACAATTTCAGCAATACCCTAGTGTATATCGGTTTCATTTTCCGCCTTAAAAAAGTTAAAATCTATCTGTATGTTAATCATTTTATTTGCGTTGTCATTATTATTTTACACGATTTCAACAGGCTTTTTATATTTTTTGAAAAATCTTAAAATAAGGTTGCATAATTAAAAAAATCAGCGTAACAATAAAGCACAACTTTATAAGGAGATTATATATGACCTTGCTTATTTTATGCGCTTTAGGCGGATATCTCGCCGGTTCCATACCTTTCGGACTGGTACTGTGTTATTTGGCCGGATACGGTGACATTCGCAAAATCGGCTCACACAATATCGGTGCCACCAACGTTTTGCGCACCGGCAACAAATGGCTGGCTCTGCTTACGGTGATTTTGGACGCACTCAAGGCCGGTTTAGCAGCTTTTGCGGCTTATAAGCTGATATCGCCGGATGAAGTTTTGATTGTCGGCGATAAAATTATTCCGCTGAATGTGGTGGGCTCGCTGATTGCCGGTACATGCGGGGTTTTGGGACATAATTTCCCGATATGGCTTAAATTTAAGGGTGGAAAAGGCGTAGCTTCGGCTTTCGGCTTTATTTTGCTGACTCAGCCGTATGTGGCGCTGATTGCGTTTGTTATTTGGTTGGTTATGGCCGTTTTGTTCCGCTACTCTTCGCTGGCAGCATTAACTGCCGCCGCAGCAATGCCGCTTATTGCCTATTTAATGTGTCCGCCGATATACGCGGTGTTTTACAGCGCGCTGGCGTTGCTGGTAATTATCAGACACCACGCCAACATCACGCGTTTGCTCAAAGGCGAAGAAAGTAAGATAAGCTTTAAGAAGAAATAACCTTGAACAGCGATACCTTAATCGATATATTACAACTGATTAACACCGACGGCATCGGTCCGGTTTCGTTTTATAACTATGTACAAAAAGCCGGAAATTTTAAGGAAGCACTGCAACTTGCGGCACAGAAAAAAGAGCTGTATCCGCGGGAAAAGGCTGAAATAGAATTGGAACACGCGCAAAAACTCGGGGTAGAAATCATCACTTATCAAGACGAGCGCTATCCGCAAAAACTGCTTGAAATAAATGACGCTCCGCCGGTTTTGTATGCTTGGGGCAAGATTGAGCTGTTGAATTATCCGTTGGCAATTTCCGTTGTCGGCTCACGCAACGCCTCTATTGCCGGCCGCAAAATAGCCTCACGCATAGCCTATGATTTAACCGAAAGCGACGTATTGATTATTTCCGGCATGGCACGCGGAATTGACAGCGCCGCCCACAAAGGCGCACTTTATGCCAAAGGGCAAAGCGGCCCGACGATTGCCGTTTTGGGCACCGGTGTTGATGTGATTTATCCAAATGAAAACACCGAACTTTATCACAATATTAAAAATAGCGGCCTTTTGCTTTCCGAATTGCCGCTCGGCACCACCGCGCAAGTTTCTAATTTTCCGCGGCGCAACCGCATTATTTCGGCCTTATCGGAAGGAACATTGGTGGTTGAGGCCGGCATACATTCCGGTTCGCTGATTACGGCCAAACTGGCTCTGGAACAAGGTAAAGAGATATTTGCCGTGCCGGGTTCTCCTCTCGAAAATAAATCGGGCGGCTCCAACCAATTGATAAAAGAAGGTGCGTTATTAACAGAAAATGCGGAAGATATACTTAATGTATTAAGTATGGACCGTCACCATATAATAAAAGAGCAAAAAACTTTACAACTACCTCTTGACAAACCCAAAAATCAAGTAAATATTTCTGCCCATGAAGACACCGTGTCAATATCGGTCGCAAACGCGCCGAACACCAATGTCAAATTGTTGGATTTGATTTCGTACGAAGGGGTTGATATTGACGAGCTGTTGCGCACTTGCGGGCTGTCGCAATCCGAGTTTTTCTCGCAGATTCTGGATTTGGAATTTTCGGGAAAAATCGAGCGACAAGTCGGCAATAAAGTCGCCAAAATAAAAGGATAAAAAAATGAAATTAGTTGTTGTGGAATCTCCGGCAAAAGCCAAAACAATCAATAAATATTTGGGCAGCGACTACAAAGTTCTGGCCAGTTACGGACATATCCGCGATTTGCCGAGCAAAGACGGTTCAGTCGATCCGGAACACGATTTTGCCATGCAATGGGAATTCAGCGCCGCCGGACGTAAACACCTCAACGACATAATTACCGCGCTCAAAGATTGCGACACGCTTATTCTCGCCTCCGACCCGGATAGAGAAGGAGAAGCCATCGCTTGGCACATTTTGGAAGAATTAAAAGAAAAAAAGAAACTGAGCGGCAAAAAAATCGAGCGCGTGGTCTTTCACGAAATTACCAAGTCTGCGGTAAAAGAAGGTATCGAAAATCCACGCGAAATCGATCAGGATTTGGTCAGCGCCTACATGGCACGACGGGCGCTTGATTATTTGGTGGGCTTTACGCTTTCGCCGGTGTTGTGGCGCAAACTTCCGGGTTCCAAATCTGCCGGCCGAGTTCAGTCCGTGGCTTTGCGACTGATTTGCGAACGTGAAAACGAAATCGAAAAATTCAAGCCCGAAGAGTATTGGACGGTTGATGTAAATTTAATTACGCAAGCCAATGTGCCGATGCTGACACACCTGATTAACCTTGATGGCAAAAAACTGGCAAAATTTACCATTAATACCGAAGAAAAGGCTGCCGCCGCCAAGGCCAAAATCGAAGCTCAGGACTTTCAGATTGCCGAAGTGGAGCGCAAAAAGGCCAGCCGTTATCCGGCGCCACCGTTCACCACCTCGACCTTACAACAGGAAGCAGCGCGCAAGTTGCGTTTTTCGGCCAAAAAGACTATGCAAGTGGCGCAAAAACTTTATGAAGACGGTTACATTACCTATATGCGTACCGATGCGGTAAACCTTTCGCAAGATGCCATAAAAGCTTGCCGCGATGCCATTGAAAAATATTTCGGAGCTTCTTATCTGCCGAAAACCGCTAAAGAATATAAAAACAAAACCAAAAACGCACAAGAAGCGCACGAGGCCATTCGTCCGTCCGACGTTATGAACACGCCGAAAAAGATGGAATTAAAGCTCGACAGCGATGCGCACAAACTTTATGAGCTGATTTGGAAGCGCACCGTTGCCTGTCAGATGAATCCGGCAATTTTGGACAAGGTTGTGGTTGATGCCAAGTCGCTTGATGATAAAATTTTGCTCCGTGCAACCGGTCAGGTTATTCAATTTGACGGTTTCTTAAAGCTTTATCAGGAAAGTAAAGATGATTCCGATGAAGATGATGAAAACGTAATTCTGCCGAATGTAGAAGCCGGAGAAAAAGTCCGCAAAGGCGAGATAAAACCAACGCAACACTTTACCACTCCGCCGCCGCGCTTTACCGAAGCAAGCTTAGTGAAAAAGCTTGAAGAGTTGGGTATCGGACGTCCGTCGACTTATGCCAGCATTATCGCCGTTTTGCAAGAACGCAAATACGTTAAGGTAGAAAAACTGCGCTTTATTCCGGAAGACCGCGGCCGCATAGTTACCGTATTTTTGGAAAACTTCTTCAAGAAATATGTGGAGTATGATTTTACGGCGCAACTGGAAGAATATCTCGATGATGTTTCCGCCGGAAATATGGAATGGAAAAAGCTGCTCGGCGGCTTTTGGGCCAAATTTATCAAAACCGTTGAGGGAGTTCAGCCGTTGCAACTGACGGAAGTTATTAACCGCATTGACGAGGCCTTGTCGACACACCTGTTTCCGCCGCGCGAAGACGGCTCGGACCCGCGCAGTTGCCCGCAATGTCACGACGGCCGTTTAAGCATTAAATTCGGTAAATACGGCGCATTTTTGGGTTGCTCACATTATCCGGAATGTTCGTACACCAAGCCGCTGACCGACACCAAAGAAGAAGAACAGCGCGACGCCGGCGAAAATGTTGTGCGACAAGCGCCGAGTGAAAACAAACTGATGTGCCAACACGCCGGTATGAACGTTTATCTTAAAAAAGGTCCGTACGGATTTTATGTTCAGCTCGGCGAAGATGCCACCGCCACCACCGAAAAGCCGAAGCGGGTTGCATTGCCGAAGTTTGTAAAGCCGGAAGAATTAACCGCGGAACAGGCGGAAATTTTGATTTCTCTGCCGCGTGATTTGGGTAACGGTATTGAAGTAAACATAGGTAAATTCGGACAATATGTAAAACAGGGTACAAAGTCTAAATCTTTGACCGGCAACGACAACATTTTCAACTTAACCGCCGAGCGCGCCGAAGAAATTTTAAAAACCGCCATTGCCAAGCCGGAGCCTAAAGTTTTGGGTAAACATCCGCAAACCAAAGAAGATATTGTGCTCAGCAAAGGACGCTACGGAATGTATCTCAAATGCGGCAAAAACAATTATGCCATACCGAAAGGATATGCTCCGAGTTCGCTGACCGAAGAAGAAGCCATCAAAATCGTTACGGCAAAAAAATAATTTCAAACTGTTGCCAAACTCCGGTTGTCGCCGTGTTTTTCGGCGACATTTCAACTATATCTGTTAATAAAGCAAAAATGTAACAAAAAATTTATAAATATCATGTTATAAATGAAGCAGTTTAATTAGGTTGGGGGTAAATATGAGTATGAAAAATATCTCAAATTACTTAAAATGGTTGCGAAATAAAAATGTGTTGCTCGGCATATTTATAGGCATCGCCGGAATTTTATTCATAAACACCTGGTTTTGCTTTTTGCCGCTCGGACAATGCAAGCAAAGTGCCTCTGCCTTATATAAAACATGTTCCGATTGGAGCGACGCCAAAAGAAATGCTTTTTGCGGCGCCAAAAACGGTTATGTGAGAGATAATGACGTTGTTTTGCAAAAAGAAAGCGAGGGATTTCTCTGCGAAAAAGCTACGGTTGCCTTAAACGATGTCTGCTGTCCGGATTGGTATTATTGCACGCACGAAAATTGCGCCGAACTGGGATATGACCTCGAAGAAGATAAAAACAGCGGCTATTTCATTTGTGATTCTTGCACCCAAGGCAACAAAACTTTTTATCGCTGTGCGGAAAGGCCGTGCAACTACGATACCGATGTGCTATCCACGCTTGATGACGAGTGCACCGACGAAAACAACAAATATTGTTTGCAGGAAAAAGCCCGTTGCGGAACCGGTTTTCAATGGGTTGCCGATGCTTCGCGCAAAGCCGGTTCTCAGCTTTGCGGCAGATGTTTGACCGCCGACGTGCCTTGTGAAGGTTGTATTTGGGAAGAAGATATCCCAAGCGGTTGCGTAAACTGTATGGCTATCGGTGAAGTTGCAGGCAAAACTTATTATAAATGCACCGATTTGGGCGAATACAATATTCCGGAGACCTCCGAAACCTATCAAAACCGCGATGTTGTCGGAAACTGCAATATCTACGAGGGTCCGATGCGGGCAACCGGTCGCGACCACATGAATTGCTATAAAGAAATCAAACGTATGTGCGGCAGTGCCGAAGAATACTTCTCCGCTTCCTGCCCGTTCGGTTCTTCAACAACCCGCTTAAACGGCTGTTTCGACTGTAAAGACGTTGGTACCAGCGGTTCGGAAACCTGTTGGGAATGTAAGGAATACGAAGGGTTTAAGCAACTAAACGAGTGGGATACCGGTGTGTGTTATGATGAAACTAAAGACGAAACCATCGTATCTTGGGATGACACAGTCTGCGTTAAGCGGGTAGAAACGCCGTGCGTTTGCCCGGCAGATTTTCCGGAAACGCTGCGTCCGCAATGCTTTACGGAAATCAACGGCTCGGAAGAAGAAGGCGTTAATATTCGCACCATGGGCAATATAAGATGTTATAAAAAGGTGGTGCCAAGCTGTCCGGAAGGGCAAGAATATGATTATACTCTCTGCCGTTGTTTAACAACTTCGTGTCCGGCGGGAACGGTATCTTTCCAACCATCGGGTTGCTATACTTGCACTTTGCATTCGACGCTGTATAACGAAACCAAGTGCTATTCCTGTCAGCCGATGGAAGGCTATATACCTCAGGGACAGCTGCCAAACGACAAATGCTTCAACATTGAGGGCTCACAAATGGCCGCAGATGGAGGAATTTGCATAAAAGCCCGCGAAACGGAATGCTTATGTCCGGAAGATTTTCCGGAACAGACAAAGCCGACGTGCTTTAACGAGATTTACGGTGACGATGCCAAAGATATAAACACTAAGGTAACCGCTAAAGGTTCAAATTGCTATCGTCGCATAAACAAAGTTTGCTTGGACTCACGCAAAGAATGGAGCGACGAAAAATGCCGCTGCGTGCAAACAAGTTGTCCGGCAGACTATCCGCTTTCTACCTTACCGGATACCTGCCAAGTGTGTGAAAAGAAAATTTTTGACGGGATAGAATGTTATAAATGCTCCGCCATGAAAGATTATAAACCGGCATCGGAGTGGACAAACCAGTTATGTTATGACGAAACGCAAACTACTTATAAGCCGAGTGCCTCGGGAACCAAAGATAAGTGCGTGCACAAAGTTGTAACTCCATGCAAATGTCCGGCAACTCATCCGTATATTTCAAAGCCGAATTGTTTTGATGTTGAAGAAAAGCGCGGCCATGCGTCAAAATATATCAGACGAATTGATGGAGTTACTTGTTATTCTGCCATTCGGCCGACTTGCAACGCCTCGCTGGGTGAAAAATACAATACGGATACCTGCATGTGCAAAGCAACCGTTTGCACCGAGGGTGTGGATTTTGACCCGAAAAATATGCCTAGAGATTGTCGTACCTGCGTGCCAACCGATCAGATTTTGAGCAACGGACGCAGATGCTATATCTGCACACCGGAAATTTCCGAAGCCGGATATTCTCTCAATCGGCCGTCCGGAACTTGCTATCGCGAAAAGCAATACACGCAGGAAGACCAAACTATTACTTGCTATAAATCGGGAAATCTCTCGACTCATGAAGTTTGCGAATTGACGGGATATTCACCGAATCCGTTGGAGTGGAACACCGATTGGTTATTCTATCACGCGGAAATATATGAAATTACAAAATGCGAATTTCCGGAAGTTGCCGAACTTAAGGAAAAAATCTTGGATACCGAAGTGAGCCTGCCGTTTGTTTGGGCTAATTGCACCAAAGGCCAGCCGATTATCGATGATGTGGCTTACGGCGATGTTTCGTGCCGCTTCCCGGCATTGGCAAACGCGCCGGTATGTCCGACTTCTTGCGCCGAAAAGTGTGAAGAAGGAACTTACAGATATGACGACATTCCAAACAAAAACGAACTGGGAGCAGACTGGTATCGGGCTTGGATTGATGCCGGCATCACGGCTTGCGGCGAAACGTGTTATATGCCGGCGACGGATTGCACGGAATATACTGCAGACACGTCGGGTTGCAAACAATGTTTCTTCAAAAAATATTGCGGCGAAACCAAATATTACGAATGTTCGGATTTGGGCGAGAACTATGCGGAAAGTCCGAATATTTCCTCCGGCGACGGTTGGGTTGTAGCCGAGGCCGGAATTATAGAAAACGGCAAAGGTAAACGCAGATGCTATGCTCCGCGATTGTGCGAATATTCTGATGACTGTCAGGAAGGTATATTCGGCACAACTTGCACCACTTGTACCTTTATGCACCACTCCGGAAACGGCGGTTGCTACAAAAAAACGATTTTGGATGCGCCGAGATTGTGCCCGCCGGGCGGTACGCCAAGCACCAACGGAAATGACATTGTGTGTGCGGAAGGCACCGAAAAATACATCATGGACGGCAAGGATAATTTGCCTTGCGGAACCACCTCGACCTATTCTTGCTACGGATGCAGATAGTTTTAAGCAGGAATAAAAGATTGTTATTCCCAAACATGGCAGAGGAGCAAAAACAACATTTTGAGGTTATTTTTGTTCCTCCGGCGCCTGTAAAGGGTTCGAGATGACGTTTGCTACTTTTATTGACTACTACCACCGCACAGCGCCTAACGAGATTATCACGTCGCTACGCTCCTCATAATGACAGTCACTTTCTTCCGGCTCTTTCATTTAAAAAGTGTCATACCCGACCTGATCGGGTATCTCGTGAAAGAAAGTGCGCTTTTCGCCAGATCCTCGCCTGCGCAAGGATGACATGAGAAAAGAGATTTTATCCTCAGCGAGGGATGACTCTTTTTTATTCACCCAAAAACCGCACAGCATCTAACGAGATTCTCACGTCGTGCTTTTGGCACTCCTCAGAATGACAGTCATCTTCTTCCGGCTCTTTCATCAAAAGTTCTCCATTAGCGTTACTGTTTCTAAAAAATTGCATACAAAAAAGGGCGGATAATTCCACCGCCCATTTTTGTTGTAACACTAAACCTTATCAGAAATCTTAAGGTCTTCTTTCCATTTTAGGATCTGTGTTTCTGTAAGGTCTTGACGGGCAAGAGCACCACTGACCGTTATAGCCGAATTCTTCACAGTCTCCGCTGTAGTCACCATAGTCACCGTTCGGATTATATCCGTCACTTCCCGGATATATACCGTCTCTCGAAGAGTTCTCTATACTGTACCAGTAACCATTCGGGCAGACGCAGATACATTCTTCATGTTCTTTAGAACTTCCGTCGTCGTTGCAAACTTGCGGATCGTTGTAGCAAGCATCGTCACCGGAATATCCGTCGATACCTCTGTTCTTATCCGGTTGTTTACCATCCGTAGCCGTGCAAGAATCTGCCGGGCAATCCTTCTTAACAAGTTTTGCACACTTCTTGCCGTCTACCGGATCTGTGCTGTGGTATTCAAACTTCCAACCGCACATAACATTTGACGGATCTTCACATTCTTGAACATTTGTCGCGTTCTCCAAATCAGCTCCCGGACTAGCAAAGGATACTTTGTACGGATAGTCTGACGGACAAGTCAACTTTTTGGTCTCGCACTTATCATAAGTGAACTCACAGTACCAGTCATATGAAGTGGACGGATATCCTGCCGGACGACTGTTACCTTCCCACGTTGCCGTACCGGCAACACTTGTAGATCTGTAGAATCTACAGTTATTTCCGTACGCTCCTAAGCGCATATTGTTAACAATTTGAGAATGGTCTCCGGCACCAAACTGATGTCCGACTGTACCATTAGCTTCCAAAACCTCAACTTTAGAGAAACCGCATGGTACATGGTACATACAAGTGAAGTATCCTGTACCACCATTTTCAGCCGTAGTTTCGGTCAAGTAGCAATATACATAAGCCGTCTCTTTACAATCATCGCAGTTAGCGGTGCTCGGTTTAACATACTTAAACCAGCATCCTTCCGGATAATTGCCACCATTAGAGACTTGGTTACATGTACCATTTACCTTCTCGCAGGCAGCCTTTGTGCCATACAAATGTGAAGGGCAACATTGACCGTCGGACGCAGTACCGTTTTCACATGTCGAGCATTGACCGTCTACGCAACTGCCGGTGCATTCTTCACCCTCAGTCTTCTTGTAGCAGGTTATGTCGTCTACAGTGTTTTCTGTACAGGTAACAGGTTTATTACCGTTACATCCGCTACCCAAATCAGCCTTACATGCTGCTTCCGTCGCATATTCGCCACGCTTCGGACACTCTTCTTCAGGGGTCCGTTTCGGACAATTAATCTGAATATTTGTAGCTAACTTACACTCAAGCAACTGACCGTTGTAGTGAGTAGAGTCATTTGCGGCCAATCTGACTAACTTGCCGTTTTCGCAGGTTGTATCATTAAAGCCAGGGAAGTTCAGAGTATTAGGTTCAGACTGTAAAATTTCATCACCTAATTTCTGTTTACCATCACTATGGCAAATGTGCAACATACGAACATTTCTCTTGTACTTGATTTCCTTGGTCGAAGCCGTAATCTTGCTTACCTCCGGTACAACATCTTCAATGAAGCAAAGCGGTGTATCGTCGATTTGATCAAGCTTATAGCAAGGGAACGACATTGTGCCTGCAGTAAAGTTCTTGGTTATTGCGCACAACTCGCCTGTACCAGCACCAACAGTCCATCCGTCTTCCGGATTCTTGGTATGCGCGTAGCACTTGCTACCGTCTTGAATGGTTTGACCCGTTTCAACACAGTTTTCACAGGTGTTCGGCGAACAAGCAGTGGTGTTAATCACATACTCACCTTCGAAGGTCCAACCGTCGAAGGTTGTGTCGCACTCCGGAGGCAAATCATCTACACACTTGTCTTGAGAGCCGTCGCACTTCTGATTGTCGGCGCATTCTTCGTCAACAATCTGAACGCACTTGGTTCCTTCAACAGGTTTGCAAGTTCTCAAGGTCTTACGATCTGACTGACAACCGGCTGTACATTCGGTTTCGGCCACATAGTTTTCATTGAGATTTCTGCAGTATGTCGGTAAATCAGCACACTTGTAGCAAGTGTATGATTTATCGCCGCATCCGATATCAATGTCGCCTATGGCTATAACTTCCGTACCGCATGCTGCTTTAGCCTCAGCTTCAGATTCGTAAGCATCCGCATCGCTGCTGTTCGGACAAATGTTAAAGGTATCTTTCTGCAAACATTCATCTTCACCACTATAGGTCTTCGGATTCGTCGACTTATACGATACACAGTTATTGTCGCTATCAACATAAGGTGTTAAATCAAATGTTGATGTGGCCGGAATCATGTCTTTGTTCGGACATTCCTTTGCCTTGCAGCAATTCGCTGTAATGGTCTTTCCGTCGATGACAACAGGCTTACAATCCCAACCGGTGGTTGTTACTTCGCTTGATGTCTTTTCTTCATAACCATCCATCGGCTTGCATTCGTAGTATTTAACACCGGCGCAGGTACTCTTGTAGACGCAGTCCACACAACCTTCGATTTCATTTTCCGGTGTCAAATCTTTACACGGTTCGTCGTCCGGTGCATAGCACTGAATGCTCGGGGTAATGTCGGTAGTACCGTTACATGCCTTGTTGTTTGTAGCCTTCCAACCGGTTAAGTCATCTAACTCGGTAGCCGGTTTTTCATCACCAGGACATTCGTCGTCGCAAAGTTCGCAATTCGGTGCAACTTCTTGATCCACTTGGCAGATATAAGATTTACCCTTATATTCGCCTCTTTCTGTGAACGAAATCTTACCGTCTTTGCACGGATCCAACTGGCTGACGGCTATACTATACGGACCGCCAAGTTTGACATCCTCTGTCTTAGGGGTAGAACCTTCGGCCTCGCACAAAGTGGTGGCACGAATGTATGTATTGTATACAAAGGTTACCGTGGTTCCATCGCCACCCGGACGAATATCTTTGATTAAGCACTCGGCATCAGTTACCTCTTCTTCACCTTCTTTGAAGCAGGTTGTTGTAGCAACTGCTGAGCCATTTTCATCGAATTTCTTAAAGTCTTGGCTGACAGAACAATCTTCTGTAGCGGTTTCGCTGAAACCGGCCTCAGGTTGATCGCATATCCAGCATTGTTTACCTTTGCTAGTAACGTCACCGGTAAAGTGACATTCACGACATCCCTCAGGAATTCCGTCATATTCTAAGGCTTTTTCATCCGAACAGCTTGATATTGCGCACTTACAGTTAGTGTAGTCGTATTCGCCGATATCACACTTCGGTTCATCCGTCGGATAGCAAACGGTGCCGTTTTCAAGAGTGACTTCTTTAGCACGCATACCGAATTCATCAGCATACTTGTCGTAGCAATCATTAGGTTTTGCAGAGCTTGTACCTTCCGGACAACCACACTCAACCTCTCTGTAGCACTTCACGCCAAAGTCACCGATCACTCCGTCGTCATAGCATTTACCTTCTACTTTCTTCTCCTCAGTTACACCGTAGATTGCATTACTAACGTCATAAGTATAGCAGTCAAAACCATGCTTCTCTTTGGTGGTTATCTGAATAAGGATTATACAATCGCCCCAATCTTGACGAGCTTCCTCCTTAGAGCGTGTAGGCCAAGGACACTCTTCTAACTTACAAGAGCAATTCTCGTCAGGTGCCCACTTGGTGTAATAGAACTGATATACAGTGTCTGCACCATTTGCAGGATACCCAGGTTCTCCCGGATGAATATCGTTATATCCTCTCGGATCAAGCTTAATGTCTGGATCTTTGGATGTACACGGATTTTCCGGTACCTCTTTATAGTACTTCGTACCATTGGAGTCCTCTGCCCAAACACCGTCTTTGATTTCACCTTGTTCGTAACGACCTTTTTTATCGCCCCAAACTGCTTTGAAACATACCGGCTCTTCCGTT
>JAFXPE010000013.1 GCA_017528205.1 Alphaproteobacteria bacterium | reverse complement strand
AGCCGGAGCCTGAACCTGAACCTGAGCCGGAACCTGCGCCTGAGCCAGAGCCAGAGCCGGAACCAGAACCTGAGCCTGAGCCAGAACCGGATCACGGAATTCCGCCGGAGGATATGGCGCTTATCGATTTACCGCGGGCATCTTTGGAGCAAATTCGTTCCATTATGCTCAACATCGGCAAAACCAACCATTCTTATTGCAACTGCTATCGTGACCAGTGCAACAACACCTTCTGTCGTTACGAACAAGGTTCGCCGAAGGCCAGACTTTGGGCAACCCCGTTCTATCGCTGGGGAACTTACGATAAGCCGTTTGAAACCGACTTCAAGATTTACGGACTCGACTTCGGCTTGGATTATCAGCCGCATTCGTCAGACTTGGTCGGCCTGTTCGGCTCTTACCGCAGCGGTAAATTTGAAAACGACGGCAACAAGAAAAACTTCGGTAAAGCCAAAAAATATTACTCCGATAAGAAGAGTGAGCTGAAGATTAAGAGTACGGTCGGCGGTGTGTATTATCGTCACTATTCCGGCAATGCGTATACTTTGGGCGCAGTTTACGCCGGTAAGATTAAGGCCGATATAAGCACTGAAACCAATGTAACCGCGGCATTAGACGGTAACACTTATGGGGCTAAAATCGAGCTCGGTTACGATGCAAAACTCAATCGTCGTCTGACCTTAACTCCGTATGGTGGCGTGACCTACAATTATATTAAATATAAAGATAACACGGCCAGCAACGATAAGAAAATGTCGGTTGAGAAGATCTCTGACTTTGAACTTGAGGCCGGTGTTAAACTTGAACAGATGTTCAACAACGACTATCAATTGCCGACCTCGGCTTATCTCAAACCGTCGGTAATCCAAACCCTTACCAAGGGCGGCAAAGTTAAGGTCGATGAAAAAGAATATAAGAAGACACTCGAAAATGAAACCATCGGTAGAGTGGAGGTCGGCGCAGATGCCAACCTGACCAACAGTTTTGCCGTCGGTGTGTTCGGCAATTACAGCTTCGGCTCGGAATACGATGCATGGGCTGTGGGCGGACATCTCAGATATATTTGGTAAAATTTGTTGCAAATTATTCAGCAAAAAAGAACACCGCTGCAAAAGGCGGTGTTCTTTTATGAGCGAAAATAAAAACTTATTTTTTGCCTATCTTCTTATCCAAATCTTCCAGAATATCGATATACGAAGAAATCAACGCCAGACCATATTCCCAAAACTCGCTGCTGTTCGGATTCAATCCGAAAGGCTTGAGGATTTTTTCATAATCGTCAAGCGCCGTTCGCGACAACATCTCCAGATATTTATCGGCAAAATTTTCCACCGTGCCGGATTCTTTTACGCGATACAGCGAATTGACAAAGCAATCGGCATAAGAGTAGGCGTAAACATAAAACGGCAAAAAGAAAAAGTGTCCGACCATAGACCAAATATGCGAACTGTCCTCATCTATTTCCACATAATCGCCCAAACTGTCGCGCATTTCTTCTACCCAAATTTGGCTCAACCGTTCTTCCGAAACTTCACCTTTTTTACGCTCGTCATGCGCGCGGGTTTCAAAACAATGGAAGGCAATTTGCCGAATGGCGGTGTTAATCATATCGCCCACCTTAGAGGCAATTAAACAAAGCTTTGCCTTGTCGTCTTTGGTGTTGTTCAGCATAGATTGAAACACAATCATTTCACCGAACACCGAGGCCACTTCCTCCGAAGTCATACGCGTATGCTCGTTAAGCTCGCCGTTTTTAACCCGCAACTGATGATGGCAACCGTGTCCCAACTCATGCGCCAAAGTCAGCACATCGTTTTGCTTGCCGGTAAAGTTCAGCATCAAATACGGGTGACCGGTGGTAATCGGCGAGCTGCAAAAAGCACCGCTGCGTTTACCATCGCGCGGCGGTACGTCTATCCAATTTTTATCAAAAAAATCTTTGGCTATTTTATACAATTTCGGCGAAAATTCTTTATACGCATTCAGCACGATTTTCACCGCCTCATCCCAACTGTAATGCACATCGGCGGAAAACGGCAACGGCGCGTTGCGGTCCCAATAATTGATTTTATCCATCCCCAGCCATTTAGCCTTCAATTTATAAAAGCGGTGGGCTATGTCGCGATAATGTTTTTTAACCGTTGCGCTCAGCACTTTTACGCTTTCGTCGCTGACGTCTTCACTCATATTGCGGGCCGAAACCGGAGTTTTGAAACCGCGTTTTTCGTCTTCTATGGCCTTATCTTTCATTACCATGTTATAGATGAAGGTGAACAGATGGCTGTTTTCAAACAACACGCGATTCATTTCTTTGCCGGCTTTGCGACGCAGTTTGGCATCTTTATCAAGCAAGAGCTTTGAAAGCTCGGCATCGTTATATTGCTTGCCGTCAACCGTATAAACCAAGCGCGACGAAGTTTCTTCATACAAACGCACCCAAGCGTCGCCCGAGGTGATGGATTTTTCAATCAAAATCTGTTCTTCCGGCTCGCTCAATTCATAGTCCTTAAACTTGCGCAGGCGCTTTATCCAATATTTATATTCTTTGATGCGCTTATCTTTCAGCCATTCGTTGATTTTGGCTTGCGGCAACTGATTAAATTCAATAGAAAAGAACACAATCGGTTTAACATAGTCGGTCATGGTTTCGCTGATTGATTGATAAAAAGCGACTGCACGCTCGTTTTTCATTTGCGTAACCATATTCAAATAGGCAAAACCGCCCAAACGTCCGGAAAGTTTGGAGCGCTTTTCGATATCGAGAATTGCCGCATAAAACTCATCGGCCGACAAATCTTTTAAGCGACCTTTATAAGTTTTGGCAAATTTGATTGCGCTTTTGCGATAGTTTTCCAAATCTTTTTTAATGGCCGGATCGTCCATGCTCTTATATAAATCCGACAAATCCCAAGCCGGTGCATTATTCTTCATTTTTCGTGTTTCCTTTCGCTTCTGAATTATTAATATTATCATTTGGCGTGTCTGCCGTCGGCAATTGTCCCATATCGGCCTCGTCGGCTATATCTCCCGCTTGTTCGTCGATTTTATCTTCTGTAGCGGATTTTTTGAACTTTGCCGGCAATTCGATTTCCGGATTTGAAATCAATATATCGGAATCAAGGTTTAATTGGCGCTGTTTTGCCGCTTCCAACTCCTGATGTTTTTTCAAGATAAAGTCATGCTGTTCGCTCAAGTCTGACATATCCTGTTTTATGTCGCCGACATAGGGATTTTCCTCATCTTCAACATACAGCTCCGGTTCAAACAAATAGTTGTCCCACGGCGTCGATTGCTTGCCGGTTGCCCAGTTTTTGAAACCTGCGCCGACAACTTTGATGTTGCATTTCATATCCTGCCACAACAATTTTAACGGACATCCGATTTTGCCGTTCTGGCAACCGGAAAGTTCAAATACCAGTTGCTTGGTGCAAGGGATAAAACCGCGGTCGCGCATGTCTTGACGCGGCGACAAATACATTACCGTCGACAGATACAAAACGCCGAAAATCAGCGCCGTCAAACAGCAATAATAGAGATATTTAAATATTTTTTCCATTATCCGGCTTTCTTATAATAAACTTCCAATTGAGCCAATTCTTCCAAAGTGTTGGCACTGGCAACTTCTTCCGGATTTCCCTCCAAAGCCGAGCATGTTAAGCCCATTTTTTGCGCCACCTCAACCGCATCGGTCAAATAAAACTCACCGGCCGCATTGTGGTTTTGAATCTGTGCCAAAATATCAAACAGATAACGGCCGTCAAAAGCCATAACCCCGGAGTTGCAAAAAGTGATGGCGCGTTCCGCTTCCGTGGCGTCTTTATATTCGACAATGCGTTTAAGTTCCGGACCTTCCATCACCAAACGTCCGTATCTGCCGGCTTCAGGCGGAGTAAAGCCCAACACCACCACGGCGTATCCTTCTTCCACTTTTTGCGCCGCGCGTTTAAAGGTTGCGGCCGTAATCAGCGGCGTGTCGCCAAACACCACCAAAACCGTGCCGTCAAAGCCTTTAAGCAATTCTTTGGCGCAGTTTACGGCGTGTCCGGTGCCGAGTTGCTCGGCTTGCACGCAAGTTTTATACGGCGCGACGGCTTTTGCAACATCTTGTCCCTCGGCGGAAATAACCGTAACAATTTCATCCGCCGGAACAGTTTTAAGGGTGTCAATAATATGGTTAATCATCGGTTTACCGCACACCGGCATTAAAACCTTCGGCTTATCTGAGTTCATTCTGGTGCCCTTACCGGCGCCTAAAATTATTGCAGCAATTTTATTTTTCATATATATTCTCCTTATCACTTTTTTAAGTATTGATATGTAAAATATTAACAGCGTATAATCAGTTTGTAAACAAGAGGACTAAAGTTATGAAAAAAATTTTTCTTGCAATATGTTTCATGACAATGTTGATGCCGCAAATGGCCGGTGCCGATATTCAGCCTTTGGTTGAGGGCAGAGCCAAAAGGCCGAGAATTCAACAGAATGCCGACTCCGTTGACGCGATGTTGCCAAACCCGAGAAACGAAACGGAAGTGCGTGATTTCTTCAAAAAAAGATTGGAAAACGCCATAAAATCCGAGGTTCCGGAAGATGCCGACTTAAACAGTCCGGTCAGCGTTAACGTGATTCACACTCCGGAATATTATCAGGCCAAGGAAGAAGCAGAAAAACCGCTGTTTCAGAGAATGTATGAAAAAACTTTGGCTTCGTTCAGAAAAGATGAAGAAGATAAAAAAACTTCCGCCAAAAAAACAGACCCGATGGAGCGTGAAATTGCCAAAGTGGCAACACGCTTTTTCAAATTGTCGCAAGAAAAACAAGCTCATGAAGTGCCGCAAATTCCGACAGTCGGCGTTACTTTGCCGAGCGGCAGACGGATTTTGGCTCCGGCGCGCGAACATATTGCTTATTTTCTGAGTTATATCGACATTCAAGCCAACGGTTATTTGAAAGTCGAAGATACCATAACTTTGGTGGCCAACAACAATAAATTTGCTTATGGTTTGGCACGTGCGTTTCCTAAATATTCCGGCAAATTTCAACACATAGATTTGGTGCTGGAAGATGTTACGGTTAACGGAACAAAAGTGCCGTACACGGCAGAAGAAATCGGCGACAGCATTATGCTGAAGCCTAAATATAACCAGCGCTTGCAACCTGGTGTATATACTTATGTGTTTACATACGTTATCGCTAATCAATTAACCTCTTGGAACGACGAACAGTTTTTGGACTGGAACGTTGTCGGTCGACCGATGGATTGTTTTATCACTTCGGCCAACGCCATCGTGAGCTTGCCGAGCGGCCGCTCATTCAGAGAAATTACCAACATCGTGGGTACGCCGAGCACCTTCACGGAACGCCGCACCAATCGCTATAATTTGGCCGAAAACGTGGTGGCATTTTCCAATTCTACGCCGATGCTCAACAATGAAAGTATGCACGTTGTCGCCTTGGTGGATAATGATGTGTTTATCAAAGATTTCAACAAGAGTTTCACTTATTTCATAACCAATTGGGGTAACATTTTGTATGCTTCAATCGGCTTGTTGGCGATATTGCTGTCGTTTATTTTGTCGCTTCTGACCTTGAAATACGAGCGCAAAAAGAAGAAATATACACCTTCGTACAACGGCTCGCTGATGCGTAGCATTTTGGTTTCAAAATATGACAGAATTGCTTTTGTGGCGCAAATTTTGGATTTGTTCCGCAAAAACGCCGTGGATATAAAACAAGACAACAACCGCATTTTCTTATTAAAGAAAAACACCGATTCTTCGCGTTTGAACAAAGAAGAACGCAAGGCCTTGAGCCGTCTCTTTGCCAAGAAAATCGATTCGGTTGAAGTTAACAACGCCAATAATGTGTTGCTGAAAAGAGTTAAGCACATTTTTGAAAAGGCGGCCGGCAAACAGATTAAGAAATATAAAATAATGCACAACATCAGCTATGTGATTTTCAGCGTGTTGATGTTGCTTTTAACCGAAATATTTATTTCTTACATCAGCGTGAACTTTGCGCAAACGCTGATTATATTGCTTGCGACCACTTTGCTGTATGCTTTTTACGTTTGGATTTTGCGCCATTCGTTCAAAAAGTGGTACTTAACCGTGCCGATTAAAGTGTTGACCCTGGTGGCGCTTTTTGCCATTTGGGGTTTCAGCAGTATTTATGTCGGCGGCATCTGCAGCTTTATAGTTTTGATAATGGTATCGGTTATCTTTGCTTTCACTCGCATCTTCGGCGAGCAGAACAGCTTTGTCAACGAGGCCAAAGAAGCCATCAGCCGCTATAAAGAATATTTAATCGGCAATGCCGACGCCATCAATTTGAGCCGCGATTTTATCAATCAGCAGTCAAACGTTTTTGCCTTGGGAATTGAGGAATATTTCCCGCAAAACGTGGGCAATAAAAACAGTTTCCGACTGGATGTGGCGGATATATTGAAGCAAAAGTTGATAGATATAATTTAGCGACGGGCAAAAATGCGAAAGGTCGGCTTAATTGCCGACCTTTCTTTTGGTTTAAATCATTGTAATTTACTTATCAGCCGGTTTCGCCGCATCTTCGTTGGGATAGGGCAGGGAAACCTCCAGCTGAATGTTCAGCAAGTCGATAAATTCGCGCTGTGCATCGGGGCTGACACGGAAAGATTCCGGAAAGTTCTTACCCAGCTCAACAAACTCTTTCTCATGGTTAGCGATAACGCCGGAGAAACCTTCCTTGGCGAGCACTTTCAGGCCCAGAGGATGAACGAGGAAAAACTCGAATCTGCGCGGATTAAGCTTCAGATACAGGTGCATCATCAGCTCAGAAACGTGACACACATAGGGGGCATAAGCATCCGGATTTGAGAAAGGCGCCTTGGCCGGAATCAACTCGGGGTGCTTGATGACGAACTTGAATTTGCCGTTTTTAACGAGAAATTCCACTTCTCCGCGCTGCAAAAGCTTTGCGTACTGATGCGTCAGCAACAAAAACCGACGGCTGTTCACCAAACGCTTTCTGGCGTCGGTGAAAATGTTTGTAATTTTCTGCATATCTACATAATTTGAGATTTCGAGCAATAGTAGCACAGCGCAGATTTTTGTCAAGTATTTATTTGCAGAGCGCAAAAATAATTGCGGCCGAAGCATCTTCAGCCGCAAATAGATTTCAAATTTATGGCAAAATTCTATAGGTTGTTACGGGTTGCCATTCTTACACCCACATGGGTAGCCCGTTCGTTGCCCAAAAAGCCGTCAAATTCGATTTTATCTTTTTCAAACAGGCAAATCACGGTACTTCCCATTAAGAATTTGCCTATTTCTTCGCCTTTGTGGAACGAAATGTCGCGATTTTCATAGGTTTCGACATAAACCTCGCGCGAACCGTTCGGCGCCACAACACCGGCCCATTTGGTGCTTATACTGCGCACAATCGCCGCACCCACAAAAACAACTGCCATTTTGCCGAGAACCGTCTCAAAAATGCAAACGACCCGCTCGTTGCGTGAAAAAAGCTCCGGAATATTCTGCGTATACAGCGGATTTACCGAAAACAGTTCGCCCGGAATATAGGTCATTTTGAGGAGTTTGCCCTCAAACGGCATATGCACGCGGTGATAATCTTTTGGCGAAAGATAAATGGTTATGAATTTGCCATTATTGAAAAATTCGGCATCTTCATTGCTTCCGAGCAAAGCCTCGGTGGTAAAATAGTGCCCTTTGGCCTGAAGCTGGAAATTCTCTTTCAAATCACCGAATTGACTGATTTTACCGTCTGCCGGAAAAACCAGACTGTCTGCGGCCGAATCGATAACGATGGCGCTCGGTTTTAACGGACGAGCAAAAAAATCGTTAAAAGTCTGGAAATTCCTAATGTTTCCATCAATTTCCGCCGGATCGATATTATAATAATCGGCAAATTTGTTAATGGCATAAGTCGTAAAGCGGCCCATCTTTGCCGAGGCCAAGCGACCGACAATTTTTGTAATCAGATGTTTCGGTAAAAAATATTGTAAATTTACTTTAATTTGTTGAATATCCATAGATACGCCTCCCTCAGATAAGTTTATTATCGGCAAAAAATGCGAATAGTCAATTGATTATTTGCAGCCTGTGAATGTATTGCTTAAAGCTGTTTGAGCGATTTTATGCTTGCAATGTTAGGAAAAATATTATAAACTCGACAAAGGTAGTATTGACGAGGTTGTCAAATGAAGTACAAATATCTGTTTATGGCACTGTGTATCGGTTGCTTTTATCACTCTGATGCAAACGCATTGTGGGGTGTTCAGGACAAAATATATTCCGCAGCCAAAAGAGGTGATGCGGCAACACTTTCATCTTATCTGAATCAAGGATATTCCATAGATGCAACCGACAGTAGCGGTGTTACGGCGCTGTGTCAGGCTTATTATGACGGAGCCTGGGGTGCTTATAATCTGCTTGTTCGCTACGGAGCCAACAGCAACGCGCAATGTATGTACAAAAAGCCGAGCGGCGTAAGCAAGACGGTTATCGGCGTAGTCGGCATTGCCGCCATCGGTGGCGGTGCGGTGGCCATTGCCTGCTCGGGCGGCGGTCATTCCAACAAAAGTGATGATAGCAGTAAAACCGATAGCAGTAAAACCGATGACAGCGGCAAGACCGATAACGGGGGCAAAACCGATGACAGCGGAAAAACCGACGACAGCGGCAAAACTGACGATAGCGGAAAGACCGATGATAGCGGCAAAACCGATGACAGCAGCAAAGATAATGACGGCAATCAAATAATTTCCAAAGAACAGGAAGCTATATTGCGGCAAAAAATGGCCGACGGATTGTCGGATATGGGTTATACCGATAAAGATAGCAAAGATTTTCGCTTCTTCAAACCGGAAGATTTTCGCAAAGATAAGGAATATACCGGCGAATATTTCGGTGATTATTCTTCAGCCGGTATACACTTCTCTTCCGTTAACTTCCACGACGCCGTGCAAGCAGCGACTGCGTACAGTAAGTTTTATGGTTTAGATTCCAACGGCAGACTTGTCAGCAAAATCAACAACGATGTAATTGTCGGCGTTTTGGATACCGGTGTTGATCCGAATCATAAGGAATTTCAAGACAGTTACGGTAACAGCCGAGTCTTCGGCCATAACTACGATTACGGTCCGTGCCGCGGCAACGACCGTAAAAATTGTTGGCTGGTAGAAAGCAATTGCGACGGAAAACTTTGTTATTCGCAGACGCGTACTTTTTATAACGAAGATGGAGAGAAAACGTTTATGGATAAGCGTAGCGGAGTTTTTGCCATCGGAAATGGAAAATTTGAAAAATGGGCGGCATTGTATCCGGAAGATTATGATTGGGATGATCCGGAAGTGCAAAATGATCCGACACCTTTGAAGGGCTATAATCCATTAACCGGCGAGTCTTCGCACGGCACACACATTGCCGGTATTATCGGTGCCAATTGGGACCGTAAAAGAGAAAACGGCATGATGGGGATTGCCTTTTCCAACACCAAAATCGACGCAATTCGTTGGGACTTGGTATCTCCGATGTATCAGCCGATAGTAAAATTGCTTGAAGACGGTGCAACGATTATCAATATGAGTATTGGGCGAACGGCCGATCGAAGCAGTAACGCAACCAAAATTTACAGCTCGGTGAACAACCTTTATTACGGTTATTTGGATGCGGCGATAGAAACCATCAATCGTTTTACGGTTAAATTGATTTCAAACGGCGGTAAGTATACGGCATATGATGGTCCTATTTGGGTAAAAGCGGCCGGCAACGAAAATTACAGCGAGCCGGATTTGGAATCCGGAATTAAAAATCTCGGTGTTCGCAATGTTTCAACCGACTTATACAGCGGAGAAGTAGACTTTGGTAAGTTGCAAATGTTGGTGGTTACCTCGGTTAACGTAACATTCAATGATGACGGCACGGTGGCCTCATATAAGAAATCGTCGTTTGCCAACTCTTGCGGTAGCACGGCAAGCTATTGTATTTCAGCACCGGGCGGTGACTATTCTTCAAATGAGCAGGGTGATATTTATTCTTCGGCCGAGGGCAGCTATTTGGCCATGCACGGTACTTCTCAAGCAACACCGGTAGTTACCGGCAGTATCGCCTTTCTTCAGGCGGCATATCCGTTTTTGCCTTCATCGGAAATCATAGAGATTTTATTGCAAACGGCAAACACCAACGGCGAAGGCTATAATCATAACACCGAGTATCACGATGCCACTTACGGTGCCGGTTTGATTGATTTGGGTAAAGCCACCACATATTACATTCCTCTCGACGGCATAGGGGGTATGAGTACGGTAGTCGGCGACCGTGTCGATTCGGAAACCGTACGGGTTGATGATTCCAATTTGAACTTGACCGGTCCGATGGCCGATGCAATGTACAACGCTTTGCCTAAGGAATTGGTAGTGTTTGATAAATACCATCGTCCGTTCAAATTACCAGTCGGTAATTATATTGAGGTAACACATTCGGGCTTTGCCGCCTTCAAAAACGATGTAAATCACATTGTTCCGAACCAGCGCATACAAAAGGAAAGCCAAGGCAATATGACGTTTTCTTATGCCGAAGGGCCGCTGAATAAGCCTGGTTTCGGCTTGATTGACGTTGAGTTTAAATCCGGCAAGAGCACCAGCGGATTTTTCTTGAGCGAAAACACGCGCTATAATCACGCAAATAACAACAGCGCAGACTTGAGCAATCCGTTTATGTCTTTTAACTCGGCATACGGCGTGCGTTACGGTTACGACGTTAATGCGGATTGGGAACTTAAGTTCGAGGCCATGGGCGGCGAAAACGGCTTATATGATGGCGACAGAGATGCTCGCGACCGCAACTTTACGCAGCCGGCATACGGCTTTAATTCGGAAGTTGCTTTCCGCCCGACAACAAACACCAGATTGGCATTTTCGTCCGGTATGCTTTATGAAGATGAGGCTTTGCTCGGTATGAACGGTGCCAATGCTTTCGGCTTGGAACACAGTCAAACCTATCACGCTGGACTGACGGCAACCTGGAAGGCCTCGCCTAAATTGACCTTTAGCGGCAGTTACTACACCGGTTTCACCAAGGCGCAGGATTTTGAAAGCAATATGCTCAGCACTTCAAATTTAATCAGCGACAGCTTTGCGTTTGATGCCAATTATAAGTGGGATAAAAATACCGACTTCGGCTTCAGACTTTCTTCGCCTTTGCGGGTTGAACACGGTAAGGTTTTTGTTGATTTTGCCAGCGGGCGTGACAACTATTCCGACGAGGTATACAGAAACCGTTATTCCGCGGGCTTAAAGCCTAGTAAACGTGAATATAAATTTGCGTGGTATTTGAATAAGGAAGTAGCGGAAAATATCAGCTTAGGCAGCGAGTTTGACGTACGCGTCAATCCGGAACACCGAGACGCGGCAAATGATTACCGAGCCTTGTTCGGCTTAACGTGGAACTTTTAATTAATCCAACAATAAAAGAGGATATTTATGACTAAGGATTTGTGGAAAGGAGTGCGCTTTGTGCCACTCCTTATTGTGCAGTTTTTTGGCGCTTTAAACGATAATCTGTTCAAAACGACATTGCTTACTTTTGTGGCCTTTAAAATGGGGGCAAACGAGCAGGTTGCCGGTATTTATTCCAACATCATTGCCGGCGTTTTCATTTTGCCGTATTTTTTGTTTTCGGCGCTGGCCGGCCTGATTGCCGATAAATACAACCGCGCTATGTTGGTGCGAATTTTGAAGTGCACCGAACTGATGCTGATGATTGGCGCCGGTTTGGTGTTCTTAACCAAAAGCGTGCCGCTGTTGGTGGTGATATTGTTTTTTATGGGCACGCAATCGACGTTTTTCGGCCCGATAAAATATGCTTTGTTGCCACAGCTTTTGCGTCAGGAAGAGCTGATTGCCGGCAATGCGTATGTTGAGGGCAGTACCTATATTTCAATTATTCTCGGCACTATTTTGGGAACGGTGCTGTCCGTAAATGCCAGTATTGCGCTGTTGATAATCTGCTCACTGATTGGTATGGTGGCAAGTTACAAAATTCCCAACGCCGCCGGAGCCGATGAGAGCCTGAAGATAAACTTCAATTTGTTCAAGCAAATCCGCGACAATTATAAGCTGATTCACTCGCATATCATCATTTTCCGCGCTATCATCGGCGCTACTTGGTTTTGGATGCTGGGTGCATTTTTCGTTACCAACATATTCCCGCTGTGCAGTAATGTGCTTTATACCGAACAGTCGGTTGTAACGCTGTGTTTGATACTGTTTTCGGTCGGTGTCGGTGCCGGTTCGCTGTTATGCAATAAAGTTTTGAAAGGGCGGGTTTCGGTTTTGTATGTGCCGCTGTGCGCCATTGGAATGTGTTTGTGTATTTTGGCGGTTTATCTGCTTTCCATCGGGTTTATGACCACACCGGAAAGAATGCCTTTGCAGACATTTGTGTCTTTGCCGCGCGGTGCAACGTTGCTTGCGATATTCTTTATCTTTGCCGCGCTGGGCGGAATGTATGTGGTGCCGCTGAATGCCCTGATGCAGAAACGCGCGCCGAAAAATTGTGTGGCCTCGGTGATTGCCGGCAACAATATCATTAACTCGCTCGGCATGGTGTTTATGGCGCTGTTTTCCGTGGTGTTGCTGAAATTGGGACTGGATATTTTGGATTTGTTCTTGGCGGTTGCCGCGTTGAGTGCCGTTGTTGCCATTTATATTGCCAAACTGTTGCCGGATTCGTTGGCGCGATCGTTGTTTACCATTTTGCTGGGCACTTTTTACCGCGTTAAGGTAATCGGATTGGAAAATTTTGAGCAATCAAAATCCAAAACTTTGGTAATTGCCAACCATGTGTCGCTTTTGGACGGCCTGTTGGCGGCGGTGTATTTGCCGCGCAAAATGACCTTTGCCATTGACAGCGCGTGGGAGCGCAAGTGGTTTGTGCGCGTGTTTGGCGGCTTGGTGAATTTTTATCCGCTTAATCCGACTAGTCCGCTTGCCATTCGCTCGCTCATAGAAGTAATCAATCAGGGACGTACGGTAATGATTTTTCCGGAGGGACGTATCACCGTTACCGGCTCGCTGATGAAGGTTTATGAAGGAACCGGCGTGGTGGCGGAAAAATCGGGCGCCAAAATTGTGCCGGTACGCATCGACGGCGCGCAATTTTCCAAGCTTTCGTACATTACACACTTGGTAAAATCGCGCATGTTTCCGCAAGTTACGCTTTCGATTCTGCCACCGTGCGAAATTAACACCAATCCTGAACTGAGCGCGCGCGAACGGCGTCAGCAGGCGGCGTTGCAGTTGCATGACTTGATGTCGGATATGGTGTATCAAACCACCGATATTAACAAAAACCTGTTCAATTCTTTATTGCAAGGTGAAAAAGATTATGGCGGCAAGCGCAAAGTTGCCATGGATATCGGCGGCAAAACTTTGGACTATAAACAGCTGCTGCTCAAAATTTATGTATTGGGAACTTTATTCCGCCGCTTGCTCGGTAAAGACGAAAAAATCGGCGTTTTATTGCCTAACAGTTTGGCCGGACTGGTCAGCTTTTTTGCCTTGCACAGCGTAGAAAAAATTCCGGTGATGCTCAATTTTTCGCTGGGCGACAAGCAATTCGGTTCGTGTTTGAAAACCGTGGGGCTCAAAAAAATAATTACCGCGCGACAGTTTATAGAACAAGGCAAATTGGAGCGTTTGGTAAATTGCGCGCTTCAGGCAAATTGCGAGTTGTATTATCTTGAAGATATGGCCGCGCAAATCGAAATCGGCGATAAAATGCTCGGAATGGCGCGTTATTTGCGTCGTGCAAAGTCCAAGGTTGCGCCAGATGATGTGGCGGCAATTTTGTTCACTTCCGGCTCGGAAGGCTTGCCGAAGGGCGTTTTGCTTTCGCACAAGAACTTGCTGGCCAACGTGTTGCAAATTCGTTTGGCGGTGCCGTTTAATACCGGCGATGTTATTTTGAACGCGTTGCCGATGTTCCACTCTTTCGGTTTAACGGTGGGGACTATTCTGCCGGTGTTGAACGGCGTAAAAACGTATTTCTATCCGTCGCCGTTACATTATCGGATAATTCCGGAAGTGGCATATGCGGTTCAGGCAACTGCGATTTTGGGTACCGATACATTTTTGTACGGTTACGGCCGTCGCGCGCATCCGTACGACTTTTTCTCGGTACGCTTTGCCGTGGTCGGAGGCGAAAAATTAAAAGACCGCACCGCCGAATTGTGGATGAAAAAGTTCGGCGTACGCATTTTTGAAGGTTACGGCACCACCGAAACCGCGCCGGTTTTGTCGGTGAATACTCCGATGTTTTATAAAGAGAACACGGTAGGGCGTTTGCTTACACACATTGAGCATCGTTTAGAAAAAGTCAACGGCGTGTCTGAGGGCGGACGCCTGTCGGTTAAGGGCGATAACGTGATGCTCGGTTATATGCGTGCCGACAAGCCGGAAGTTTTGGATAAAGCGGAAGAGTGGTACGACACCGGTGATATTGTCAATTTTGATGAAAACGGCTTTATGACCATTTGCGGTCGCGCCAAACGCTTTGCCAAAATCGGCGGCGAGATGGTTTCTTTAACCGCGGTGGAGCAACTTTTGGATCAAATGTATCCGGACGCCAAACAGGGAATTATTGCCGTCGAAGACGAAAAGAAGGGCGAAAAATTGGTGTTGATTACTTCTAACGACACCATAGCTCCGGCGGCGATTAAAAAGTATTTTCAGGCCCAGGGCGTGAGCGAATTATGGATTCCGAAAGAGGTGATTTATGTGCAAAATCCGCCGCTTTTGGGTAGCGGTAAGTTTGATTATGTGACGGCGGCAAATTTGTATAATCACAACGCCTAAAAGCTCGAAAAATTATTCGGCGGAATCATCTTCGGCCATGTGGTCGTCCAGCGAATATCCGGTGGAGCGAATGGTGCGAATATAATCCGGCCCGAATTCGTTTAAGGCTTTGCGCAGGCGGCGAATATGCACATCAACCGTGCGCGGCTCAACATAAATGCTGTTGCCCCAAACGTTTTTCAACACTTCATCGCGCGAAAAAACCTGATACGGGCTGATAATCAGCATTTGCAAAATGCGAAATTCGGTTGGGCCAAGCTGAATATAATTTTCGCCACGAAAGACTTTTTTCTCCACCGTTTTCAAAACGATATCCTTAAACGTATATTCTTTTTTGATGTTGGAAAAGGCAGAGCTGACACGGCGCAGGTTGGTTTGAATACGCGCCAAAAGTTCCGGAATGGAAAACGGCTTGGTAACATAATCATCGGCCCCCGCCGACAAACCGGAAATTTTATCTTCTTCTTGGCCTTTGGCGGTCAGCATAATAATCGGAATGTTTTTCAAATCCGGATTGTTGCGGATAATTTTGCAAAGCTCCAAACCGGAAATTTCCGGCAGCATCCAATCAAGCAAAATCAGCGAAGGTGCGCTTTTTTCCACGGTGGACAATACTTTGTTGCCCTGTGCGACGCATACTGTTTCGTAGCCGGCTTTTTCCAGATTATATTTAAGTAACAGCGCAATTGCCTGTTCGTCTTCCACAATCATAATAGTTGCCATTGATTTTCTCCCGATAAATGTAACTGCCTAATAATCTCTGACGGATTCTCCGCCTTAAAGACAGCGCTTCCTGCCACCAAAACGTTGGCCCCGTTTGCGACACACAGTCGAGCGGTTTCGGTGTTTATGCCGCCGTCAACTTCAAGGGTTATGTCGCGCTTGCCGATAAGTTCGGAAACGGTTTTGATTTTGCTTAGTTGCTCAGGCATAAACTTTTGCCCGCCGAACCCCGGCTCAACCGTCATAATCAAAACATTGTCGATTTTTTCCAAATACGGTTTCAGCACCTCGGCCGGCGTTTGCGGTTTAAGCGAAATGCCAACCTTGATATTTTGTTTTTTAATCGCCTCAATCACCGCGTTTAAATCGGTGCAAGCTTCATAATGAACGGTCAGCATATCGGCGCCGTAATTTGCGAACATCGGCAAAAAATTGAGCGGATCTGCAACCATTAAATGCACGTCGAAAAACAGTTTGGAAATCGGGCGCATTTGGCGCACCATATCGGCACCGAAACTCAAGTTCGGCACAAAATGCCCGTCCATAATATCAAAATGCAACCAATCGGCACCGGCATTTTCAACCAACCCGATTTGTTGTTGCAAACACCGCCAATCGGCAGCAAGCAAACTCGGCGCTACCAAAACCATATTATTCTCCTAAAGCAAATATAACGCCCGAAAGTTAATTTGTCGTAAATCATCAAAAACAATTGAATAATAATATATTTCGGTGTGGCTTGATTTTTGCCTCCGAGTGAATATTTCTAGCGTGTCAAAAATAACATAAGGAGAAAATCAATGGGTGAAATGGCTAAAAAAATTGCAAAGACGGATATCGAAAATTTGCTTAAAGTTTTAAATGAAGCATACGCCGAAGAATGGTTGGCATATTATCAATATTGGGTTGGCGCCAAAGTGGCGTACGGGCAGGAGAGGCCGGCGATTGTGGCCGAATTTGAAGAACACGCCGCTGAGGAGTTGAAACACGCCGGTTGGTTGGCGGACAGGATTATTCAGCTGGGCGGAGTGCCGGTTTTGGAGCCGATGAGTTGGAACGAGTTGGCGCATTGCAAATATATTACGCCGAATAATTTTAATGTGGTGGCTCTGTTGCACGATAATTTAGAGGCGGAACGTTGTGCCATCGGGCGCTATGAGGGAATTTGCGACATAACCCACGGCCGCGATTACGAAACTTTCCGCCTGTCCGAAAAAATCCTCAAAGAAGAAATCGAACACGAGCAGGAATTGGAAGATTTTTTGGCCGACATCGAGCAGACTTGCAAAGAATAAATGTGTCATGCCCGAGTAAGGAAAAGTGAAGAAAAAGACTGTCATGCCCGACTTGTTCGGGCATCTAAAGAGTCATCCCTCCAAACCGCAAGGTTTGGTCAAGGGATTTACCGCTTTCGTCATTCTGAACGCAACGATAGTGAAGTGAAGGATCCATTCGTTCCAACGGAACGAACAACGCCATAAGAGTTGTTGGATTGTCCAAGGACGTCTTCGACTCCTTTGGCTTTGCCTCAGAATGACGGAAGCGGAAGTTTTCTTCACTCATTGTCAGTCCTTTCATTTATAAATTATCCCTATCTATTGGAAGTAAGTCATCAAATTTACATTTATCCAAATCGCAAAAGCATTCAATATGCCCTGTTGTTCCGATATTGTTTTTGGCTATATAAAATTCTGCAATGCGCTCTTGCTCCTTACATAGTTCATGCCATTCATCAAACCTTTTATTATAATGCTCGTCTGTTTCCTTTGATGTCCTTTTGGGCTTATTCCAGTATAAATAGTAATATTCGCGATACAGAAATAATATCTTGTCAATATGAGTTAGTTTCTTAAATACTCTTATATCTTTTAAAAGAGGCATTTTATACCTACGGTTTTCCAAGGCGGTTGACAATTGAGATAGAATAAGAATTGGAACATTTAAGTCTTTCGCAATACTCTTTAATTCTTGTAAAATTTCATCACAGGAAATATTTTCCCTATCAATTAATTGCAGATAATCTACGACAACAAAACCGATTGTAGAATATCTGTTGATTTCTTCTATTTTGTTTTCTATCTCTCCTACTGTTTGAGGAAAATCATCACAAATATAAATAGGTAACTGACTTATTTCTTTTCCGATATTTGCTATTGTTTCAAATTCTTCATATGATTTAGTTCCATATTCATACCGTTTTAATTGATGTGCCCAAACATCTGGTATCTTTGCAGCAATAAGCCTTTGAAGTATGCTTATCCGAGGACATTCTATACTAATCCATAACACTGATTTGTTGCTATTTGGATTGTTTTTTCTTTCATCTAAAAATGATTTTGCTATTTTATAGGAAAGATTGATAGCAAAAGATGTTTTTCCCATAGCAGGTCTTGCTCCAAGCAAAATAACTTCACCGCCACGCATTCCTCCTAATATTTCATCTAATGCGCTAATGCCTGTAGATAGTCCTAAAGGCACTCCTTTGTGTTGTATTCTGTAATCAAGTTCCTTCAAATAAGAATTTATTATCGAAGAAATGTGTTCGTGGCAATTTCTGCTATCATTCATTGTCTTTCTCCCTCTTTTTTATTGCTTTCAGTTTCTTATATACCTCTAACACGTATAAAGTGTCCAAAAGTGCCCCATTGTACGGAGATTTTTCGATTTCAATATTAAGCCGTTCGCTTAAAGCGCATAGATGATTTCTTTGCCCAGGAAAGATATTTCGTGCCAATTCCAATGTGTCGGTTACTTTGTTAGGCAGTTCGAATCCAAGTTCGTTGTTTATAAAATCCATATCAAAATACACATGATGACCGATGATTTCTTTACCCTCAATAAAACGCAAAAATTCATCTTTGTATGCGGTAAAAGTCGGATAATTTTTCAGAAACTTATAATCTAAGCCGTGTATTTCCACAATTTCTTTAGGAATTTTGCGCTTTGGATTTATGTAAGCATGAAAAACAGCACCGGTTTGTTTGTCGTTTTTATCAATTTCAATAGCGGCAATTTCGACAAGCTTGTTGCCATCTTCCGGAGAAAAACCAGTAACTTCCGTATCTATAACAACTTTTTTTGAACCTTTTCTCTCATCAAATGCGCATTTCATTGTCTTTCTCCTCATAAAACCACAGTTTCGGACAGTCTTTTAAGTGCTCAGCATATTTTAGCGATGATCCGTTCGCCTTAATATGAAAAGTTTTATTCCCAGGTTGCTTAATAACCTCAATATCTACCGGTTCTTTGTAACCTCTTTCTGCCGTCAATTTGAAAGTCATATCCGTCGCAATTAAATCTTCCGAAGAGTCTCGTTGCCAACATATCACCGGAACATCAAGAATATGCGCCACATCTTTCAACATCAATGTTGCCCCATCTTCATCAAGACCATATCTTAACTTGTATATCGGCGTGACAACAGCCAGCAGTTTTTTATCCTTTAGGTGTTGAAATTTTTTTAAGTTTAGCCATGCGGAATAACTTCTCAGCAACAAATCAACGCCTTGTGTCGGGTCATCTTGCATAGGTAGTCCATGCCGCGTTAAAAGTTTGTTTTTCGAGATTCTGTCGTTAATCAGCGCATAATCACAATCAACAGGACTATTGTCAAAAATAGTGGAAGTAAACAACGGAAAATCAAGAGTGTTCATTATCAACGCAAAACCGTCGTTGTTT
>JAFXPE010000012.1 GCA_017528205.1 Alphaproteobacteria bacterium | reverse complement strand
TTCGTGGTATACGGCTCTAAATAGTCGCCGTTTGCGTTTTTAAGTTTAATGCGTTTTGTAGCCATTTATTTTCTCCTAAAATTGAGTTAATCCATTTCTTCGTAAAAAATAACATCAGCAATCTTGGCATAGGTCTTGCTGATGTCGTTACCTTCGGCATCGGTTTTCGCTTCTTCTTTTGCTTGCTCAACCGCTGTCGCTACTGCATCGGAAGTGATAAGATTACCGCTTCCGACAACCGGCTCAGTATCAACCGCGATACGCGATGCCGGAATCTTGCTTTTATCTTCAGCCATTTTGCACCTCACATATCTTCATATAAAACAGCATCCAAGGCGGCACCCATTGACTGAAAATCTGTTAAATATTTCACGCACCACCGCTCATTGACCGACAAAGGATATTGCAAAATGACAGATTTTCCGTCGTTTGAAAGCGTGTAGGTATCAGGCATAAGCGATAAGTTTTCAACGCTTACCATCAACACTTGGTCGATTGCTCCGAGTGCTTCAGGTAATGGTAAAATTGTCTGATTAGCCGTTGCCACACCGCTAACCGTAGTCGGAAAACTGCCTTTTGTTGTTTCTTCCGCCAACTCAACCCATTCACGTGCCGAGTGCCGTCCGCCCAAAGCCACAACTTCCTCATCAGTGCCGTCAACCCATGTCTGCGCGTCTTTTAGAGCTTGTTTACTCGCTGTTTCGGCCTCAATCGCTCGCAAAGCCGCCGATTTACTCTGTGTGGCTTGTTCGGTGGCGGTTGTTGCCGCCGTCTGCGCTTGTTCAACGAGATCATTTGTGCCGGATTGAATGGTATTGCGAGTGTCTTGAATAGCTTTCGCCACACTTGGCACATCGCCGTTTTCGGTGTGAACAACGGTGTCTGCATCGCCATTGGCTATGTCATGAAAAATTTGTGCATCGGCATCTAAAGCGGTTTGCGTGTCGTGAATAATTTTTGCGGCACTCGGAACATCGCCACTATCTGTATGCACAACCGTTGTCGTATCACCGTTTGCTATATCGTGGAAGATTTTAGCATCGGCATCCATCGCCGTCTTTGTGTCGTGAATAATTTTTGCCGCGCTTGGCACATCGCCGTTTTTGGTATGCACAATGGTTGTGCTGTCGCCGTTGGCAATCAAATAAAGGATTGCCTCGTCAGCTTCCATTAAAACGCGCATATCGTTAAGAACTTTGGCAACACTCGGAACTTTGCCACCCTCGGTATTCACTTCGGTTGTGATTGAACCGTGAATGACATTGTGCAATAATCCGGTATCAACCTCGGCTTTATCTACCGCGGCATCTAATCTTTCTTGCATATTTGGCATTGAAAATTTCCTTAGTTTAATTTGTTCGGACACGATTTGTGAACGAGAATGTGGAGCTTATCGACCGTGAATTCCAATTTTTGGAAGTCGGAATCCATGATGATAAGCATCGCATCTTCAGTAATTGTCGGGCGGTCGCGGATTTCGAGCTCGGTTGTTATCTGCCATAACCGACCGGCAATAATACTTGCCTCAAATTGTTGCGTAAAACGCGCTTCCTGCTCGGTTAAGCCGATACCGCCCAAAAGCGTGATAACAAACCATTCCGCACCTTCTTTAGCGTAATATTTATACCACGCCTCAAACAGGCAGAACTGCTCCGGCGACATAATCCATTTAACCGCGATTTTACTTGGTGTTTGCGTATATCTGCGCCGTTGCCGCGCTGGTCCGGCTTCCATATCAGTACGAATAATCGCTTCGTCCGGACGAATAGAATAGCCCTCAACAGTCGGATAAGGCAGACGTTTTGGAAAAGTTATTGTTGTCATTTTAATTCCTTTATTGTATAGTACCTTCATTGGAGGTATCTATGACTAAAATTCTATCTAAATCAACTTGCGATGATTGCGGTAAAGAATTTGACAGTACAGAAAATTCTTGCCCAAAATGTGGCTCCAAAAATATAACCAAACATATTTGCTTTACAGAAAATGTGCCCCTCAACATTCGCGATAGAGTCAAAGCAAAAGCGAAGGATGATACATTGCCAAGTAAAAAGAAAGTTGTGTTCGAATACAGACAAGGATTTGAGGAGTCACAAAGTACTGAAAGCGGATATGTTCAAAAAGAACGCCTAATAGACCATATCAACGACAAATACAAAGAAGTTGTTGCAGATGAAGATGGTAAGGTTATACATCATTGCGAAGAATCTCTTTCTAAACATCAAGGACATGGATCCGCAAAAAAATCTAACGATAACTCCCATAAGCCGGATTAAGTCCGTAACGTTGCTCTAAAAGCGGCGATAAGCCTTCGCCTTTGGAGATGTTTTTGCCGATTGCACCCTCAATTTTTTCAATCACGACATCCAAGCTGAAATCGCCGTTGCCGAGATTGGTTTTAGATACCGAAGTTTTAACTTCCGAGGCGGCATTGTTCACGACGTTAACGTTGACATTTACTTCCGTTCCGCCGCCGTTTCCCAACGCTTTCATCTGCTCCTTGGTAAAAACACCTTCGCCGCGTTTAGCGATAATCGGCACTTCATCGCCGACAATGCCGCCTTTGTGGAACTTTGGCGCACCGGAAAACACCGCCGGACTAGCATAGGTTGTTTTCAGATTATCCGCACCGACAATACCGCCGGTATGCGCCGCACCAAATCCCATATATGCGGAAAGGCTTGCCATAAGTGGTTGCGTGACAGCTTGCCGCATTGCCAACTTGGCAAAATCTTGAACAATCGAATTAACCAAGTCCGAAATGTTCATTTTGCCGGTTGTCACGAATGACACCAACGCATCTTCCATACTATGAAAGGCATTGCGCACCGTGCTTTCCGCCAATGTGGCAAAATCGTCAACTTCTTTTTTAAGGCCGATAAAGCCACGTTTGAAGCCGTCTTCCATTTTTTTTGAAGTGGCAAGAGCGGTTTCATCGGCTTTTTTAACCATATTGTCGTAAACTTGCTCGATTTGCTTTTTATAATCCTCATAACCGCTCGCACTTGAACGCAAGTTTTTGAGTGCATTTTCTTTCCATTGGTCGGCTTTGGCCATCGCTTGCTCGTATGGCGTTTTAAGCTCCAACAGTTTGTTTTTGATGTCCTCAATGTTGCGCTTATAAGCATTTTCCGCCGATTTATCCGTCGTTTTCGGCGTGGTAATCGTCGGTGTCGGCGTGACGGTTTTGGTTTCTTCCTTTGGCCGTAACTCCGGATTTGCCAAGTATTTAAGCTCCTGCTGGGCTTTATAGGCATCTTGCTCAGCGGCTTTTAAGAGCAACAGTTTATCTTGGATTTCCTTTGCCTGAGGCTGAAAATCCGGATACTGCGCCGCCACCGCCCAAATCTCTTTCTCGTATTGTTCAAGACTGATTTTGGATTGCCGGAGCGTTTCCGCCCATTCTTTAGCATAAATCTCATAATCTTTAAGCAAAGACTTCGGCGAATACCTGATCCGGAACGATAAACCGCCGGTGTTTTTGATTTCGGCGGTTAAATCTTTGATATTTTGCTTGGCAGTTTTGAGCTTCAAGCCCCATTCGGCAAGCGACATATCTTTTTGTTGTTCTGCCGAGAACTTCGCCGCTTCCTCGGTGGTGGCTTTTAGTTCGTCTTGGAGCTTTTTCAAAGTTTCCGCGTGGTCGTGTGCCGCACGTTTGGCGACATCATGGCTATCTACCAACTTATAGAGAGCCATACATGCCAAAACAGCAAGTCCGGCGGGGCCGCCAATCAGAGCAAGCGCACCGCGTAAAACTCCGGCCGCCGTTGCCAACACGCCCATCTGAACCGCCGCCAGTTTTGACACGTTACTCATCATGGCAATACCAGCCATCGCCGATTTTGCCTGCAATGACATTCCGGCAAGTGAGGCTTGAACGTAGCCGATACCAGCACGAAGTAAAGTTAAACCGCCAAGCAGAGCCTTTGAACCTAACCGCACAGTCAATAAAGCGATTGCCACATCGGCGTGCTTTGCCAGCAAGAAAAAGGCGTTGGCCGCCAAATTTACCGCAGTTGTCAGCCCTTTACCGATTGAAGTTGCGGCATCTTCCGCACCGTCAACCATATCGTTGAACTGCTTTAGAGCGTTTTTAATGGCGGTTGTCAGTCCGGCTTCACCAATGTTTCGAGCGAGCTTACCGAAAGCGTCCTCGATGTTTGACATCACGCCGCCCATGGTGTCCATTTGCTCTTTCATGGCTCCGGCAAATTGCACGTTGC
>JAFXPE010000011.1 GCA_017528205.1 Alphaproteobacteria bacterium | reverse complement strand
CGACTTGCATGCCTAAGACCTGCCGCCAGCGTTCGTTCTGAGCCAGGATCAAACTCTCATGTTAATTGATTGTTTCAATCCTGTCTAATATTACTCATAAAGAATTTTCTTGGTTCCTTTATCTCGATATACTAGACTTTATATCTTTTTGATATACCGTCTGCATATCCTCTTATTTCTACTATATTTACGATGTTTTATAACTTCCGCAACAAACCTTCCGGCTTGTTGCCCTAACCTCATCGGCCGGTGATGCGTTTTATATGATATTCCTTTTCCTTTGTCAACACCTTTTTGCATTATTTTTAAAATATTTTTGCATTTTTTTCACCGGCGCCGATGTATTTTTAATGATATAATATTTTATTATGCAAATACAATATGTTATTTTGGATATATTTTTATCAACAGGCTGTGCATAAATCTTCGGTATTATCTTTCTGGCGACATTTTACACTTATTATATTATATATATGGTGTGGAAGGGCTCGGATAAAAACCGATTCTGTGCGATGCCTGATTTGCAAACCGCAAATCACCGATGCAGATTTTTATTGTTCGATTCGTCATTTTTACTTGATAATCTCAAAATGTTCTGTATTATATATGTGTTGTTTAATTTTTTAGGAGGTATAATAACTGTATATGGTTGATACGCAACGTAACGAAGACGAAGTTCAGATTAACGAGAATATTAAGGCAAAGCAAGTTCGTCTGATTGATGCCGAAAATGAGAATCGCGGCATTGTTTCCATAAAAGAAGCCTTAGCCATCGCTGAAGAATACGGCTTGGATTTGATAGAAATTTCTCCGCAGGCTAATCCGCCGGTTTGTAAAGTCTTGGATTACGGAAAATACCGATATGAACAACAAAAACGCAAAAATGAAGCCAAGAAAAATCAGAAAATTGTTGAAATTAAAGAATTAAAATTGCGTCCGGTCATTGAAGAACATGACTACGAGGTGAAGATTAAGCAGGCCAAAAAGTTTTTGGAACAAGGCAACAAAGTAAAGTTTACCATGCGCTTTAAAGGACGCGAATTGAGCGCTAATGATTTAGGTAAGCAAATTTTGTCCCAAATTGTCGAAGATTTGGAATTTTGCAGCAAAGTCGATTCGGAAGCCAAACTTGAAGGGCGGCAGATGACCATGATTTTGGCCCCGCAAAAATAACGGCTGAAATTACAAACAAAAAAGCAGGCTCATTCACGGCCTGTTTTTTTATACCTTAATCAAACGAATTAATTGCATTTGGTATTTAATTTAGAATACCACGAAGAAGAACAATTTACCTCTTCCTCTTGGGCAACAGCTCCGTTCTGAGCACTTAATTGCGCTTCACGATAGCGGAATCCGTGGATCAAAATTCCGCTGAGTGCCACCAAAATACACAAAACGCCGCACACTTTGATATAATCGGATATCAGATACAACATTGCCACTAAAACCAGCAAATTCACTCTATCCAGTACTACCGCCGCATACAAGCCATCCGGATTATTCATAACATTAGGGACATAAAACGCCAACAATATAAAAAAGAGCAGTCCTCTAAAAACTTTCACAAACATAGCATCCCCTTCTCTTTATCTTAGTTGATAGTATCACGAATCGGTTAAAAAATCCATAAAAATCGCCATTTACGGCAACAAAATTAAAATTTTCATTTACTTATTGTTTTTTATGGTGCATTATATAGCCATATTTTTCAATGGAGGATTGTATGAAAAAAATCGGCATTATGTTACTTTGTTGCTTAACCGGCTGCATTTCCAACTCCGGCAGTGGCTCCAACAATTCTTACGACGCTTACGCCGGAGCCCCTTACGGACAACCGGTACAATATGCGGCTCAACCGGATATGTATTATTCCGAGCCTATGGAATATATGCAACCGGATATGTATTCGGCCGCCCCGGTAATTTATGAAACTCAACCGGTGGAATATGGTATGCCGCCGATGGAATACGACGCTCAGCCAACAGTTCAACAAGCGGTTTATCCTGAACAGATGCCGGAATCCATGCAATATTTGCCGGAATCTCCTTATGACATCGGCCCGTACAGCAGCCTGTATCCGGCTTCTTACAACACATCAGCCGCGCCTGCGGATGATTCGCACACCAATCACTATCCGCCGGCATTGCCGAAAAGCAGACCATATCGTCGTCCGATACAATAATCTGAAGGTGTTCCGATGAAAAAAGCTATCCTCGGCATTTTGTGTTTGGCTTTAGGCGGTTGTTATGTTTATGACGACGGCTACGATGATTATTACGTCTATGACAGCTATCCCGCAACCTACACAACCGGATATACTTATACCGGAATATATTATGCACCACCGGCACCTCGACCGCACCATTATCATCATTATCATCACTCGCACCATCCACATCATTATGCCCCTCCTCCACATCACGGCGGCGGTCATCATAATCCTCCGAAAGGCGGTCATAGCGGCGGTCATCACGGTGGCGGACATAGTGGTGGACATAGTGGTGGACATCATCGGCGTTAAATAAATTCTGAATTTATACAAAAAATATTTGACAAAATTTTCCAAATAGGATATGTTGAGAGTAAACATATCCTATTTATACATCCATTATGAACAAGAAACTGAATTTCGCAGATTGCACAATTGCTGCCAGTAGCAATGTGATTTCTTCGCAGAAAGCCGCGGAGAAACTGTTCAAAAAGAAAGGGTATCAGGGCAAGGTTGGCCTGTACCGAGTGTTGATTGCGCCAAAGCAAGAGCGAGCCTTTTGGGTTTGTATGCTCAACAACAAAGCCATTGCCACGCTTCCCGTCTTCCGCGATGAGGATCCTTTGCCGGTCGGCAAAACGTATCCGATGGAAAGTATGGTCGGTTATGAAATGTTCCCCAAAGACGAGACATTTTTCAGAACCTACCAGAACAAAGACGGTGAAGTCGGTATTCGCGCGGTGATGATTTTCCCCGATGAGCAACTTGCCCGCAAGGCGTGCCAAGCAAGAGGCCGCAACGTTATTACGGTTCAACCTGTTCGCCTGTTCGATTCGGAAACCAACAAGTATCTGGCCGCGGCATGGTGTATGAAGTGTATGGACTGCGACGTTGAGTTCTCCATCAGCTTCATCGACTTGCGTGACGGCATCGTGCTTGACGGCTACGACTTTGAAAAGGCAACCTATGCGAACATCGGTGCCGGTGAGCGCTTTTTAGCCTACGACACCTACTATGAGATGAAGAAAAGCTCGGTCGGCGAATGGTACATTACCAAAAGCCCCATGCAGGTAACGCTGGGCGGTGCCTATGCAAAGTGAGCATTTCTGTTTGAGAAAAAATTCGGTTTAACGGGGGGAACATTTCCCCCTTTTTTATTTGACAAAATTGAAAATTTTGCTAGACTCGGAACAAACCAAAATTAAACAGATATGAATTATGGTATTAGATTTGTTTCAAGCTTCTCGTCAGGCTGACGAATTTTGCATTGTCTATTGCAAGTGTCATGCTAATCTCCATTTAGGTTGTGATGACGCGATTTTGGTTCGCATAATAACAAAGGCAAATCGTATGCATATTGCTTGGATGGACGCCTCTCAGGCCAAGTTCGGCATATATGCCTATGTTCGTGCTTTTCACGAATTTGCCGAAGATGCCGAAGATGATATCGGCGCGACCAAATCAATAGAAGAAATTCACCCTGACGAAGATGTGTTTTGCTTTAACGGCTCGGCTTATTATTTGTACGGAGCGGAAAACGGCAATTATGTGATTCGGCGTCTGTATGCCTACAACTCGCAACGCGTGGTTGAAATGATAGAACAGAACGAAGAACGCGAAGCGCCGATTGAATCCGTTTTTCTTTCAAACTTTTACAAATTTGACGGTAAACGCCGCAATTATGCCTGTACCTGTTGGGGCATAGTCGATAAATACGGTTGCGACTATCTTCCGGTGTTTTACGAAGACAGCCATTACGTTAATGATTCTTCCCTATCTTCTTTTATTCGCGAAGAAGTACCGATTGGGGGAATATTCAAAAACAACGGCTACTATTACAAAGTTATGAAAGATTACGCCGGCAAGATTTATTTGGAATACAGTAAACTGCCGTTTGGATTGGGGAATAGTGCCGAACAGATGAAAAAGCCGCCCGAACCGTCTAAAGCCCGAGTGTTTTATTTGCACCATGCCGGAATTGCCGGTAAATGATTTTACAAAAAAGACTTCCCGATGTTATGACAGCGAGAAGTCTTTTTTGTTGGCCTTGCTTCGAGATTCTAAAATAACTTGTTACGTTCCACCGCAAAGAAAAAGACTGTCATCATGAGGAAATTGCGTAGCAATTGACGTGATGATCTCTACTCTCGCCGTGCGGCCTTGGGGCTTTAATTAAACAACATTGTTATTTCATACCGCAAAGAAAAAGACTGTCATCATGAGGAAATTGCGTAGCAATTGACGTGATGATCTCTGCTCTCACCGTGCGGCCTTGGGGCTTTAATTAATCAATTTTCTTCTTTCTACACACAATTTTCATAAAATCACGCAAATTAGGGGTTGACAAAGCCGGAAAAATATATTATTTAGCTACCAGTTATCTATCGCGGGGTAGAGCAGCTTGGTAGCTCGTCAGGCTCATAACCTGAAGGTCGTCGGTTCAAATCCTTCCCCCGCAACCAGTAAAATCAAGGCTTTCACGATTTTGTGAGAGCCTTTAATTTTTATCAGTGCTACGCTGGT
>JAFXPE010000010.1 GCA_017528205.1 Alphaproteobacteria bacterium | reverse complement strand
TATCAGCGCTTTGACTACTCGTATGGGTACGGCTGAGGGCGATATAGATTCACTTGAAGGTCGTATGGATACTGCTGAAAGCAATATTGCCACCAATACAAGCAATATCGGTACTATGAGCGAGTTGGCAAATACCAACTATGCGAAGAATGCCGGCAATTTGGTAGCGGCAATCAGCGCGGTTGACACTCAAACCAAGAACAATACCGACAGTATCGGTACCATAAATACCACGCTGGGCAATATTGCCGGTGCAACCGGACACTATATGGGTAGTGCTACCGATGTTGCGGGTAAACTTGGTGCTTTGGATACACAAATTTATAATGTTGCGTCGGATATCTCCACCCTTGACGATAAGTTGGGCATAATGAAGCCGGCGGCTCAAACCAACGGCAACATTAACGGTGGTGCATTTGACACCACTGGTAACACTGTGGCTAAGAACCTTGAAAAATTGGATACCGCGATTGGTAATTTGTCTGACGCCAATGGCGCCGGCAAGATTACCGGCGGTGATGTGGCCACCAAGTTGACGAGCTTGCACGGTATGATAGATTCGGGTAGCGGTGCCATAGATGAAATCAAGAGACATCTCGGCACTTGGGACACCACGGCTGAACATGATAATATCGATACTCGCATGAGCTTGACAGCCAATGTTGAAGATTTGGGCGATAAGATTGGCTCGTATGATGTCAGCGGCTCGCACGAATACATTGATACCGGTTCGAGTGTTTCTGAAAACATGCAGAAGCTTGATAAAGCGGTTGTTGATGTGGCCGAAGATGTCGGTACGCTTAACTCCGGTCATAACAATGTTGATGCAAGCTTGAGTTTGGCTGATAATATTGAAAACTTGGGCGACAAGATTGGTGACACCAGCGGTTGGGCTGCAGGTGACACCGTTGCGAGCAAGATTGCAACCAACGCCGGAAATATATCTGACCTGCAAAGTCACGTCGGCAGTTGGGATAGCAACGCATATGCCAACATAGACAAGTCGGCCGGTGCAACCTTGACGCACAATGTTGAACATTTAGGTGCGATTATCGGTACGATAACCTCCGGTGTTAACATTACGGCAGCACCGTTTAGCGCCGACAACACGATTGCCGATAATCTGATGAGCTTAGATGATATCATCGGCAATGTTGCAGGCGTAACCATTATAGACGGTGATGATGTAGCTGAAAAATTGCTGAGCTTGAATACCAAGATAGATGATGCATCCGGTTCGGCTACGGCAGAAGCTAAAGCTTACACCGACAGCAAACTTGCCGGCTACGATATTGACGAACATGGCAATCACGTTCCGGTAGATATGGTTATCGGCAATGAGGCCAAGACCATAACCATCGGCGACGGCGAAGATAAGACGGCAGTAATTGAAATCGACAAGAATAGCCGAAGCGTAGAAATTGCAACCGAAGCCGAGGACGGAGATAAGTTTGCATTGGATTTGGATGCCATAAATAAGAAGATAAATCTCGGTGCCGAAGATGACAGCGGTGATGTTAAGAGCGGTTTGGAAATCGATAGCCAGAACGAAATTATCGAGTTGTTGACATCTAACGATAACACCAAGCGTTCAAGCGGTATCAGAATTGATAACGATGATAGCGACAAGCAAACAATTATCATCGGTTCGAAAGATACGGCCGGCGGCAAAGACTTCGGAATGACCATGATTTCTGACTTCAGCGAAGGCGGCAAGAGCAGCGTTGAAATCGGTGGCGGCAACGATAAAGTGACTATCTCCGAGGGCGGCGTTGAAACTACCGGCGATGTAACCTCGCATGGCGATTTGCAAGTTGACGGCATGGCAAATATCGGAACCGAAAACGGCAAACAAGTTACCATAATGAACGGTAATGTTTATGCCGACGGCAAGGTATCATCTAAGACGGCGATTATCGGTGAACATAATGGTCCGCAAGTTGCAATTGCAGGCGGCAATGTTAAGGCTGACGGCAAAGTAACCTCAGAGTCAATCGAAACCAAGACGGCACAGATTGATACTTCGGCCACCATTGGTAAAGACGGAGAGCCGCAAGTTACCATCGGTGGCGGTGATATCGGTGCTGACGGTAATATCGAGGCTGGCGGCAATATCGGTGCCGACGGTAATATCGAGGCTGGCGGCAACATAACCGCTCACGGTGATTTGCAAGTTGACGGTGCGGCTACCTTCGGCGATGCCAACGGTAAGCACGTTACGATAGATGATGGTACGGTTACGGCCAGTGAGAGTGTGGTTGTCGGCTCGATAGACGGCACAAATGTAACTCTCGGCAAAGACGGCTCAATCACTTCAACCGGTGATAACAATACCAAAGTTGAGATTGCTGACGGCGTGATTACCACCACCGGCAGCGACGGTAAACAGGTTATTATCGGTAACGGTACGGTAACAGCAGACGCTATTAATGTTGATGGTATTGGAGCCGACACCGGTACATTTAATGAAAAGGTTGAAGTCGGCAGCGGCGATAACAAAGTTACAATTGCCGACGGTGGGGTAAGCGCTGCGAACGGTACGTTCAAGGACGGCTTGTCACTCGGAGGCGAGACAGTTAACAAGATTGACACCGGCACGAAACCGATAACGTCTGAGTATGCTAATGCCGATAAAGCTATGGCTACGGTAGCAACCATAAATGCAACGGTTGGCGATGCGGCCGGATTGACGGGTGCTAACCTTTCGCCTAAGGGTGAGGATGGAAATGCTACCGTTGCAGACCACTTAAGCTCGTTGAACGATGCTATCGGCGACAGAATATATGAGGGTGCCAATGTTTTGGACAGCGGTGAGAAGCTGACACAATCCTTAACGAAACTTGACAATGTGGTCGGAAAGATCAGCAAGCTCTCAGATGAAAATTACAAGGGCTTGGCAAAAGATGCTCCGGATTTGACCACGGCAATCGAACAGGTTGACAATCAAGTTGTTCAAAATATGAACAATATCGGTGATATGGGTAACCTGACGCACAATGCTATCAGCGATAAGTCAGACTTGGCTGATGCCATGAATTCACTTGCCGGCAACGTTGAAGCCGGAATGGGCGGCAAGTTTGATGAAAACGGTAAGTGGAGTGCCGAACTTAAGGTTCCGAACAAGGAAGATGGTTCCGGCTTCAAGCCGAATTACGGCAGCCTGACCGCCAATAAGGTAACCGATGCGTTGCAAAACATTATGGGCAATATCGGAGAGAGCCAAGTTCTCGGTGATAAGGTCGTAAACGGTGTATCTGCCGGAAATACGGTGAACGAGAATTTGGCGGCTCTGAACAATACCATGGGTGATGTGAGCGGCTTGAATAAAGAGCTGAAGAACTTGACCAATGGTACCAATGAATTGCCGACCACGGTGGTTGCGGCACTCAATAATATTGACGCAACATTGGGTAGAGTTCACGGCTTGGCCGATAAGCTTAAGAATGCCGGCAAGTATAACGGTAACTTGGCTGAAGGTACAACGGTTGAACAACACTTAACGGCACTTGATGCTTCAATCGGTAATCGTGCGCAAATCAGCAATGATAAGGGGTCAAACGGATATACCTTGAGCGGTACTCCGACGATAGCGACGGCTTTGACGGCTGTGGCTTCCAATATCGGTACGGCAGCTGATTTGGGTAAGGTAATTAACGGGGTTAACTCTCAGAACACGGTTAACAAGAACATAGCGGCTCTGAACGCGGCAATCGGCGATGTGTCGGTATTGCAACAGGGCGTTTATGTTGCCGAGGCTACCAACGTTACCGATGCGGTTATGCAGTTAGATGCAAATATTTATCGCTTAGATTATCAGGTTAATGACTTGAATTATAAGTACAAGAAGTTGCATCATGAGTTCCGTGCGGGAATGGCCTCGATGGCGGCAATGTCGGCCTTGTTACCGAATCCGCGTGCTCACGGCGATACGTCGTTGTCACTCGGTACCGGTGCATACAGCGGACACGGTGCGGTTGCGGTCGGTGGTTTCCACCACATAACCGACAACTTGATGCTCAACGCCGGTGTGGCTTGGGGCAACAGCAACGATGCCAGCTATCGTATGGGTGTAACCTATTCGTGGTAATATAACAAAAGAAAACCAAGTTTATGAAAAGCTTAATTTTCATAAACTTGGTTTGTTTTATGGAGATATTTGATGAAAGTAAAAAACATAAACACCGCACAGTTCAATAACGGAACAAAGAAAAAATCGCACGGTTTTTGGAAGGTTTTGCTGGCTTTGTTATGCTTGGGCGTAATTGCGTTTCAGCAGGCGGAAATTATGTATTTGCATAAAAAGGTTGAGGCACAGGGGTATGTTTATGTTTATGATTTGGAACAGGTTTTGAAGGGCGTGAAACTCGATGATTTAAATCGCGAGTTTGAGGCCAAAATCAGTATTTTGAACGACGAAGTGATGTCGGCTCAAGATCAGATTTCCAGCTTGAAAGATTCCAAAGTAAAAGACAATTTTTCCGATGTGTATTTGAAATCACTCAAATTAAAAAGAGATACGATGATGCAGGAATATACTCGGGCAATTCAAAATATCACCAACGAAATCAATGTAAAAGTTACGGAATTGGCCGAAGAAAGAAACGCGGTTGTAGTGTTTGACAAACATTTTATTACGGTATCGACACCGAATGTGGTGGATTTAACCGAAGATTTGGTTAAACGCATACAAATAAATCGGCCGCGCGTTTTGGATGAATAGGCTGACGTAAGTCATAAAAAAACGGTATACTTTCGGTATACCGTTTTTTTGTAAATTAAAGCGTTTATAAAAACTTTTTCACAGCCGAGATAATATTTTCAACCGTGATACCGAAGTGGGCATACACTTCATTGCCTTTACCGGAAGCACCGAAGCTGTTTAAGCCGATGACGGTGCCGTTTTCGCCGACATAACGCTCCCAGCCGTAAACCGAAGCGGCTTCAACCGCAATGCGCGGCAGGTTGCCCAAAACGGCGCGTTTGTATTCGACAGGTTGGCGGTCAAACAACTCGCAACACGGCATGGAAACAACATTGATACCAATATTGTCTTCCGCCAAGCGTTTTTGGGCCTCAATTGCCAATGAAACCTCAGTGCCGGTGGCAATTACCGTAGCCACGGTGCGGGTTGTTGACGGCGAAATAACATAGCCGCCTTTGGCCGTTAAGTTTTCCGTTGCATCGCTACGCAGAGTCGGAACACTTTGCCGCGACAGCGCCAAAATGCTCGGGGTGTGTGCGCTGGCAATGGCCAATTGCCAAGCTTCGGCAGTTTCAACCACATCGCACGGGCGGAAGGTATTTATATTCGGCATGGCGCGATAAGAGGCCAAATGCTCTATCGGCTGATGCGTCGGACCGTCTTCGCCGACACCGATTGAATCGTGCGTTAAAACATAAATCGGACTGATATTCATAAGTGCGGCTAAACGCATTGCCGGACGCATATAATCGGAAAACACAAAGAAAGTGCCGCCGTAAGGAATAACTCCGCCGTGCAACGCCAAGCCGTTCATAATTGCCCCCATGGCGTGTTCGCGAATGCCGTACATGATGTTGTTGCCGTTATAGTCGTCGGCGGTAATGGTTTTCATGCCTTCGACAAAGGTCAGGTTGGAGGCCGCCAAATCCGCAGAACCGCCGATTATTTGCGGAATGTATGAAACAATGTTTTCCAAGCACAGTTGCGAGGCTTTGCGCGTGGCAACTTTGGTTTGTTCTTTTATAGAGCGAACTTTCAGCTCATTTAGCGCCGTATCCCAATTTTGTGGCAGAACATTGTTTATGTAATCGATAAATTCGTCATTGTTTTGTGCCTTTTGATTCCACGCTTCAAATAGTGCGGCGGACTTTTGACCGGCAGCACGCCAAGCGGCAATAATTTCCGCCGGTGTTTCAAACGGCTCAGCGGTCCAACCGAATTGTTGTTTCATGGCCGCTAACTCGTCTTCGCCCAACGGTGAACCATGAACTTTAGGAGTTCCGCACTTGTTCGGGGCACCGAATCCGATAGTGGTTTTGCAGGCAATTAACGTCGGCTTGTCGGAATGTTGGGCTTTTTCAATGGCGGCGGAAATTTCATCATAATTGTGGCCGTCAATACTCAATGTGTTCCAACCGATAGCTTGAAAACGGGCGAGCTGGTCGGTTTTGTTTGACTTATCGACCGTGCCGTCAATGGTGATGTTGTTATTATCCCAGAACACAATCAGCTTGTTTAATTTCCATAATCCGGCCAGCGAGGCGGCTTCTTCCGAAATGCCTTCCATTAAACAGCCGTCGCCGCAAATAACATAGGTATAGTGGTTGCACAAATCATCGCCAAACTTGGCATTGATTACGCGTTCCGCCAAAGCCATGCCGACGGCCGAGGAAATGCCTTGCCCGAGCGGTCCGGTAGTCATATCAATTCCGCTTAGGTTTCCGTATTCCGGATGTCCGGCGGTTTTGGCGCCGAGCTGGCGAAAATTTTTGATATCTTCAACGGTTATATCGGGATAGCCCAAAAAGTAAAACAGAGAATACAATAACATGGAACCGTGTCCGGCCGAAAGCACAAATCTGTCGCGATTAAACCAACGCGGTGCGGCAGGGTTGATGTTGAGATATTTGCCAAACAAAACGGTCGCTACGTCGGCCATGCCGAGCGGCATTCCCGGGTGTCCGGATTTGGCCTGTTCGATGGCTTCGGCACTCAAAACGCGCAACGCGGTTGCCATTTGCTGCAATTTTTGATTTGTTAAACTCATGTTTTGTTTCTCCTTTATATTTTTTGTTTTTCAAATAAGGCTACCAATTCAAAATGTTCGGCATAAACAAATTGGTCAACCATAGTAATTTCTTTTAATTCATAGCCACTCTCAAGCAGCGAATTTGCATCATTGATAAAAGTATGCGGATTGCAGGAAATCGCAATAACTTTTTGAGGCTTATCCTCCGTCGGCAGATGCTTAAACTGTGCTGTTTGCAGGGCAGCTCCGGCACGAGGAGGGTCAAAGATGACTAACTCAAACTCTTTCAGTTCGGTAGCCTCAAGCGGATATTTAAATAAATTCTTTTTGATTATTTTAATGTTGGGGATGGTAAAATAATTTACTGTTTGCTGAAAATTGTCCAGCAACTCGGCCGAAGAATCCACAGAGGTTATTTTGTTTTTGATATTGGCTGCCAACGGATACGAAAAGGTGCCGACGCCACAGAATAAATCGGCGATGTTGCCTGTGGTGTTACCGGTGTATTTTAACACCAACGAGGTTAGGGCGTTTTGCCCTTCTTGCGAGGCTTGCAAAAAAGTTCCTGCCGGTATGAAAACATGGCGGCCGCAAACATCTATGTAAGGCTTGGTCTTTTCTAAAACGGTTTCGGGGCGAGTGTTTTTGGCACCGACCGAAAAGCGGATAACCGTCGGATTATTGTTGGCAAAATCACAAATTTCCATACGGTGCTGCAGCGAGATTTTTGCCTCGGTTTCAAGCAGAATATCGAGGCCGTTGGCCGCTTGAGTAAGCCAGATTTCTCCCTTGTTGATATAGGAGGTGGTTATTTTGTTTTTGACTTTTTGGGTTAGCGGAATCTGCATAAAATTTTGCAAAAATTCGCGCACCGCCGGCAAAGCATCGTTTATTGTCGGGGTTAGGGCCAAACATTTTTGCGTGTCAATAATATCGTGGCTTTGCTGGGCATTAAAGCCGAAAAGAAGTTTGCCCTTTTGCAACCGAAATGTAAATTCGGCACGACGCCTTAAACCATCAGCAATAAAAATCGGTTCACCGACATAAATATTTTCTTGTTTGATATTGCTGATAATTTTTTCAAACCGCGCGATTTTATGTTGCTGATATTCAGCATCGCTTAGGGAACGTAACGGACAACCGCCGCAAATATTTTGGTAAGGACATATCATTTTTTAGCCTATATCAGTTTGCTGTCATAATTGTCAATTAAGGAGATTTCCTCGCTTTCCTCGTTTTGGAACACCGGATGAATATTACGTTGTGACGACTTTTTGGTTTTCTTAGCCTGATAAGATTTGACTTTGGTTTCTTCATACAAAGCTACCTGATTGCGGCCGTTGTGTTTGGCTAAATACATCGCTTCTTCAACCTGACGGATTAAAACTTCGATGCTGGCGGTTTTTTCGGAAGAAACCACGCCGATACTGACGGTAATTTTTATGATATCGTCGTCTTCACCGTGAATTTCGGCGTTTTCTATGTTTTGGCGCAATCTTTCGGCCACACGGAACGCCGAATGCGAATCGGTGTCGTTAAGGAAAATGATAAATTCTTCGCCGCCGAAACGCGCCACAATATCATCGTCACGCAAGGAACTGCGGCAGGTTTCCGCAATTTCTATCAATACTTTGTCGCCGATTTTGTGACCGTATTTGTCATTTATTTTTTTGAATTTATCGGCGTCAACCAGCAACAAACTGAAGTTTTGTGCGTTTTGGATACATTCGTCGGCACGATTTGGCGTGAATTTTTCAAAATAATGTCGGTTCCAAACCATAGTCAGCGGATCTTTGTTGGCCTGATTTTGCAAATTGATTTCGCGCTCTTTGCGCAAGGCAATATCCTGAACCGTGAAATATATCGACTCGGTGTTGTTGTATTCTATGTATTTGGCAGAAGCAGACATCCAGAAAGGCGTGGCGCTGACAAGATTGCAAACCATAACGTCAAAATCGCTCACGCTGTCGTATTGGCGCAAATGCTTAAAGAATTTGTTGCGATTTTCTTCGTCAATCAAAATATCGTCCAATGTGTGATAATTGCTGTCTTTGCGAGTTATGCCAAAAAGTATGGAAGCCTTATTGTTGATGGTTAAAAATTTATTGTCGGTGGTGCGCACAATTAAAATCGGGAAAGGCGAGGTGTCTATCATGTTCATGATTTGCAAATTCAATTTATCTATGCTGTTCCAACTGCGCTGCAACTTTCGCTCGTCGATGGCAAAGCGAATAAAAATTACCGCTATGGCAAAAATATAAATCCACAGCCAGTTGAAAATGTTGAGGTTCAGCCAGTTATATTGATAGAAAAAGGTTGAAACCACCAGTTTTTCAAGCAACATAAACAAAGAAAGACTGAGCAAAAAGTAGCCGACGTTATGGCGTCGCACCAAACTGACAATACTGCTGAGGAACAGAAAAACAATTCCGATAAGTAAAAACATCGGACGCAATAAACTGACGTATTCCGAGTTGTAGTCCACAAAAGAATAATACATACACAGGGTTAAGGCCAAGGTGGTATAAATGGTGAGCGCTTCGCGGTTGGCCAACTGATGATTATACAGTTCGGTTGCCGAGTTAAGCCATAACAGCGAAATCAAAATAGAAATCAATATCTGCACAAAAATCACAAAGTTGTAATTTAAGCCGATTTTATAAAGCAAATGCTCCTGAGTTGTGATGTAAGTCAGCAATATCATGGTTAAGCCGCCGAGCTGAAACAAAAACAGCCCGCGAAAATCTTTGGAGTGTCTGATTAAAAAAACCGAACCGATACCGATAAACAGCGATAAAACGCTGAACAGCATATTGTAACCGGAATAAAAAATATTTGTACTGAGCATATCGCATCACCGTAATAATTGACCAGATGCTTTATACTACACTTAAATCTGATAAAAACAAATATTATTTAAAAAAAATGATGAAAAAATTTTTTTATAGGTGTAATATGGCGCTGTCAGTTTACAGGGAGAGAAAAATATGACGTATACGGCTCCGAATCATTATAGCTATAAATACAAATTCAATGTGGAAAAATTGCCGACGGAACAAACAGATAAGTTGCCGCGCAAGATAACCTGGTGGGGAATGTTCGGCGGTTTGATGTTTGTTATTTTGGGCTTGTTTGAAATTGTGGCTTATTTTTTGCAAATGAGCGATGAAAGCTATAATTTCAGCACTCCGCAACGTTTTTCGGCCGAGCAGTTGTTTATTTTTCGCTATTCGTTCGATACCTTTATTTTGGTTTTGGGACTGTTGATGATTATTTTGTCGGCGGTGGCAATGGTCAGATGCAAAAAAGTGTTTTTTGACGGTGAAACCGTTAAGGTGGAGCATCATCCGCTGTTTGGAAAACCGATTGTCGAAACCGATCATCTTTATAACTATTTGGGAGTTTTGCTCAAGGTGGAATATTATCAGGTGGGGCTGATAAATCGCAATCGTTATATTATTGAGCTGTATCATAAAGAAAAAAACAAACGCATTCCGCTTTATATATCCACAAGCGGCGACGGAGTGCGCAAAATTTGGGAATATTACGCCGAAAAGTTAAAAATGCCGGCGCTGTTTATGACCGACCACGGTTTGGTTTCGCGCCATTATAACGAGCTGAACAAAACTTTGAAAGAAATGTCAAAACGTTGGCACTTGAACGCGCTGTATCGCGAAGAAGACCATATGCCGGCCTCTATTCAATATAAAAATAAAAAAGGCAAGGTGGTTTTAAAAGAGAGGAGTTTATATTTTGACGTGTATACGATTTTGGCGTCGCTCAGTATGCTGATGCTGATTGCCGGTTTTGTAGCGTTGTTGATGTATTATCCGTATGTTATTCCGTATATCGGCGTTTTAGGGGTGATAACGGTGTTGCTGCTGTGTTTTATGGCGATTATGTTTATTTCGTTTGGCATTTTCAGCAAAGACGTGTTGGTTATTACCAAAAACGAAGTGGTGTTGGGACACAATGTTTCGTTTTTGCGTACCGATGTGGAATTTTTGCCCAAAGAAGATATTGAATCGGTTGATATCGGGCATAATCCGATTACCGACAGATATTATCTGTCAATTATATCGCACGACAACAACATTGTATTCAGTAAAAATATGCCGATAGAAGATTTGCGGTGGATACGCGGTTGCGTTATTCGCGAAATCGTAAAGTAAAAAATCAATTGCTTTATTGAATGTTTTTTGTTATGTGTAAAATAATTTTGAAAAATTGAATTGTAAAAGGAAAGAAAAAATGGCTAAAACAGTAAAAAAGACCAATGAAAATACCAGCGTAAAAACCAATGCCCGTACTCGCGGACGCAGGGATTTGTCAGACGTTAATCCGGAATTGACGGACAGTTTTATTCAGGAAGTTGATGAAGACGTTAAGAACGACAATCTTAAAGAACTGTGGAATCGCTACGGTTTGTTTGTGATTGCCGTTGTGGTTTTGGCGGTGTCGGCCGCTGTGTCTTTTGATAAGTTGCAGGCGTGGCAGACCATGCGCAACCAAAATCGCACCGAAGCTTATATGGCGGCGACAAAGTTGCAGGACAGCGCCGATGAAACCATTGCCGCCTTGCAGAAGATATCACAGGATAATCAAGGAATTTTCAGCGATTTCGCCAAATTGCAAATAGCAAATGTTTTGTTGGAAGAAAACAAGCAGGAAGAGGCTTTGGCCGCACTCGAAAAATTGGCCGGCGAAAAGCAGGTTAACAGTGAAGTCAAAAATATTGCATTGGTAAAACTGGCAACCTATAAGGTTGATACCATGTCTTATGAAGATTTTAAGCAACTGTTGCAACCGGTTTTGGCCGAGGATAATTCGTGGATGCCATTGGCTCAGGATTTGTTGGCAATGTCGGCGATAAAGAGCGGCGACTTGGAAAATGCCAGAAGTATCTATGAAAATATTTTGAAAATCAAAGATTTACCGGAAGATTTCCGCGTTAAAATTCAGGATATGCTTTCTTCTATCAGTGATATGTAATTTTTTATTGAGGGTGTTATGTTAAAACGGCAATCTTTATTATATGTGGGATATTTGCTGAGCGTTTTGGCCGTGAGTGCCTGTTCAAACAAGGTGCTGCCGGAAGGAAAGCGCGTTGCGGTGCTTTCGTCAACCGAGGCTGTTAAACCGGTATCGGCCGCAGAGGCCGCAAATATCGACATTTCAGGAACAGTAGTCACCGATTGGTTGCAAAATGAAGCCAACAGTCAGCATGTGATGCCTAATGCCAAAGTCAGCTCCGATTTTTCTAAGGAATGGAAAGCCGATTTCGGCACCGGCAGCTCTAAGCGAGAGATTTTAATGTCTAAGCCGCTTATTAAGGGGCAGACCGTTTATACCTTAGATGCCGAGGGAATGTTGAGCGCGTTTGAATTGAGCACGGGCAAAAACCTGTGGCGCGTTGAGTTGGTTCCGGAAAATAATTATACCGGCAGTAATGCCCTGAAGGGAATCGGCTTGGCCATTGAAGGCAATACGGTTTACATTACCACCGGTTTCGGTGTTGTGGTGGCGGCAAACGCCAAAGACGGTTCGAAAATTTGGGAACGTAATTTGAGAATGCCGCTCAGAATTGCACCGGTTGCCACCTCAAGCAAAGTTTTTGTTCAGAGCGTGGATAACCATTTTTATGCGCTTAATGCCAAAACCGGTGAAGTTATGTGGACATACGATATTGCAATGGAAAACACCACGGTTGTCGGTGGGGCAATGGCTGCGTATAATCCGGAGTTGGATATGGTGGTTACCGGATTTTCCAACGGCGAAATTCAGGCTTTCGGTGCAACCATCGGTACACCGCTGTGGTCGGAAAGTTTGATTGACAATCGTTATATTTATTCTTCGACCTATCTGCATCCGATTAAGGCTTCTCCGATTGTTGACGGCGAAAAACTGTATGCTTTGGGTAGCGCCGACGCTTTTGCGGCCATAGATATGCGTACCGGCAAGCGTTTGTGGGAAAAGAAAATCGGCGGCACATTGACACCGTTGCTTTCCGGCAATACTTTATTTGTGATAACCAACAATAATGAGTTGTTGGCGGTTAATAAGCAAAACGGTGATGTGTTGTGGAACAGCAAACTCGAGTTGGGCGAAAAACCGTCTAAGATAACCGTTTATGCGCCGATTATGCTCAACGATAGAGTTATTGTGGCTTTATCTGACGGAAACGTGTTGGCATATAATCCGAAAAACGGCAAGTTAATCAATAAAGTTGATTTGGACGAGGACTTGAATTCTGCGCCGGTTGCCGGTCAGGGATATATTTTGTTTACAACTTCAAACGCCAAATTGATTGCTTATAAATAGGAGAGAATGGTGCTTACGGTTGCGATTATCGGGCGTCCGAATGTGGGAAAATCCACGCTGTTTAACCGCTTAGTCGGTAAGAAACTGGCAATCGTGCACGATATGCCGGGGGTTACACGCGACCGCAAAATGGCGCCGGCCAAATTTAAGGATTTGGATTTAGAGCTTATTGATACCGCCGGTTATGAGTATTCTACCACCGACAATATGGAAAGCAGAATGTGGCGGCAAACCCAAATGGCAATTGCCGAAGCCGACGTGTGTTTGTTTTTGTTTGACGCACGCTCCGGAGTGCAACCGTATGATGAGCAATTTGCCGACCTAATTCGGCGTACGCACAAACCGGTGATTTTGCTGGCTAATAAATGCGAAGGAAAGCAACAGGAAAACGGTATAGGCGAGGCTTATAAGTTGGGGTTAGGGGATCCGATTATATTTTCGGCGGAACACGGTATCGGTTTTGATGCTTTGTATGTGGAACTGATGCACTTGGACGAGGCTAAACAAAAAAAAGAGGCCGAAACTAATCAAGTTAAAAGCATCGGTGCAATTCCGGAAGATTTCGAAACGACTAATGACAATAAACCGATTCAGGTGGCTTTTATCGGACGACCGAATGTGGGAAAATCCACGCTGGTTAACGCTTTGCTCGGTGATGAGCGAATGCTGACCGGACCGGAAGCCGGTATGACGCGTGATGCAATTACTACCGAATGGAAGTGGGGCGGACATCAGTTTAAGTTGGTGGATACTGCCGGTCTGCGACGTCAGGCTAAAGTGGTCGGCAGTTTGGAGAAAATGTCGGTTGAAAGTACAATGTATGCGGCAAATATGGCTCAAGTGGCAGTTTTGGTGCTTGATGCCGATGCGGTGTTGGATAAACAGGATTTAACCATTGCCCGCAAAGTTCTGGAAGAAGGACGGGCTTTGGTGATTGCCGTCAATAAGTGGGATATTGCCAAGCGCAAAGAAACGCTTGAAAAGCTTAATTATAAACTTGAAACTTCTTTGACACAGGGTGAGGGAGTGCCGACAGTTACCATTTCGGCGCTTAAAAAAGAGGGACTGGATAAGTTGATGCGGGCAATTTTAAAGGTTTATGAACGCTGGAATATGCGAATTCCTACAGCTCCGCTCAATAAGTGGTTTGCCGATGTGCAAGAACAGAATCCGGCGCCACTCGGCAAAAATAAACGCCGAATTAAGCTGAAATATATTACATAGGCGAAAACACGTCCGCCGTCATTTTATATTTTCTCCAGCAATCCGGAGGGTTTGCCGGAGTCATATTTACGCTATTTAATCAACAGTTTGCGCCAAACTTTCAATATGGGCGGGATTCCGCTGAGAGTAACGGTGCGCAAAGCCAATAATCCGTATGCGGATAACGAATAAAAACATGAAAAACAAAAAGCGCCGCTTGTGTTTAAGCGGCGTTTGATGTGTGTGTGTCAACTTTTATCTTACACGCTCGGTCGGTAAGGTATCTTGCGCTTTTTGGTTGCGAGCGTAGCGATCAATTTTGCTGCTCCAATTATCATTGGCAACGTAGTAAATACTACAAGCGATAATGATGGTTACAAACATCATTAAAAAGTGCCCGAAAGAACTTTTTATGGTAGCCCACCAATCTACTTTGTCGCTGTCTAACTTATAAACGTGTTTGAAAAACAGAGCGTAGGCCAACGCAATCAGCCACAGAATGCCGTAAATATTCGGGTTGCCCAAAATTTGCCGATAATTTTCCAAACCATAACGACTTAAAAAATAATAGCTGATGATTAAACCGGCAAGCACCATCGGGTTAAGTATAATCAGTAAAATCATTTTGACATATGAAAACATGGTATTCTCTCCTTAGTAAAATATGGGGTTATTTTAAGCGCATTTGTTGATGCAATCAAGCATAATTTTGGCTTCGGTTGCGGCAACTTCGGCGCTTTCATCTTCTATTTTTAAGCGGATAACCGGCTCGGTTCCGGACTTGCGAATAATCAGCGAGCCGTGATTTTGTAAGCGTTGTTGCACGGCGTCAATGCAATTTTTAACTTCCGGATTATCCAAAATTTTATTGATGGTTTCTTTGGATTCAAAGCGCAGGTTGTGAGCTTCGGTCGGAAATGGTTTGAACACCGGAAATATTTCGCTGACTTTTTTGTTGCTTTCGGCAATACCCAAACAAACCACAATGGCCGCAAGCAATGCATCGCCGGTGCGTGAATAGTCGCTCAAAACCATATGTCCGGATTCTTCTCCGCCGAGGTTGCTGCCGACTTCGCGCATTTTTTCGATAACGTATCTTTCGCCAACGGCTGAAGCATAATGTTCCAGTCCGAGCGAGCGAATGTATTTGCCGAGACCCATATTGGAATACATGGTGGAAACAACGGAGTTGCCCTTGAGCAAATTATGTTCCTTCATATATTTTGCCAAAAAGGCGATGATTTGGTCGCCGTTTAAGCGTTTTCCGGTTTCGTCACAAATGATGATACGGTCGCCGTCACCGTCTACCGCAATTCCTAAGCGGCAATTGTTTTCGGTTACAACGCGCGAAAGATTTTCGGTATGTTGCGAGCCGCAATCCTGATTGATGTTGTAGCCGTCAGGCGAATCGGCAAGGCTGATGATATCGGCGCCCAAAAATTTGAATACCGGCGGTAAAATATGAGAAAAAGAACCGTTTGCCGAATCTAGGGCGATTTTCATACCGTGCAGAGAATCGGCGTCGGCCAGAGCGGTAACCGCTTCGAAATAGTCGTCAAATCCGCAGTCAAGATGTTCGACTTTGCCGATTTTTTGCGGATTGTATTGCGGCTCATAAGCTGTGTGCATCAATTCTTCTACCTTTGTTGTATCGGCATCGGCAAACTTGTCGCCATCTTTATTGATGAGCTTTAAGCCGTTATCCTGATACGGATTATGCGAGGCGGTAATCATTATGCTCATATCCACGTTAAGTCGCGGAGTTAAAGTGGTGCAAAGCGGGGTAGGGATAATGCCCAAATCCAAAACATCAACTCCCGCCGACGTAAAACCGGCAGATAGCGCGCTGAGCAGCATATCGCCGGAAATTCGGGTGTCTCGGGCAATGGCAACACGCTTTTTGTGCGGACAAAAATGCCGGCCCAAAATTTGTGCCAATTTCAAGCAAAAATCGACATTGAGCGGATATGTGTTGGCAATACCGCGCATACCGTCAGTTCCGAAAAGTTTTTCTGTCATGATGATTCTCCGTTAAGCGCTTGTTCTTACTAAAAAATTAGCTTCGAAACTTTAAGATTTAATTAAAAGTTGTTAAAATGCTTAAAAAACGTTGATTTTATTTGAAAATCGGGTTATTTCTGAATAGCGAAGGCAGTCGGATAGCTGCGTCTCGGAATGTAAAATCCGGAGATGAGGAAAGTCCGGGCTTCACGGAAACAAGATACCGGATAACGTCCGGCTGGAGAAATCCACGGGAAAGCGCCGCAGAAAGTTACCGCCGCGTATATCGCGGTAAGGTTGAAAAGGCGAGGTAAGAGCTCACCGCATGAACAGTAATGTTTGTGGCAAGGCAAGCCCTATCTGATGTAAGACCAAATTAGGAGGCTTTAATGTTTGCATTAAACGCAAGGATTGTTTCCGGTCCGCTCCAGAGGTAGGTCGCACCAGCCAAACGGCGACGTTTGGCGCAGATGAATAGCTATCGCACGAAATCTTTGCCGTTCGCGACAAAGCAAATTGTGTACAGAACTCGGCTTATAGATTGCCTTCGCTGTTGTTTTGAGGAGAATTGAATTGTTACAAAAAACATTGTCCGAAAATGTCAAAATCACCGGAATCGGCTTGCATAGCGGCTGTGAAAGCACGCTGTTGTTTAAGCCGGCGGCGCCAAATTCGGGGATTGTGTTTGTGCGCTCGGATTTGCCGGCGGATAACCGTTTTCCGGCGCTGTATTCCGCTGTGGTAGATACGCGTAACTGCACCTGCTTGGGGAATAAAAACGCGCAGATTGTCAGCACCATCGAACATATTATGGCAACGCTGTATGCCCTCGGAATCGACAACGTCGAGATAGAAGTCAACAATCCGGAAGTGCCGATTATGGACGGCAGCGCGAAGGTGTTTTATGAAGCCTTGAACCGAGTGCCTTTGAGCGAACAAAATGCGGCAAAAAAATATTTGAAAGTTAAGAAAACCGTTGAATTTAAAGACGACAAGGGCAATTTTATTGTGTTGCGGCCGGCAGATGAATTGCAGGTTCGTTTTACCATAGATTTTCCGTCGCAAATTGTCGGACATCAGGAATTTGCGGGTAAAATAGATGAAAAAGTGTTTGCCGAAAAAATCGCTCCGGCGCGGACATTTTGCGAAAAATATCAGGTTGACTATCTGCGTTCGGTTGGTTTAATTAAAGGAGGCAGTTTGGAAAATGCCGTGGTTTTGGACGGTGAGACAATATTGAATGAAGGCGGTTTCAGAGTAACGAACGAATGTGTTAATCATAAAACGTTGGATTGCATCGGCGATATGCTGACATCGGGATATTGTTTGTTGGCTGAGGTTGAGGCTTGGCACACCGGACACTATCACAATAACGAAGTGTTGAAAAAGTTGTTTGCCGATTCTGAAAATTATGAAATAGTTGAGGGATAAAATGAAAAAAATATACGGATTGTTTTGCGGAGTTTTGTTGTTGGGCGCGTGTGCCAGTGATGCCGATAAAATGAACGGTATGTCGGCGGAGGAGCTGTATAATTTGGCTTATGAAAATTTGGGCGCGACCAAATATGCCAAAGCGGCGGAAGTGTTCGAAAAAGTGGAAACAGATCACCCTTATTCCAAGTGGGCGGTTAAGTCTAAATTGATGGGCGCATTTGCGTATTATAAAGAAGAAAAGTATGACGATGCGGTTATAGCAATTGACAGATACCTCAAATATCATCCGGGTAATAAAGATGTTCCGTATGCCTTGTACTTGAAGGGAATGTGCTATTATGACCAGATTTCATCGGCGGATAAAGATCAAGGTGATACAGCCAAGGCGGCCGATGCATTCGGGCGTTTGATTGCATTGTTCCCGGATAGTGAATATGCTAAAGATGCACAAAATAAGATGAGCTTGACCGAAGACTATAAGGCCGGACAGGAAATGATTATCGGACGCTATTATTTGAACGAGGGCAATTATCTTTCGGCTCTTAACCGCTTTAATGTAGTGTTGGAAGAATATCAGACCACAATTCAAATTGAAGAAGCGGTATATCGTCAGGTGGAAATTTATGCCATTTTGGGGCTGAACAATTATGCTGCCGGCTATTATAAGATTTTGCGCAATAACTATCCGGAAGGCAAATGGACGGCCAAAGCGGCGAAGATTATGGATAAAATCGGTATGACCGATAAGGTTGCTCCGCTTACAACGATGGCGGCAAATGATGCGGACAGCGCCAAAGAGGAAGTTGCGGATAAGACCGAGAGCAAAGGTTGGTTCAGCGGTTGGTTCGGTGGCGACGATGCCGAAGATAAGACCGATGAAGTGAAGGCTGAAGTTGAAGAAACGGTTGTTGAAGTTCAAGAACAGGTTGCGGAAGATTTAAAGCCTGAAGATAAGGTAGAGAGCAAAGGTTGGTTCAGCGGTTGGTTCAGTAGCAACGATGCCGAAGACAAGGCCGATGAAGTGAAGGCTGAAGTTGAAGAAACGGTTGTTGAAGTTCAAGAACAGGTTGCGGAAGATTTAAAGTCAAGGGATAAGGTCGAGAGCAAAGGTTGGTTCAGTAGCAACGATGCCGAAGACAAGGCCGATGAAGTGAAGACCGAAGTTGACGAAACGGTTGTTGAAGTTCAAGAACAGGTTGCGGAAGATTTAAAGCCGGAGGATAAGGTTGAAAGTAAAGGTTGGTTCAGCGGCTGGTTCAGTAGCAACGATGCTGAGAAAAAAGAGCCGGAAGTAAAAGACAATGCCGAAAGCGAAGAAAGTTGGTTCGGACGTAAATGGAACGGCTTGTTCGGCTCGGAGCAAGAATTGAAAGACGCCAAGCAAGAGGCCGACGCAACCATTAACAATGCACTTGATAATGTTGATGAAAGTGGAGAGTAATGCTGAAATCTTTATCAATTAGAAATGTTATTTTGATTGATAAATTGGATTTGGATTTGCAAGACGGATTTACCGTGTTGAGCGGTGAAACCGGTGCCGGTAAGTCGATTTTGTTAGATTCACTGGGGTTACTTTTGGGACAGCGTGCCGAAGTTTCGATGATACGGCAAGGGTGCGAAAAACTGTCGGTTAGCGGTTGTTTTGAAATTAAGAATAGTGACGGCGGTTTGGCGCGTTTGTGCGCGGAACACGATTTGGATTTTGAGAGCGAAATCATCATCAGTCGCTCGCTGTCACAAGACGGTCGCGGTAAAATATTTTTCAATGATCAGCCGATTACGCAGAAGCTGTTGAAGGAAATCGGTGCGTATTTGGTGGAAATTCACGGACAGTTTGATAATCAGGGGTTGCTCAATACGGCAACTCATTTGAGTGTTCTGGATGCTTACGGAAATTACGCCAAAAAATTGGAAGAATTAAAACAAGCTCATGCGCATTATAAAGATGCCGCCAAAAAACGTCGTGACGCTGAGCAAGAATTGGAAAAAGCTCAGGCAGAAGAAGAAAATTTGCGGCATTGGTTGAATGAATTTGCGGCAATCAAACCGCGTGAAAACGAGGTGGCGGAATTGGAGCAAAAACGCCGTTGTCTGATGAATTCGGAAAAGATAGTCGAAAATTTTGATGCGGCGTATAAGGCGCTGAATAATCAGGTGCAGAGTGTGCATAATGCCTTGCGACAGGCGCAGGCCGCCGTGGCACGGGTAAACTCCATGACCGAGGATAAATATGCCGGAATTTATGAAATTTTGGATACGGCGCTAGTGAATGCGGCGGAAGCGAGTGACGAAATAGAAAGCGCGCTCGGGGAAGTCAATTTGAGCCAAAACGAAATTGATGTGGTGGAAGAAAGATTATTTATTCTCAAAGATTTGGCGCGAAAACATCATACAACGGTTGAAGATTTACCGCTGATTTGGCAAAATTTGGAAGACAGTTTGCAACGCTTGGAACACGGAACGGAAGATTTACACGCCTTGCAACAGGCCGAAAAACAAGCACGCAGGGATTATATGGATAAGGCCGATGCGGTGCATGATGAACGTTTGGCAGCGGCGCTCCGGTTTGATAAATCCATTATGGCGGAATTGCCGTCGTTGAAAATGGAAAAGGCTGTGTTTAAAACACAAATTGCGGCTCGTGATGAAAATTTATGGAACGAAACCGGTTACGATGATGTGTGCTTTATGGTTTCAACCAATCCGGGCACGCCGTTCGGCAGTTTGAGCAAAATAGCTTCGGGCGGCGAGTTGGCACGTTTTATGTTGGCCTTAAAGGTGGTGTTGGGGCAAACCGGATCGGTCGAAACCATGGTGTTTGACGAGGTGGATACCGGCATCGGCGGGGCAACTGCGCAGGCGGTAGGAGATAAGTTGGCACGCTTGGGTGATGTTAAGCAAGTTTTGGTGGTGACGCATTCTCCGCAGGTCGCCGCATACAGTCGCCAGCATTATAAGGTGGAAAAATACAGCACCGACGGAGTTACTACCACCACGTTGCGCTTGCTCGGCAAACAGGAAAAACAGGAAGAAATCGCGCGTATGCTTTCCGGCGAGGTTATCAGCGATGAGGCGCGGGCGGCGGCCAGAGTATTGATAGGTGCTTAAATGGCAGGGATTCAGCACGGCATAGAGGTTATCAAAGGCTATGTGAAAATTGCTCCGACCAATCCCGGCGTTTATCGAATGTTAGACGCGAACGGACGCGTGTTGTACGTCGGAAAAGCGAAAAGCATTAAAAAACGAATCGTGGCTTATACGCATTTTGAGCGCTTGCCGGATCATATTAAACGTATGGTGGCGGAAGTTGAAAAAATGGAATTTATTATTGTGGAAAACGAGGCCAAAGCCTTGTTGATGGAAAATGATTTAATCAAAAAACTGGAACCGAAATACAATATTTTACTCAAAGACGATAAGACATTTCCGCATTTAATGATTAACCCGAATGAAGATTTTCCGGCGCTCAGAAAAAGTCGAGGCGCGCGGCGCGACAAGTGTAAGTATTTCGGGCCTTTTGCCAGCGCAACTGCGGTTAACAACGTGATGGATATTATTCAAAAAGCCTTTTTGTTGCGTTCGTGTCTGGACAGCGTTTTTTCAAATCGCGAGCGACCGTGTATGTTGTATCAGATAAAGCGGTGCAGTGCGCCTTGCGTGGGCAAAATCAGCCGCGAAGATTATCATAAGCAGGTTGATGAGGTGATTGCGTTTTTGGAAGGGCGCAACAGCGAGTTAAAGGAAAAATGGTCGGCGGAAATGCAACGCGCCAGCGAAGCAACGGATTATGAAACCGCGTTGGTTTTGCGTGACAGAATCCGCACTTTGAGCAGTATTCAGGGCGGATATAATGTGGAATATGCCGACATAGCGTCGGCCGATATTGTGGCGGCGGTTAAGCATAAAAATATGGTTTGTATTCAGGTGTTTTTCGTGCGCTCGGGGCAGAATTGCGGCAATATACCTTATTTTCCGAAACAAGCCGCGGATATGTCGGAGGCTGAAGTTTTGGAAGCTTTTTTGAGCACATTTTATGCCGAACAATTGCCGCCGAAGGAAATTTATGTGTCGCAGGAATTGGAAAATAAAGAGTTTTTGCAAGCCGCCATCGGAGCTAAAATCAATTGTTATAAAAAGGGCAATAAGGCCAAATTGATTGCGCGGGCGCACGAAAATGCCGTGGCGGCAATCGAGCGTAAACTGGCGGAAAGCGCCAGTATAGAAGCCAACTTAACGGAAATGCAACGGCGGTTTGATTTGCCGCGTATTCCACAGAGAATCGAGGTTTATGATAACTCACACAATCAGGGAAGCTACGCGGTGGGGGCGATGATTGTGGCAACTCCCGAAGGATTTGATAAAAAGTCGTATCGCACTTTTAACATTAAATATACCGAAAATACCAATGATGATTTTGCCATGATGAAAGAGGTTTTGCTACGGCGTTTTGAACGCATGAGTGCGGAAAATCGTCCCGATGTTATTTTGCTTGACGGCGGTTTGGGACAGTTGCACGCCGTGCATGAGGCGCTCTCCGGATATGACTTGCACGGCATAACGATTATCGCTATTTCCAAAGGACCGGAGCGCAATGCCGGCAAGGAATTTTATCACATTTTGGGCCGCGAAAGTTTTGACTTGCCGTTTGCCTCGCCGATAGCGTTTTATATGCAAAACATTCGTGATGAAGCACACCGTTTTGCCATTGGCACACATCGCAAAAAACGCGCTAAATCCATGTTTAAATCGCAGGTCGATGAAATCGAGGGAATCGGGGCAAAGCGCAAACGCGATTTACTCAATTTTTTCGGCTCGGCGGAACAAATTAAAGCGGCGAGTGTGGCAGACCTGATGAAGGTTGAAGGAATAAGCAAAAAAACGGCGGAAAAAATTTATAAATACTTTCATAATTAAAAAATTTGTTTATAGTAAAGACATAATTGACGTTAATTTTTGTATTTGATGGGGGAACTCGTGTATAACTTACCGAACATTTTGACGATTTCGCGAATCGCTGTAATTCCGCTGATTTTTATTTCAATATACATTCATTCTTTTTTGTGGGCAATGATTGCCGGAGCGCTGTTTATCATCGCTTCCATTACCGACTATTTGGACGGATATTTGGCTCGGGCGTGGAATGAAACTTCGGCGTTTGGCCGCTTGTTGGACCCGATTGCCGATAAGCTTTTGGTGGCTACCGCTTTGGTGGTGATTATGACCAAAACTTATACTCCGGAAGGCGGAGACGTGGTGTTGCATTATTATTCTTGGGGCGGAACCATTATCGCGGCGTTTGTTATTTTGTGTCGCGAAATTTTGGTTTCCGGCTTGCGGGAATTTTTGCGCGAAGTAAATGTGGGGTTGCCGGTTACCAAATTGGCTAAGTGGAAAACTACTTTTCAAATGACGGCCCTGGCGATGATGCTGTTTTGCGAATTGTCACTCTTTTGGGGGTATTTGGGTGAGTTTTTATTGTGGGTTGCCGCGGTGTTGACCTTTATTACCGGCTATCAATATTATCAAAGAAGTTTGGATTATGTGAAGGCCGAAGAAGCCAAAAAAATAAACGCCGTTAAGGCCGAAGTTGTTAAATCGGTTGTTGCGGAAGTTGCGGTTAAAGAAAAAGTTCCTGCACCGGCCGCTAAAAAAGCTCCGGTTAAAAAGGCGCCGGCCAAGAAGGCACCGGCTAAAAAATCCGCAAGCAAAAAGGCTCCGGCTAAAAAGGCAACCGCCGCCAAAACAGCAAAAAAAGCGACAACGGTAAAGAAGGTCGCCGATAAATCATAGGCTCGGGTTTATGCTGAAAGATTGCGCGCATATTTTGGTGGTTGATGATGATTTGCGGTTGCGGAGTTTGTTGCAACGCTATTTGCAAGAAAACGGCTTTGCCGTGACCGGTGCGCGTGATGCCGAAAATGCACGAATGTTTTTGCAACAATATAATTTTGATTTGCTGATAGTCGATGTGATGATGCCCAATGAAACCGGTATCGAGTTTTTGCAAAAATTGCGCCAAATAAATGATGTTCCGGCCATTATTTTAACCGCTATGGGCGAAACCGAGGACCGAATTATCGGTTTGGAATCCGGCGCCGACGATTATTTGCCGAAACCGTTTGAGCCTAAAGAATTGGTGTTGCGCATAAACAATATTTTACGTCGCATTCCGGATAAAAAAAGCGAACATTCCAAGGTGTTGAAACTTGGTGATTGCACCTATGATTTAACCACCAAAGAGTTCAGTCGCAAAAATGTGGGAATTATTCATATTACTCCGGTGGAGCAAGCTATTTTGAGTATTTTGGGGCAGAAAACCGGCCAAATTTTTACTCGGGAAAAGCTGGCCGAATTGTTGGGTGCCGGACAAAGTTTACGCTCAATTGATGTGCAAATCACCAGATTGCGTAAAAAAATCGAGGCGGACTCCAAAAATCCGCGGTATTTGCAAACCGTGCGCGGTAAGGGTTATATGTTGTTAACAGAATAGGAGAGTGAAATGCATATTAAATTTCCGAAAAAAATCGATAGTCTTTTATCGTCGTTCAGGCGTAAATTTATGCCGAAAACGATGTTTTTCAGAACCATGCTGCTGATTTTTATTCCGCTTATCGTGGTGCAGGTGGTTTCTATTTATGCCTTTTTTGACGGAAACTGGAAGCGCGTCGGGCGCAGATTGTCTGATAATCTGACTTCCAATATGGCGTTTGTTATCCAACTTAACGACGGAAGTGCCGACTTTTCACGGGTGCGTCGTTTGGCTTCAAGTATGTATAACTTGGATGTTTCTTTTTATGACAACGAAAGCAAACATTCCGTTTGGCGCGAAAATAAAAAGAACAGCCATTTCGCTACCAAATATTTGGAAGACGCTTTGAAAAAACAATTTCCACTGGCTAATACCGAGGTGTTTTTAACCAAGCATCACTCCAATTTGAACGTGTTGATTGATACCGACCAAGGTCTGTATGTGTTTAATACACCGTCAAAAAATATTTTCAGCTCGTCGATTTTCGGATTTGTATTATGGATGATTGGCAGTGCTTTGCTGTTGTTTGTGGTGGCCTCGCTGTTTTTGCGCGTGCAGGCTCGTTCCATTACGCAATTGGCTGAGGCGGCCGAAGATTTCGGTAAGGGTATCAACACCAAATTTAAGCCGTACGGTTCGATTGAAGTGCGTCGCGCCGGTTTGGCTTTTACGAAAATGAAAGAGCGCATTATGCGCCAAATTTCCGAAAGAACGCAAATGCTCGCCGGTGTTTCGCACGACTTGCGTACCCCGTTGACACGAATGAAACTGCAAATGGCGATGTTGCCGGAAAGCGAAGAAAATAAAGAGTTCGTTCAGGATATTAACGAAATGGAAAAAATGCTCGACGGTTATCTTGCCTTTGTGAGCGGTGAGGGCGGTGAAAAGCCTACGTTTGTTGACTTAAACGAGATGATTTCCGGCATTATCAACAAATATCGCAAAAATTCCAATGCCATGATTCGTTTTGCCACCAACTATGATGTCAGCGCCATTCAGGGGCGTGAGCAGGCTCTGCGTCGTGCCATTACCAACGTTATCGAAAACGCCTTTCATTACGGCTCGACCATCGCGGTTCATCTGGACAGCGAAGGCAAAAATGTTCAGCTCAGTATCGACGATGACGGTCCGGGTATTCCGGCCGACAAGCGTGAGGATGTCTTCAAGGCATTTTATCGTGTCGACGGTTCGCGCAACAAAGAAACTGGCGGTGTCGGTCTCGGTCTTTCCATCGCCAAAGACGTTATTGTTTCGCACGGCGGTTCCATTGAACTTTCAGACAGTGAGTTAGGAGGCTTGAGGGTACTCATTACTTTGCCCTTATAGGAGGCTGAGTAAGTATATACGCCGCACCACCTACTCCTGGTAAAATGCGGATAATGGGTAACTACTTGAGGGATTTCTCCTCGTGTACTTCTTTTTGTACACGTCGTCGAAATCCCTCTTCGTATTTACCTCCTTCTCCGCATTTTACTGTACTGTACCTTTTTGTTGTACACTGCGCCAACCCGCTTGCGGCGTATTAACCTAATTCTCCTCATTTTACAGGGAGTATTTGATTTGTACACGTCGTTGAAAAACCTCTTCGTATTTATCTCATTATCTGAGTTTTTTGGGCATACGTTCTGCAAAGGGGAACTTCGTATCAGACTCATTCTCTGCGTTTTACTATACTGTACCTTGTGTACTTCTTTTTGTGCACGTCGTCAACTTCGTATTTACCTCATTCTCCGCATTTTACTGTACTGTACCTCTTTTGTACACTGCGCCAACCCGTTTGCGACGTATTAACCTAATTCTCCGCATTTTACCGCTTGGTGTCGTAAACGTGTAAAAAAGACTGTCATCCCCGACCTGATCGGGGATCTCTTTAGGCGCTGTGCGGATTATTTATACTTTTTCTTCAGCTCTTTCTTTTGTTTTTTATAATTGTTTTTTGACTGTTTGACACATTCTTTGGCGCTCAATTGTGTATTGTTTAAGCAATTCTGCAAATCGGCACGCATATTGTCATTTAACTTTTGATATTCTGCCGTATTTTTATAAGAATGGTTGCCGGCAAAACAATTTTCTGCCGCTAAAAAAGTTAAACCGATACTTAAAATCGCTAAAAATTTTTTCATTCTTTTCTCCTTTTAAGATTATAAACAATCCTTGATATAAGCGTTGCGAAATGAAGCACAATGTGGTATTAAGTTTATGATAAAACGGAGGAAAAAATGAATACTGCGGAACAAATCGAAGAAGTTAAGTCTAAACGTGATGTGGCGGCCGGATTGATTATGTGTGACGGGTTGCTCTTGATTGCGCAACGTAAACACGGCAAAAGTTTAGAATATAAGTGGGAGTTTCCGGGCGGAAAATTGGAAGCCGGAGAAACTTTGGAGGAGTGCCTGAAGCGAGAGATGATGGAAGAAATGCAATTAGAAATTTTTGTGCGGGACCATTTTGTGGACTCCAGTTATGATTACGATTTCGGCACAATCGTTTTGCATTCGTTTTGGGCAACTTGCAAAAGCAAAGATATTCCGGTGGTTTTGGAACATGAACAATATAGATGGGTAAAGCCGCAAGATTTGCCGCAATATGATTTTGCACCGGCGGATAAGCCGATTATTGAGGCTATTTTGGGGTTGTTATAAAAACAAATTTTTTCATTTTTTTTTAAGATAAATCGAATAACATAACGGCATATTGGAAATATGCTCCGAATAGATTATTTTAAAGTCCGAATGAGGGAAATATGACAGAACAAAAAAATATCGGATATATATCGGCGATTAACGGCGGTGTGATTGAAGTTAATTTTCCGCGCAAGTTGCCGGCCGTACATAATGAGTTGAAAATCGGCAATTTGGTGGCGGAAGTGCAAGGTTATATTTCGCCTGATGAAGTGCGGGCTTTGGTGATGGGGCCGACGCAGGGACTTTCACGTCATGCCGAAGTGATTGACAGCGGACACCCGATTGAAGTGCCGGTGGGCGACGCCGTTTTGGGGCGGATGTTCAACATTTTCGGCGAGCCGATTGACCACGCCGGAGAAGTGAATGCCAAGCATAAAAAATCAATCCACGCTAAAGCGTTGCCGCTGAGTGAGCGGGTTTCTTCTTCGGAGATTTTTATTTCCGGAATTAAGGCCATTGACTTGTTGGCACCGATGGAGCGCGGCGGTAAAGCCGGTTTGTTCGGCGGTGCCGGCGTGGGCAAAACCGTGTTGATTACCGAGCTGATTAACAATATGGTGGGGCGTTATGAAGGTGCCAGCATTTTTTGCGGCGTGGGCGAGCGTTCACGCGAAGGCGAACAACTGTATCGCGAAATGCGCGATGCCGGAGTTTTGGATAAAACGGTTATGGTGTTCGGGCAAATGAACGAGGCACCGGGAATTCGTTTTCGGGTGCCGTTGACCGGTTTGACCATGGCGGAATATTTTCGCGATAAAGAGAAAAAAGATGTGCTGTTGCTGGTTGATAATATTTTCCGCTTTGTGCAAGCCGGCTCCGAAGTTTCGGTTCTATTGGGACAAATTCCGTCGCGAGTGGGTTATCAGCCGTCGCTGGGTACGGATATTGCCGAATTGGAAGAACGTATTTCTTCGACCAACGATGCGGCCATCACTTCTATTCAGGCGGTGTATGTGCCGGCCGATGACTTTACCGATCCGTCGGCGGTGCACACGTTTGCACACCTTTCTTCCAGTATTGTTTTGTCTCGTGCCAGAGCGGCACAAGGACTTTATCCGGCCGTTGATCCGCTGGCCTCAGCTTCTAATATGTTGGTACCGCAAATTGTGGGCGAAAGGCATTATCGGGTGGCAATTGCCGTCAGAAAATGTTTGGCTGAATATGAGGAGCTGAAAGATATTATTGCCATGCTCGGTTTTGATGAGTTGCCGGAGCGCGACCAGCAAACGGTATTGACCGCGCGCAAGTTGGAACGTTTCTTGACGCAGCCGTTTTATACCACTTATCAGTTTACGGGAATGGAAGGGCGTTCGGTTGATTTGCAGAAAACTATTGAAGGTTGTGAGCGCATACTTTCGGGCGAATTTAACTATCTTTCCGAAAACGATTTCTTTATGGTGGGCGACATTGACGAGGTTATCGCCAAAACCAAAGATAAACGCGAACAATACGAAAAGTCTTTGAAGGAGAGCGCATAAAATATGAAGTTGACGGTATTTACTCCTTTGGGAACGGTGCTGAAAAGCAAAATCAACAAAGTTACGGTCGAAACTTTGAACGGGTATTATACCTTGCTTCCCAAACATGTAGATTTTGCTGCGGCAATGGGAGCAAATATAGTCAGTTATACCACCGAGCAAAATGAAAAAAAGTATGTGGCTTGTCATCGGGGAATCGTGGTGAAAAAAGGCGATGAGGTGACAATTACGGTGCAAAATGCCGTAACGGGCGAAACGCTTGATGAGTTGAGCGAGGTTATTCGCAAAGAGTTTAAATACAATGACGAACAACGCAAAGAATTAAACAGCGCAATGGCCAGATTGGAGTTGGGAATAATTCGCGGCTTCGGACAATTGAGTAAAGGAAATTTTGATGGTTGAATTTGAAAAATCCCAAAATACCAAAGTACGCGACGAGTTGGTTTATAAAGCGGAAATGATGAAGGTGCGTCCGAATCGGCATTGGAAAACCAATTTCGGAATGATTGCTTCGCTCGGCGGGGTGATTATTTTGCCGATTTTGCTCGGAATTTGGTGCGGCGGATATTTGGATAGCGTTATTCCGCAACGTTTTTCGTGGCGGTTGTCATTGTTGTTTGTCGGGTTTGCTTGGGGCGTTTTTAACGCTTATATGTGGATAAAAATCGAAAATGATAAAATTGCCGAAATGGATACTAAATCTGTTGAAATCAAAAAGGAGATAAAAAAATGACTGACGGATTTTTGGAACTCATGTGGCAACAGGCCGAAAATTGGCGTTTGGTCGCCGCCGCGGTTTGCGGTGTAATTGTCGGCATTATTTATTTTTACAGTATGCGTTGGAGCATCAATCGCATGGGCGAACTGGCGCACAAAATGAAATTTTTTGCCGTAACCGCATTATTGCGAATCGCTTTGTTCTTTGGAGTTTTGGTGATGATTGGACAACGCAATGCGGCGGTGATTTTGCTTTATGTTTTGGCTTTCTTTTTAACCAAGGTGGTAATTATCGGGTTGGAAAAGAAAAAGTATGTGAGCGCCTTTGAGGAGGAAAACAAGAAACCATGAACTTTAAGGCTGACTTTTCGCATTGGTTGGATTTGCCATGGCAAGATAAGGCCATCGGGTTGGAAAATTTTGACGCCATTAAAGTTTTGAACTTCGGCGATGTGAGCATAAACGTGACAATTTTCAACACTTGGATTGTGATTGCTTTGATTACGCTGATTTCGTGGATTGCTACCCGAAATATGAAGGTGGGGGTAAAGCCGACAAAGTTGCAGGTTGTGTTGGAAACCTTTGTGTTGTGGATGCAAAACGAGACCAGAGAAACCAGTGGTTCAAAAAATATTCAATATTTGCAAATGGCGTTGGGGTTGTTTTGCTTTATTGTGGTGGCGAATTTATTGACTTTTATACCGTGGTTCAGACCGCCGACGGCGTCGCTCAGTACAACAATGGCGTTGGCGTTGACGGTATTTCTGTCCATACCCTATTTTTCGATTAAAAATGCCGGCATAAAAGGCTATTTGCGCAAATTTATCGAACCCGTACCTTTGTTGTTGCCAATGAATGTTTTCAGCGAAGTGTTCTCGGTTTTTGCCATGGGCCTACGTTTGTTTGGCAATATGCTGAGCGGGGTGATGTTTGCCGGCATTTTGAGCGCTTTTATACCTTTTATCGCGCCACTGACCATGCAGACTTTGGGTTTGCTGACCGGCTCGATTCAGGCATATATATTTGCACTTTTGGCGTTGGTTTATACGTCAAGCGTGCGTGAGAACAGTGATTAAACGTAATTTATAGGAGGTAAAAATGGATTCATACGCAATTATCGGAGCAGTATCGGTTTTGGGAGCGTGCATTTGTATGGGCATCGGCAGTATCGGTTCGGCACTTGGTGAAGGACAAGCTGCGGCAGCCGCATTAACCGCCATGGCTCAGCAACCGGACGAAGCCGGACGTATTCGCTCAACCATGTTCGTTACGTTGGCAATGGTGGAAACAACGGCTTTGTACGCTTTGTTGATAGCATTTTTAACGCTTTATGCCAATCCGTTTTGGAATTATGCCATTAACCATTAAAATAAACGGGAGCGACGATGGAAATTGATTTGTTCACATTGGTGGCGCAAATTATCAATCTGATAATATTGTTGTTTTTGCTGCGAAAGTTTTTGTATTTGCCGGTGTTAAAGGCGGTGGAAGCCAGACAAACGGCGATTGCCGAAGAATTAAAAGCGGCGGAAGATGCACGCGAAAATGCGCGGCAGGCCGAGCTTGTAAGTATGCGCAATATGCGCAAGTTGGAAGCACAAAAGCAAAAAATATTGCTGAAGGCCGGTGAAGATGCCGAGAAATTATCGGCAGAATTAAGCGCAAAGGCAGTAGAAGAATATAAGTCGGCGCAGCAACAATGGCTCAATAAAATGAGCGCGGAACAAAGCAATTTCGAACAAACCATGCAAAAAGCGGTGGCGGAGCAATTTAACCGCTTTACCCGCAAGGCTTTTGAACAAATTGCCGATGCCGATATCGACGCTTTGGCGGCCAAGAAACTGATGGCGAAAATCGCAGAATTGCCGGAGGAAGTTAATGCCGAATATGCGGCTTCTTTCGGTCATAAAAAGAATATTCACATAAAGTCGGCACATGAGTTGTCGGCAAAAATTAAGACACAGCTGGAAGATTATTTGCACAAAACTTGGCATTTAAGAAAAGATGCGCAATTCATTTACGAAGTACAACCGGAACTTTACGGCGGTTTGTGTATTGAAGCCGACGAACAGCTTGTGGCATGGAATTTTGCGGCGTATTTGAATGAGTTTCGTAACGGTCTTAATCAAACGTCTCAACAGTTTTTAAATCGAGGTGAAAAATGATTAAAAGCAAATCCGCCGTGGAGGCGATTGAGCAAACCATAGATGAAATGAATGCGACTTTGAAAAAAGAAGAAGTCAGCGTGGTGCAGTCAATATCTTCGGGCACCGCCATCGTCAGCGGTTTGGAAAATGCCGAAATGGACGAGTTGTTGCAGTTTCCGCACAATGTTAAGGGTATGGTGCAAACTTTGAATCGCGGCTCGGTGGGCGTGGTATTTTTGGACAGTCCGGAAAAAATTAAGGCCGGCGACCGTGTGGTGCGCACGGGGCGTGTATCGGATGTGCCGGTGTCGGAAAATTTGCTCGGGCGAGTGATTAATCCGCTGGGAGAGCCGTTAGACGGCAAAGGTGCGTATGCCTTTGAAACTCGCTTGCCGATAGAGGTTGAGGCGGTACCGATTATGGACAGAGCGCCGGTGGATACACCGTTGCAAACCGGAATTAAGGCGGTTGATGCTTTTACACCTATCGGCAGAGGACAACGCGAGCTGATTTTGGGTGACCGCCAAACCGGAAAAACCGCAATCGCGCTCGATGCTATTATCAACCAAAAAGACAGCGGCGTAATCAGTATTTATTGTGCTATCGGTCAGCGCAATTCTGCGGTGGCCGGAGTGATTGCCGATTTGGAAAAATATGATGCCATGAAGCGGACGATTATTGTTTCTGCCACGGCAGACGACCAGGCCGGAATGCAGTTTATTGCCCCGTATGCGGCAACCACCATCGGCGAATATTTTATGCGTAACGGTCGCGATGTTTTGATTGTTTATGACGATTTAACCAACCATGCCCGTGCGTATCGGCAAATGTCGCTGTTGTTGCGTCGTCCGCCTGGACGTGAGGCATTTCCGGGCGATATTTTCTATATTCACTCTCGCTTGCTGGAAAGGGCAACGCATTTGCGGCCGGAAAACGGCGGCGGTTCGTTGACGTCTTTGCCGATTGTGGCAACCGAGGCGGGTAACATTTCGGCGTATATTCCGACCAATATCATTTCGATAACCGACGGCCAGATTTATCTTTCGGCTTCAATGTTTCAAAAGGGTTTGATGCCGGCGATTGACACCGGAAAATCGGTGTCGCGTGTGGGTGGTGATGCTCAGCTTCCGGCCTATAAATCGGTTGTGGGACCGCTGAAATTGTTTTATGCGCAGTTTGAGGAGTTGGAATCGTTTACCAAGTTCGGCACGCAGTTGGATAAAGAAACGCAACAGCGTATTTTGCGCGGACAAGCCGTCAGATTGATATTGCAACAACGGCGGTTTTTGTTGCTGACGGCGGCCGAACAAATTGCGGTGTTTGCTGCTACCAACGCCGGTTTGTTTGACGGATTGGACGCCGAGCAAAGTGCCGGATCTCAGGAAATTGTGCTTAAGATTTTCCACAGTCATTTTACAAATTTGGAAAAGGCGATAGCGGAAAGACGCAAGCTCACGGATGAGGAAATCAAGCAAATGGTGGAAGCCTTTGCCGAGGCTTTGCAAAACGGAGAATAAAACATGGCGTCCGAAGTATTGCAACGTAAAATTAAAACAACTCAAGACTTGCGAGATATTGTCAGCAATATGAAGACACTCTCGTCGGTCAGTATTTTGCAATACGAGCAGGCTAACACGGTTTTGGATAAGTATCAGCGCAATTTACGTGATGCTTTTCAGGTGTTGGCCATACACAACGGGATGCCGCAAATAAAGTCGCAGAAAACGCCGAATCAGCGTCATTTGTTTGTGCTTATCGGCTCGGATAACGGTATGGTCGGTAAGTTTAATCGCGAAGTTACGGAAACGGTACGCGATTTTATCAAAGAGCAAAAAATCGCCAAGAAAGATGCTTATTTTATCACCATAGGCAAGCGACTTTCGGCATTGGCGGAGCAGGCCGGATTTAATATTTTGAACGGTTTTGCTACTTCAAACTCGGTTAAAGCGGTTATTGATTTGACGGAAACGGTGCTGATGCACATTGAAAAAGCCATCAGTAAATCGCGGATAACCGATATTTATACCTGCTGTCATTATCGCAACGGCTCGGCCGGTATAAGTACGGAAATGAAAAAAATATTGCCGGTAGAAAACGCGGCGTTGCAAAAGTTGAAACATAAAAAATGGGAAACCAACAATGTGCCGATGATGCCGGTGGATAATGAGTTGATGTTTAAGGCGCTGACCTATGAAATGCTGATGATTACGATTGCTCGCCACATCAATTCTTCTTTGAGCGCCGAGCATTATACCCGAATGACCAATATGCAGAACGCCGAGAAAAACATTGATGAGAATCTGGAAGAAATGAACCTGTTGTATCAACAACAGCGGCAGGAAGAAATTACCAACGAGTTGATAGACGTTATTTCCGGTGCTAATGCCATGCAGGAAAAAAGCAAGGCTTAATCTCCGTTGCAAAGCGAGGAGAGGGAGGCTTCGCCGAGGGTTGGAGTATCTTTTTTCTTTATTGTCATTGCCGGCTTGGCCGGCAATCTCTTTTTACCGGATTCTCGCATTCGCAAGAATGACAGGTGAAAAGAGGGGCGTATTTGTTCATAAAAAAATGCCCGATAAATCGGGCATTACGTTTTTTCTTTGTAAAACTAATAGGACAGCGGCGGAATATTGATTTGCGCTATGTAGCCAGGCTTAATGCGGGTAGAGCTGTAATGCATATTGCTGGTTTCTATCAAATATCTTTCACGCTTGGTCCATTTGGCCGCCGTGGTGTAAAAATCTTTGCCCTGAACTTCTTTGTTTTGCGGGTTCATAATATAAAGCACGCAACCTTGATGCGGCTCTACCAAACCGCAACGGTTACGGCCACTCGGTAAATCAGGATTGAAAACAATGCCGTCCAAACCGCGCGCGGCAACGCTACGCTGTTTCGGCGTCATCAAATATCCGGCTATGGCACCGATTAAACCGGCGATAATCAACAGCATCATCACGGTTTTGTTTTTCAAAAGCAAAGAAATCGAATCCGAACTTTGTGGCACCAATTCTTCTTCGGTGATGAAATGGATGTTTTCCGCGTCACCGTTGTTATCAAAATACTGTTCTTGGGACACATTCTGCGTATCGGAATAAGATTCCGGTTGAGTATAATTTACCTTGGTCGGTGTCCCGAAAGATACCGGCTGCGCGGTTTGCGGCTTAGGACGTTTAATCTTTCTGAGTTTGCGAATTTTCTGTCCGGTTTGAATTTCTTCTGCCATTGTATCCTCTTATTTCAGTTTATTTTTGATAGGTTCGTTGGTTTTTACGGTTCTGATTAAACGCGGAACCATAAAGATTATTGTTTCCGACTTCGGTGAATTTATGCCAAACAGCTCATTCGGCATACCGATTATCAGGAAGTTTTCACCGAGTTTGTTGCGAATGTTAAATTTGGTAACTTGTCCGTCGGTAACTTCCACCGTCATATCCGTAAAGATTTCGTTACCCTTTTCCAAGGTGGCTTTCGCCAAGATAGACATACCGTAAGGATCGGCTCCCGGCAAACTGCACTTGCCGATATCAAAGCGAGCCAACCAAGCGTTAGGAACGACAAATTTGCCTTCGGAAACGGTTTCGATATTGGCCTGTGTGCCCAAGAATTTACGCAACTTTTCTACCGTAATGTCGTTGGTGGTAGTCAACACGCGGCCGATAACGCCGGTTTGCGCGGTTGTTATGGTGCCGAAATCAAAGGCGTTCAGCAACTCTTTCCATTCCACATCACGCATCATATCATACGGATACAAACGGAAAACGCTGACATCATAAGCAATCAAAGTCGGGCTGTTTTCAAATATTTTAATCAAGTCGGTAATTTTTTCCTGCAATTCGACATCGGCGTCAAAGCTGATGGAATATTCCGACCAATTGACCACAATATCCGTAATTCCGGCACCGCGAATCACATCAAGCAGACCAAGAATAATCGGTCGGGAATGCGGCGTGAACAGCGTCATATTTACCCGACGGCTCAAAGTAAGAATTTTGTCTTTGGCGTTGTAGGTATAATAAATTCCGGCCGACTCGGTTATCATTTTTACAACTTCCGAGAATTCACCTTTCAAATCTTGCGCCGAAATGCTGGTGTACGGACCGTCTGCCGACGATATGCGAATGTCGGCCTCTTTGGTTAAGCGCACCAAAGCTTGTTCCGCCGGCATCATATCAAAGGAAAAACCCGTAACTTCAAAGCGCGGCAGAGCATCGTTTTTGCCGTTGCGCTCAAGCTTAAATGCCGATTTGATGTACGGCAGAGACAAAATCATTTGCTGAGTTTCCCAATTTACGTTACAACGCAACGGAGTTTCCAAATCCAGAGCGTTTGCTCCTTCCGGAGTGCGAATCATGTTTTGATCTTGCGGTTGCTTGATAATCGGCTCGGCACCTTTTTGCTCTTGAGCATATTCCGCAGCCACTTTGGCTTCCATTTCACGCAATTCTTTGTTTTGCAAACATGCGGTGATGCTCAAAATTAAGGCAATTTGAAAACTGTAAAGTATTAATTTTGCAAGTCTGTTCATGTTTTTAACCTTTAGCTCTGCTCTCATTTTTTGGTATCAATAAAATCATCATTGGTGGTTACGGAATTTTCGGCCATAAGTTTATTCATCAAATCATCAATGTTCATTCCGGCACCGACGGTAGGGTCAACCGCTTTGTCGAAATTGCTCATGACCTCGTTCATTTTGGCCGTTTCATTCGGATCGGCGCGGAGCATTTCCGGCGACTGGTTGTTGGTTAATTCTTGTTGATACAAGGCCAAATTTTTCTTTAAGGCTTCGATACCGCCGGCAATTTTGCGCTCAACATACGGATATAACTCCGGATGCTCGATAATGTAATTGCCGGTAGCGCATATTTCTTCAAGCACATCAAGAATGTAAGGGTAAAACTTGTATTCTTCCATGGCAATATTGCCCATACGCACGCAACGTGCCGCAATACGCGAAATGGTGCGGTCATAATAGTCAAGCAACACGATGTAGTTGTCTATGTACCATAGCGATTCCTTGGAAACGGTTGTCTTGTTTGCGGTTACGTCTTTGGAATTTGTCATGTTTGATACCCCTTGTTGCATCTCATTTTAACGAAGTACATAGCTTTTGTAAATCTTTTTTTATCGAAATCCCTCTGCTGTTTTTAATGGTTGACAACGTTGCCGTTTTCATCCACATATTCCCATTCTCCGTCGGCATCGTCAGGCGAAATCGGATTGCCGTTTTCGTCGACATATTCCCATTCTTCGTCGCCGTCGGCCGAAACCGGATTGCCATCTTCATCGACATATTCCCATTCGCCGTCGGCATCGTCAGGCGAAACCGGATTGCCGTTTTCATCAACATATTCCCATTCGCCGTCGTCGGCAGATGCGTCATCGGCGCTTTCTTCAACATATTCCCATTCGCTGTCATCAGCTTCGTTGCTGGAGATAACCTGTGCCGTGTCGGCAAAATTTGCAAAGGCCTGAGTTAAAGAATCGTCATCGGAGCTCGGCGCTTCGTCTTCCGGAGATAATGACACCGGCGCGGCGGAAATATCGTCAAGCGAAACGGCATCTTCGGTGTTTAAGGCATCGCGGATTTTAAGCATGGCGCTGTCATAAGTTTGCGGCGAACTTAAGTCTTGGTTTGCATCTGCGGCTTTTTGCGGCTTGCTTTCCTTAAATGCCGAACCCCAATCCTCATTGTCGTCCATTGAAAGCGAAACCTGCTGTTCAGTTTCCGGCAGAGTGTCGGATTGATTATCTTTAGCAGATGCTTGTGTCGATTCAACAGCGGCAAGAAAATCATCAAAATCTATGTCAATGCTGTCACTGTCATCATTATCCTGAGACAACGGCAGGTCATCGGTTGTTGCCGACGCATTGTCGGATTCATTGAAAATCGTGGCCGAAATGTTATCGGCGTTGTCATCAAAATCAAAGTCCGCCAGCGAAATTTCATCTTTTGATTCAGGCTTCGAGGTATCTGCCTTTTCTTGTGTCGGCAAAGCAAACACAAAATTATCCGGAGCTTCTTCTTGGTTTGTTTTGGCATTTTTATCGTTTGCTTCTTGAGCCGCTTTTTGTTCGGCGGATTTCTTTTTATGCTTTTTGGACTTGCCGGAAGCAGGTTGCTCGGCATTTTTGCCGGCGGTAACTTCCGCTTTTTCTTCAACAGCTGCGGTCTGAGCCACTTTTTCTTTAGCTTCTTCTTTCGGCGCTGTATCTTTATTTTTGGTATTTTCTCCGGCTTTATTCAGTTTATTTTTGGTTTCGGTAAACTTCTCGCTTATGGCCTTGAAAATACTGCCTTTCTCGGCTTTATCTTCGGTCTTTTCCTCGACCTTTTCCTCAATTTTATCTTCGGCTTTGACCTCAACAACCGGTTCTTCAGGTTGCGATACGATTTCTGCTGCCGGTTGTGGTGCGACTTCTGCCGGCTGTGATACAACCTCTATCGGTTGCGAGACAACTGTCGCCGGTTGCACCGTTTGTTCTTTCGGTGCCGAATTTATCGGCAATGGTAAAATGCTGGAATCTTCCGGCAACTCGGTGCGTACTTCTTGCGGAATGACCTGAGCTTCGGTTTTGTATTGCGGAAGCGGGGAGGCGTATGCCTGCGCCTGAACTTGTACCAATGTTGGGCTTTGGTTTCTCAACAGCGAAGCCACCAACTCTTTTTGCGATTGCAAAATCGCTTGCGACAAGGTTTCACCAAAGGATTTCAAGGCTTCGGTTTGTTGACGCGAATTTTCTTTTAAGAGCGAAGAAACCGTTTCGGCAATATCCGAATCCGCACTCTGAGATTTGGAAATGGTTTGCGAAAGAGTGCTTCCCAAAGACTTCAAAACTTCGTTTTGCTGTTGCGCGTTTTCCTTTAAGAGCGAAGTTATGGTGTCGGTAATATCCGAACCGGAATTTGGAGATTTGGAGGCGGATATGGTGCGAGATAAAGTTTCGCCCAAAGACTTCAATACTTCATTTTGCTGCTGGGCGTTTTCTCGCAACAACGCGGCAATCGAATTGGTAACAAGCGGCGCATCACCCTTGGAATCGGTTATGGTTTGCGAAAGAGTCGCACCCAAAGACTTAAGCACTTCGTTTTGTTGTTGCGCATTTTCTTTCAACAACGAGGCAATGGTATCGGTTATACCGGAATCGGCTTGAACGCTTTTGCTTTCTTTGAGAGATTCCGACAAAGTTTGTCCGAAAGATTTTAAAACCTCGGTCTGCTGTTGAGCGTTTTCTTTTAAGAGCGAAGTTATGGTGTCGGTAATATCCGGCATAACCTGCACTTTGCCGTCGGCCGTGGTTACGGTTTTCTGCGAGGCAATTTTTTGAATGTTGGCGCTCAGTTGTTGCAGATTTTGCGAATAGGTGTTGAAGGTTTCTTTCAACAGATTGGTAAAATCGCTGCTGATTTCTATTGGGGCGTTAATCACCGCCGGAGCTCCGCTTTGTCTTAGGGTGTAGGCATTGTCTTTGTCTGCCGCGGAGCCGTCTTTGCCTTGTTGCTCAATTAAGGCTGAAATGCTGGAATCTTGTATGCCTTCGTCTTTTTCAATTTCTTCGATGTATTCAAGCAAAACACGTCCGCCCGGCAACATGGCCACAATTTTGCGGATTTTTTCCGGCATTTCAATCAGCTCTTTATTGAATTGAGCCCGCTTGAAAGCTTTGAAAATGTGTATTTGGTGAAAAATGTTCAGGTAACGCTGAGCTGTCAGCAATAAATCTTCCTGATTTTCTTTACTGCCTCTGAATTCTGCATTTTCTTCCAGCTGTGTGTTCGTCGCCGGTACCAGATTTCCGTTTTCTTCAGCACTCACCGATATAGCTCCCAATTATTTACAAATTCACTCTCCCTATGATATAATAGAGAGAGTAAATATCTTGTTAAAATCGTTCCAAAAACATTGTATTAAAGGTAAATAACCGCAACTTTGTGAATTTTGGTTAAATCGCTGTTGCTAAAGTTTATCCGCTCATCCGGATTCCAACGCAAACCGTACAACTGTCCTTGCTCGTCTTCGCGAATGCTCAATAGTTTGGTTTCGGTGTCGCTGATGTAATATAAAGCAATATCACCCGAGCTTACCACCTCATTCGGATCAACAAACAGCACCGCGCGGTTGGAAATTAAGGAACCTAAGCGACGTGTGCATAAGTTGACGGCGTAAATGCTTTGTTTACCCAACAATGCCGAAGGACAAGCGACTTCTTTGAAATTGGCTTCTTTATCAATTATAATGTTGCCTTCCGCGTTGCCTGTGCCGTAAACCGGAATCATAATCTCATCATCGGAATCGGCAGAAGATAGGCCGATGTTGGCATAACGTGCGTTGTTCAGCAACTTATAACGTGTGTCGTTGTGTTCGATAATATCTTCCAACTGGCCTTGGGAATCCAGATTTTGAATCTCGTTTTTCAGTTGATCCAAAGACATTGACAAAGCTTTTGCAATGTTGCGATATTCTTTGTCGGATACTTCTCTTTGGCCCATTTCGATACGGTGATAAACCGACAAGGTCATATCGGCGTGCTCGGCAACTTCAATCAGCGTCAAACCTTTGTTGGTACGAATATGGCGTAAGCCGGCGCCCAAAGTTTTTAAGCCCGCGCTCTGATTGATTTTGCTGCGGCGTTCTTGTTCGCGCTTCCAAGCCTGCACTACGTCTTGCTGCGAATTTTGCTCGTTAACGTATAAGTCTTGCAACGAACAATCGAGCAATTCGGCCACTTGAATCAGCTGTTCCTGATTCAAACGGCGATAGCCTTTTTCTATTTTGGAAATTGCAGACAAGCTGACACCCAAACGGTCAGCCAACTCTTGCATCGGCATTCCGTGAAGACGACGATGCATTCTTATCTGATTCGGGAAAATAATTTCTTCCATTTTTAGCCTCTGTTTAAACACATAACATTTGTGTACATAATAATCAACTATGCACAAAATGCAAGACAAAAATGTCGATTATATACAAAAGCAATTCTATTTTTTCAGCTTTTTACTTTCCAACTCGCTGTTGTGTTTTTCTACCCGTTCATTGTAGTCGTGAATGGCATTGTTGCTGTCTTTGCGGTTTTTCGCCAGAGTTTCTCCCAAAGCTTTAGATTGTTGCAACAACGTGTTGTATTCTTCAGCGGCCTTGTTTCTTTCTTCCGGCGTCAAACCGGCCGCATCCATGGCGGCTTTAGCCGAAGCCAGTTGCTTTTCAATGTCGGAATATTGCTGAGTTATGCCGTCGCGTTCCTTTTCCAACTTAGACTTTTCTTCGTCTAATTTGGCCTTATTTTCATTGTTATTCTTAATCCTTTCGTTACGAGCGGCGTTTTCCTTGGCTTCCTCTTGCTTTTTCAGGTTTTCTTCTTCTTGCTTTTTCTGTTGATCTTGCTGTTGCTCCTGCTGACGGCGTTGATCTTCTTCTTGCTTTTTCTGACGCTCTTGCTCGGCCTCTTGTTTTTTCTGCTGTTCTTGTTCGGCATCTTGTTTTTTGCGTTGTTCCTCGTCTTGTTTCTTTTGTTGTTCCTTTTCGGCATCTTGCTGACGACGCTGTTCTTCGTCCTGCTTCTTTTGTTGCTCTTGTTCGGCCTGTTGCTGACGACGCTGTTCTTCTTCCTGTTTCTTTTGACGCTCTTGTTCGGCCTGTTGCTGGCGGCGCTCTTTTTCGTCACGATATTGGTTATCTTTTTCGGTATCTTTTTCCGGCTTACGGTCTTTTTTGTCGCCGCCGTTATCGCCGCCTTTGGTGTTGTCACCCAACACACCGCCGTCTTGAGTATTCGGCATTTGCGGCGCCACAAATCCGGCGCCGGACGCTTGTCCAAAGTTGGCCACGGTATTGAATTGGGCAACACCGTCGGTAACACTTTGGATATCAACATCGTTTCGATGCAACATCTTGTAAAGCTCGTTGACTTTGGAGCCTTCCGTCTTCAACTCACGATCAAATTTTACCGCGCCCATTCTCTTTTGCATCTTATTCAAATTAACCTGAACGGCATGTTTAATGAAGTCGTCCTTATCGAATCCGAGCATAGCCTTTTCCGGATCTATCATTTGTCCCCAAGTGCCTTTGGCAGTCAGCGGTCCGCGCCACGGGTTATTTTTGTGAGCATAGTCGGACATGCGGTAACGGGCATCATATCTGTAACCCGTAAGACGTCCGAGTTGGCCCGGCTGAGTAGGTTTGTCACGAACGGCGGTGAAGGTTTCTACCTTAGATTGAATGCCGTTACTGATGTTGCGGGTGATGTTGCCGTAAGCGTCGGTGACTTGCTGTTCAATCAGCATTTGATCGCCAACCATGGTAGCGTGGATAACTTGCTTGCTTTGGTTGTTATTGGTTTGAATAATCGTAAACGAGCCGTCGTCGTTTATCTTTACCTGGCGGTCGATAAACGAGCTGTCAAGTTCCATACCGCGGCTTTGCATTACGGTTGATACCATGTGGGTGGCGGCTGTTTCCGCATTTAAGGCACCGTTTTTCATTTGGTTGAAGGCCATAGTGTTTATGGTACCGTCTTTGTTTACCAAATAATTGGACGTAACGTTCTTAAATTCGGTGGTGGTGCCGATAACGTTACCCTGAGTGTCTAACTGATTGGTGGTTTTGGAAATTCCGTCGTTTATGGTTTGGCTGGTACCGAATTGACGCACGGTTTTTTCGTGTGCCCACGGGCGCAAAATTGAGCGGGTATATGGAGTTTTATAAGAAACTATTTCTCCGTCGGCATTCATGGTAAACGAATTTTTACCATCGGCGGTTTGATAATGCAAATTGCCGTCTTCGTCTTTGGTGGCAATCATAGCTTCACGACCACTGGTTACACCAAAAAGACGATGTCTTGCCTGATACATGGTGTTACCGTTGGCATCTTTCATTTCATTGCCGTTTGCGTCAAGCATCTTTTCAAATGCTTTGTCGGTGGCTGAGCGCTGATGAACTGATTTCATCTGTGTCCAAACGCCGTTTTCGTCTTTGGTAACCGTGCGGTCAAACTGGTGGCCGAGCAGGCGGAAGCTGCTTTGATAACCGATGGTTTTGCCGTCAGCATCAGTGATTGTTTTTCCGCCTAATTTGCTGGTAGCCCAGCCCGTTAATCTGTTAGCTTGGCTACGCCCCCAGTTGCCGGCCAAAGAGTTGACACCGGTTCCCACCAATTGAGCCCCTTTGTTGGCTAAGTGTAACGCCGGCTTGGCACCATAGTTCATAGCCGATGCGGCCATAGTTCCGCCGACCATACGGCCGATACCGGCACCTCCGCCAAGCCCCGGAGAATCGGCAAAGCGTTTGCCCATGCCACCGGCTTCATCAAAGAAGGTCCAGCACAAGAAGCAGATGGCCATAATTTTGATGGCGCCGATACCCCACCAGGCAAGTCCGTTAAAGGAAGTAAATCCGGTAATAAATACCTCATCATCAGGCGTGGCAGAACCGTCTATACCTATCCAGTCTTTGAATTGGCTGTTGATAATATACACAATGAGCGCCATAAATACAAAGTTGAATAGGGCATTCATAAAGAAATTCCAGATAATTTTGATGTATTTTTCCGTTACTTTGAAAGCGTAAGCGGCAATGGCGCACGGCATAAGTGCGGCCGCAAGGCACAGCTGCAAAATACAGTCAACCAAACACCACGGGAAAGCCAACAACAAAATCAAGCCGGCCAACCAGAGAAAAGCACCGGTAGACATATAGCCGAGCCCCGGCATAAGCCCTTTAAGCCAGCGATGAATGGTTTCTCCCAAACACATGGAATATTTGCCCAATCCCATCAACATACCGGTAGAATCTTCCAAATGCTTTATGCTGCAAATAATAGATTTGCCCAAATCGACCGGTAATCCGCCGTCTACATCGGAGCCTTCATATCCACCGTCTTTATAACCTTTTATGCCTTGCATATAATCTTTATCTGAAGGACAAGTGGAATCACTACTGAGAGATTCGGTGAAATTCATTCCCGTTTTAAGCACCGGATTAAGTGTCAAATCCATAACTTTATAAATTGAGCCGTTGAGAATTATTACCACAATCGCCACGCGGCAACCCTGATACAATAAGCCTTTTAGCATTTCTCCGGTGGATGCACCGCCGTAAGAAGAGACTTGCTTGAGCAAGTAGAAGAATATCCAGATTAAAAAACCGATTTCCACCAAATTTCGACAAGGCACCGCCAGACTGTCGTTGGCCACTTTGGCGATTTCGCTGGCGGAGTTGAACATAATTTTGAAAACATTGCAGAATACGCAGTTTTCAGAATCTAAGTAACTGGCAAAATTGCAGGCTTTCTGAGTTGCAATTTCGGTTGCTTCGTCGGCCGGTAAGTTTTGTTGAGTGGAAGAATCTCCAAATGCACCGCCGCAATTGCCTTTGCATGGGCAATCGCTTGAGGTTCCCGGACAATCGCCGCACATAGAGCCGACGTCTTTACAATATGGTTTCAAAATGGTTTGAGTGCTGGCCAAAGTGCTGTTTCCGGTCAGCGGTCCATCGGCTAACTCAAAGTGTAAGTGAATCTGATAATAGCCTTTGCCGGTTGTGCCGCCGTAAGGGCAACCGCTGGCACCGCCGTCTTGACTCGGGTGTTGGCATAGTTTGCCGCCAGTGTAATTGGAGCCGCCGACAATGCCTATCGGTTCGTTTTTGGCAACGTGGCCGCCGGTTTTGAGCGCTTTGTATTGGTGGCGGTAAACCGTGTGAAACATTCCGCCGCACGGCTTCGGGTGGTTGATGGCGGTGGTAATGCCGCTACCGCTTGAGGTTCGGGAAAAGTAAACAATGTCACCATCGGCGGCGGCCAAAGCTTGCGCCGAAGTGGTGTTGCTGGCGCCGATATCCGTTCCGTAGTGGTTGCGGCCGGCAGCGCGCTTGCCGATGGAATTGTAGTTGCCGGTACCGCCGGTAATCGGTACGGAGTTGAAACAAGAATTGGCAGAGTTGTTGCGCAAACAGTTAATATCCAATTTGGCAGAAGATGAACCTTGCATCACGGCATCACGCTTGGTCCTTTCGCTGGTAACACCAGGCTTGCAAGCTGCCGCGGCTTTGGCACAGGAATCGCTTCTGTCGGCGGCGCTGCAGGAAGCTTGAGCCCACGCGGAAGCATACGGAAGCGTAATTCCGATTATCAGAATACATAACAAACAGACTATTTTTCCTATCTTCTTCATGTTTTTATCCCTGCATTCTTTCTTAGTGGTCCACATCCATTTCCGCAAAATATTCCTGTTCCTCTCTTTCTCTTACCAAAGGATCGTCCATATCCATCTTGTCTTTGGCGGCGAGATTGGCAAAGAAATTCATATTCTTTCCGCTCTTTTCCGACTTTTTGCTACTCTTGCTGTTGTCGGCGAGTGAATTACCGAATCCGGTTAAAATATTGCCCAATGTTCCGGCCGTATTTTCGCCCAAATGTTGTGCGTCTTTCATGGTATCCTTGGCAGTACGGAACACAATTTGTCCGCCTGATTTGAGAATAACACGGGTGTTTTCTTTAAACGAGCGCTTGCCCATATCTTTGAGCGTTTTATCGACGGCATTGTCGGCCTTTTCCATCATATCCGGCAACTGCGCCAGTTTGCGCACGGTTTTAATCGGGTGACGAACCGCCTTAAACGGTGCCGACAGCACTTTGTCCGCGGTGGATATGATTTTGGTCGGTGCCGCGGAAATAGGGGCTTGGTCGGAAGTCTGATAGGCTTCTTTTATTAAACCGCCCGCCGAATTCAACGCCCGTCCGACTTTGTTATCCATAGCTTTTTGAGCAAGAGCGGCACCTTTTTGCGCAATATTAGCTCCGGTTTGTTTAATGTTATCTTTCAATATTCCGGCTCCGGCGGCAACGGCGGCTCCGGCTTGCTGAACTTGTTGAATACCGCCCTGAACGACTGCTTCGGTGGTATCTTCAACCGCCGCACGCACGGTGTGTAAACCGGCGCGAACTTCCGCTGCGTTAATCTTATTTTCCGGCTTTCCGCGCATGGTCTGTATTCCGTTGTTGGCTTTTGCTATGCCGGTGGCAATGCCTTGCTTTACGCCTTCGCCGCCGTGAGCTATCATATTTTCGGCACGGCTACCCCATTTAGCGGTAAAATTATCAATTTTTTTGTTAACCCAATTAACTTGCAACTGCCGGTCGGCTTCTTCAAACGGAGTAGGCATAAATGCCGTAAAGTAATCGTGTCCGGTTTTGGCAACGGTGCCGGCGGCCTGAATGGCCTGATTGGCTTTCTTTCCGGCGTATTGCATGGCCTGATTATAGGTTTGCCGCGGGTGTAGCATTTTGTTGGCGGCACTGCCTAAATTGCGCTTCATTCCCTGTACGGAGCCCTTAATACCTGCGGCTAACTCATGGCGTCCTTGCGCGTTGGAAAGTTTGCTGATACCGGTACCCACGCCTGCAATGGCCTTACCGGTTTGATGGGTGGCCACGTCTTTGGCAAAAGAAAGTGCCGGTTTTACCGCGTTTTGTGAGACTAAACCAACAGCTTGAGTGGCCATAAAGTGCATAGGACTGGAACGTCCGAATGCCGGATCGCTGAAAAATGAATTCAGATAATTGCTGACACTGGATTCTAAAATTTTGAAACCGAAAATTAAACTGAAACCGACAACCAAAATATGTGTACTAAAAAGCGAAAAGTTTTCGGACAGAGTTTCGGTTTTTTTATCGGCAATCGCATCCCAGAAGGCGTCTTGACCGCCCTCCATCAGACCGTTGGAAATAAGGGATATCGCAAATGATACGCCGACCGCTACCAACATAAATAACATACCGTTGCGGATGATAATGTTTAAGGTCTCAGAAAACTTGTTTTTGGTTGGTGGAAACGGCCAAAGGGCAATGCTGACCGGCATAAACAAAATAGCAAAACCAAGTTTGAAAGCAATATCCAAAAAGTACATACCGATGCTTAGTGACATTAAAACGCCGACAACATAAATAATGGCGCCCACAATCAAAAATCCCAAATTCGGAATTTTGGCCAAAGCGCAGACAAACACGCAAGTATAATCAACTTTTATGGCATAACACATCAGCGCGTGGCCAATCATCAAGACATTGCCCAAAGTTTGATAAGTTTTGTGCATAAAGCGCGCCATTCCGGTTAAGATGTGGTTGTCAAACAAATTGGCACTGTCCGGAGTGGCTGCGGCGGCAAGCGCATCGGCAACACAAAAGGCTTGCATTATTAAAATGCAAATCAGAGAGAGGAAAATATTTTTCATAATGTTTTTCATTGTTTTTTCCTTCACTATGTTGCCGCCAAACCGTCAAACAAAATATTGCCGTAGTCCAGACCGAAGCCGACTACCGGGTTTATAAAGTATTTGGCAATAAGGTCTTGTACCGACGAATCTATCGCCGCATAGGCCAACGCCACCTTAAAGCCCATAAACAGAATTTCCTGCAACATTCGGCCAGGGGTTATCGGCGAAAGCGAACTGACCTGTTGCAAAATGTAGTAGGCAAGCCAAATCAAAAAGCCGAGTTGCAAAATAAGTTTTCCTAAGCTGACCGAGCTTGGCAGGGCGTTGCTGGCAGAATTCAGATAAGAGTTGGTTAAAACCACCACCACGTTGCAATACCAGCATAAGCTGTCGTTCTCGCTGTCATTGGCACTGCTTTCCATATAAAGTTTTTGCATATTCTCAAACAAGCAGTTGCCGCTTTCGTCGCTGCCGTCGGAGTTGCTCGAGGTTGTCGGTGAAGACGGCGCGGTTGTCGAGCCTTGCGGATATGAACTCGGATCAATGTTTACCGGAGTGTCATCGCTCATCAACGAAGAACGGTGGCGAATACCGCCGATTTCCTGACTGTAAAAGCGGTGGTCGGTTGCCGGATCCACAAAAATGGACTTGCTTTTCGAGTGTGAGCGGTTGAAACTGTTGGCACCCTGCGCCACTTTAGGCAAAGCACCGGATACGGTGTCGCGGGCAATTTTTAAGGCCTGTTCCCATTTGCCGGAATTTTTCGACCAGTTGCGGCCCATTTGATCTAGCTGTGCGGCCGTTTTGTTGGCAAATTTAGGTGCCGCACCTTCAAAGGCGCCCTGAAACAGAATATCGGCATAAGTAATACCTGAGCTGTATTTGGCGTATTTGGTGCGTTGTTCAACATAGCGGTTACGGATAACGTCGGCCACATACATCATGGATTGTCGACCGGCGCCACCGGCTTCGTTATATAATACAGAAGCAATTTGCATTTCCGTTAAGCTGTAATTATCGGCTTTGCTCGGATACGGAATGAGGCAAATTATGGCGGAGATTGTAAAGAGTAGGGCTAAGAGATACTTTTTCATCAGACACCTCCCCGACCTTGTTCGTCACGGCCGGCCATCTGATTCATTTTGCCGCGGATTTGCTGTAATTTGTTGCGCGCTTTATTGGCCATTCCCATGGCGGCCTGAGCGCGAGCGGAATATTTTCCGGCTATCATAGCAATTTTTCCGGCCCCCATGGTTACTAAGGCAAATACTCCTGCGGAGATGGTACCGACAAGTGCCGCCATTTTCTTCTGAAAACTTGTGTCGCCGCTGCCGCCGGTTATACTTTCGGATAGAGATACCGCGGTGCCGGCGGCTTTTAATATGCAAAAGCCCATTAACATCATGGATAGAGGCACTGTGCCGAAACTTTCATAAGCACCGATGTCGCCGAAATTGCCGAGCTCTTTGTTTTTTAGCATATCTTCCATGGCAAAAATGGTCATAGATACCAAAACCGCCAAACAGAGCATCAGCGCCGCCGAATTTAAGATAATTTTGAAGCCGGTGTTGGTCCACTTTCGGGTTTGTTCAAAGGCGTAGAACAATATGAGGAACGGCATTATAATTATCATCATGGTCAAACGGAAAATGCTGTCGACCAAATATAAAACAAAACCCCACTTGGTTAAGGTGAAAGCCACCACCAAAAACAGACCGACGAAAAAGCCGAAAAGATTTGTGCTGAACAGCACTTTAACGGCAATACTGTAACCGACGCTTAAACGATCGTTGACGGTGCATGCCATGCACCCCATCATTTTCAGCGGTTCTTGCGGAAATGAGCCGTTGGTCATCTTAACTCCGGCTCCGGAAAGCGAACAGCCGGAATCGGTCATTTGATGGCTTATTTCTTCGTTCAGGCCCATATCTCCGGGCACTTGTAGGGATGTGCTGCTGTGGCCGTTGCCCATCATTTCCAAAATAGAGGAGGCAAATTGCAACAAAGTAATGTAAATCGGAAAGACAAAGGTATTTATGGTGTATAAAATATTTTCCGAAGATGAGGCCAGATAGCCGCAAGCAAAACAGATGGCACCTTTGCGCAGAATCTTAGTCCAAAATTCGCCCAGCGATTCCGGCGTGGTGGCCGACACATGACGTAAAACCTGATAAGCCATCCACAGCGAAAAGGCCAAAACCATAAGGGAAAGCAAATCTTCGGAAGTTAATTGCGAATATACTTTCAACGCCATACTGCTGAGACCGGTATAAAACTTTTCCAGTATACCCTCTTGAATACACTGGCGTTGTTCCTTGGCCAGAGTACCGTTACTGACATCGCCCATATCGGAATCGTCCTGAGCGCGCGGCAACGAACCGTTATCTTCGCTGCTGCAGGCCGCAAAAAGGAATACGGCGCATAATATAATGCACAATATTTTCAATATTCTCCAAATATTTATATTCCCAATCTTTTTCATTTTGCGTCCTATCCGGTTTAGTTTATCATAGCTTTCGTTTATCTGCAATGTGTTATATTTTCCGTCTTTTCCTTTCTGGTGTGTTTAGCCTTATTTGTCTTCCTCATCAAGCGGTGAGGTTATTTCTACATTTTGTTTCGGCGCCGTCATATTTTGGAAGATGGAGCCGATAACGCTTTCGTCTTTTTTATCGTCTTTCTTGTCGTTGTTGTTATCCAAAGCATCTTGAATCTTCTTGCGGGGTGAATCGTCGCCGGATTGTTGTTGATTCGGTTGCTGCGGATTTCCTTGGTTGGTCGTCGGAGATTGTCCGGCGCCTTCGCTCGGATTACCCGATTGCGGTGCGGCATTAGAGCCGCCGCCTGTGCCGCCTCCACCGGTAGCCTCAGGCTTTCCGGCTTTATCGTATAGATCATTTACGTTATAAGTTCTGCTCATTGATTGGCCGTTGTTCGCATAGTCGGTGTGTGTAATCTCACCGTCTTTTGACCTTTGGGTTTCACTGCGGAGTTTGCCGTCTTTGTCGTAGTTCTTGCTATGGCTGTTGCCCTGAGCATCTTTCATACGCTCGGATTGCAGTTTACCGTTTTCATCAAATGTCTTGGTACTTGTAGAGCCGTCTTTTCCTTTGGTGGATTCCATACGCAGTTTGCCGTTTTGGTCATAATCCTTGGTAATTTCGTTGCCGTTTTGGTCGGTTGAAGTCTTAAAGTTATGCTGCTGAATGTTGTCGTTTCCGCCGCTTTGCGGAGTGCTGTTTTCGCGGCCTTGCGGATTGCTCGGTTGAGCCGAACTCGGGGTGGCGTTCATGTTTTGCATTTGCGCCCCACCTGATGCTCCGGCACCTGCACCGCCTGCGCCAGCACCTGCACCGCCAGATGCTCCGGCTCCGGCACCTGCACCGCCTGCGCCAGCACCTGCACCGCCAGATGCTCCGGCTCCTGCGCTTGCACCGCCTGCACTTGCACCACCGGCACCAGCGCTAGCACCTCCGGCACCCGCGCCGGCTCCGGCACCACCGGCTCCCATGGTTGCTGCCGCCAATATTTCCTTATCACCGGCATCTTCGGCGTGTCCGCCGCCGACTTGGTCCATAGCACCGTTAATTGTATTTCCGGCGCCTTCGGTCAAAGATGCGGCCGGTCGGGTTTGAACAATTCCATCATCACCGCTTCCCGGCTGACGTTTGGTCGGTATGCGGTTTTGACTGCCTTCAGCCCAACTTTGTTGCCATTGGCTATCCAACGCACCAACCGTATCTTGTGCCGTGCCGGTCAAACCGCTGCGACCGGCAACCATACCGTAAATACTCTTGCTGGCAACTCTTCCGGCCGAGCTTGCGGCTTTCTTGGCGGTGTTGGTAGCGGCGGCCGCTGCCAATCCACCCATTTCCGCACCGATGGCCATACCGGCACCCGGCGAGAATTGGTCGGCCAGAGCACTGACTTTTGCAATCAACTTCATTGAGAAAATACAGCAGGCAATCAAAATCAAGGTGCGTACGCCGTCAAGCGAAGATATTTTTTCCAACTCGTCGATGTTGCCGTTGTTAAGTGCGGTTACCAAGTCGTTAAACGAAAATTGTCCCCCTCCGCTTAAAGCAAAGTTTATTATTTGTATCGCCATCATGAGTATTACGCCCATTAGGGTAAAGTTGAAGAAGGTGTTCATCATCATCTTTACACCTTTGGTGGTGTAGGTTTGCGTCATTTTAAACGGCCAACAGGCAATCAGCAAAGGCACCAAAGCGCATAGCATGCCGAGCTGAACCGAACAATCTATCAAGTAAAACGACATGGCCAACCATATCATAAATCCGAATAACAGAATAATCAAACCGCTGAGAAACATTCCGATTTTAGGAGTGCTGAACCAACCGGACGGCCAAGAATTGCAGATTAAACTCATACCGACGGCCGGAGTGGTTGAGGCGGCCGTTCCAAAGTTTCGAACTGTGGCCATAATTTTATCAAACAACGCCGGATCTATACCTTGCGAATTGATGGCTCCGGCATCTTCGGACGAGCTGAAATCGCCGCCGCCGGATTGGGCAATGGTTAAGCCCAATTCCATACCGCCGGTTATAACCGGAGAAATAAACAAATCGTAGATGTAGTGCATATTGCTGAGCATCAAAACCGTTATGGCGATTTTCAAGCTGGTCAGCAATACGGATTTTATATAAGAACTGATTTTTAAACCGCCCATTGAAGCAACCGACTTAAGTGCTTCAATTGCCAACAAAACTAAGAAGAATATCCCGACAATTTCACTCAACGGTTTGGCCACTCCGGTCCACGCAACGTTGGCCAAATCGGCATCGGTTTGCAAAACTACGCGGAATATACTGCACAGCGGGCAGTTGGAAAGCATATTTTGAAATGTTTGTACCGGCGGACAATCACCGTCTTGGTCGGCTTTTTCTTCCGAGGTTTTATTTAAGGATACACACATCGGGTTTTGCCCGTTTTCATCACACGAGCAACTGCCGATACTCGGATTTTTGGTGGCTTGCACGCGATGCAACATATTGTTGTAAGCTTTGCGATATGCCTGATATGCTTTTTGCGTTTCCTGCAATTTTTGCAAACAAGCGGCATCTTCGGGATTTTCACCACTCCACGGAATGCCGTTGTATTTATATAAATTAGAGTCGGAAATATCGGTGCCGGCGGCTTTAGCGGCCGTCATATCATCTGACGGCGGCAATGCCGGACTTTCGTTCGTCAAGCTTGAATTGCATGAGCTGACATAACTTCCAGCTTTGGAATTATAATCTGAGGCCGCACTTATGAAGGCGTTGCACGCGTCGTTGGAGGCTTGGTTTAATTGCTTTTTGATTTCATCCAGTTGGTCAGTCTGACATTTGCTGGCTAACACCGTGCTTGTTGTAAATATGCACGATAGAAAAGCAAAGATGAATAAGAAATGTCGAATGCTATTTTTCATCTTTCTCTTCCTTTCGCGGTAACTCGGTGTTTTGCGGCTTTTTGATGCCAACAAAGTAAACAGCGGCGGCAACAACAATAACAAACAAGGCGTAAGACGCATAATGAAAAGCGTCCGCGCTGATTATGTTCAGCACGTCGTTTTGAAGTGCTAAGTAGATAACGATAAGAACTATTAAAGATATCATTGCCGATTTCATAATCTTATCCCTTCCGCTTATTTATCCGGTAAAAACCCGCCGCTTGGCGAATCTTGCAATTTGTTGGCATTGGCGTCGCGGCCTTTGGCGCCCATTTTAGCCTTGCTGCCGATGCCGATACTACCGATGGCGTTCTTGGCTTTAGAGGTCAGGCCTTTAACTTTGTCCTTCATGCCGGTCTTATCTATTAAGTAGTTACCGGCGATTTTAGCACCAGGTGCGGCAACGTTACCGGTGACTCTGGCCGTGCGTCCGATGGCGTTGGTAACCAAACCGGCCGCCATGCCGCCCAAAGCACCGCCCATGGCAATATGCGCGCCGCCGGCAAATTTGTTGGCAAGTCTGCCGGATTCTTTCGGCAACTTAAAGCACATCATACTGCATACAACCACCATTACCATTTGCAATCCGCCCAAATCCATGGCTTTATCCAAGGCATCAATACTGTCGCTGTTGACCAAATTCTGTAATTCTTCAATTGAATTGCCCACGGATAGCGCTTGTGAAGACAGGCGAGTGATGCAGATGACTATTACGCTCATCATCACAAAATTGAAGAACGAGTTAAGAAACATATTCCAGCCGATTTTGGTGTAGCCGGAAGTCATTTTGAACGGCCAACAGGCAACGAAAAACGTCATCAGCGCAAACACCAACCCCAGTTCTACCGCGCAGTCGAGCATATAAAAGCCGATGGCAAGCAGAATTCCCAGTCCGAAAATGTAAATGATGGAGCCTTCAACAAACATCATAAACCTCGGAATCATCCAAGCACGCTTAATGCCCAAATCGCTCCAGGCACGGCAAATAAGCGCGCGCCCGATGGCTGGCATCAGAGCCGCCGAATCGGTAAAGTTATCAATTGCTCCAACCATGCTTTGCGCGGTTTTGGCCGAAAAATATTCGCTGCTTTGATCAAACTTATCGCTGTATTGCGCGCCTTTCTCGGAAATCAATTCGCCTTTTTCTCCGGTGAGCGCGATGCTGAAATCAATGCTTCCGTCAAGAATCGGGCTGAGTAATTTTTGATATAAAAATGTCGGATTTTGCAATATCAAAATGGTTAAAGCCACTTTGAAACCCTGTATGGTTATTGAGGTGAGATATTTGCTGAGTTTTTGCGCTTCCGGCGAGGCAATGGTAACCAAAGTCATGTAGGCCAAATAAATCAGCAAAGCAATTCCCAAAATGCCGCACAGCGAGTTGGCCGAAGCCTCGAAGGCGTTGCGGGAAATTTGTTGCGCCGTTCCGATAATGCTGGCAAAAAGTTTGCAGGTAATGCAAAAACCGGATAATTCTTCCTGATACATGGCAACGGATTTGCAACCGTCAACGTCGGAATTTTTTTCAAAATCGTCTTCTTTACAAGTTCCTTTGACATTGCCATCGGCATCTTTTTCGCAAGAGCAATCAAGCTTGCCCGACAAAAGCACCAAAGATTGATGCGCTTTATTGCGATGGCCGAAGAAACTGTTGGCATCGTCGGCGCTTTTGCCCATTGCCGCCTCGGCTTGAGACATAATTTCTTGGCATTTTTGAGCTTTAGAGTTGTTTTGGTCGCTGGAATAAGCGCGTTGCCGAAGTTTGCTGAAGTCCCAGTCGGTATAATTTTTCAAATCGCTGCTGTTGGCGCGTTCGATGCTTTGGACGGTTTTGCTTCCGCCCAAAATTTCATCAGCCTTTTGTGCGCCTTGCATATCTTCGGAGGTGTAACCTCTTTCGCTGGCACTCCATTCGCCGTCTTCCCAAAACCAAGAAGTGTCGAGATAGTGGCAAACACCGTTGCTGTCTTTGAAATTCTTTTTGATAAGGTCGGCGACTTCTTCCAACTTTTTGGCTGCGGCTTCCGCTTCGGATGCTGCCTGTTGCGCCATTTGCTTTTGCTGATTTTCGTTAAGTTCGCATGAAACCTGCTCGTTTCCGCCGGTGGTATTCGTGTTTTGCCCGCCTTGATCATCGGCGTAAACCGCACGATTCCATAACATAAAAAATGTCAGGAAAAACAAGCAGATAAGACGGACAAGACGTCGTGGTTCCATAGCAAAATCCTTAGCCAATATACTCTTATAGGATACATTATAGCATAATTTTTTTCAACATATTATGACAAATTTGTTAAATTTTTGTAATTCGGAGGATAAATTTTAGTTTTAAGCCGGCTTATTTAGGGGATTTCGGGTTTTGAAATTTAGAGGCCGTTTCGCCGTCTTTTTTCTTGTTTCCACCGGTTTTCGGGGTGTAAAATTTTCCGTTCGAAATGTAGTTTTTGCAATATTTGAATAACTCCGGATTGCTGAGCGGAAAAAAGGAGTTTTTGCTGATTGTTTTTACGTTATCGGCATAAGATTCTTCGCTCGGCGGAGTTGAAAACGGAAAACTATCAAAGCGAGCCAATGCCTTTCTTACTATATCGTGTACGGTGAGCGGCGAAAAGATAATCGCATGATCAATATCATGCGGAATATGCGCCAAAGAAACGGCTTTCGGGGTTGAAATGTCGTGCAACATAGGACCGAGCACAAAATTAAAGAACTTCTTTCCTGCCAACAACTCGGCCAAATCACTTCCGGAGTTAAGCGGATTGATGTCGAGAATCCGTGCAATGTTGTATTGCCGATAGTTGCGACTTTTGCTCAATAATTTGCGCGTAATCAAACAGCTGGAACCGACATTGATGATAAACAAGCGTCCGTTAATGTCCAGATTTTGTAAAAATTGCGAGAGCATGGTGGCGTGATAAAATATGTCGCGCCGCAAAGACGGATAGCCGAGAGCAATAACATTTGCCGGCAACTCTTTGAGCGCATCGGCCAGCGGTTTGATGGATTTTTTGGAGCGTCCGAATCCGTGAAGTATCACAATCGTATCGTCATAAAGCGGATCAAGTTCGTAAGCCTCTATATATTTTAAAAGTGTTTCTTTACATTGTTCAAAAGTTCCGGAATGACGTCGGATGTTATGAGAATCGAGCAGGCGACACTTTTGATTCATAATGTTGCGCTGAATTACCCAATCTTGGTAATTGTAGATGTCTTCCCAAAAGAATCGACCGCCGAATGTAAAGAAATCAAATTTCATCAAAAACCTCTCCGAATCTGATTCGAATCTTGTAAGAAAATAATTAATAAATATTTAACATTTTGATTTTTAATTGTTTTTTTGTTAAAAAGCACCAAATTCGCGGCGCAATTGGCGGATATAGGACCTTAAATAAAGTGGGGCGATAAGTTGTAAAATATTCGCGAAGAAAAATTTTGCACAAAAAATATTTTGCAAAAACAATACGTTGTAAAAATCATCAAAAAAAGTGATTTTTTTTTACAAAAAGGTGTTGACAAAGGAAAAGGAATATCATATAAAACGCATCACCGGCCGATGAGGTTAGGGCAACAAGCCGGGAGGTTTGTTGCGGAAGTTATAAAACATCGTAAATATAGTATAAAATAAGAGGATATGCAGACGGTATATCATAAAGATATAAAGTCTAGTATATCGAGATAAAGGAACCAAGAAAATTCTTTATGAGTAATATTAGACAGGATTGAAAC